>NZ_JBVHGJ010000020.1:0-116823 GCF_055561875.1 Streptomyces sp. NPDC022552
CCCTCTCGGGCTTTCCTCCGGGCTTTTCCCTTCGGTCTTTCGTGTTTCCAGCTTAGCAGATCCGTTTTCCGTTTCTGCCACCCGCTGGAGCGGGCGTGCCGTTTCGGGAATTAACTTTCGCGCTTTCCCTTGCGGCGGGGTCAAACACTACCAGGCTTTTTCGCTCCCCCTGACCACCCCTCCGCAGGCATGCAGAGGTGTAGACCACTGGGGTTAGGATCTGGCTTGATAGGTGCTGCCGACCCACGACTCAAAGTCGCGTTGGGGTCAGGCAGGAGTACGACAGTACATCCCACCGTCAGTAGAGGCAAATCGTTTCCGGCTAGCCCTAGGTCCGCCAACTGGTACATCTCGTGCGGAACCGGGACTTCCCATGACATACGCTTCTGAACAGTACGCCGTCCAGGACAGGCAGTGACGGCGCCACACCATCTCCGCCCCTGGGAGGCTTCCCATGACAACCGTGACGTCGCCGCTTGCTGGACGCGCCATCGGTCTTGCCGCAGTACCCGACCCGGTCTTCTCCGGCGCGATGGTCGGTCCCGGCACCGCCATCGACCCCGTACGTGAGCCGTCGGAGGCCGTGTCGCCGGTCGACGGCGTCATCGTCTCTCTGCACCCGCACGCGTTCGTCGTCGTGGACAGCGAGGGACACGGAGTGCTGACGCACCTCGGGATCGACACCGTTCAGCTCAACGGGGAGGGCTTCGAGCTGCTCGTGAACAAGGGGGACACCGTGACGCGGGGACAGGCCGTCGTCCGTTGGAACCCCGCCGGCGTCGAGGCCGCCGGCAAGTCCCCGATCTGCCCCGTCGTGGCCCTGGAGGCCACGGCCGACTCTCTCTCCGATGTCGTGGACAGCGGCGACGTGAAGGCCGACGACCAGCTCTTCAGCTGGCGCTGAGGTCGGCGTCGTCCTCGTGACGACCACGAGTTCGACATTCATCGCGGCGGCCGGATGCCGCCGCTCTATCGGAGACGGGTGAGATGGAGACAACGCTGCGAGGCGTCGGCGTCAGCCACGGAGTGGCGATCGGCGAGGTCCGGCACATGGGTACGGCGGTTCTCGAGCCGCCGGCCAAGCAGATTCCCGCCGAGGAGGCGGAGCGCGAACAGGGGCGCGCCCGTCAGGCCGTGGAGGCTGTGGCCGCCGATCTCATCGCGCGCGGCAATCTGGCGGGCGGCGAGGCTCAGCATGTGCTGGAGGCCCAGGCGATGATCGCCCAGGACCCCGAGCTCATCGCCGACGTCGACCGTCGGATCGCGGTCGGCAGCACCGCCGAGCGCGGTATCTACGACGCGTTCTCCCACTACCGCGAGCTGCTCGCGGGTGCGGGTGAGTACATGGCCGGGCGCGTGGCCGACCTCGACGACGTGCGGAACCGTATCGTCGCGCGCCTGCTCGGCGTGCCGATGCCTGGTGTACCGGACAGCGACGAGCCGTACGTGCTGATCGCGCGGGACCTCGCTCCCGCGGACACGGCGCTGCTCGACCCGGCGCTCGTGCTCGGTTTCGTGACCGAGGAGGGCGGGCCGACCAGCCACAGCGCGATCCTCGCGCGGGCGCTGGGTGTGCCTGCCGTGGTGGCGCTGCCGGGCGCGGGCGAGATCGGTGAGGGCACGGTCATCGCGGTGGACGGTTCCACCGGGGAGATCTTCGTGGACCCGACCGAGGAGCGGAAGGAGCGGCTGACCGAGGCCGCCGCCGCGCGCAAGGCCGCGCTGGCCGCGTCCAGCGGTCCGGGCGCGACCTCGGACGGGCACAAGGTGCCGCTGCTGGCCAACGTCGGTGGTCCGGCGGACGTGCCGGCCGCGGTGGAGGCCGGCGCCGAGGGTGTCGGTCTGTTCCGTACGGAGTTCCTCTTCCTGGACGACAGCAAGAAGGCTCCGTCGGAGGAGAAGCAGGTCGAGGCGTACCGCAAGGTGCTCGAGGCCTTCCCCGAGGGCCGGGTGGTCGTGCGTGTGCTGGACGCCGGTGCGGACAAGCCGCTCGACTTCCTGACGCCGGCGGACGAGCCGAACCCGGCGCTTGGTGTGCGGGGTCTGCGGTCGCTGCTCGACCACCCGGAGGTGCTGCGGACGCAGCTGACCGCGCTGGCGAAGGCCGTCGAGGGCCTGCCGGTGTACCTCGAGGTCATGGCGCCGATGGTGGCCGACCGTACGGACGCGAAGGCGTTCGCCGACGCGTGCCGTGAGGCGGGGCTGCAGGCGAAGTTCGGTGCGATGGTGGAGATCCCCTCCGCCGCGCTGCGGGCTCGTTCGATCCTGCAGGAGGTGGAGTTCCTGTCGCTCGGTACCAACGACCTGGCGCAGTACACCTTCGCCGCCGACCGTCAGGTCGGTGCGGTGTCGCGGCTGCAGGATCCGTGGCAGCCGGCGCTGCTCGACCTGGTGGCGCTGTCTGCCGAGGCGGCCAAGGCCGAGGGCAAGAGCTGTGGTGTCTGTGGTGAGGCCGCTTCGGATCCGCTGCTGGCCTGTGTGCTGACGGGTCTGGGTGTCACCTCTCTGTCGATGGGTGCCGCGTCGATCCCCTATGTGCGGGCGACGCTCGCGAAGTACACGCTGGCTCAGTGCGAGCGGGCCGCTGCGGCGGCTCGGGCCGCCGACACGGCCGAGGAGGCCCGGGTGGCCGCGCAGGCGGTGCTGTCCGGGGAGTGATCCCGGTTCGTTCGTAGGTGTCGAAGGGGCTTCCCGTCACGGATGTGGCGGGGAGCCCCTTCGGCGTCAGTGGTGGGAGGGCCAGTCGTCCTCGTCGGGGGTGAGGGCGAAGCCGGCCCGGTAGTCGACGCCGGGTTCCGGGGCGATCGGTTCTCCGGTGTGGGCGTCGGTGCAGTAGGCGCTGAAGACCTCGGCTTCGGTGAGGGGTTGCAGGGTCCCTCCGCCGAGGCGCCAGCCGTGGAGGCGGTCGGGTGTTCCCGGGATCTGGGTGCGCAGGACGACTCCCCCGAAGCTGTCGAGGGCGATTCCCGCGGCGAGGACGGTGGCGAATTCGGCTCCTTCGCCGCTGTCGAGGTGGGCGGGGCCGTCCCCGTCGCGGGTGGCGTGGAGTACGGCGAGGAGATGTTCGTCGTCCGCGGGGACGCTGCAGACGAGGTGGTGGCTGCCGGGGCCGGCGGCTTCGAGGAGGCGTGTGAGCAGGCGTGCGGCGTGGGCGAAGGCGGCTCGGCCGATGTCCTGTCCGCAGGAGGCGCAGTCTCCGGCGTCGGCGAGGAGTGTGGAGGCGTACTCCCAGGTGGCGTGGCGAACGCTGGTGTCGATGAGGGTGGGGACGAGGGTGGTCATGGGCTGCCCGGTGTACGCGACGAGGGCGCCTGTGGCGGCCAGTTCGGCGGTGTAGCGGCTGCGGCTGGCGGGGCGGTCGGGGTCGATGCCGGTGTCTTCGCAGTGCTGCGCGTACTCCTCGGGGTCGAAGAGGGCGACCGTGGTGTGTCCGCCCTGGTTGGCGAGGGACTTGAGGAGGCCTTCGACCTGGCGGAGGTAGTCCGGGTGGTCGTCGAAGACGAAGGTGGCGTACCGGCGCATGGCTGTGAAGTCGTCCTCGTCGGCGAGCAGGCCGACGGTGCTGGGGACTTCGCGGCGCAGGGCGCGGCGCATGGATGTGGTGGTGCCGGGCTTGGTCATGTCTCCCCCTGAGTGCTGTCGATCAGTGCTCACTCACCGTAACCGTCGGCACTGACAGTGACGGTTTGGTGAGGCGGTCGCGGATCACACGGTGCTGTGCCGCGCCCGCGGCGACGAGGCCGAGGCCGAGGAGGGGCCAGGCGAGAGCGCCGGCGGAGATGACGCCTGTGACGAGGAGGGGGCCGGCGAAACGCTGGGTGGACTGGGCGAGTCCGTGGACGCCGAGGTAGGCACCCTGTGCTTCCGCCGGGGCGAGGGCGACGGAGAGTTCCCACGAGGCGGTCGCGTGGATGATCTCGGCGAAGGTGAAGGCGATGACCGCGGCGACGAGCGCCGTGATGGCGAGGGCTCTGCCGCCGGCGGCGGAGGCGGCGAGGGCGAGGGTGCCGACCACGAAGAGGCCGGCGAGAGGGACGAGGAGACGCCGGGCGGCCTGGCTGGTGGCCCCGAAGCGGGCGAGCGGGACCTGGAAGAGAACGACCAGGACGGTGTTGAGGACCAGCAGCAGCGGGGCCATCCCGACGGGTGCGGTGGTGGCGTGGACGATCCAGAGCGGGATGGCGACCTGGAGGATCGTGTCGTCGAGGAAGAGGGCGGCGTCGGTGGCCGTGTAGGCGAGGAACGTGCGGTCGCGCCAGGGGCTCGCCGGTGTGGCGGGTGCCCGGTCCTCGGCGGTTCGGGAGGTGACGGCGATCCGGGAGGGGGCCGGGGGTTCGGCGCAGCGCAGGGTGAGGACGGCGATGACGAGGTACGTGACGACGTTGCCGACGAGGAGCAGTGCGTAGGCGCGGGTGCTGCCGGTGGCGAGTGCGGCGGCGGCGCCGAGGCCGCCGATGGACCAGCCGATGTTGACCGTGGTGCGCTGGATGGCCTGGTAGCGGACGCGGTCGGGTCCGGCCTGGCGGGCCGCGTACAGCTTGATGAGGACGCTGCCCGCGCGGTCGGGTAGGGCGCCGAGGGCGGAGTAGAGCGTCAGCAGGAAGAAGTTGTCGGTGGTGAGGAGGGCGAGGAGCGCGCCGCCGCGTACGAGTTGGGCGCCGACGATGAGCCGGACGAGGGGGAAGCGGTCGGCGAGGCGGCCGGCGATCGGAGCGCCCGCGATGCCGACGCCGCCGGAGACCGTCATGAGGAGGCCGACCTGGCCGAGGCCGAGGCCGGAGACGTAGGTGAAGTAGAGGACGGTGCAGCCGGCCCAGAGGCCGGTGCCGGTCTTGTCGATGATGCTGACGACGAGCATGCGGCGGCCGTCGCGGCCGCCCGGTATGCGCTTGAGGACGGTGCTGTGCCACGAAGTCCGGCGGCTCACTCGGTTCCCCCTTGACCTGAGTTTTGTATTGATACATAGTTCAGTACGTGGCAACACAATATTCGATCCAGGGGGCGACGGCCAAGGGGATTGCCGCGTCCGTCGAACGCGGCGTGACGGAGGGCGAGCTCGCCCCGGGCGTCGCGCTGCCTCCCGTGCGGCGGCTCGCGGACGAGCTGGGAGTCAGTGCCGGCACGGTCGCGACGGCGTACAAGGAGCTGCGGCGTCGGGGCCTGGTGGTCACGCACGGCCGGGGCGGCACGGTGGTCGCGGAGGCGGCCTCGGCTGCCTCGCGGCGACCGCCGAGGGTCCCGCCGGGCTTGGTGGACCTGGCCAGCGGCCTGCCCGACCCCGCCTTCCTGCCGGTCCTGCGCCCTCCGGCGGAGATCCGGCCGGTGTACGGCTCGCACCGCGCCGCGCCCCGGCTCACGGCGCTCGAAGACCTGACCCGCGCCTGGTTCGCCCGGGACGGCGTACCGGCGGAGCGGGTGACGTTCGCCCACGGGGCGCTCGACTGCATCGCCCGGCTGCTCTCGGTCGAGCTGCGGCCGGGAGACGCGGTGGCGGTGGAGGATCCCGGATTCCACCATCTCCTCGACCTGGTGACGGCCTTGGGCCTGAGGACGGTGCCGGTGGCCGTGGACGAGGAGGGAATGACGCCGGACGCCCTGCGGACGGCCCTGCGGGCCGGGGTGCGGGCGCTGGTCTGCAGCCCACGCGCCCAGTGCCCGACCGGGGCGTCGTTCACGCCCCGGCGGCGGGACGAACTGGCGGCGATGCTGCGGGGGTTCCCCGAGGTTCTGGTGGTCGAGGACGACTACAACGCACAGCTCGCCGGCCCGGAGGCGCCCACATTGGCCGCCTCCGGGCTCGAGCGCTGGGCACAGGTGCGGACGGTGTCCAAGCGGCTGGGCGTCGACCTGCGGTGGGCGGGGCTCGCCGGTGATCCGGTGACGCTGGCGCGGCACGACGGCCGGATGCTGATGACCTCCGGCTGGGTCAGCCACATCCTTCAGGAGACGGTCGTCGGCCTTTTCTCCGACCCGGCGGTCGCCCGGCTGGTGGCGGACGGGGAGGTCGCGTACGCGGAACGGCGGCAGGCGCTGATCGGCGGGCTCGGCTCGTACGGGATCCGGTCGGTCGGGGCGAGCGGGCTCAATGTGTGGGTGCCCGTTCGGGACGAGTCGGCGGTGGTCAACGGGCTGCGGACGCGCGGGTGGTGGGTCGCGGCCGGGGCGCGCTTCCGGATCGCGTCACCGACGGCGGTGCGGATCACGACGTCGGCGCTGGACGTGGCGGCCGCCCGGCGCCTGGCGTCGGACTTCGCGGAGGTGCTGGGAGAGGCACAGGCGACGTACGAGGGGTAGAACTCGCGTGAGGGCGGGGGGAGTCGAGCCGCTGGGCCGCTCCCCCCGCCGCGCGTCTCACTGCGCCCGCTTGCGGGCCACCTCTTCGTAGAAGTGCAGCAGGTCCAGGTTGTCGACCGAGCCCGGGTTGACCGCCTTGGCCATCGGGGTGCCCTGGAGAAGGCGCTTGACGGGGACCTCGATGCGCTTGCCCGTGAGGGTGTGCGGGACGCCGGGCACCTCGATGATGTCGTCGGGGACGTGACGCGGGGAGAGTTCGGTACGGATCGTCTGCTTGATGCGGCCGATCAGTGCCTCGTCCAGGGTCGCGCCGTCCGCGAGGTGGACGAAGAGCGGCATCCAGTAGCCGCCGTCGGGCTCCTCGAGGCCGATGACGAGGGATTCGCGGATCTCCGGGAGGCGTTCGACCGCCTCGTAGATGTCCGCGCTGCCCATCCGTACGCCCTGCCGGTTCAGGGTGGAGTCGGAGCGTCCGTGGATGACGACCGAGCCGTGGTCGGTGATCGTGATCCAGTCGCCGTGGCGCCACACGCCCGGGAACATCTCGAAGTAGCTGTCGCGGTAGCGGCTGCCGTCCGGGTCGTTCCAGAAGTGGATCGGCATGGACGGCATCGGGTTGGTGACCACGAGTTCGCCGACCTCGCCGATCAGCGGCTTGCCGGACGGGTCCCAGGACTGGAGGTCCGTGCCCAGGCCGGCCGCCTGGAGCTCGCCGATGTGGACGGGGAGGGTGGGGACCGCTCCGGCGAAGCAGGAGCAGACGTCCGTGCCGCCGCTGACCGAGGCGATCCAGAGGTCCTCGCGCACCTCGTCGTGGAGCCAGCGGAAACCATCGGGCGGGAGCGGGGAGCCGGTCGTCGCGACGCACTTGATCGCCCAGAGGTCGAAGTCCCGGCCCGGGTGGACGTCCGCCTTGGCGCACGCCATGACGTACGCGGCGGAGGTGCCGTAGAGCGTGGCCCGGGTCCGTTCGGCGACGCGCCACTGGGCGCCCGTGTCGGGGTAGCCGGGGCTGCCGTCGTAGATGACGACCGTCGTGCCCGTGAGCAGGCCGGAGACGAGGAAGTTCCACATCATCCAGCCCGTGGAGGTGTACCAGAAGAACACATCCTCGGGGCCGAGGTCGCAGTGCAGGCCGAGCTGCTTCAGGTGCTCGATCAGAATGCCGCCCTGGGACTGCACGATCGCCTTGGGCAGACCGGTGGTGCCGGAGGAGTAAAGCACCCAGAGGGGGTGGGAGAAGTCGACCTGCTCGAAGACCGGCTCCACGTCGGCCGCCGTCAGGTCGGCCCAGGTGAGAGCCCTCTCGGGGGCCTCGGTGCCGAGGAGCGGGATGTGGACCACGGCGCGGAGCGTCGGAAGCTCGGCGCGCAGCTCGGTCACGGTGTCGCGGCGGTCGTGCTCCTTGCCGCCGTAGCGGTAGCCGTCGACCGTGAACAGGACGACCGGCTCGACCTGCTGGAAGCGGTCCAGGACGCTGCGCGCGCCGAAGTCGGGAGCGCAGGAGGTCCAGACGCCGCCGACGGCGGCCGTGGCGAGGAGGGCGACGACGGCCTCGGGGATGTTGGGCAGGTACCCGCTGACGCGGTCGCCGGGGCGCACGCCCAGGGCGCGGAGCTCGGCGGCGAGGGAGCCGACCTGTCGGCGCAGCTCGGCCCAGCTGATGGGGCGCGGCTCATGTGTCTCGTCCACATGGAGCAGGGCCGTGTCATGGGGGCGCTCCTCGGCGGCGCGCAGGGCGTGCTCGGCGTAGTTGAGGGTGGCTCCGGGGAACCACGTGGCGCCGGGCATCGAGCGGTCGCCGAGGACACGCTCGTACGGCGTGGCGAAGCGGATGTCGAACCACTCGGCGACGGCCTGCCAGAACGACTCCAGCTCGTCGACCGACCACCGGTGCAGGGCCGGGTACCCGCCCTCGGACGGGGCTCCGTGGCGCTCGGCGGCCCAGGCCTGGAAGCGGGTGACCGCGGCGGCGGCGATGCGTTCCTCGTCCGGCTGCCAGAGCGGCTCGGTGTGCGCTGATGTCATGGGGCGGTTCTCCCTGGGCGTACGCGGGTCTGCGTGTGTCGCGCGCACGTGCTGGGGTGTGCGCGTGACGCGGCTGACAGGGACGATGCCATGTGATCGTCTTTCGCACCAGGGTTCCCCGCCCATGGTCGGACGGCTGAATATGTGCTCCCACCACGGGTGAACGGCAGTTGAACGAACCGCGCACGGGCCCTGGCGACTGGCAGGGTGAGCTGCATGGACGGTCGTGAGCTGGTGCGTTCGGTGAGGGTGTTCGGATCGGTGCAGGGGTTGCGGGCGGTGCGTTCGGCGTGGCGGCAGCGTCGGACGGATGCGCGGGGGTTGCCGCCGAGAGGGGCGGAGCGGGCCCGGGTGCCGGGACCGGTGGGCGAGGCGAAGCCGATGCCGGGCGGGGGGATCGTCCGGTTCGCCCGATCCGAGCTGAGGGTCTGTGTGTCGGCCGGGGGCACGGTCTTCTGGGGTTGGGACGGGGCCGAGGCGCTCCCCTCGTACGCGTTGGCCGGCGAGGCACCCGAGCCCGACCCACGGGCCGGGCTGGAGCCGGACACCGACGGCGGATGGCGGGTGGTCTCGGAGCGGGTGACGGTGGCCGTGTCCCGGCACGGGGCGGTGGAGATCCGTACGCCCGGTGGTGTGGTGCTGCGCCGGGATCTGCCGCCGCGCTGGTGGGAGCCGGTGTCAGGGGGGCCGGCGCGGTGGGTGCAGCGCAGCGAGGTGCCGGCGGACGCGCGGTTCTTCGGCCTCGGCGGGCGGGCGTCGGGGCCGCGGCTGCGGAACGGTACGTACCGGCTGTGGAACACCGACCCCAAGGGAAGCTTCTCCCCCGGCGACGATCCGCTGTACATCACGATGCCGGTGCAGTTCGTCGTCGCGGACGCGGGGACGCATCTGGCGTTCCACGACAACTCCTGGGACGGCCGGGTCTCCCTCACGGAAGGCGAGGAGGGGGCCGGGTCCGGGCACGACCGGCCGGGGACCAGCGAGGTCCGGATGGGCGGCGGGCCGCTGCGCTGCTGGGTGGTGGTCGGTACTCCCGCGCGCGTGCTCCATGGCTGGGCGGCCCTGACGGGGGCTCCGGCGCTGCCCCCGTCCTGGGCGCTGGGTCCACAGCACGCGCGGTGGGGGTTCGGCAGCGCGAAGGAGGTACGGCGGGTGGTGGGCGGGTACCGCGAGCGCGGCCTGCCGCTGTCCGTGCTGCACCTGGACATCGACCACTACGACGCGCACCAGGTGTTCACGGTGGACCGCGAGCGGTTCCCGGATCTGCCGGGGCTCGCGGAGGAGCTGCGCGAGCAGGGCGTACGGCTGGTGTCGATCGTCGATCCCGCGGTGAAGGCGGAGCCGGGGAACTCCGTGTACGACTCCGGGGCTGCGGCAGGCGCGTTCGTCCGCGACGGGCGGGGCGACGAGGTCCACGGGGTGGTCTGGCCCGGCGAGTGCGCCTATCCGGACTTCACGGACGCGGCGGTACGGGAGTGGTGGGGCGGGCTGTACGAGGAGCGGCTCGCACAGGGCTTCTCGGGGATCTGGCACGACATGAACGAGCCGGTCTCCTTCTCCCCCTTCGGGGACATGACGCTGCCACGCTCGGCACGGCACGCCCTTGAGGGGCGGGGCGGGGACCACCGCGAGGCGCACAACGTGTACGGGCTCACGATGGCGAAGGCGGGCTACGAGGGGCTGCGCCGGCTGAGGCCGGACGAGCGGCCCTTCCTCTTCTCCCGCTCGGGGTGGGCGGGCATGCAGCGGTACGGCGGGACCTGGTCGGGCGATGTGTCGAGCGGGTGGCCCGGGCTGCGGGCGTCCCTCTCGCTGGTCCTCGGCCTGGGGCTGTGCGGGGTGCCGTACTCGGGGCCGGACGTGGGCGGTTTCGACGGGAGTCCGTCACCCGAGCTGTTCCTGCGCTGGTTCCAGCTCGGGGCGTGGATGCCCCTGTTCCGTACGCACGCGGCGATCGGCGCGGGGCGGCGCGAGCCGTGGGAGTTCGGCCCCGAGGTTCTGGAGCACGCGCGCGTGGCGCTCGCCGAGCGGGAGCGGATGCGGCCCTACTTCGTGACCCTCTCCCAGCTCGCGCGGCTGACCGGGGCACCGTACATCCGTCCCGTGTGGTGGGGAGCGCCGGAGGACCGGGCGCTGCGGGACTGCGAGGACGCGTTCCTGGTGGGCGACGCGCTGCTGGTCGCACCGGTGCTCGCACGGGGCGCCGACCGGCGGGCGGTCCGGCTGCCGCGCGGCCGCTGGTACGACACGGCGACGGGGCAGGCGTACGAGGGGCCGGGGCAGGTCCTGCTCGACGCGCCGCTCTCCCGTATCCCGGTGCTCGCCCGAGCGGGGGCGGTCGTACCGGTCCGGGGCGAGGACGGTGGGCTGGAGTTGGAGGTGTGGGCGCCGGCCGCCGGGCGGACCGGCGGGGGGCTCGTCGTACGGGACACCGGTGACGGATGGGGGGCTGCCGAGATCGAGCGGTACACGTCACGGCTGGTGGACGGCCGGGTTGTGGTGGAACGCGTGACGGACGACGGACCGGTCGAGGCGGGGCTTCCGGTGCGGGTGCGGGAGGTGAAGGGGTAGGGGTCGCGGACGGGCGACCGGACATCGGATCCCGGATGTTGGATGTTGGATGTTGGATCCAACATCCGTGATCCGGGATCCGGCCGCGTTCCCCTCAGGCGTACGCCCCCGCGAACCAGCGCCGTACCGCCTCCGTGTGCAGGGGGAACCCCAGGTCCGTCGGCGCGTGGAGAACGTGCCAGCCGGTCGTCTCGTCCGTGGGCACGGAGGGCGGGAGTTCGGCGGCCGCGCGGGCCGGGAGGAGGCCGAAGAGGAGCAGGTGACCGCCGGTGGAGCTGAGTGCGTCGGCGAGCCGGACGTCCTCGGCCGGCGCCTCGATCCCGGTCTCCTCGCGCAGTTCACGGACGACGGCGTCCCGCCAGTCCTCGGCGTGGTCGATGAAGCCCCCTGGCAGGGCGACCTCGCCCCGGGCGGGCTCGATCGTGCGGGTGATGACGACGAGGCCGCTCCCCCGGTCGTCCGTGACGGGGAGCAGGGTGACGGCGACGGGCAGCGGGTTGCGGTAGGCGACGGCGTGGCACGCGGCGCAGGTGCGGGGCCAGCCGGCGGCCTCGGCGTAACGGGTGCCGCAGCTGGAGCAGTAGGAGTCCTTCACGTCAGGACCGTATGCGATCACCCTTTCCCGTGCCCCGCGAACCTGATAGACGGTGCACATGACAGGACTTGCTTCCGTTTTCCGTGGACTCGCCGTGTCGGCGGCCGCCGGGCTGCTGGCCGCCACCGCCGCCGTACCTTCCGCGCAGGCCAGACCGGAGCCGAAGGCGCCGAAGGAGTTCGTGGCGCTGAGCTCGGTGGACCGGACGATCATTCAGGAGATGCGCTACACCACGGAGCACAACTTCGTGGGCGAGCGGGTCGACGGCTACCGGCAGCCGCTGTGCATTCTGACGCGCCCCGCCGCCGAGGCGCTGCACCGCGCACAGCTGAAACTCCTCGCCCGGGGCTACTCGCTGAAGGTCTACGACTGCTACCGGCCGCAGCGCGCCGTCGATCACTTCGTGCGATGGGCGCAGGATCTGGCCGACGAGCGGATGAAGAAGGAGTTCTATCCCCGGGTCGACAAGTCGAGGCTGTTCGAGGACGGTTACATCGCCGAGAAGTCCGGGCACAGCCGTGGTTCGACGCTCGACGTGACGATCGTGCGGCTGCCCGCCGCGCCCACCCGTCCGTACGTGCCGGGCGAGAGGCTCGTGGAGTGCTCCGCCCCGCGGGACCAGCGGTTCCCGGACAACTCCGTCGACATGGGCACGGGATTCGACTGCTTCGACACGCTCTCGCACACCGACGATCCACGGATCCAGGGCGCGCAGCGGGCCAACCGGCAGCTGCTGAAGGGGACGCTGGCCGAGCAGGGTTTCGTGAACCTGCCCGAGGAGTGGTGGCACTTCACCTTCAAGCCGGAGCCGTTCCCCAGCACTTTCTTCGACTTCCCGGTGGCGCGGCGGTCGGTGGCCGGGCACTGACACCCGGAGCGTGACGAGCGGCCGGGACCACCCCCGTGGGTCCCGGCCGCCCGTTCGCATGTAGGGACGCGATAAGGGCCCGTACGGTTCTCAGCTCGCGACATCCGTGGCAGACTTCCTGACGCTTCGTCAGATGAGGGTGGTCTCGGGGTCGGGGAGGACCGTCGTGGCACGGACGCGCAGGCCGGTGGTGGCCGGATGGTTCACGGACGACAGCGGCGGAGGCGTGGCCGGTGGGAACGGGACCGGCGGTGACGGAGCCGGCGGCGCGAGCGAGTTCCGCCTCCTCGGCACCCGCTGTACGGCCTGCGCCTCGGTCTTCTTCCCGCGCGAGGACGCCTGGTGCCGCAACCCCGGCTGCCCCGGCGGGGGTGAACTCGTCGAGACCCCGCTCTCGCGGCGGGGCCGCGTGTGGTCGTTCACCGACGGCCGCTACCGCCCGCCCGCGCCCTATGTCTCCGACCCCGACGCGCCCTGGGACCCGTACACCCTGATCGCGGTCGAGCTGGCGGCCGAGGCGATGGTCGTCCTCGGACAGGGGGCGCCCGGGGTGCGGACCGGGGACCTCGCCGTCGGCATGGAGGTCGAGGTGGTGCCGGGCGTCCTCGACGAGGACGACACCCACGTCTGGACCACCTGGCACTGGCGGCCGGTGCACGCGCGCGTGGCGGACGGGACGGAGGAGCGGTCATGAACGACATCGCCGTGCTGGGTGCCGGAATGCACCCGTGGGGCAAGTGGGGCCGCAGCTTCGTCGAGTACGGTACGGCGGCGGCGCGGTCCGCGCTCGCGGACGCCGGGCTCGACTGGCGGGACGTCGGTTCGGTGGTCGGCGCGAACACCATGCGGTGCGGCTACCCGGGCCATGTGGCGGGGGCGACGTTCGCGCAGGCCCTCGGCTGGCAGGGCGCGCGCGTCACCAGCGTGTACGCGGCCTGCGCCTCCGGCGCGCAGGCCGTCTCCACCGCGCGGGCACAGATCCTCGCCGGCCTGGCGGACGTGGTGCTCGTCGTCGGCGCGGACTCGGCCCCCAAGGGCTTCTTCGCCCCCGCGGGCGGGGAGCGGCCCGACGACCCCGACTGGCTGCGCTTTCGGGTCCTCGGGGCGACCAACCCCGCGTACTTCGCGCTGTACGCCCGTCGCCGCATGGCCCTGTACGGGGACACGGTCGACGACTTCGCCCAGGTGAAGGTGAAGAACGCGGCGGCCGGAGCCCTCAATCCGCTGGCGCGCTACCGCAAGGCGGTGAGCGCGGACGAGGTCGCGGCCTCGGCCGTCGTCGCCGATCCGCTGCGGCTGCTCGACATCTGCGCGACCTCGGACGGGGGCGCGGCGCTGGTGCTCTCCAGCCTGGAGTTCGCCCACCGTCACGGGCATCGGGCCCCCGTCCGTATCCGGGCCGTCTCCACCGTCACACCGACGTACCCGAAGGCGGTCCTCGACCTGCCCGACATCGCGACCGACTCGGCGGTCGCCGCCTCCCCCTCGGCCCACTCCTTCCGCGCGTCGATCGCACGTGCGGCGTACGAGGAGGCGGGGATCGGGCCCGAGGACCTTTCGCTGGCGGAGGTGTACGACCTGTCCACCGCGCTGGAGCTGGAGTGGTACGAGGACATCGGCCTGTGCGGGGCCGGTGAGGGCGCCAAGCTCGTACGGGAAGGGGTCACGTCCCTCGGCGGACGCGTGCCGGTCAACACCAGCGGCGGTCTGGGGTCGTTCGGCGAGGCCGTGCCCGCCCAGGCCATCGCGCAGGTCTGCGAGCTGACCTGGCAGTTGCGGGGCGCGGCGGGAGACCGGCAGGTGCCCGGGGCGCGGGTCGGGATCACCGCGAACCAGGGGCTGTTCGGACACGGGTCGGCGGTTGTGGCGGTGCGCTGAGCAGCGGCACCGCCACCGCGTGGCGTCCGGCGCGGCCGGGTGTCAGGTGGTCACGGGCGTTCCCTGGTCCGCGAGGACCAGGGCGTGCTGGACGACGGCCACGAGGACGTTCTTCACCGACTCGCGGTCGCGGGCGTCGCACATCAGCAGCTCGACCTCGGGGTCGAGGTCGAGAGCCCCGCGGACGGTCTCCGCGGGGAACCGCCGTGCGCCCTCGAAGCAGTTGACCGCGACCGTGAACGGGATACCGCGCCGCTCGAAGTAGTCGATCGCCGCGAAACTGTCCTCCAGGCGGCGGGTGTCCGCCAGCACGATCGCCCCGAGCGCACCCTGTGCGAGCTCGTCCCAGAGGAACCAGAAGCGGTCCTGTCCGGGCGTGCCGAACAGGTAGAGGACGAGGTCCTCGCGGAGCGTGATCCGGCCGAAGTCCATGGCGACCGTGGTGGTCGACTTGTTCTCCACCCCGTGCAGATCGTCGACGGGCCGGCCCGCCTCGCTCAGGACCTCCTCGGTGCGCAGCGGTCTGATCTCGCTGACGGCGCCGACCAGTGTCGTCTTGCCCACCCCGAAACCGCCCGCGACCAGGATCTTCAAGGTCACCGGTTCGACGAACGGCTTGGTGCGGCTAGAGCGCCCGAAGGCCATTGATCACCTCGCGGAGAATGCTCACGTCCGGCAGCTCGGCCGGCGGAACGGGGCGGGTCACATGGACGAGTTCGTCCTCGACGAGATCTCCGACGAGGACGCGGACGACCCCGACCGGGAGGTCGAGTCCGGCGGCGAGTTCGGCGATCGACTGGGGCGTGTCCGAGCAGCGCTCGACGATCTCCACGTGTTCCGGGGAGAGCGTCTGGTCGCGGCCGGGGTCGTCGGCGGCGGGCTCGGGCACCACCACGGCGATCAGGTCGAGGCGGTGCCGGGTGGCGGCGCTGGTCCGGCCACGGGTCATCGCGTACGGACGGACCACCGGCCCGGCTTCGTCGTCGAACCAGTGGTGGGCCGGCTGCGGCGCCTGGTCCCAGGATTCCGCGGCGTGGGCGCCTTCGGTGGTGCGCTCGGCCGTGCCCTCGGCCGTCCCGGTGGCCGTGCCCTCAGTCGTGCCGTCAGTCATGGAGTCCCCCCACTCACCCTCCGGTGGACAGGCCGGAGCGAGGCGCCGTCCCCAGGTGGATGCCGACCCGCTTGACCATCAGCGTCATCTCGTAGGCGACCTGGCCGACGTCCGAGTCGGCGTCCGCGAGGACGGCGAGGCAGCTGCCGTCACCCGCCGCCGTGACGAAGAGGAACGCGTCCTCCAGTTCCACGACCGTCTGGCGGACCTTGCCCGCCTCGAAGTGACGGCCGACGCCCTTGGCGAGGCTGTGGAAGCCGGAGGCGACGGCGGCGAGGTGCTCGCCGTCCTCCCGGGTCAGGTCCCCGGAGGCACCGGTGGCGAGTCCGTCGCTGGAGAGCACCAGGGCCTTGCGGA
Organism: Streptomyces sp. NPDC022552; assembly: GCF_055561875.1. Taxonomy (NCBI): domain Bacteria; kingdom Bacillati; phylum Actinomycetota; class Actinomycetes; order Kitasatosporales; family Streptomycetaceae; genus Streptomyces; species Streptomyces sp. NPDC022552. The sequence goes on from NZ_JBVHGJ010000020.1 coordinate 15,703, forward strand.
TGGATCCGACCCGCTGGACCAGCTCGTCGAGGAGCCAGTTCAACTCGCCGTTGCCGTTTCCGGAGGTGTGGGTTGCTGCGGCGTTCGGTGCGGTCATCGACCGTCCCCCTCGGGTGTCGTTCCTGGTGCTGTGGTCTCGGCGTTCTGCTGTCGTCCGCGCTGCCAGCCGCGCTGCATCGATGCCATGCGGTTGCGCACTTCCTCGGCGTCTCGCTCGAAGTCTGCGGCCGCCGGGGCGGTGGAGCCGCCGATGGCCTCGGAGTCGGTGCGGTCGCCCGTGCCGCGCAGCTGAGGCGCGAGGCTCGCCTGCCGGACCCGGCGGGGCAGGCCGCCGAACGGCGCGGGGCCGTCCGGCGACACGGGCCCGGCGGGCGGTACGGGGCCGGCGCCGGCGGGCGGCACCGGCGTGACGGACGGTACGGCCCCGGCGGGCGGCACCGGCGTGACGGGCGGTACGGGTACCAGGTTGGGCGGGGTGCCCGGTGCCTCGGTGTCCGGGGCGGAGGCCGGGTGGGCGCGGCCCGGCTCGTCGACCCGGCGGCCGTGGTCCACGACGAGCGTCGGCGGGCGGCGGCGGGGCAGCGGCACGATACCGCCGCGGTCGTGGGCCGCCCGGTCGGGCGACTGGTCCGGCGCCTGCTGGTGCTGCTCGCCGCCCGGGGCGGGGGCGAGACCTCGACGGTTGCCACGGGGCCGGAAGAGTCCACCGCGCTCGCTCTCGGTGTCCTCCAGGTCCGCGGCCGACGGGCCGAGCAGCTCGTCGAAACCGGAGGCGCCGAGGGGTGCTTCGAGCTCGACGGGTCCGTCGAGGGGGACGTCGAGCGAGTCGTCGAGCGGCCCGTCCAGCAGCGAGGAGCCCGCGGAGCGCCGGGAGCCGCCGGTCGTCGACGCGCCGCCCGGCACCTTGGTGAGCGCGGGGCGGCGGCCCGGCTGGTCGCCGGCGCCGCTCGGCCGTCCCTGGGGTCCGCGCTCCAGGGGCGGGCGGTCCACGGACGCCCGGTCCAGACGGAAGCCCGCGCCCTCGGTCTCGGGGGCGTCGGTGAGCAGGGCGGCCGGGATGAAGACGACCGCGGTGGTCCCTCCGTACGGCGAGGGCTGGAGCGAGACCCGGACGTTCTGGCGCTGGGCGAGCCGGCTGACCACGAAGAGGCCGAGGCGGTCGGTGTCGGAGAGCTCGAACTCGGGTGTCTCGGCGAGGCGGAGGTTGGCGTCGAGCAGCAGGTCGGGGTTCATGCCGAGGCCGCGGTCGTGGATCTCCAGGGTGAAGCCGTTGGCCACCCGTTCGCCGAGGACCTGCACGGCGGTGTGCGGTGGCGAGAACACGGTGGCGTTCTCGAGGAGTTCGGCGATGAGGTGGGTGAGGTCGGCGACGGCGGGGCCGCCGACGCCGAGCCGGGGCAGTCGGCGTACCTCGATCCGCTCGTAGTCCTCGACCTCCGCGACCGCCGCGCGCACCACGTCCATCAGCTGGACGGGCTTGCGCCACTGGCGGGAGGGCGCGGCGCCGGAGAGGATCACCAGGCCTTCGGCGTGGCGGCGCATGCGGGTGGTCATGTGGTCGAGGCGGAACAGGTCGGCCAGTTCCTCGGTGTCCTCGGTGCGCCGTTCCATGGTGTCGAGGAGCGTCAACTGGCGGTGCAGGAGGACCTGGTTGCGGCGCGCGAGGTTGACGAACACCTCGGAGACACCGCGGCGGAGCTCGGACTGCTTGACGGCGGCCTCGACGGCGGCCCGCTGGAGGGTGTTGAGGGCCTGTCCGACCTGGCCGACCTCGTCGTCCTCGTACCGCAGATGGGGTACCTCGGTCTCGACGTCGACGAGCTCTCCGGCGGCGAGCCGGCGCATCACGCTGGGCAGGCGTACGCCGGATACCTCCTGGGCCTCCTTGCGGAGCCGGCGCAGGTCGCGGACGAGGGCACGGCCGATGCGGACGGAGACGACGACGGAGACGAGCAGGGCGAGGAAGCCGAGGACGCCTGCGACACCGGCCTTGAGCAGCACGCTGTAGGCGGCGGGCTGGACACGGTCCTGGTAGCGGTCGCCGGCCGCGGTGTTCTCCCGCGCGAGGTCGTCGAGGACCGGGGTCGCCCATTGCTGCCACCTCTCGGCGGTGACGACGCGCGGGTCCCGGGTGGGCCCCGCCGCGATCAGGTCCTCCTCGGCACGGCGCAGCGTCTGGGTGTCGGGGCTGCCCCAGTACCTCTCGAATCTCTCGCGCTCGGCGGTGGGCAGGACTTCGAGGTTCATGTCGTAGATGAGGTCGCGCTGGGCGATGAGATCGGCGACCGCGCGGATCTCCTCCGCCGTGACGCGTTCGGAGATGAGCGCGGAGACGACCAGCGCGTCTTCGCGCGCGAGCATCTCGCGGCCGCGGGTGACGCCGACGAGGGCACGGCCCTGCTTGTCCATCTCGACGTTCTCCAGCGCGTGGAGAGTGGTGAGGAAGCTGTAGCAGGGGTCGACGAGCCGGTTGTAGAAGCCGAGGGCCTGGATCCGGTCGATGCTGCGGTTCTCCACGGAACGGCGCAGCGCGTCGAGGCCGTCGAGCGCCGTGAGCAGGGAGTCGAGACGCTGCGAGGCGACGGGCCGCATCTCGCTCCGTACGCCGGACTCGGCGGCGTTCCGGCGGATGACCGCGAGCTGACGGTCGGTCGCCTCGCGCTGGGTGCGCAGCGTGGTGAGGGCGTCCGAGGCACGCGGGTCGGCGAGATAGACGAGCGACTGGCGGCGTTCTTTCTGCAGGACGCGCGCGGTGTCCTCGATCGGGTAGCCGACCTTGTCGACGATGTAGCCCACGTCGAGGAGTTGGTCGGCCTCGCGGCTGGTGAGGACGGTCGCGAAGCCCCAGAGCCCGGTGAGGGAGACGAGCGGTACGAGCAGCAACGCCACGATCTTCCGGCGGATGGACTTCCCGCGAAAGCGCATGGCCTCCCCCAGTTCGGCCGGCCTCCGCCCGGCGCGGAGGTCCTCCTTGCGACGCGCGGCGTCAACACACAGCGTCAACACATGGCGTCAACCATCAGCTTCAACAAACGGCGGCGCGAGCCTACTACTGCATCACAGCCAACTCGAAGGCGCATCTGGGCGATTTTCAGCCTCCCGAGTGAGCGTTGATCAGGAGATGTCCTGGTATTCGGGGAGTTGGGCTTCGGCGCTGTGGCGCAGGACACTCGACTCCAAGGCACGGGCGACCTGCGGGGGATGGCTGGAAGTGTTCGTTCCGGTACGAAGGCGGGGAAACCTTTTGCCCTCGTCGAGCGTCATTGTGTGCGGGGAGGGGTGTGTCCGTGTAAAGCCACAAAAGACGGGCAGCCACCCCTGAGGACGTTCAGCGGTGGGGAGTGACGAGACGATGGAGCACGAGGCGCGGTCCGCGCGGCAGTTGTGGGTGGAGGACGAGAAGGGCCGGCGCAGGTTGCCGGACCCGGTGCGTACCGCCGCCGTACGAGCCGTGATGATCACGTCGGTGACACTGATACAGGCGATGGTGGCCTTCCTCTGCGCGGTCACGAGTTCGTGGCTCGCGTTTCCGACGCTGCTGACCACGGTCGGCAGTACGGTCGTGGCGACCTGGAGCGTGCTCGATGTGTGGGTGACGCGTCAGGTCTGGCGGCAGCGCAACGGTGTGGTGTCCGAGCCGAGCAGTGCGGTTCGGATGTCGCGGCGTGAGCGGCGCCGGGCGCAGAAGGCCACACGGGCGGCGGAGGCCGATCCCGGTCAGGGTGCCGCGGCGATACGACGTGCGGAAGCGCCGGCGCTGTCCGAGGCGGCCTGAGGCACGGCCCGTGCCTCGGGCTCGCTGAGCCGGCCCGAGGCACGGGAGTACGACGAACGGCCCGGCCCCACCAGGGGGCCGGGCCGTTCGTCGTCGTCACCGCGTGACGGGTTCCTCCACCGAGGAGCGCCGGAACATCCGGGTCGCCGTGATCTCGCCGTGCACGCCCCCGTCCTCCGCGGTGGGCTGCGGAAGGCCCGGGCGCAGATGCTCCTCCACGCTGATGTACTTCAGTCCCGCCCGCAGGTCCGCGTCGTTGCGCAACCGGATGACCAGGGGGAACTCCGCGAGCGCGGTCGTGTCGAACAGACCGGTCGTGTACAGCAGCTGGACGCCGAGGGCGTCCGAGACGGCCCGCTGCAGTTCGAGGAGGTACGTGGCGTTGGCGCGGCCGATCGGGTTGTCCAGGAACAGCGTGCCCGCGTGGCGGTGCTTGTCGCGGCCCCGGTCGTTGGAGCGCAGCGCGGCCATCGTGCAGTAGAGCGCGATGGCGGCGGTGAGGAGCTGGCCGCCGGAGAAGACGTCGCCCATCTGTCCGACCGGTACGCGCTCGGCCCGCAGCACGGCGTCCGGCTTGAGGATCTCCACCGCGATGCCGCGCGGCTCCAGCGCCGCCTGAACGCCCCGCAGGAGCAGGGACATGCCGTCGCGGCGCAGGTCGGAGTTCTTCTTGACGGCGGCGCGGGTCGCCTCGTCGATGACCTCGCCCAGCCGCTCGGTGAGGGTCGCCTGGTCCGGCTCCTCGAAGCGGATGCGCAGGAACTCCTGGCCCGACCACTCGCCGAGCCCCTCGGGCAGCCGGGACAGCCGCTGCGCGGAGCGGAGCGTGGTCAGTGCGGACTCCACCAGGCCGCGGAGCCGGTCGACGATGGAGTCGCGGTTGCGCTCCAGCTGCTCCAGCTCGTCGGTGAGGACGCGGAGCCGGGGCGCGAAGGCCTCGGCCCACTTCGCGGCGTGCTCGGGGAGCGCGGCGGCGGGCAGTTCGCGGATCTGCTGGCGGGCGGGGGTGCGGACCTGCTCGTAGCGGGTCGAGTTGGCGTGCCGGACGAGGATGTCGCTCGCCTCGCGCACGGCCGCGTCCGCCGCGGAGAGCTCGGCGGAACAGGCGCGCAGCGAGCGGCGGGCCTCGGCGGCCGTCTGCCGGGCCTCCTCCAGCGTGCCGGGGTACGTCTCGGGCCCGTCCTCCTCGTCCTCCGTGTGGTCACGGAGGAGGTCGCGCAGGAGCGCCGCGGACTCGTCGAAGCCGCTCGCGGCGTCCTCGGAGGCGCGGTGGGCCCGCAGGAGGCTCGCGTGCGCGGTGCGCGCGGCTTCCAGGGCGTCGCTGCGGGAGGCGAGTTCGGTGGTCGCGGTACGGAGCAGGGTCTGGGCCTGCTCGGCGTCGGCGGGGACCAGCTCCTCGGGGAGCTCGGTGTGCGACGCGCCGTCCTCGGGGGCCAGCCGCTCGGCCTCGCCGCGCAGCCGGCCGAGCTTCTCGCTCGCCTCGGAGGCCCGGGTCTCCAGCATCTGGACGAGCGCCTCGGCGCGCGCGGCGGCGGCCTGGCGGGACGGGCCGTCGGCGCCGTCGGTCGACTCCAGGAGCTGCTCGGCGCGGGTGCGGACCTTGTTGGTGAGGCGGTCGAGCTCGGCGAGCGCCGCTGACTCGTCGCTCTCCGCGCGCGCCTGCTCGGCGCGGAGGTCCGCACCGACGCCGACCTTCTCGTACAGCTGGGACGCGGCGCGGTACGCCTCGCGGAGGGTGGGGAGCGCGGTGCGGGGCGCTGCCGGGTCCTCCTCGGGGAGCTGGTCGGGTGCCCCGGCGATCTCGGCGCGTTCGGCGCGCAGGGCGCGGGCGGTGCGGTGGGCGTCGTCGGCGGCCCGCTGGGCGGCCCGGCGGTCCTCGTCGGCGGCGCGGGCACGCTCCAGGCAGGTCTGGGCACGGGCCTCGGACTCGGCGGCGTCGTCGGCCAGTTCGCGGAGCTTGGCCTGCCAGGCGGAACGCTCGCGCAGCCGGAACGCGAGGCCCGCGAGGGCGTCGGCGACGCGGCGGGCGCGCTGGGCGGCCTCCTGGCGCTCGTCCCGTACGCGAGCGGCGTCGGCGGCGGCCTCGTCGGCCTCGGCCCGTACCGTACGAGCCTCGGCGAGGGTCTCCGCCGCGGCCTCGGCGGTCTCCCGGGCGGTGGTGGCGACCGCGGCCAGCTCGGCGAGCATGCCGGGCGGGCAGTCGGCCCGCCAGGAGCCGATCCGGGCGGCGAGGGAGCGGTCTCCGGTGAGCCGGGCGGCGAGCGTACGGATCTCCTCGTCGCGCGCGGCGGCGCGGGCGCGCAGGGCGTGCCGCTCCTCGTCGGCGGCGTGCTCGTCGTGCATGGCCGGGTTCGGCGGGACGAGGAAGACGCCCTGGTCCTCGCCGGCTTGCGGGCTCGGTACGGGGGCGAGGAGCGCGGCGGCCGTGCCGACGGCGACGGTGGAGCGCGGCAGCAGGGCGGCCGTGCTCAGCACCTCACGGGCGCGGGTGTACGAGACGGGGTCGGTGATCACGACGCCGTCGACCAGCTCGGGGCGGGCGGCGAGGACGGCGGCGTGGTCGGCGGGGTCGACGGCCTGGGCGAGGTAGCGCCAGCCGGGGAGGGCCGGGATGCCCTGCTCGCCGAGGTACTCGACGGTGGCGAGCACGTCCGGTCCCGGCGGAAGCAGTCCGCCGTCGCCGAGCGCGCCGAGGATGCGGGAGTCGTCGGCGGCGGCGGTGCGCAGGTCGAAGAGCTGGCGTTCGGCGGAGGCGATGGACTGGTCGAGGAGCCGGCGCAGTTCGTCGGCGTTCCGGTCGAACTCGGTGACGGTGAGCGGGCCGTGGGTCCCTTCGGGGCCGGTCGTCCCGGCGGGGCCGAAGGCGGTGTCCGCGTCCGTGCCGGGCTCGCTCGGGGCGCCTTCCGCGCCGGGAGCGCCCTGCGACCCGCCCGCGGCCGGGTCCGCGGCGGCCGCTCCCGCGCCGGCCTCCCCCGCACGCTGGCCCGGCAGCGGGGCCGTCGGCCGGGGCGGCAGGCTCAGGAGTTCGGCGAGGCGGTCGTCGGTCGCGAGGGACTCGGCGGCGCGGCGCTCCGCGTCGTACGCGTGCTCGGCGGCCTCGGCGGCGTCCGTGGCGCGGGCCGCGGCGAGTTCGGCGCGGGACTCGGCGGCGGCGGCCTCGCGGGCGCGGTCGGCCGCGGAGCGGGCGGCGTCGCGGGCCGCGTCCCAGGCGGCGACCGTGGTCTTCTCGGCGTCGCTCGCGGCGAGGGCCGCGCGGGCCGGGTCGGCGTCCGGGGCGGAGTCGTCGAGCCAGCCCGCCCGTACGGCCTCCGCGGTCTCCTGCTCGACCTCGGCGAGGCGCTGGCGCAGGTGTCCGGCCTCGCTGCGGGCGCGCTGGGCCTCGGTGGCGGCGACGGTGGCGTCGCGGTGGGCGGTCTCGCCGGTCTCCTGGAGGGCCGCCGAGCGCTCCTCCTCCTCGGTGGCGTGGCGCTCGCCGTCCTCCGCGGCGGCGTGCAGGGCCCGTACGAGGTCGGCGGCGGCCTTGGCGCGGGCGGCGAGCGCGGGCGCGGCGTCGCGCTCGGCCTCGCGGATCGCGGCGGCCACGCGCGCGGAGCGGTCGCCCGCAGCCCGGTGGCGGAGCACGGCTTCGGCAGCCTGCCAGGCGGAGTGCAGCGTACGGGCGTCGGTGAGTTCGCGCCGCTGGGAGGCGGCGCCCTTCTCGGCGACGGTGAGGGCCAGGGAGGCGTGCCGGTAGGCCAGTTCGGCAGCGATGAGGGAGCTGCGGCCACGGCTCGTCTCGGCCTCGGAGACGGCGTGCGCGGCGGAGGTGACCTGCTGGGCGAGTTCGGCGGCGCGCGAGCGCTCCTCGGTGGCGCGGGCGGAGAGACGGCGGGCGAGCGTACGCGTGCGGCGCTCGGCCCCGGCGTGGATGTCACGCGCGCGTGCCCGGGTCTCGGCGGCTTCGACGATGCGGCCGAGGAGGTCGACGGAACCGGCGGTGAAGTCGCGTTCCGCGGTGAGTTCGGCCCGCCGTCCGAGCTTGTTGCCGAAGCCGCTGACGAGGTCCGCGAGCCCGTCGGTGTCACGGGTGTCCGTGACCGCCCGGAGCAGCAGGTCGGTGAAGTCGGAGTCCTTCTTGACCGCGAAGAGGCCGGCGGCCTCGCCCTCGTCGGCGTTCATCTCGCGCTGGTAGCGGAAGAGTTCGGGGTCGAGGCCCAGGTCGCCGAGGTGCTCGTTCCAGCGGTCGTGGATCTCCTCCCAGTAGACCTCCAGGTGCGGGTACGCCTTGCCCGCGTCCGTGAGGGCGTCCCGGAAGCCCTTCATGGTGCGGCGGCGGCCCTGGGCGCCGGACGCGCCCTCGACGGGCGGGCGGACGGACGTGGCCTCCGCGACGGGGAGGTTGTCCAGGCTCAGGCCCGGGCCGGGACGGAAGGAGTACCAGGCCTCGGCGAACTTCCGCGGGTCGTTGGAGACCTGCCGTCCGCGCCACTCGCTGGCCTTGCCGACGACGACCAGCTCGCCGGTGAGGGTGTGCTGCCACTCCAGGGCGACGTGGCCGCAGTCGTCGGCGAGCAGGAACTTGCGCAGCACGCCGGAGCTGGCACCGCCGAGGGTGTTGCGGTGGCCGGGGAGCATGACCGAGAAGATCAGCTTGAGCAGTACGGACTTGCCGCCGCCGTTCTCCAGGAAGAGCACACCCGCGGGGGCGGGACGGCGCGGCGGCCCGACCGGCTCCTCCTCGAAGAACTCCGCCTGGGTGGGGGCGGGGTGAGGCACGGGCGCGCCGACTCCGCGCAGGTCCAGGACGGTGTCGGCGTAACGCGCACCGGCGGGACCGATGGAGTAGAGGCGGACCCGGGACAACTCGTACATGGCGGACTCTCGTCGACTGGTTCTGTGATTACGCGGGGCGGTTACGCATGGAACGGGAGGCCGGCGTCGGCGGCGAGCTCCAGGTCGTCGCCGTCGGGCGGCGGCAGGAGGGTCGCGGAGCCGTCGCTGACCGGGACGACTCCGAGGTCGAGCAGCTCGGCCATGGCGGCGCTGCCGGCCATGTCACGGACCTGGAGCTGATAGCGGGCCGTGGTGCGGTAGGCACCGCCCGCGTCGTCGCCGGTGCGCTGGAGGAAGCCGGAGTCGGTGAGGAAGGCGACGGCCTTGCCGACGATGCCGGTGGTGGAGCCGGCGAGACGGCGGGCGTCCTTGGTGGCTCCGGTGGAGCTGCGGCGGGCGTAGATCCGCCAGGCGGCCTCCAGGCCGGGGGCGTCGGAGGCGGGGTCGGTGTTCTCGCCCTGCCGCTCGGCGCGCTCTTCGAGGCGGCGGCAGGCCTGGCGTACGAAGGCGTCGACGCCGTTCACGGTGAGGCGGCCGATGTACCCGTCGTCGGCGAGGTCCTCGGGCCGGGGGAACGCCATGGCGGCGACGGCGAGGTGGGCGAGACCGTGCAGGAAGCGGTCGGCGGAGTCGGTGGAGGCGCGGCGGGCGTAGTCACCCATGCGGACGGCGAAGACCGAGTCCTCGCCGGCGGTGACGGCCATGCCCGCGCGCGGGGAGACCTCCAGGACGACGAGCCCGAGCCCGGTGGCGACGGCGTCGGCGAGGCGCGCGAAGGCGGGGTCCTCGCGGTAGCGGCGGAGCAGCTCGGTGTACTCGGCGTCCCGGGCGGGCAGCAGCTTGGGCTGCAGCCCGAACGACACGAGCCGCGCGGCGTCGGCTGCGTCGGCGGGCGTGACGGGTGCGGCGACGGCGTGCGGTGCGGCAGCGGTGTGCGGGGGCTCCGGCTCGCTCCACGCGGCGGCGTGCTCGGCGTGGTGTTCGCTCACGGCTGGGGCTCCTCGGGACGGCTGTCGGTCGGTGGTGCGGTGGGTTCGGGGCGGGGCAACGGCAGGCGGACGGGCGTCACGCTCACGGCGCGCCGCCGGGGCGGGGTCTGGATCCCCGGCTCGGGCGCGCGGGCCGGGGTCAGCCGGACGGCGCGCACGTACGGGGCGGGGCTCCGCCGGCCGGAGGCGGGCGGGGGCACCGCCGCGGCCGGGTCAGGGTCCGGGGCGGGGACACCCTCGTCCGGAACCACACGCGCTTCCGCGGGGACCACCTCGTCCGGAACCGCACGCGCTTCCGCGGCCGTCTGCGCCGTGGGCACGCCCTCGGGCTGCGCGTCAGGCGTCGAGCCGGGCAGTACCTCGGGCAGCGGCGACCGGTCGGTGGTCATGAGGCCTCCGAGCGGTCCGCCGCCATACCCAGCGCGTCGAGGAGCGCCGTACCCACTATCAGGTCGGCGCCGCCGAACTCCGGGTCGTCGAGCTGCGTACCGTCGTCGACCGCGAAGAGCAGCCGCTCCTCGCCCTGGCGGTACGCCGTGCCGACCGGCGGGCTCGCCGCGTGGACGGCGAGGAGCGCGACCAGGTACGGGAGGTCGGGGTCGCGCAGACGGGCCTCGGCGAGCAGTCCGGAGAGCCGGCGCGGGGCGTCGTGCTCCAGGTCGAGCAGCTCCATCGCGCTCGCCAGCTGCTCCTCGCTGAAGCGGCTGTCGTCGGGGGTGGCGATCAGGTCCGGCTCGGGCATCTCCGCGCCGAGGTGCTCGCGCTCGACGGGCGGGGTGAGGAGCATCTCGACGAGGTCGCCGACGCGCACGGACGCCGGGGTGCGCAGCCCGGTACCCCGCGCGAAGAACGCGTCCGTGACCTTGATCGCCTGCTCGACGGGGAGCGGCAGGATCGGCGCGACCAGCTGCCCGTAGAGGTCTATGCCGGTGTACGAGGTGGGGGCGGCGAAGGCCTGTCGGTCCTGCTCCGCGCGGAAGAGCGGGCCCGCCTCGAGGAGCCGGGACTGGAGCTGGGTGTGGCGGCGGATGCAGTCCTTGACGATGTCGACGAGTTCGGCGGCGCGGCGCTTGTGCTCCGGGTCCTCGGCCTCGTCGCGGGCCTTGCGGATGTTGGTGAGGATCGCGTTCTCGTGGCGGTACCGGTCGGCGACGTGGTCGAGCGCCTCGGCGATCATGTCCGGGACGGCCTGCAGCCAGTCCACCGCGCGTACGTTGCGCCGGGTCGCCTCCAGGGTCTTGCGGAGGGTCTCGGCGTACTGCACGGTCCGGTACCGCGCCTGCTCGGCGGCGAGCTGGGCATCGGCGAGCCGGCCCCGGCTGATCAGGACCTCCAGCTTGACCTCGGCGGCGATCTGGGCGCTGGTGACGTCGGTGTCGAGAGCGCCGACGAGGACGTTGACCGCTTCGTCCGTCGTACGGAGATAGACCCCGCCGCCGTAGCCGGGGACCTCTTCGATCAGCTTGAAGTCGTAGTCGCGGCGGGTGTAGACGCCGTCGGCGCCGAACGTGCCGTACACGGCGCGGAAGCCGCGGTCCACGCTGCCGACGTTGATCAGGTTCTCCAGGACCCAGCGGGCGACGCGCTCGTGCTCGGCGGCGGGGCGGGCGGGGGCCTGGGCGCCGACGCGGGGCAGGAGGCGGGCGACGATCTGCTCGTGGTCGGCGCCCGTGTCGAAGTCCATGTTGAGTGTGACGAGGTCGATGGCGGCGAGGGCGACCTCCGCCATCGCGTAGACCGAGTACTCACCGGCCAGGTTCGCCTTGCGCGCGTCCAGGTCGTGCAGCGGGGCCGTGCACGCGAGCGCGCGAAGCCGCCGCGCGAGCCCTTCGTCGGCGGCCGGACCCTGCGCGGGCCGCGGCCCCGCGCTGAGCTGGGGCGGAACGAAGTCCGTCGAGGCAGGCGAAGTCACGGTGCACAGATTAGGTCCTCGAACTGACAACGGTCGAAACGGCGCAGATGCGACCCCGTCGGCCGGCGGGACGTGGTAGCGCGGAGGCGACCCGCCGGACCCGCGCCCGCTCAGGCGTCCGGGGGCTCCGGCTGCTCGACCGCCTTGGCGTACGCCTCGACGATCCGGGTGCGGGAGTCGTCGAGGTAGCGGGCCAGGAGACGTTCCGCCGTCGCGCGCTCACCGGCACCCAGGGCGTCCAGAATCTCCCGGTTTCGTACGAGATAGGGCTCGTGGAGGCCGCGGGGGTCGTCCACGGTGTGGAAGGCGAGGCGGAGTTCGGCGAGGACGCTCCGCATCAGCTCGTCGGTGCGCGCGCTGCCGGCCAGGGCGACCAGTTCCCGGTGGAAGTGGATGTTGGCGGTGGAGACACCCTTCCAGTCCTCCGTACGCGCCGCCTCCACGCCCTCCTGGACCGCCGCGACGAGACCGTCCAGGGCGTACGGCGACTGCCCCAGGCCGCGGACGACGGCGCATTCGACGAGGCGGCGGGTGCGGTAGATGTCGGCGACGTCCTCGACGGCCAGGACCCGGACGAAGACGCCCCGGTTGAGCTCGTGGACGAGCAGCCGCTCGTGGGTGAGCAGGCGGAACGCCTCGCGCAGTGTGTTCCGGGACACTCCGAGCGCGCCGCCGATGCTGTCCTCGGAGAGCCGGGTGCCGGGCGGGAAGAAGCCCTCGGCGATCCGGGTGCGCAGGATGTCCGCAACCCGTTCCGCCGTGCTGGTCCGCCCGAGCAGCGCCCGGTCGTCCGCGAGTTCGCCGATTCCGCCCACCGCGCCTCGATTCGTTCGTCGTCCGCGGCCGAGTCAATACCAGGTCCCGCGCGGAAACAAGAACGTGACGACATACCTCTTGTCGGATCGTTGAACGATCCCCTACGTTGACGACACCGCACGGTCCTCGAGTACGTCACTCAGCACGCCTCCTCCCCCTCTGCGAGGTGCACATGAGCACGGCACAGACCAAGCAGCAGCCCCAGGGCGAACGGCACGACGACACGGGCGCGTTCGCCTGGCTGCGGGCCCTCGGGCCGCGCGGCCGGCGTGCCTTCGGCGGCGCGTTCGGCGGATACGCCCTGGATTCCTACGACTTCTTCACGCTGCCGCTCTCGATGGTGGCCATCGCCGCCTACTTCAGCCTGGACAAGGGTCAGACCGGTCTGCTGACCACGGTCACCCTGGTCGTCTCGGCGATCGGCGGCGCGCTGGCGGGCATCCTTGCGGACCGTATCGGCCGCGTGAAGGCGCTGATGATCACCGTCATCACCTACGCGCTCTTCACCGTCCTCTGCGGCTTCGCGCCCAACTACGAGACCCTGATGGTCTTCCGCGCCCTCCAGGGCCTCGGCTTCGGCGGCGAGTGGGCGGTCGGCGCGATCCTGGTCGCCGAGTACGCCTCGGCCAAGCACCGGGGCCGTACGCTCGGCGGCATCCAGAGCGCGTGGGCGGTCGGCTGGGCGCTCGCGGTGATCGTGTACACCCTGGTCTTCGCGTTCGTCGACGCCGACCTGGCCTGGCGGGTCATGTTCTGGACCGGTGCCCTGCCCGCGCTGCTCGTCGTCTACGTCCGGCGGAACGTCGAGGACGCCCCGCAGGCGGCCGAGATCCGGCGCACCGCCACCGAGCGCGGCTCGTTCGCCGCCGTCTTCAGGCCGGATCTGCTGCGCACGACGCTCTTCGCGGTGCTGCTGTCGACCGGCGTCCAGGGCGGCTACTACACCCTCGCCACCTGGGTCCCGACCTTCCTGAAGACCGAGCGGGGACTGACGGTCGTCGGCACCGGCGGCTATCTGGCGTTCCTCATCTCCGGGGCCTTCATCGGCTATCTGACCGGGGGCTACCTCACGGACGTCCTCGGCAGGAAGAAGAACATCGCGCTCTTCGCCGCCCTGTCGGCACTCTCCGTCCTCGCGTACACGAACATCCCCTCCGGGGCGAACACGCTCCTCCTCGTGCTCGGCTTCCCGCTCGGCTTCTGCATGTCGGCCATCTTCAGCGGCTTCGGCTCCTTCCTCGCCGAGCTCTACCCGACGGCGGTACGGGGCACGGGGCAGGGGTTCACGTACAACACGGGCCGCGCGGTGGGCGCGGTCTTCCCGACCCTGGTGGGCTTCCTCGCCGAGAGCTGGGGCGTCGGCGGCGCGCTGGTCTTCGGGGCCATCGGCTACGGCCTCGCGGTCCTCGCCCTGCTCGGCCTCCCGGAGACCCGCGGCCGGGAACTGGTATGACACCGGCGGCCCTCATGTCCCGGGCCGCCGGGGAACGAAAGGAACGGCCATGACCTGGGCCTCGATCGACCTCAACGCCGACCTCGGAGAGGGCTTCGGCCGCTGGACGCTCACCGACGACGAGGAGCTGCTCTCCGTCGTCACCAGCGCCAACGTGGCCTGCGGCTTCCACGCCGGGGACGCGGTCACCATGCGCCGCGTCTGCGAACTGGCGGCCGCGCGGGGCGTACGGATCGGCGCCCAGGTCTCGTACCGCGATCTGGCCGGCTTCGGGCGCCGCTCGATGGATGTCCCGGCGGACGAGCTGGCGGCCGAGGTCGCGTACCAGATCGGCGCGCTGGACGTCTTCGCCCGCGCGGCAGGTTCGCGGGTCTCCTACGTCAAACCCCACGGCGCGCTCTACAACCGGGTGGTCCGCGACGAGGAGCAGGCGGCGGCGGTCGTCGACGGGGTGCTTCTCGCGGGCGGCGGGCTGCCCGTGCTCGGCCTGCCCGGCTCCCGGCTCCACGAGGCGGCCGCGAAGGCGGGGCTGCCGGTGGTCGCCGAGGCCTTCGGCGACCGGGCGTACACGGCGGACGGCTCCCTGCTGCCACGGGGGCAGGAGGGGGCGGTCGTCGCCGATCCGGCGGAGGTCGTCGAACGGTCGGTCTCCATGGCCCGGTCCGGCGTCGTGACCGCGCACTGCGGGACCTCCGTCGCCGTGCGGGCGCGCTCGCTCTGCCTGCACGGGGACACCCCGGGCGCGGTGGGCATCGCCCGGCGCGTGCGCGCCGGGCTGGAGGCGACCGGAGTCACGGTCGAGGCGTTCGCGTGAAGGCGCGGCGCGTGTTCCGGGTGGGCGAGCGGGCGCTGCTCGTCGAGTTGGGGAGCGGCACGGAGACCGAGGCGTTCCACGCCGAACTGCTGCGCCGGCGCGCGGGCGGTGCGCTGCCTTCCGTACGGGAGATCGTCCCTGCGGCGCGGACGGTGCTGCTCGACGGGGTCGACGCTCCGGACCTCCTGGCGGGCCAGTTGCGGGAGTGGACGATTCCGCCGCTCCACGCGCGCGTGGAGCGGGCCGTCGAGGTGCCGGTCCGCTACGACGGTCCTGACCTGGCCGATGTCGCCGCGCTCTGGGGGGTGTCCGTGGAGACGGCGGTACGGATCCACTCGGCCACCGAGTTCCGGGTCGCGTTCTGCGGGTTCGCGCCGGGCTTCGGCTATCTGACCGGTCTCGGCGAGCCGTACCAGGTGCCGCGCCGGGCCACCCCGCGCACGTCCGTCCCGGCCGGTTCGGTCGCGCTCGCGGGGCCGTACACGGGCGTGTATCCCCGCTCCTCCCCCGGCGGCTGGCAGTTGATCGGCTCCACCGACACGGTCCTCTGGGACGCGGGGCGCGAGCCCGCCGCGCTGCTGACGCCCGGCGCGCTGGTGCGTTTCGTGGTGGAGAGCCGGTGACCGATCGTGCTGTCGCCGTCGTACGGGCCGGAGCGCTGACCACCGTCCAGGACCTCGGCCGGACCGGTTTCGCGCATCTGGGCGTGCCCCGCTCGGGGGCGCTGGATCCCGGCGCGGCGCGACGGGTGAACCGTCTGGTGGGCAATCCGGAGGACGCCGCGGTCCTGGAGACCACGATCGTCGGGTGCGCGGTGCGGCCCCGGTGCGCGGTCACCGTCGCCGTGGGCGGCGCGCCGTGCCCGGTCACCGTCGACGGCCGGCCGGCCGCCTGGGGCACGGCCGTACGGGTGCCGGCGGGCGCGCTCCTCGACATCGGGGCGGCCACCCACGGCCTGCGGGCGTACGTGGGGTTCGGCGGCGGGATCGCCGCCGAACCCGTCCTCGGCAGCCGCTCCACCGACCTGCTGTCCGGGCTCGGCCCGGCGCCGCTCGCGGACGGGGCCGTACTGCCGCTGGGAGCGGAACCGGGCGTACGGGGGCCGCTCGACGCTCCTCCCTGGCCGGGCCCGTCAGACGAACTCGTCCTGCGGGTCCGGCTGGGGCCGCGCGACGACTGGTTCACAGAGGGGGCACTGCGCACCCTGGCCACGCGCGCGTACCGGGTGTCCGCCGCCTCCAACCGCATCGGCCTGCGTACCGAGGGGCCACCCCTGGAGCGGGCGGTCACGGCCGAACTCCCCAGCGAGGGCATGGTCCTGGGGGCGGTGCAGGTGCCCCCGGACGGGCGGCCCGTGGTCTTCCTCGCCGACCATCCGACCACCGGCGGCTATCCGGTGGTGGCGGTGGTCCGGGAGGCCGATCTGGCCGCGGCGGCGCAGGCCGTGCCGGGGACGGTGGTGCGCTTCGTGCCGACGGGCTGACGGACGGCGCCGGTTCAGGGCGTGCCGTAGCCTCCGCCGCCCGGGGTCCGCAGGACCAGGACGTCGTCCGGACCGACGTCGGTGGTGTCGACCCCGTCGAGGTGCTCGACGGTGCCGTCGGCGCGCCGGACCTGGTTCTCCCCCAGCGCCCCGGCCTCGCCGTGCGCCATGCCGTACGGCGGGATCCGGCGGTGGCCCGTCAGCAGGGCCACGGTCATCGGTTCGAGGAAGCGGATCCGGCGTTCGACGCCCTGCCCTCCGCGCCATCGGCCGCGCCCGCCGCTGTCCCGCCGTAGCGCGAAGGAGTCCACCCGGACCGGGTAGCGCCACTCCAGGATCTCGGGGTCGGTGAGGCGGGAGTTGGTCATGTGGGTCTGGACGGCGTCGGCCCCGTCGAAGCCGTCGCCCGCGCCGGAGCCGCTCGCCACCGTCTCGTAGTACTGCACGCGCGCGTTGCCGAAGGTGAGGTTGTTCATCGTGCCCGAGCCCTCGGCCTGGACGCCGAGGGCCGCGTAGAGGGCGCCGGTCACCGCCTGGGAGGTCTCCACGTTCCCGGCGACGGTCGCGGCCGGGTAGGCGGGCGCGAGCATGGAGCCGGGCGGCACACGGACCTCCAAGGGCTCCAGGCAGCCGCTGTTGAGAGGGATGTCGTCGTCGACGAGCGTGCGGAAGACGTACAGCACGGCGGCCGTCACGACGGAGGTGGGCGCGTTGGCGTTGCCGTCCTGCTGGGGCGAGGTACCGGTGAAGTCGAGGACGGCGGAGCGCCGTTCGCGGTCGACGCGGACCGCCACCTGGATGACGGCGCCGCTGTCCGTCTCGTAGCGGTACGAGCCGTCCCGTAGACCGGCGACGATCCGCCGCACGGACTCCTCGGCGTTGGCGCGCACGTGCCGCATGTAGGCGTGGACGACGTCGAGGCCGAACTGGTCGACCATCTTCCGCAGTTCCTCGATGCCCTTCTCGTTGGCGGCGATCTGGGCGCGGAGGTCGGCGAGGTTGGTGTCCGGGTCGCGGGACGGGTACGTGGCCCCGGTGAGGAGCGCGCGGGTCTCCTCCTCGCGCAGTCGGCCGTCCCGTACGAGCAGCCAGTTGTCGAAGAGGACGCCCTCCTCGTCGACGGTCCGGCTGAAGGCGGGCATGGAGCCGGGGGTGATGCCGCCGATCTCGGCGTGGTGGCCGCGTGAGGCGACGAGAAAGAGCAGCCGGTCGCCGGAGTCGGCGAAGACCGGGGTCACCACGGTCACGTCCGGCAGGTGGGTGCCGCCGTGGTACGGGTCGTTGATCGCGTAGACGTCGCCGGGGCGCAGGGTGTCGCCGCCGCGCCGCAGGACCTCCTTGATGGACTCCCCCATGGAGCCGAGGTGGACGGGGATGTGGGGGGCGTTGGCGATGAGGTTGCCCTCGGGGTCGAACAGGGCGCAGGAGAAGTCGAGTCGCTCCTTGATGTTGACGGAGTGGGCGGTGTTCTCCAGGCGTACGCCCATCTGCTCGGCGATCGCCATGAAGAGGTTGTTGAAGACCTCCAGCAGGACCGGGTCGACGTCCGTGCCGACCGCCACGCGCGCGGGGCGGGGTGTCGCACGGGTGAGGACGAGGTGTCCGCCGTCGCCGGCCGTGGCCCGCCAGCCCGCGTCGACGACGGTGGTGGCGTCGGCCTCGGCGAGGATCGCCGGTCCCGTGACGGTGTCGCCGGGCCGCAGGTCCTCCCGGCGGTGGAGCGGGGTGTCGGCGGTGGCGTGGCCGCTGTACATCCGTACGGTCGCCCGGGGCGCGCGTTCGGCGGGGCGTTCCCCGGTGGGCTCCCCCGCCTCTACGGCCACGGGACCGTGCGGCCCGGCGAGTCCCACGGCCTCGACCGAGACGGCCTCGACGACCAGGGGCCGGTCCATGGTGAAGGCGTACCGCGCGCGGTGGACGGCCGTGAACGCCTCGCGCATCTCCTCGGCGGGGGCGAGGTCCGCCTGGAGGCTCGCGTCGGTGCCGGCGTAGCGCAGCAGCACGCGCGCGTGGGTGGTGATCGCGGAGTCGGGCAGTCCGTCGGCGCGCAGCTCCTCCGTGGTGCGTTCGGCGAGTTCGTCGCAGAGCTCCGTCACGCGCGCGTGCGTCCCCTCCGCGTCGAGTTCGGCCTCCACGGACTGTTCGCGCATGGCCGTGGCGTCGGCGAGCCCGATGCCGTACGCGGAGAGGACACCCGCGAGCGGCGGTACGAGGACGGTGTCGACGCCCAGGGCGTCGGCGACGGCGCAGGCGTGCTGGCCGCCCGCGCCGCCGAAGCTGGTGAGGGCGTAGCGGGTGACGTCGTGACCGCGCTGGACGGAGATCTTCTTGACCGCGTTGGCCATATTGAGGACGGCGATCTCCAGGAATCCCGCCGCGACCTCCTCGGGGGTGCGGCCGCCGCCGGTCTCCTCGGCGAGGGCGGTGAACTTCTCCCGTACGACGGCCGCGTCCAGCGGCTGGTCGCCGTCCGGTCCGAACACGGCGGGGAAGTGGTCGGGCTGGACCCGGCCGAGCATCACGTTCGCGTCGGTGACGGTCAGCGGGCCGCCGCGGCGGTAGCAGGCGGGGCCGGGCACGGCGCCCGCGGAGTCGGGGCCGACGCGGTAGCGCTGGCCGTCGTAGTGCAGGACGGAGCCGCCGCCCGCGGCGACGGTGTGGATGTTCATCATCGGGGCCCGCATCCGTACGCCCGCGACCTGTGTACCCAGTTCACGCTCGAACTCGCCCGCGTAGTGGGACACATCGGTGGAGGTGCCTCCCATGTCGAAGCCGATGACCCGGTCGAACCCCGCTTGCCCCGAGGTACGGGCCATGCCGACGACGCCGCCGGCCGGTCCCGAGAGGACGGCGTCCTTGCCACGGAAGTGGGCGGCCTCCCGCAGGCCGCCGTTGGACTGCATGAACATCAGCCGGATACCGGCGAGCTCGCGGGCCACCTCGTCGACGTAGCGGCGCAGGATCGGTGAGAGATAGGCGTCGACGACAGTGGTGTCGCCGCGGGGCACGAACTTGATCAGCGGGCTGACCTCGTGGGAGCAGCTGACCTGGGCGAAGCCGAGGGCGCGGGCTCGGCCGGCGATCCGGCTCTCGTGGCCGGGGCTGCGGTAGCCGTGCATGAGGACGACGGCGGCGGAGCGGTAGCCGTCGCGGTGGGCGTCCCGCAACTCCTCGGCGACGGCGTCCTCGTCCAGCGGCCGCACCACCCGGCCCTGGGCGTCGACCCGCTCGGGGACCTCGATGACGCGTTCGTAGACGGCCTCGGGGAGCACGATGTGGCGGTCGAAGAGCCGGGGCCGGTTCTGGTAGGCGATCCGCAGGGCGTCGCGGAAGCCCTCGGTGACGAGGAGGACCGTCGGCTCGCCGCGCCGCTCCAGGAGGGCGTTGGTGGCGACGGTCGTACCCATCTTCACGACGGCGACCCGGTCGGCGGGCACCGGCTCATCGGGGCCGAGCCCGAGAAGGAGGCGGATACCGGCGACGGCCGCGTCGTGAGGGCGGGCAGGGTCGTGGGAGAGGATCTTGCGGGTGACCAGCCGCCCGTCGGGTCGCCGGCCCACGACGTCGGTGAACGTGCCGCCACGGTCGATCCAGAACTCCCAGCGCCCTGTCATTCCCCCATTGTGGCCACCGCGGCGTCCAGGGACACGGCCGCGAGCGCGGCGGCCAGGGCGTGTTCGGCCCGCCGGTCGAGCCGGGCGTCGGTGCCGCCCGCCCAGTGCCGCAGCTCCGAGCCCGCCAGGTGCAGCAGCTGGGGCAGGAGGTCGTGGCAGCGGCGGAGCACCCATCCGGTGCCCGCGGTGGCGAGCCAGAGCACCGCCTCCGTCCGGGTCGGCGGCGGCTGTTCGGGATCGGGTGAGGGCGCGGTGCCATGGGCGAGGCCCCGGTCGGCGAGGAGCGCGTGGAACCGCGCGGCGATCGCCCGATGGCCGCGCTCGCCGGGGTGGAGGCGGTCGGCGCTCCACAGGGCCCGGTCGTCGGTCCAGGCGCTGCCGGCGAGGTGGAGGTGGACGGCGTCGTATCGGGCGGAGAGCGCGTGGACCAGGGTGTTGACGGCCCTCTGGCGCCGGGCGAGAGGGCGGGCGAGCGGCGGCGGCAGGCCGAGCATCCGGCCGGGGTCGGGCAGGCACGCGGTGAGGACGACGGCCCCGCTCGCGGTCAGGTCCGCGCAGACCCGGTCGAGGCGGCGGGCGAGCTGTTCGATGTCGAAGGTGTGGCGCAGGGTGTCGTTGACGCCGACGACGACGGAGGCGAGGTGCGGGCGGAACGCCACGGCCTCGGGTGCCTGCCGCTCGGCGACCTCCCGGCTCTGGGCGCCGCTGACGGCGAGGTTGCGGAGATCGAGCCGCTGCCCGGGGCCCGCGAGCCCGGTGGCGAGCAGGGCGGCCCAGCCGCGCCAGGTGCCGTCGACGCGGTCGCCGACGCCCTCGCTGAGGGAGTCTCCGAGGACGGCGAAGCGGAGGGGAGCGGGCGCGAGCACGGCGGAAGGCGCGGGCGTCACCGGACCGGCTCCGGGTTCGCGACGGGGGGCGGGGACGGCGTGCAGGCGCACGTGACGGGTCTCGGGCATGACGGCGGGGGCGGGATCGGCGATGGGATCCGATGTCATGTGCGCACCCCCTGCGGCGGGACGCGGATCGTGGTCGGGGCCGCCTCGAGGGCGTCGAGGAACGCGGCGACGGAGCGGTCCCAGCCGAAGAGTTCGGCACGCGCGCGTGCCGCCGCGCGGCGGGCCGGCTCCGGGCGGTCGAGCACCGAGCGGACCGCCTCCGCGAAGGAGGCCGGGCCGTCCGTGGCGCAGGCGCCCGCGTCCCCGATGACCTCGGGGAGCGCGGAGGAGGAGCTGGCGACCACGGGGGTCCCGCAGGCGAGTGCCTCCAGCGCCGAGAGACCGAACGTCTCGGCGGGCCCCGGTGCCAGGCACAGGTCGGCGGAGGCCTGGAGGTCGGCCAGGGTCTCGCGGTCGGCGACGTGCCCCAGGAAGCGCACCGGGAGCCGTTCCTCCCGCGCCCGCCGCTCCAGAGCGCCTCGCAGCGGCCCCTCGCCCGCCACGGCGAGCGCCGCCCGCACCCCCTGGCCGCGCAGGTGCGCGAGCGCGTCCAGGGCCGTTCCGGGCCTCTTCTCCACGGAGAGCCGCGAGCACATCAGCAGCAGCACCCGCTCGCCGTCCGCGTGCTCGGCCCGCAGGACGGTGCTGCGCCGCCCCGGCCGGCAACGGTCCAGGTCCACGCCGAGCGGCGCGCGCAGCACGTTGCGGGCCCCGATCCGTACGAACTCCCGCTCCGCCCATTCGGTCGTGCAGACGATCCGCGAGTACGCCCACGCCGTACGGCGGTTGAGCCGGTCGGCGGCGCGGGCCGCGGTGGCCGGGGGCACGCCCCAGGTCCGCAGGACGCCGTCCGCGGTCTCGTGGGAGACCATCACCGAAGGCACCCTGGCCCGTCGCGCCCACTCCCCCGTCCAGCGCAGGGTCGTACGGTCGGAGACCTCGATGCGGTCCGGGGAGAGCTCCTCCAGGATCCGGCGGACGCGGCGCCGGTCGGCGAGGACGCGGTAGCCGCCGGTGCCGGGGAGCACGGGGCCGGGGAGGGTGATGATCCGGCCCTGGTCGGTCACCCGGTCGCTCTCCATGTCGCCGGGGACGATCAGGACGGGCTCGTGCCCGGCCGCGAGGTAGCCGCGGCCGAGCTGTTCGAGGGCCGTACGCAGGCCCCCCGAGGTGGGCGTGACGAAGTTGGCCAGCCGGACGATGCGCAGCGGCCGGGGTATCGCGGGGCCTCTCATGCCGCCACCGCCGTCCGCTCGCGCAGGACCTCCAGGTAGTGCCCGATCAGCTCGTCGCCGACGGCCTCCCAGGTCCGGTCCTCGACGGCGGCGCGGCCCGCCCGCCCGTAGGCGGCGCGCAGGGCCGGTGCCCCGGCGAGCGAGGCGACGGCGTCGCGTAGTGCGGTGGAGTCGTCCGGCGGAACGAGGAGACCGGTCCGGCGGTGGTCGACGAGGTCCAGCGGCCCCCCGGCGGCCGGAGCGACGACGGGGACGCCGCCGGCCATCGCCTCCTGCACGGTCTGGCAGAACGTCTCGTACGGGCCGGTGTGCGCGAACACGTCCAGCGAGGCGAAGATCCTGGCCAGGTCGTCGCCCGTGCGGCGGCCGAGGAACCGGGCGCCGGGCAGGGCGGCGCGCAGGGCCGGCTCGCTGGGTCCGTCGCCGACGACCACGACCCGTATGCCGGGCAGTCCGCACACGCCGGAGAGCAGCTCGACCCGCTTCTCCGGGGCGAGGCGGCCGATGTAGCCGACGACGAGTTCGCCGTCGGGGGCGAGTTCGCGGCGCAGGGTGTCGTCGCGCAGGTCGGGTCGGAAGCGGACGGTGTCGACGCCGCGCCGCCAGAGCCGTACGCGGCCGATGCCGTGCGTCTCCAGGTCGCGCACGGCGGCGGTGGACGGCGCGAGGGTGCGGTCGGCGGCGCCGTGGACGGCCCGCAGCCGGCGCCAGGCGGCGCCTTCCCCGGTGCCCATGTAGGTGCGGGCGTATCCGGCGAGGTCGGTCTGGTAGACGGCGACGGCGGGCAGTCCGAGTCGGGTCGCGGCGGCCATGCCCCGTACGCCGAGTACGAAGGGGCTCGCCAGGTGGACGACATCGGCCCGGTGCGCGGCGATGGCCGTGGCGAGGCGGCGGCTGGGGAGGGCGACGCGCACCTGGGGGTAGCCGGGCAGGGGCAGGGACGGAACGCGCACGACCGGGCAGGGCGCGTCGGTGTCCGGGTGGGTGTCGGTGGCTCCGGCGACGGCCGGGGCGATGACGAGCGGGTCATGACCGCGGCGGACGAGGTGGCGCGCGGTCTGCTGGGCGCAGTGCGCCACACCATTGACATCGGGTGGGAAGGATTCGGTGACGATGACGACACGCATACCGGTGTTGTCGTCGCGCCCGGCGTGTTCCCGCCGACATGCATCTGGACGCCCGGGGAACGTCCTATGAGCGTTTGCCCCTGGGGCCGGGGACGGCCGGACGGGCGTGTCACGGAGACCTGGCCCACCCCTGTGGGGTGCGCAGCCGCAGTCCTGCGTACGCACCCCCGGCGAGCGGTCGCCGGGGCCGTCGCCCAACGCTCACGGCCGTCCGAGCCCGGCTCCTCGGCGCCCGCCCCCGAGGGGGCGCCGAGGCCAGGAGCCGCAGGACGGCCGCCGGGCTCAGACCTGGAGGTCGGGCCCTATCCGGTTGCGGACCGCCGTCTGGACCTCGGCCTCCTCGGCCGGGTCGACGGCCAGCCGCCGCAGTCGCTCGGCGACGCGGACGTCGCCGGTCTCGGCGTGCAGCGCCGCTACTTCGCGCGTGGTCTCCTCGCAGTCCCAGAGGCATTCGACGGCGAAGCCCGTCGGAAAAGTCGGGTCGGTGGCCGCGAGGGCGCGGGCGGTTCGGCCGCGGAGCTGGGAGGAGGCGGTCTCTCGGTAGACGTGGCGCAGCACGGGGGCGGCGCAGGCGATGCCGAGGCGCCCGGCGCCGTCGACGAGGGTGTAGAGGGCGGTCGCGTCGGGTCCCGCGGACCGGACGGTCTCGCGCAGGGCTCCGAGGACGAGTGCGGCGTCCTTGGCCCCGCCCCGGCAGGCGAGGACGCCCGCGGCGGCGGTGCCGAGCGCGTCGGGCCGGTGGACCCAGCCGCGGGCTCGGTCGACGGCGGCCTCGCCGCACATCCGCTCGAAGGCGGCGACGGCGGCCTCGGCGACGGTACGGGAGTCACTGCCGGCGGCGGCCTCGATCAGGTCGAGGACGGCGGGATCGCGTGATTCGGCGAGGTAGTGGAGCGCGGCGCAGCGCGCCCCGTCGGGTCCGCTGCGGGCGGCCTCGACGATCAGCGGCCGGTCCTCGGGTCCGGCGACGGCGGTGAGGCAGCGGGCGGCGGGCCCGTGCAGCACGGCGCCGCGCTCCAGACCCTCCTGGGCCCAGTCGAAGACCGCCTGGACGCTCCAGCCGGGCCGGGGCCCGCTCGGCCGCATCTGGCGCTGCCAGCGGTCGAAGGAGCCGCGTTCCTGGGCGGCCCTGACCCGGGCGCCCACGGCCTCGCGCCGGTCCTCGGCCCACAGCCGCCACGGCCGGGGCTCGAAGGCGTCCCGTACGGCGCTCGACAGCTCGGCGTCGCCCTCCGGGCCGGCCGGGAAGCGGGCGAGGACGGGCAGGGCGAGCGAGCGGAGGCCCGCGTCGTCGTCGCGCAGCGCGAGCTCGTCGAGGGCCCACGCCCAGTTGGTGCCGGTCGCGGCGTACCGCCGCAGCAGCACCAGGGCGTCCTGGCGGCCGTAGGAGGCGAGGTGCCCGAGGACGGCGAGCGCGAGCCCGGTCCGGTTCTCCTCGGTGTCGAAGTGGTCCTCGGCGCCGAAGAGGTGGGCCTCGATCTCCTCGAGCCCGCCGTCGAGGTCGAGGTAGAGCCGTGCGTAGTAGAGGGACCGGTTCTCGACCTGCCAGTCGTGGCGGGGGTCGCTGAGAACGCAGTGGTTCAGGGCCTCGAGGGCCTCGGCACGGGGGGCGGCGAGCGCGTGCAGGGTGCCGTCGCCGCGGCCCCTCTGCAGCAGGCCGAGCAGGGTGCCGCTCGGCGCTATGACTGGTTCGAACATGGAAGACGCCTCACATCAAGCTGTCGACACGACCGGAACTACGGGGCACTGGTGATCGCCTAGGCCGCGCAGCAACATGTCGAGCCGCCCGTCGTCCTTCGCTTGGTGCTGACCATCTTCCTCTGCCTCTCGTCGGTGGCCCGTTGCGGGCCCGACGTCATGATGACCCAGCCATTTCGCCACCGCGACCACATTTACGACACCGCTCTCACCTGGGGTTCAGTGCCCGTTCATCCGGATCTCGCCCCCGATCTTCACCGGGGCGTCACCGGGCGCCGAACAGCTCCAGGAGTTCTGCCTTCCCAAACATCCGAGCAGTATCCACGGCGGACGGAGTCCCCGCTTCCGGATTTGCGCCGCCGGCCAGCAGCGCGCGGACGACGGCGTCCTCGCCCTTGAAGACGGCACCCGCGAGCGGGGTCTGTCCCCGGTCGTTGGCGCGGTCGCCGTCGGCACCCCGCGCCAGCAGGGCGGTGACCGCGTCGGCGTGCCCGTGGTAGGCGGCGAGCATGAGGAGCGAGTCGCCCCTGTCGTTGGTGAGGTTCGCGGGGACGCCCGCGTCGAGGTAGGCGGCCAGCGTCGCGGCATCCCCTGTGCGCGCCAGGTCGAAGACCTTGCTCGCCAGCTCGATGACCTCGGGGTCCGGGGTCTCGCTCATCGGACGTGCCCGCCTTTCTTTCCTCAGAACTGTGACGTGCGCACGGCAACCGCCGCCGTACGAGTGAATCGACAGGGTACTGCTCGTCCGGCGACATGACGCGGGGCGTCCACGGCAAAGATCACCGCAGCTCATCCGGGACGCGAGCACCTCCCGCGCTAGCGCGCTCCGCGCGTTTCGCCACCCGGACGAGGCCCCTCCATCCGCCAGTCAAGTGAAATCGCCCGACATTCACCCATATGCACCTTTAATCGCATAGATACTTGCTGTGAACCTGGAAGGACTCATGGTGACTGTCCCCTCAACCAGGAGAACACCTCATGATCCTGTCCATCTCAGGCGTGGTCCTGCTCGGCATCATCTGCTTCCTGTTCTTCAAGAAGGACGGGATGAAGGCGTCCCACGCCCTCGTCAGCGCGCTGTTCGGCTTCTACCTCGCGGGCACCGCCATCGCCCCGAGCATCACCGCAGGCGGCCAGAGCCTCGCCAGCCTCTTGGGCGGGATCAAGTTCTGACGCCCGACAGTCCCTTCCACAACTCCAGGAGTACGACGTGGCCCGGCGACCACTCCCCCGCATTCTGAGCAGCGGCAGCGACCGGATCGCTCGCAGTCGAGAGATCGCGCGCACGGCCGCCGACAGCGCCACCGATGTGCTCCATCCGCTGATCACCATCACACGTGGTCTGCGGAGACTGGCCGCGACCGCGCGCGCCAGGTGGGCCGCGACCCCCAAGGAACGGCGCGGTCCCACGCTGCTCCTGGTCGCGGCCTGCGTCCTCGTCGTAGCGCTCGTCCCGTACGGTCCGCTGCTCGCCCTTGTCTCGGTGATGGGCGCGGCCGCGTGGACGGGCCGTGAGCGCCCGGTCGTCAAGACCGGGCCCGACGAGTCGGAGATCGAACGCCTCAAGGGCCTCTACGAGGCTCTGGTGCCGTACTTCTCGGTCCCCGAGGACCCCGCTCCCCTCTTCGCCCACGGAGGCGACTGGAGCGGCGCCTTCGGGGACCACGCCTTCGACGACAGCGGGCGCCTCACGCGCCTGCGGATCAAGTACCCGGCGTACTTCACCGACGGTGAGGCCGCCTCACGTGCCCGTATCGAGCAACTGCTGCACGCCAAGTCGGGGCGCGGCCGCGAGTACCTCTTCGACTGGGACGAGGAGGGCAACCAGCTCGTCATGAACGTGCTGCCCGCCCTGCCCACCACGATCGCCGCCCAACGGTTCGTCACCGTGCCCGGCGAGACGGTCCTCGGCTTCACCGACGCCGACGCCGTCCAGCGGACCGTCCCGGTCCTCGCCGCCGGCGGGGAGGAGGACGCGCCCTCCGTGATCTGGCGGACGGGCCCGCGCTCCACCGAGCCGCACCTGCTCGCCGTCGGCCAGCCCGGCAGCGGCACGACCTCGCTGATGCGCTCCATCGCCCTGCAGGCCCTGCCGTACGGCGACGTCCTGATCGTCGAGGGCAGCGGCACCGGTGAGTACGCCTGTCTGACCGGCCGCGCGGGCGTCCTGGCCGTCGAGTGCGGCCTCGCGGGCGCACTGGCGAGCCTGGAGTGGGCCGCGCATGAGACGGAGCGGCGGCTCATCGCGGCGAACCGGGCCCGTCAGGCGGGCCGTCCCGCCCCCGACGACACCCGGCGCCCGCTGTGGATCCTGCTCGACCGGCCGAGCATCCTCGGGCACCTGGCGGCGGCCGACGGGCGCCGCGACCCGCAGGAGCTCCTCCAGGTGCCGCTGCGGCACGGACGGGCCGCGCAGGTCACGGTGGTGGTGGCGGAGCAGTTCGACAGCGTGGACACGCTGAGCGAGACGGTACGGACGCACACGCGCGCCCGGGTCGTCCTCGGTCCCGCGTCGCCCGAGCAGATCGAGTCGGTCCTCGGTGTCGCGCCGCACACCACGCCGATCCCGGCCGTCCCCCCGGGCCGCGGCTACGCCCGCCT
The DNA here is from genome assembly GCF_055561875.1 of Streptomyces sp. NPDC022552. Classification (NCBI taxonomy): domain Bacteria; kingdom Bacillati; phylum Actinomycetota; class Actinomycetes; order Kitasatosporales; family Streptomycetaceae; genus Streptomyces; species Streptomyces sp. NPDC022552. Next base: position 42,967 of record NZ_JBVHGJ010000020.1, read on the forward strand.
CGGTACGGGGCCGGTCCTGCGGGTCCAGGTGCCGGCGACGCCGGATCCGTACGACGACGCGACGAGCGAGGCGCATCGGCAGGCGGTCCTCGCGCTGCTGCCGGAACGGCAGGACGCGACGACCACAGCGGTCCCGGCGGCTCCCGGTTCGGCCCCGGACCCGGGGCCTGCCCTGGACCTCGGCCCCGCGCCTGCCCCTTCGCCGGCACCGGACCCCGGCCCGCCGCCGCGCCACGCCCCGGTCCCGGCCGAGGGCTGACCCCCACCGCGCCCTGTGCGGCCACCGTTCCGCCCGAGCGGAACGGTGGCCGACGCGCGTATGGCGCTACGCCACGAACGCCCTCGGCTGTTCGTTGCCCGTGCCCGCGCCCGACTCCACCAGGCGGGCCGCCGCCGCGAGGCGGGAGGCCGCCTCCTCGGCGACCGGGCCGCCCACGGTGAACGGCAGCCGCACGTACCCCTCGAAGGCGCCGTCGACACCGAAGCGCGGCCCCGACGGGACCCGTACGCCGACGCGCTCGCCCACCTCCGCGATCCGCGAGCCGGAGAGGCCGCCCGTGCGGACCCAGAGCGTCAGGCCCCCGGCCGGGACGTCGAACTCCCACTCCGGGAGCTGCGCCCGCACCGCCGCGACCAGCGCGTCACGGTTCTCGCGCGCCTGGGTGCGGCGGATGGTCACCGCCTGCTCCCAGCCGCCCGTCCGCATCAGCCAGTTGACGCCGAGCTGCTCCAGGACGGGCGTCCCGAGGTCCGCGTAGGCCCGCGCGGCCACCAGCGAACGGATCACGTCGGGGGCGGCCCGGACCCAGCCGATCCGCATGCCCGCCCAGAAGGCCTTGCTCGCGGAGCCGACCGTGAGCACGGTCGCGCCCGCCGGGTCGAAGGCGCAGACCGGCCGGGGCATCTCCGCACGGTCGTCCAGATACAGCTCGGACATCGTCTCGTCGACGACGAGCACCGTGCCCGCCGACCGGGCCGCGTCCACCAGCTGCCGCCGCTGGTCCTCGTCGGCCAGCGCGCCGGTCGGGTTGTGGAAGTCGGCGACGACGTACGCGAGGCGGGGTGCCGCATCGCGCAGCACCTGGCGCCAGCGGTTCAGGTCCCAGCCCGCGAGCCCCTCGGCCATGGCGACCGGCACCAGCCGGGCACCCGCCTCCCGCATGAGCTGGAGGATGTTCGCGTATGAAGGCGACTCGACGGCGATCCGCTCGCCGCGCCCGGCGAAGAGGTGGCAGATGGCGTCGATCGCGCCCATCGCGCCGGTGGTGACCATGATCTGCTCGGGCATGGTCGGGATGCCGCGCTCGGTGTAGCGGTCGGCGAGCATCTGCCGCAGCGCGGGCAGCCCCGCCGGGTAGTCCCCGTGCGTATGGGCGTATGGCGCCAGTTCCTCCAGCGCGCCCTGGACGCTGCGGGTGAGCCACGGCTCGGGTGCGGGCAGCGCCGCGCAGCCGAGGTCGATCATCGAGCCGAGCGACTCCGGCGGCAGGGGTTCGAGGCCGCGCGCGGGCAGCGGATTCCCGGCCGGTACGGACGTCCAGCTTCCGGCCCCGCGCCGCGACTCCAGGAACCCCTCGGCGCGCAGCGCCTCGTAGGCGGCCGCCACCGTCGTACGGCTCACGGTCAGCGCCACCGCGAGTTCACGCTCGGCGGGCAGCCGGGCCGCGACCGGCACCCGGCCCTCCAGGACGAGGAGCCGGATCCCGTCGGCCAGCGCGCGGTAGGCGGGCGGCTTGCGCGTGCCCGGCCCGGCCGGGCGGGGCTGCTGCGTCTGAAGCTGCCGGGCGAGCTGAGCCGGCCCGACGGCCGAGGTCCACTGAGCCATGAAATTCAGTCCACCTTCCTCGAATTGGCCATGGTTGGCATCCGATCCCCCGCCACAGAGTGTCATGAGTCAGTCCACCACCACCACACAGGGGGCACCACCTTGTCCATCGCCACCGGCCTCCGCGGCCGGCTCACCGGTCGCCATCTGCCCCGTCGGCTCACGCAGCTGTACGTCGGACTGGCGTTGTACGGGATCAGCTCGGCGCTCCTCGTGCGCGGCGGGCTCGGCCTGGAGCCCTGGGGCGTCCTCCACCAGGGTCTGGCCGAGAAGACCGGACTGACCATCGGCGTCGTCTCGATCATCGTCGGGGCGGCCGTTCTGCTGCTGTGGATCCCGATCCGGCAGAAGCCGGGCCTCGGCACCGTGTCGAACGTGTTCGTCATCGGCGTGGCCATGGACGGAACCCTCGCCCTGGTGCCGGAGGTCCAGGGGCTCGCTCCGCGGATCGCCCTCCTCGTCCTCGGGATCGTCCTCAACGGGGCGGCGACCGGCCTGTACATCGCCGCCCGCTTCGGCCCGGGGCCGCGCGACGGGCTGATGACCGGACTGCACCGGCTCACCGGCCGCTCGATCCGGCTGGTCCGTACGGCGATCGAGATCGCCGTCGTCGCCACGGGGTTCCTGCTCGGCGGCTCGGTGGGCGTCGGTACGGTCCTCTACGCCCTCAGCATCGGACCGCTCGCCCAGTTCTTCCTGCGCTGTTTCGCCGTCCCCGAGCAGGAATCGAGCAGCACCGTGGTCGCCTCCGGGACACCGAAACAGGCGATACTGCGGCCGTGACTCGCGTACGCCACCCCTACCTGGACCACCCGTCCCCCATCCCGTTCGCCCATCGCGGCGGCACGGCGGACGGCCTCGAGAACACCGCGGCGGCCTTCCGCCGGGCCGCGGCGGCCGGATACCGCTACTTCGAGACCGATGTGCACACCACCGCGGACGGTGCGCTCGTCGCGTTCCACGACTCGACGCTCGACCGTGTGACGGACACCGCCGGGCGGATCCGCGACCTCCCGTGGGCCGCCGTCCGCGAGGCGCGCGTGGCCGGGAAGGAGCCGCTGCCGCTCTTCGAGGAGCTGCTGGAGGAGTTCCCAGAGGCCCGCTGGAACGTGGACCTCAAGGCCGAGTCCTCCCTGGTTCCGCTGGTCGACCTGATCCGCAGGACCAAGGCGTGGGACCGGATCTGCGTCGGCTCCTTCACCGAGAGCCGGGTGGCCCGGGCGCAGCGCCTGGCGGGACCGCAGCTCGCGACCTCGTACGGCGTCAAGGGCGTGGCCGCCCTGCGGCTGCGCTCCCTCGGCATCCCGGCGGCTCTGCGCGCGGGCGCGGTCGCCGCGCAGGTCCCGGAGCGTCAGGGCGGCATCGTGGTCGTGGACCGCCGTTTCGTCCGCGAGGCCCACGCCCGGGGGCTCCAGGTCCATGTGTGGACGGTCAACGATCCGGAGCGGATGAACTCTCTCCTCGACCTGGGGGTGGATGGCATCATGACCGATCATCTGGAGACGCTGCGCGCAGTGCTGACCGACCGGGGCGTGTGGGTCTGAGCGCGCGCTCCGCCACGGGGACGAACGAGGGGGCCGCGGTCTTGACTGCCGACATCACCGAGCCGGAGCGGCCCGCCGCCGATCCGGCCGAACGCAGACGCGAGCAGCGCGGCTGGTACTTCTACGACTTCGCCTGCTCGGTGTACTCGACGAGCGTGGTCACGGTCTTCCTCGGCCCCTATCTGACGGCGGTCGCCGAGGCGGCCGCGGACGGGGACGGCTTCGTCCACCCGCTGGGCATTCCGGTGCGGGCCGGCTCGCTGTTCGCGTACGCCGTCTCGGCCTCGATCCTGCTGGCGGTCGTGGTGATGCCGCTGGTGGGTGCCGTGGCGGACCGTACGGGCCGCAAGAAGCCGCTGCTCGCAGCCGCCGCGTACACGGGCGCCGCGGCCACCGGGGGCATGTTCTTCCTGAGCGGCGACCGCTATCTGCTGGGCGCGTTCCTGCTCATCGTGGCGAACGCCTCGCTGGCGGTCTCGATGGTGCTGTACAACGCCTATCTGCCGCAGATAGCCGAGCCGGACGAGCGGGACACGGTCTCCTCACGCGGCTGGGCGTTCGGCTACACCTCGGGGGCGCTGGTCCTCGTGCTCAATCTCGTCCTGTACTCGGGGCACGAGTCCTTCGGGCTCTCCGAGGGGACGGCGGTGCGGATCTGTCTGGCCTCGGCCGGACTGTGGTGGGGCGCGTTCACCCTCGTACCGCTGCGGCGGCTGCGCGACCGGCACGTCCAGCCGCAGGGCGAGGGGACGGTCGGCGGCGGCTGGCGGCAGCTGGTGGCGACGCTGAGGGACATGCGCCGGTATCCGCTGACGCTGTCGTTCCTGCTGGCGTACCTCGTCTACAACGACGGGGTGCAGACCGTGATCTCCCAGGCGTCGATCTACGGCTCCAAGGAACTGGGGCTCGACCAGACGACGCTGATCACCGCGGTCCTGCTGGTACAGGTGCTCGCGGTCGCGGGCGCCCTCGGCATGGGACGGCTCGCGCGTTCGTACGGCGCCAAGCGCACGATCCTGGGATCGCTGGCGATCTGGACGCTGATCCTGGGCGCGGGGTACTTCCTGCCGGCCGGCGCGCCGGTGGCGTTCTTCTGTCTGGCGGCGGCGATCGGTCTGGTGCTCGGCGGGAGCCAGGCGCTGTCGCGGTCGCTGTTCTCACATCTCGTCCCGCGCGGCAAGGAGGCGGAGTACTTCTCGGCCTACGAGATGAGCGACCGGGGCCTGAGCTGGCTGGGCCCATTGGTGTTCGGACTCGCGTATCAGCTGACCGGGAGCTATCGGGATGCCATCATCTCTCTGGTGATCTTCTTCGCGGCCGGTTTTCTCCTGCTCGCGCGGGTACCGGTACGACGTGCCGTGGCCGCCGCGGGCAACCCGGTTCCGGAGCGGATTTAGACGCGGCAGTGAAAGGCCGGTAGTGTACGCCTTTGGCCTGCCAGGCGGACCGTTACTGCGTGCTGCTTTGGTGAAGACGCTGGGTGACATCTGCTGTCAGATGTGACAAACCGGGCACTGGTGGGTAGAACAAGGGGCGGCACGACGGGCGACGCATGACCCGGAACGGGAATCTTTACCGCCGACCGGACGTTGACCGGATGACGACGACAGCGACACCTGTCCTGTGGGCGACAAGCCCGGGAGGCACGATTCATGAGTGAGCGAGCTCTTCGCGGCACGCGCCTCGTGGTGACCAGCTACGAGACCGACCGCGGCATCGATCTGGCCCCGCGCCAGGCCGTGGAGTACGCATGCGAGAAGGGCCATCGTTTTGAGATGCCCTTCTCGGTGGAAGCGGAAATTCCGCCGGAGTGGGAGTGCAAGGTCTGCGGCAGCCAGGCACTCCTGGTGGACGGGGACGGCCCCGAGGAGAAGAAGGGCAAGCCGGCGCGTACGCACTGGGACATGCTCATGGAGCGGCGCACCCGCGAGGAGCTGGAGGAGGTCCTGGCCGAGAGGCTGGCGGTCCTTCGTTCCGGCGCCATGAACATCGCCGTACATCCGCGCGACAGCCGCAAGTCCGCCTGACGGACGGCACGGCCTGAGCAACGCCGTGGGGCCCGGTACACCTTGTGTGTACCGGGCCCCACGGCGTTGTCGTCCCTCCGGGAAGGCGCGCTCGCCTCTCCAGGAAGGGCGGGGGCAGCCTTGCGCGCCGGGCAGCCATGCGCGCCGGGCAGCTTTTCGGGCCCCGGGCCGAGGCTCCGGGGCCCCCGTCCGCTCGGGGTGCGGTGGTTACGGGGTCAGCGGCGGACGGGGCTCGTGGACCCGCTGCGGGCCCTGAGGGGCGTCGTCGCGGATGACCTCACCCTGCACGACCTTTCCGTCGGGCCGGTGAATCCGGGCCTGCTGGAAGGCGTCCTGGAGGCTGCCCGGAGGAGCGGCGCTCATCCTGCGCTCGGCGACCTTGTCGGCGTACCTGCCGAGGAGGGAGCGGACCGGCGGCACGAGCAGCAGCAGTCCGGCCACGTCGGAGATCAGGCCGGGAATCATCAGGAGCAGGCCGCCGAGCATCAGGAAGCCGTTGCGGTCGCCCGCGCCGACCCGCTCGGTGCCGGTCGGCGGGACGCCGTGCTGCGCCGCCGCCTGGGCCTGCTGGAAGGTCTCGGTGAGGTTCTTGAAGGCACGGCGGCCGGCCCGCTTGATCACCACGGCGCCGAGAACGGCTCCGCCGAGCAGCAGACCGAAGACCGTGAGCCCGCCGGCGGCGTTCGCCACCACCGTGAGCAGCCAGATCTCGAGGACCAGCCAGGCGGCGAGTGCCAGCGGGAGAAACGTACGCGCGCGTGAGCGCTTCGGGGCGAGAGGAGGCGTGGCGCCGGTCGTCATGTCCCCCAGTGTGCCTGGCCCCTCGCAGGAACGTCGTAAAGGAGGGATCAGCCCCGACCGGCGGCCGTCAGCCCGCGGACCTACGGCCGAGCAGCTTGCCGACCTTGTTCGCACGGGCCGTCAGACCCCAGCCGGTGACCCGCCACAGGGCCTCGACGACGATGTTGCGGCTCATCTTCGAGTCGCCGATCTCGCGCTCCACGAAGGTGATCGGCACCTCGACGACATGGAAGCCGGCGGCGACGGCGCGGCGGGCCAGGTCGACCTGGAAGCAGTAGCCGGCCGAGGCCACGTCCTCCAGGCCCAGGCCTTCCAGGGTCTCCTTGCGGAAGGCCCGGTAGCCGCCGGTGACGTCGCGGATCGGGACGTCGAGCATGACGCGCGAGTAGAGGCTGCCGCCGCGGGAGATGAACTCGCGGGACTTGGGCCAGTTCACGATGCGGCCGCCGGGGACCCAGCGGGAGCCGAGCACGAGGTCGGCGCCCTTGAGCGCGGTCAGCAGCCGGGGCAGCTCCTCGGGCTGGTGCGAGCCGTCGGCGTCCATCTCGACCAGGACGCCGTAGCCGTGCTCGATGCCCCAGCGGAAGCCGGCGAGGTACGCGGCGCCGAGCCCCTCCTTGCCCTTGCGGTGCAGGACGTGGACATGGTCGTCCTCGGCGGAGATCTCGTCGGCGAACTTGCCCGTGCCGTCGGGGCTGTTGTCGTCGGCGACGAGGATGTGCGCCTCCGGTACGGCCGCCCGTACGCGCGAGACGATCGGCTTGATGTTCTCCGCCTCGTTGTAGGTCGGAATGATCACCAAGGCTCTGCCGAGCGGGCCGTAACGCCTCTGGCCACCGTCGTTCACTGCTGCCCCTTCGGATACATACGCGAACCCCCACCATAGCGATCCCCGCGCGCGACTCCGTCGCGGCGGGGCTGATTGTGGGCGGGGCGTCGCGCAGGACGGCACGCGTCGCGTGCGGATCGGGGCCCGGCGCCCTTCGGGCCGACCTGGAACCCGCTGGCTGCGGGTCGACCGAGAGCCGTTGTCTACTGAACGTCCGGGCCCCACCCGGGTCGCACCCTCCGCCGGGAAAAACCTTCCCTCGCCCCCGAGGCGCGGGCGCGGAACCTGAGGTTTGGAACCGGTCGGACGTCCTGTGGTGGACGCGGGAGAACCTACCCGCCCCTGGCGGCTCGCTGTCAACACCCGTTTGACCTGCGGAGATGACCGATACTGCCAGGTCAGTGGGGAAGATCCGCAGGTCGTCGACGAGCCGGTTGATCATCGATCGGCGGTACGAAATGTCCCGACGTCACCCGTTCAGCCGGTCGAAGACCGTTTGTCCGAACACCACCGTGCGCAGGCAGAGGGGAAGGTCACCACCGGGGGTCAGATCGGGCAGACCGGGCGTTCCGGAGCGGGGATCGGTCGACCAGCGGGCCACCCGGTCGTCCGGGGCCTGGACCACGAGCTCCTCGGCGCGCCAGATCGCGTAGTCGGCCGGGGCGCCGGGGACGAGCGTGCCGGCGTCGTCCCGCCCGACGGCACGCCAGCCGCCCCGCGTGTGGGCGGTGAAGGCGGCGCGGACGGAGATCCGGTGCTCGGGGGTGCGGTGGAAGGCGGCGGCGCGGACGGTGCCCCAGGGGTCCAGCGGGGTGACCGGGCTGTCCGAGCCGAAGGCCAGCGGCACGCCGGCCCGGAGCAGGGCGGCGTACGGGTTGAGGGTGCGGGCGCGTTCGGCACCGAGGCGGTCGGTGTACATGCCGTCCTCACCGCCCCAGGCCGCGTCGAAGGCCGGCTGGACGGAGGCGGTCAGTCCGAGTTCGGCGAAGGCGGCGATCGTCTCGGGGGTGAGCATCTCGGCGTGCTCGACACGGTGGCGCGCGGCGCGGATCCGGGCGAGGCCGAGCTTCTCCGAGGCGGCCTGGACGCCCTCCACCACGGCCGTGACGGCCGCGTCGCCGATGGCGTGGAAACCGGCCTGGAGGCCGGCCTCGGTGGCGGCGACGACATGGGCGGCGACGGTGGCCGCGTCGAGGTGGGAGACGCCGGTGTGGGCGGCGTCCGCGTACGGGTCGTGCAGGCAGGCCGTGTGGGAGCCGAGCGAGCCGTCGGCGAACAGGTCGCCGGCCGCGCCGACGGCGCCGAGGGCGCGGGCCCGCTCGACGTCGAGGTCGGCCCAGTAGCCGACGACGCGCGGGCCGGCCTCCGCGCGGGCGAGGTCGAGCAGGCCGGTGAAGTCGTCCTCGGAGGAGATCTCCGGTCCGCCGCACTCGTGCAGGGTGCCGATGCCGAGTGAGGCGGCGTGCCGGCGGGCCGCACGCTGGGCCTCGGTGCGCTGCTCGGGCGAGAGGGCCGCGTAGGCGGCGGCGCGGACGGCGTGGTGGGCGTCGGCGGTCAGCGGTTCGCCGTCGCGGAAGCCGGTGAGTTCGCGGATGCCGGGGACGAGATCGAGCAGAGCCGTGGTGACGACGGCCGAGTGGACGTCGATCCGCGTGAGGTAGAGCGGGCGGCCGCCGGTCAGTTCGTCCAGTTCGTCGCGGCGCGGAGCCCGGCGCTCGGGCCAGCGGGCCGCGTCCCAGCCGTGTCCGATGAGGATCCGGTCGGCGGGGCGGGCGGCGGCGTATCCGCGGATCAGCTCCGCCGCCTCGGCGAGCGAGGCCGCGGAGGACAGGTCGAGGCCGGTCAGCGCGAGACCGGTCGCCGTGGTGTGCACATGGGCGTCGACGAACGCGGGGGTGACGAGCGCGCCTTCGAGGTCGACGACCTCGTCCACGCCGGAGGCGAAGGCGTCGGCCGCCCCCTCGGAGCCCACCCAGGCGACATGTCCCCGTTCGACCACCATGGCGGTGGCGAAGGGGTCGGCGGGGCTGTGGACTTCTCCACCGCGCAGCAGGACGGTGCGGTGCTCGCTGTCGATACGGGTCTCGCTCATGGTGACCAGGCTAGATGCGCGGCGGCACCCGGATGGACCCCGGGCCCGCGGCGATCCGCCGGAGCGCCTAGATGCGCGGCGGCCTGGCTTCGTACGGGGTAGACAGGACGACCGTGGTGCGGCTGGAGACTCCCGCCTGGGTACGGATGCGGGTGAGCAGGTGCTCCAGCTCCAGCGGGGTCGCGACGCGCACCTTGAGGATGTAGTTCTCGTCGCCGGCGACGCTGTGGCAGGCCTCGATCTCCGGGATGTCCGCGAGCCGGTCCGGGGTGTCGTCCGGCGCGCTGGGGTCGAAGGGTTTGACCGAGATGAAGGCGGTCAGCGGCAGCCCGACGGCCTCCGGGTCGACGACGGCGGCGTAGCCGCGGATGACCCCACGCTGCTCCAGACGGCGGACGCGCTGATGTACGGCCGAGGTGGACAGGCCGGTGGCCTTGCCCAGGTCGGTGTAGCTCATGCGCCCGTCCCTGACGAGCAACTCGACGATCTGACGATCCAGCTCCTCCATGCGGTCAACCTATTGCCCGGGGAGGCCATCGGCACAGCCGGGGGCCCTGTCGCTATAGACGTCTATGGGCATCCGCGAGGCACCTGCGAGGGGCATGTGACGAACGCCACAGGTTTGTGGGCAGCTCGATCGAGACCTCACGGTTATGCGGGTGGCCGTATGGGAATTGCTTGCTGTGGTCGAGGCCATACGTACTTCGGTCGACCCACCCGAGGGGGAGATTCACCATGCAGGAGCCTGTTGATTCGGTCGAGACGACCGACGAGCTCGACGCCTACGACACCTTCGAGATGTACCGGGTGATCTGCCCGGACTGTGTCCAGCCGATCGCGCTGCTCGCGGACGAGGACGTACTGCCGGAGCACGCGCTGTGCCCGACGCCCTGGAACCCGTTCGTGCTGACGGTCTGCCCCGGCACCGGCCGGGCCGCGTCGGACGCGCGCCCCGCCGACGAGACGCTGGAGGTCCAGGAGCAGGACACCGCGCTCCTGCTGACGCTGCCTCAGGGCCTCGACTGGCGGACGCAGCCCTTCTCGCACGTCGGCGGTCCGGGCTCGCGTCCGATCAAGGTGCCGCAGATGCGGCGCGCGGCGTAACGACGCCTACCAGTAGCTTCCCCGCAACATCGCCGCGAGCGTGGCGTGGTGCAGGATCAGGCTGTCCGGATTGTCCGGCACCTGCACCTCTCCGAAGTGCGCCTGGCGGTACGCGACCCTGAGCATCACGATCGCGTGCCGCAGCGCCGCGTAGAGGGTGTGGAACTCCATGTCGCGTGGTATGTGTCCGGTGAGGGCGGCGTAGCGGCGTTCAACCGCTTCGCGGCGGAGGAATCCGGGCAGCCCCGGCTGGCCGAAGCCGACCGTCAGGTCCTGGAAGAAGCGGTGCAGGTAGACGGTCCAGCCGAGGTCGACCTCGCGCGGGGCGTAGCCGGCCATCTCCCAGTCGAGGACCGCCGCGGGCTCGAATCCGTCGTAGACGATGTTCCCGATGCGTGCGTCGCCCCAGTTCAGGACGGCGGGGCCCTCGTCGGCGGGCCAGTGCGCGTCCAGCCAGTCGAAGGCCGACTCGATGAGCGGGGACGGTGCGAGCCCCTTCACGACCCAGGCGTAGTAGGCGCGTTGGGCGTCGACATGGCGCCGCAGTGGGCTGCCCTCGCCCTCGGGGAGGAGGAACTCGGCCTTCTTGGCCGGGAATTGGTCGTGCAGCCGGGCCAGTACGGAGACGGATTCGGCCTCCAGCCGGGCCCGTTCGGCGTCGGTGGCGGAGTGCAGCCAGTTCCCCTCGTACGTGTACGGCATGACGTCCGGCGGGACGCGGCCCTCGGCCCGGGCCATCACGAAGAACGGGGCGCCGAGCGGCCCCGGGTCGCTCTCCAGCCACAGGACGCGCGGAACGGGGATGTCGGTGTGCTCCCCGACCAGGCGCATCACCCGGTGCTGCCGCTCCATGTCGTAGACCGGGAAGATCGTGTACGCGGCGGGGTCGGCGGCCAGCCGCAGGGCGCACCCTCGCACGGGGGCTTCGGGGTGCTCGATGTCGAAGAGCAGGGTCTCGCTGGACATGCCGTTGGAGCCGGGTACGGCGAGTCGGGTGACCCGGGCGCCCGGGAGACGGTGGTCGAGCCAGCCGGTGAGGCGGCGGCCCAGCTCCTCGGGGTCACGGGTCGTGGTGCGCGGACGGGGGGCGGTAGCCATGGTCCTCCTCATTCTCTGCGGCTCGGTTCGCCTCGGGTCAGTCGGCCGTGGAGGCGTAGTCGGCGAAGCCGCTGGGGTCGTGGCGGCCGAAGGAGCCGTGCTCGAAGATCCCGTAGCCGGTTCGCCCTTCGAGCGTGAAGCGGGCCGCGTGGTCGGTGACGCCGAAGGCGGCCATGGGGTGCGCCGCCGGGTCGGAGAGGTCGTAGACCCTGCGGTCGGTCCAGTCGCGGCCCTGCCAGGTGCCGTGCTGCCAGTCGGCGGCGGGCGGGTAGCCGGCCCCGACGGCGAGCGGGGAGGAGGCGAGGATCTCGACGTCGACCTCCAGGGGCTTGCCGGCCTGGTCGGTGAGATGGACGACGGCCCGCTCGGGGTGGCGGGTGCCCGTGCGGTACGTGATGTCGGTGCGGGGCCAGCCGAGTTGCACGTCGCGCCGCCCTTCGCGGACGAGCAGGGCCTCGCTGAGGGTGCGGTAGCCGTCGGCGTCCTCCTGCGCGACGACCATGAGGAAGCGGTCGTCGAAGCGCATGGGTATCCAGAGCCAGTGGAAGCCCTCGGGCCGGAACTCGTCGGCGCGGCCGGGTTCCTCGCCGGGGATGGGCCGTACGCCCCAGCTGCGGTCGCGGGTGCCGGTCCACTCCCCCGCGGTGACGGTGAACTCCTCGCCGCCGCCCCGGATGGTGCCGGTGCAGTGGCCGGCCTGGACGAAGCGGCGTCCTTCCAGGGTGAGCCGGTCGCCGCGGCGCTGGGTGTGGTGCGGCTCCCAGACGGCCGGGAAGTCACCGTTCCAGGTCAGGTCGAAGGAGAGCCCCTCGGGGTCGGCCGGGTCGGCGTCGCAGTGCAGGGTGAGCTTCTTCAGGGGTTCGTCGACGGTGATGCGGAGCGGGCCGACGGCGAGGCTCATCCGGTCGTCGCCGAGGGCGTCGGAGGCCCGGACGGCGTGGAGCCGGTCGCCGACGCGGAGAGTGGCGTAGGCGTCGACGACCCCGGTGTTGGGGTAGACGCCGAGCCCCGCGATGAGCAGGGCCCGGCCCTGGTGGTCGAAGACATGGAAGATGCATCGGTCGTAGACGTTGCGGTCACCGCTGACGTGGTGCTTCATCGAGAGCGGCGCCTGGTGCACGGGGTACTCGTCGAGCGCGACGGGCCGGTCCTCTGACACGTGTGACCTCCTGGTCGACAGCGGGATCTGACGGTAAGTCAGAACTCCTGTCGGGGGCCAGAGTCGTGCGGTGACCGATCGAGCGGGCAGAGCGCGGAGCGGGTACCCCCGGCCCCGGCCCGACCGCCGGGTAGCGCCCGAACGCCTCCTCGATTCCCTCCGGCGGTGACCTCGGCCCGGCGGGTCGCGTTGGGTCAGGCATGACATCGCTGTACACCGCCCCCATCGGCAGCGGACGGCGGCGCCTCGCCGAGCCTCGCTTTGAAGAATCGGTTCCGCAGCCGCCCCCGCACCTCTCCGACCCGCCCATCTACAAGGCACTGATCAGCCAGTGGGCCAGCCACGGCCGCACGCTGCCGGGCCGCACCGACCAGGAGTGGAACCGGCTGACCGCCGCCCCGGTCTGGGCGGACCGGACCGTCCGCGTGAGCGGCGTCAGCGGGACTCTGGTCCGACAAGGTGGCGGGCGATGACCATCCGCTGGATCTGATTCGTGCCCTCGACGATCTGCAGCACCTTCGCCTCCCGCATGTACCGCTCGACGGGGAAGTCCGCCGTGTAGCCGTAGCCGCCGAGCACCTGCACCGCGTCCGTCGTGATCCGCATGGCCGCGTCCGTGCAGAAGAGCTTCGCCATGGCCGCCTGCCGCCCGAAGGGCCGACCCTCGTCGCGCAGGCGCGCCGCCTCCAGGTACAGCGCCCGGCCCGCCTCGACCCCGGTGGCCATGTCGGCGAGCAGGAAGCGGAGCCCCTGGAAATCCGCGAGCGGCCGGCCGAACTGCCGACGCTCCCGGGCGTACGAGACGGCGACGTCGAGCGCGGCCTGCGCGACACCCACGGCGCAGGCGGCGATACCGAGCCGCCCGGAGTCCAGGGCGGACAGCGCGATCGCGAACCCCTGCCCTTCCTCCCCGATCCGGCGCGCGTCGGCGATCCGCACCCCGTCGAGGTGGACCTGGGCGGTGGGCGAGCCCTTCATGCCCATCTTCCGCTCGGGCGCGGCCGCGCTCAGGCCCTCCGCGTCGCCGGGCACCAGGAACGCGGTGACCCCTTTCGGGCCCTCGCCGCCCGTGCGTGCCATGACCGTGCAGAAGTCGGCGATCCCGCCGTGGGTGATCCACGCCTTGGTGCCGGTGAGGACCCAGTGGTCGCCGTCCCGGACGGCCTTCGTCTTCAGCGAGGCGGCGTCGGAACCGGAGGCCGGCTCGGATAGGCAGTACGCGCCGAGGAGACCGCCACCCAGCATCGCCGGCAGATGGGCGGCCCGCTGCTCCTCGGTCCCGAAGTTCGCCAGGGCGTGACAGGAGAGCGAGTGGACGCTGACACCGAGACCGACGGTCAGGCGGGCGGCGGCGAGCTCTTCGAGGACCTGGAGGTGGACCGCGTAGGGCTGGTCACCGCCGCCGTACTCGGAGTCGTACGGAAGTCCGAGCAGGCCGGAGGAGGAGAGCAGGGAGAAGAGCTCTCGCGGGAAGCGGCCCTCGGCCTCCTCCTCGGCGGCGCGGGGCACGATCTCCCGCTCGGCGATCTCACGGACCAGGGCGAGCAGCTCCCGGGCCTCCTCGGTGGGCAGCCGGCGTTCCACGGTCTGCGGGGCGCGGTCAGGCATGGCGGCGCATCCTCCCTCTCGGACGCTGCGGCGGTGCGCGCCGGTGACGCGGCGCCGCCGTCGGTCACTGCTGCGCCGATGCTGCCCCCGGCGGTTCGCGCGCGGGGGCGCCCGGCGCCCGTGGCGCAGGGAGTATGCCCGTTCGGCGGCACCGGTCACACGGGGCGGCGCCTCGGGAGCCGGCCCCGGGGGGCCCGGATCACATCAGGCCGGCCTGGGTGACGAACATGGCGAGGACGACGACGAGGGTCCAGCCGAGGACGTGCTCGAGGATCTTCGGCCCGTTGCCCTTGGGGCCCCCGGTGCGGGCGCGGGAACGGGCGGCGGAGTGGGTGGTGGCGGTCATGGCAGCCACAGTGCCGGCCGAGGAGGGCCCCGGAGTAGGACGCGGGTCACGGCCCCGGGGCCCGTACGGCAGGTGTCAGCGGACACCGACAGCGGCGAGGGCCCTGCGCTGGGCGAGGGTCGGCCGGTCGGGGAAGTAGAGGTAACAGACCCCTCCCGTGCCGGAGACCACGCTGCCGCTCGCGTTGTACCGCTTGGTCCGCAGCCAGATGTTCTCCCACTCGCGCCGCCGGTAGATCCGGCGCACCGCCTCGTTGCTGGGTGAGGCGGGGTCGTTGGCGATCACGTCGCCGTCCTCGGTGAAGCCGATCACGGTCATCAGATGGCCGGAGGTGCCGTAGCCGGCGCCGGTCAGTTCCTCCTTGCGGAAGGACTGTGACGTTATGACCGGAATGCCGGCGCGGATCAGGGTCTCCAGGTCCGTCAGCGAGAGCAGCCGGGTCACGACCGCGTTCATGGCGGGGTACGTCGCGGCGTAGGCGGCGTTGAAGGGCCAGTTGCCGCAGCCGTCGTACTGGTGGTCGAAGGTGAACCGGGCCGCGTGGCAGACCTGGGGGTCCTCGAAGGCCGGGTTCACCCAGGAGAGGTCCTCGGCGCTCGGCCGGCGGCCCCAGTACTCGACGATCATCTGCGAGGACGTCGGGCTGCACCACGCCTCGCCCCCGTTGTCGTACTCGGGGTACTGGCCGACATGGGTGTTCTGCGAGTAGCGCGGCACGGCCAGCTCGCGGGCGAGGCAGGGCGCCGAGGCCGGCACGGTGAAGCGGTCGGGGATGTCGGAGGCCATCGCGCCGAGCCGCCACACGACAGGCGTGAGGTCGGTGCCGGGAGCACGGTAGAGGGTCAGCCTCAGCTGGTACGCGTCCAGGCGGAGCCCGCTCGCGGCGTCGTCGACGGCGAAGGTGTCGGTCCAGATCGAGCTCCTGCCGTCGCTCTGGCCGTCGACCGAGGTACGCCGGATGTCTCCGTCGCCGGCCGCCCAGCGGCCCATCACGTACCAGGGTGTGGTTCCGGCGTCGTTGTAGGTGCCGCGCAGCTCGATCTGGATCCAGGTGCCGGGCGGGGTGTCGGCGTTCCAGGAGGCGATGACCTCGGTGGCGGGGACGGTGGACGTGTGGACCGGGGAGGTCCAGCTCGCGTACTCCCAGGTGGACGTCGCGCCGGTGTGCGGGTCGGCGTAGTCGGTGACCCCGAGGGGCGTACCGATCACCAGGCCGGGGCGGTGCCCGGCGACGGCCCGGGTGCCGGCCCGGTCGCCGCCGCGCCAGTCGGTGAAGGAGACCCAGAAGCGGTTGTCGACGAGCGCGGGTTCCGGCGCACGGCCGCGGTCGCCGGCGGGGGCGGCCGTGGCCGGCGCGGTGGCGGCCACGGACGTACCGGCGACGACGGCGAGGGCCGCGGCGAGGACGGTTCTGCGGGGAGTGGAACTGGCCATGGGCGATGACCCCCGGTCGAGAGCGGCGAACGACGGCGACGGGCGGGAAGTGGGGACCACTATCGCGGCTCGCGGAGCGGTTCTGCCAGCGATTCGGCACGCGTCGCCGCACCAATATTGGTCTGCACCACTGGCACCGCCGGGCCCCTGACCTGCGGCGCCCGCAGCCGGGATCGCTACGCTTGCCCCATGGCCGAAGGGACCGAAGGGACCGACCTCGACCGCGCCGCCGATGCGCTGCGCGGCCTGCCGCCGTCCTGCGGACCGGTCCGGCTGATCGCCGTCGACGGTCACGCGGGCTCGGGCAAGTCGACCCTCGCCGCACACCTCGCCGCCCGGCTCGCCGCGCCCGTTCTCCACCTCGACGACCTCGCCAGCCATGCGGAGCTGTTCGCGTGGACGGGGCGGATGCGGGACCAGGTGATCATGCCCCTCTCCCGGGGCGAGGTCGCGCACTATCACCCGTACGACTGGAATCTGCGGACCTTCGGCGCACCCCGTCCCCTGCCGCCCGCCCCGGTCGTCCTGGTCGAGGGCGTCGGCGCGGGGCGGCGGGCGCTGCGCCCGTATCTCGCCGCGCTCTTCTGGATGGAACGGGACCCCGAGGAGTCCTGGGCGCGCGGCCGGCACCGGGACGGACCTGCGCAGTCGGAGTTCTGGGACGGCTGGACGGTGGCGGAGACTCGCCATTTCTCCGTGGACCCTTCGCGCCCCTTCGCCGACACCCTGGTACGGGAGTGTCCTGAGGGGTACGAGTGGCTTCCTGGGCCGTCCGTGACCGCGGGCCCGAACCAGATCATCACGGAGAGTGAAGCCGCGCCACCACGTAAATGAGTAGGCGGAATCCCACTTCCGCAAGTGCCTCAACTCCGCTTGACCCAAGGGGCGTACAGGTCTTACGTTCTCAATGTGCGGCTTTCCGAAGCCGTCGCGGACACGAAGCCCCCGGTTGTTCCCCCGTGATCGGGGGCTTCGTTCTGCCCTGATCATCCCTTTCTCCGGCCCGTCGACGACCTTGATGCTTACCCAGGGTCACGGTCACCGGATCATGCGCTTCTCCTTCGTCGCGCCCCCTCTGCGCAGGTACGATGCCCTGCGGTGGGGTCAATTCCCGTCCACGAGAAGGCGGTTCTGTACGGCTTCCGGCGGGAACCCGCCCGCCGGGACAGCAACGGGGGCACGTTTTGTGGGGGACCCGATGGACATCGGCACGCAGGGCGGAACGGCCCCGGCCGAGCTCGCCTGGCTGCGGGGAGTCGACGCCTACACGATGGGCGCCTATCCGCAGGCGGAGGAGGAGTTCCGTACGGCCGTACGGATCGATCCCGGCATGGCGGACGCCTGGCTCGGGCTGCACGCGCTCCGGGTGGACACCACCACCGCGCTGCTCAGGATGTACCGCAACCGCGACCGGTTCGGCGAACAGCGCGCACGCCACCGCCGGACCCTGAACTCCTGGTACTGGCTGGGCTGGTGGGTCCAGCCCGTCCTGGAGAGCCCGCGCGATCTCCTCCTCGCGCACGCCTCGCACTGGCTCGACGGCCGCCATGTGCCGGAGCTGGACCGGGCGCTGGCCGGGCTGCCGCCGGTCGACACCGATCCGCAGGTCCGCTTTCTGCACGCCTGCCGGTCGTATCTCGTCAAGGACTGGGACCAGCTGGTCCGGCACACCGAGCCCCTGGTGGACGATCCGCTGCTCGGGATCGAGGCCGGGCTCTTCGGCGGGATGGCCCGGGTCCGGCTGGAGATGTACGGCCAGGCGGAGCCGCTGCTCTCGGCGTCCCTGATGCGCTGCCGCAGCGAACAGCCGCAGCGCAAGGAGTTGCGCTACTGGCTGGCCAGGGCCCATGAAGGCACCGGGCGGAGCGCGGCGGCCCTGCCGCTCTACCGGGCGGTGCACCGGATCGACCCGGCGTTCATGGACACGGCGGCCCGGCTGGCGGCGATCACCGAGTACGACGGGTTCGAGGGGACGGACGACACGGCGGGGCTCGCCTCGGTCGCCCTGGGCGGGGTCGGGCAGGACGCCTCCGCCGACGCGGTGCAGACCGACCTCGACGGCCCGGCCTCCGACGCGCTGCGCCTCGGCAGCGAGCCGGGGCTCGGTACCGAGCCCGGGTTCGGTGCCGAACCCGGGGCCCCGACACCCCCCTCGGCACCGCCCGAGCCGCCCGACGTACGGCAGAAGGCGCCCGTCCCCGCGCAGCCGTCGCCGCCGCGCTTCCCCGCCAGCCCCACCGACCCTGCCCTGCTGGCCCAGGCGCTCGCCGAGCTGGAGCGCATGGTCGGGATGGAGCCGGTGAAGCGGCAGGTCAAGGCGCTGTCGGCACAGCTGGAGATGGCGCGGCTGCGGGCCGGGCAGGGCCTACCCGTCCAGCCGCCAAAACGTCACTTTGTCTTCTCCGGCCCCTCGGGCACCGGGAAGACCACCGTGGCCCGCATCCTCGGCCGGGTCTTCTACGCGCTCGGGCTGCTCGGCGGCGATCATCTGGTCGAGGCCCAACGGGCGGATCTCGTGGGCGAGTTCCTGGGCCAGACCGCCGTCAAGGCGAACGAGCTGATCGACTCGGCGATCGGCGGGGTCCTCTTCGTGGACGAGGCGTACTCGCTCTCCAACACCGGCTACAGCAAGGGCGACGCCTACGGCGACGAGGCGCTCCAGGTCCTCCTCAAGCGCGCGGAGGACAACCGCGACCACCTGGTGGTGATCCTCGCCGGCTACCCGGAGGGCATGGACCGGCTGCTGGCCACCAACCCGGGTCTCTCCTCACGCTTCACGACCCGGGTCGACTTCCCCTCGTACCGCCCGCTCGAACTCACCGCCATCGGCGAGGTGCTCGCGGCGGCGAACGGGGACTGCTGGGACGAGGAGGCGCTGGACGAGCTGCGCTCCATCAGCGGCCATGTCGTGGACCAGGGGTGGATCGACGAGCTCGGCAACGGGCGCTTCCTGCGCACGCTGTACGAGAAGTCCTGCGCGTACCGCGACCTCCGCCTCGCGGGCTACCCGGGCACCCCCACGCGCGACGACCTGGCGACCCTGCGCCTGGCCGACCTGATGCAGGCCTACGGCGAAGTCCTCTCCGGCCGCGGCCCGTCCCCCCGGGGTCCCCAACAGGACCCCGGGGGCATGTGAAGGCTGCACCCGGCCTGCCGCGGGACCCGGCGGGCGGCCGCCGGGTCCCGTGGCGTCGCCGCTCAGGCGGTCAGGGCCTCGTCCGTGCGGTCCGGGCGGGGGTTCCTGAGCAGGCGCGGTTGGGGTGACGGTACGGGCAGGCGGTGGGCCGGGTCCCGGACCTCTCCCACCAGCATCTCCAGGACGTCCTCCAGGGCCACGAGCCCCAGCACCCGGCCCGAGCCGTCGGAGACCTGGGCGAGATGGGTCGCCGCGCGGCGCATCATGGTGAGCGCGTCGTCGAGCGGCAGCTCGGCCCGGACCGTCGCCATCGGGCGCCAGATGTGCTGCGGCACCGCCCGCTCCCGCTCCTCCAGGTCCAGGACGTCCTTGACGTGCACGAACCCCATGTACGTCCCGCGCCTCTCGGCACACACCGGGAAGCGCGAGTAGCCGGTGCGCACGGTGAGCTCCTCGATCTCCCGGGGCGTCACGGACGGCGGGACCGTCACCAGCGCCGACGGGGCGATGAGCACGTCCGTCACCGGACGGCTGCCCAGCTCCAGGGCGTCCTCCAGGCGTTCCTGCTCGACCGGGTCGAGCAGTCCGGCCTGGCCCGCGTCCTCCACGAGCCGGCCGAGCTGGGTGCTGGTGAAGACCGCCTCCACCTCGTCCTTCGGCTCGACGTGGAACGCCCGCAGCACCAGTCGGGCGCAGGCGCCCAGCGCCCGCGTCACCGGTCGGCACAGCCGGGCGAAGCCGACGAGGGCGGGGCTGAGCCAGAGCGCGGTCCGCTCGGGCGCGGCCATCGCGAGGTTCTTCGGGACCATCTCGCCGATCACGAGATGGAGGAAGACGACCGCGGCGAGCGCCACGACGTACCCCAGCGGATGGATGAGCCCGGCCGGGACGCCGACGGCGTGGAAGACCGGTTCGAGGAGACGCGCCACGGTCGGCTCGGCGACGGCGCCCAGGGTCAGGGAGCAGACGGTGATGCCGAACTGTGCGGCCGCCATCATCTGCGGCAGGTTCTCCAGGCCGTACAGGACCTGGCGCGCCCGCGTGCCGCCGAGCGGCTCGATCTGGCTGCGGCGTACGGAGACGAGCGCGAACTCGGCGCCGACGAAGAAGCCGTTGGCCACCACGAGCAGGACGGCGAACAGCAGTTGGAGCAGGCTCATCGGACCGCCTCCGGCACCGCGGGCACCTCGGCCGTCCGTACGATCCGCACCCGCTCGGCGCGGTAGCGGTCGACCTGCCGCACCAGGAGCCGCCAGCCGGGGAGCTCCGCCCGGTCGCCGGGGGCCGGGATGCGGCCGAGGAGGTCGGCGACGAGGCCGGCGACCGTCTCGTACGGCCCGTCGGGCACGTCGAGGCCTATCCGGTGCAGGGTGTGCACCCGGCAGGAGCCGTCCGCCTCCCAGGCGGGGTTGCCGTCCTCGGCGGCCACGGCGGCCAGCTCGGGCCGCTCGTCGGCGGCCGTGTCGTGCTCGTCGCGGACCTCGCCGACGAGCTCCTCCACGATGTCCTCCAGCGTGACGACCCCGGCCGTACCGCCGTACTCGTCGACGACCACGGCGATCGGCTGCTCGCGCCGCAGCCGCTCCAGGAGCGCCTGCGCCGGCAGGGTTTCGGGGACGAGGAGCGGGGGGACGGCGATCCTTCCGACCGGCGTGCGCAGCCGTTCGTGCGGAGGCACGGCGAGCGCGTCCTTGAGGTGGACCATGCCGACGATCTCGTCGATGCGCTCGCGGTAGACGGGGAAGCGGGAGAGGCCCGTCGCCCGGGTGAGGTTGAGGACGTCGGCCGCGGTGGCGTCCGACTGCAGGGCGCTCATCCGTACCCGCGGTGTCATGGCCTGCTGAGCGGTGAGTCCGCCGAGCGTCAGGGTCCGTACGAAGAGGTCGGCGGTGTCCTGTTCCAGCGCGCCCGCACGTGCGGAGTGCCGGGCCAGCGAGACCAGCTCGCCGGGGGTGCGGACGGAGTCGAGCTCCTCGGTGGGCTCGACGCCCAGCAGCCGGACGAGCCGGTTGGCGACCCGGTTCAGGAGGGTGATGACGGGGCGGAAGAGGGAGGCGAAGAGGTGCTGCGGACCCGCCACGAACCGCGCCACCTGGAGCGGCCGGGAGACCGCCCAGTTCTTCGGGACGAGTTCGCCGACCACCATCTGTACGGCGGAGGCGAGCAGCATCCCGATCGCCACCGCGACCCCGGCGACGGCTCCCTCGGGGAGTCCGGTGGCGGTGAGGGGGCCGTCGAGGAGCTGGGCGAGCGCGGGCTCGGCGAGCATGCCGACGACGAGGGAGGTGATCGTGATGCCGAGCTGGGTGCCGGAGAGCTGGAAGGACAGCTCGCCGAGCGCCTTGACGACGGTGCGGGCGCGCCGGTCGCCGGCGGCCGCGGCCCGTTCGGCCTCGGGGCGTTCCACGGTGACGAGGCCGAATTCGGCCGCCACAAAAAAGCCGTTGGCGAGGATCAGGAGGAAGGCTGCGGCGAGCAGC
The DNA here is from genome assembly GCF_055561875.1 of Streptomyces sp. NPDC022552. Taxonomy (NCBI): domain Bacteria; kingdom Bacillati; phylum Actinomycetota; class Actinomycetes; order Kitasatosporales; family Streptomycetaceae; genus Streptomyces; species Streptomyces sp. NPDC022552. Next base: position 64,450 of record NZ_JBVHGJ010000020.1, read on the forward strand.
AGAAGCGGGATGATCATGCCGCCGCCTCCGCGGAGGGGGCGGCGCAGGTACTACCGGACGATCCGTCCATTGCCGGAGGGAGTCACTCCTCGGGTCGCAGGGAGGCCTCGCGGGCCGCGGCAGCGGCCCTGCACACGCGAGGCGGTGGTGCCGCTCGGCACCACCGCCTCCAGAGTAGTCACGCACACCGCGCGTGGGGCAGGGGGTCGGCCCCCGTATGGGGGACTCAGCCGCCGTCCGGGCCGGTGCCGCGGCTGTCGGCCAGGGCCCGCAGCGCGCGGGCGTCGCGGATGGCCTGCTGCTTGGCGATTCCGGGCTGGATGCCCAGCGCGGGCATGCTCGTGCCGTCGCTCAGGTCGAGGAAGACCCAGGGGTCGCCGGGCCGCAGATTGACCTGGAGGATTTCGGCCCACGCCAGTCGGCGTGTCCGGGTGATGTTGACGACGGTGACGCCCTCGTCGTCGGCGACGACCTTGGGCCGGCTGAGCAGCACGAGGATGCCGAGGAAGAGCACCGCGGTGAAGATGAAGCTGGCCCGTTCGCCGGGGCCGAGCTTCTCCAGCATCAGCGCGACGGCGGTGATGACGACGAACATCACCGTCCCCACGGTGAGCAGCACAGCACGGGTGCGGCCCGGCCTGAAGGTGACCGGGAGGGCAGGCGTCGGCGACTCGGACATCGGTGTTCCTCGGTGGGTCGTGCCGGGCCGTCAGAGACGGCAGGCGTGGATGGCCGTCGTCAGGATGGCGCGGGCACCCAGCTCGTACAGGTCGTCCATGATCCGCTGTGCCTCCTTGGCCGGGACCATGGCCCGGACCGCGACCCAGCCCTCGTTGTGCAGGGGCGAGATCGTGGGCGACTCCAGGCCCGGGGTGAGGGCGACGGCCTGCTCCAGGTGCTCGGCGCGGCAGTCGTAGTCCATCATCACGTAGCTGCGGGCCACCAGGACGCCCTGGAGGCGGCGCAGGAACGTCTGGACGCGGGCGTCCTCGGTGTCGGCGCCGGCCTGCCGGATCACCACGGCCTCGGAGGTGAGGATCGAGTCGCCGATGACCTCGAGGCCGGCGTTGCGCAGGCTGGTGCCGGTCTCGACGACGTCCGCGATGATCTGGGCGACACCGAGCTTGATGGCGGTCTCGACGGCACCGTCGAGGTGGACGACGGAGGCGTCGATGCCCTGGTCGGCGAGGTGCTTGGCGACGATGCCCTCGTACGAGGTGGCGATCGTCATGCCGTTGAAGTCCTCGGGGCCCTTCGCGGTGCCGGGGCGGGTGGCGTAGCGGAAGGTCGACCGGCCGAAGTTCAGCGGGAGGATCTCCGCCGCGTTGGCTCCGGAGTCGAGCAGCAGGTCACGACCGGTGATGCCGATGTCCAGCTTCCCGGAGGCGACGTAGATCGCGATGTCCTTCGGACGCAGGTAGAAGAACTCGACCTCGTTCTCGGGGTCGATGACCACGAGCTCCTTGGACTCCTTGCGCTGGCGGTAGCCGGCCTCATGGAGCATCGCCGACGCAGGTCCGGACAGTGAACCCTTGTTGGGGACGGCGATGCGCAGCATGGGATGAGCTTCCTTTGCCTGGGAGTTTTCGGGGAGGGTGTTCGGTGCGCTCAGAGGTGTCGCGTAGGGGCGTGCACGCGTACGGGTGCACGGGTGTACGGGTCAGAGATGGGCGTAGACGTCGTCGAGCGAGATCCCGCGGGCGACCATCATCACCTGGACGTGGTACAGCAGCTGCGAGATCTCCTCGGCGGCGGCTTCCTTGCCCTCGTACTCCGCGGCCATCCAGACCTCGGCGGCCTCTTCGACGACCTTCTTGCCGATGGCATGGACGCCCTTCTCCACCAGCTCCGCGGTGCGGGAGGTGGCCGGGTCGCCGTTCTCGGCCTTGAGCTTGAGCTCGGCGAAGAGCTCTTCGAAGGTTTTGTTCGCCATGATGGTCCTAAGGGTACGGGGTGAGGATCTCCACTCAGCGCCAGGGTTCGCTGACCGTGCGCAGCGTGGTCGCGGTGGCGACGGCGGCGGTGACGGCCTCGTGGCCCTTGTCCTCGCTGGAGCCTTCGAGGCCTGCCCGGTCGACGGCCTGCTCCTCGTTGTCCACGGTCAGGACGCCGAAGCCGACGGGTACGCCGGTGTCGATCGAGACCTGGGTGAGGCCGTGGGTGACGCCCTGGCACACGTACTCGAAGTGCGGCGTTCCGCCGCGGATGACGACGCCGAGCGCCACGATGGCATCGTAGCCGCGCCCGGCGAGGACCTTCGCCACGACCGGCAGCTCGAAGCTGCCGGGGACGCGGAGCAGGGTCGGCTCGTCGATGCCGAGCTCGTGCAGGGCCCGCAGGGCACCGTCGACGAGTCCGTCCATGATCTTCTCGTGCCACTGGGCCGCGATCACGGCCACCCGCAGGTCGCCGCAGTTCTTCACGCTGAGGACGGGTGCGCCCTTGCCGCTCATGTCTCTCCTAGCTCCGTGCTGATCGCTGACTTACTGGTTGCCGCAGGTGGACGCGGCTTCGGCGTCCAGCCAGGGCAGGTCGTGACCCATCCGGTCCCGCTTGGTGCGCAGGTAGCGGAGGTTGTGCTCGCCCGCCTGGACGGGCATGGGCTCGCGGCCCTCGACCCTCAGGCCGTGCAGGGTGAGGGCGGAGATCTTGTCGGGGTTGTTGGTCATCAGCCGCATGCTGCGGACGCCGAGGTCGCCGAGGATCTGCGCGCCGGCCGCGTAGTCGCGGGCGTCGGCGGGCAGCCCGAGCTCCAGGTTGGCGTCGAGGGTGTCACGGCCGCGCTCCTGGAGCTCGTACGCGCGCAGCTTGGACAGCAGGCCGATGCCCCGGCCCTCGTGGCCGCGGAGGTAGACCACGACTCCCCGGCCGGTCTCGGTGATGCGATCCATGGAGGCCTGGAGCTGCGGGCCGCAGTCGCAGCGCAGCGAGTGGAAGATGTCGCCGGTCAGGCACTCGGAGTGGACCCGCACGAGGACGTCCTCGCCGTCACCGATCTCGCCGTGCACGAGGGCGACGTGCTCGACGCCGTCGACGGTGGAGCGGTAGCCGTAGGCGGTGAACTCGCCGTGTGCCGTGGGCAGCTGGACCTCGGCCTCACGGCGGACCGTCGGCTCGGAGGAGCGGCGGTACGCGATGAGGTCCTCGATCGAGATGATCGTGAGGCCGTGCTTGCGGGCGAAGGGGACGAGCTCGGGCAGGCGCAGCATGACGCCGTCCTCGCCCGCGATCTCGACGATCGCGCCGGCCGGGCGCAGACCCGCGAGGCGGGCGAGATCGACCGCGGCCTCGGTGTGGCCGTTGCGGGCGAGGACGCCGCCGGGCTTGGCGCGCAGCGGGAAGATGTGGCCGGGGCGGACGAAGTCGCCGGGCTCGTGCCGGCCGCTCGCCAGCATCCGCAGGGTGGTGGCGCGGTCGGCGGCGGAGATGCCCGTGCTGACGCCGTGGGCGGGGGCCGCGTCGACGGAGACCGTGAAGGCCGTGCGCATCGACTCGGTGTTGTGCTCGACCATCTGCGGGAGTTCGAGGCGCTCCAGCTCGTCGCTCTCCATGGGTGCGCAGATCAGTCCGCGGCACTCGCTCATCATGAAGGCGACGACCTCGGGGGTGGCCTTCTCCGCGGCGATGACGAGGTCGCCCTCGTTCTCGCGGTCCTCGTCGTCGACGACGACGACGGGGCGGCCCGCGGCGATGTCGCGGATGGCCTGCTCGACGGGGTCGAGGGAGAGGTCGGTGACGTCCCAGATCGGCAGCGCGCTCATGCCGTAGCTCCTTCCAGAGCGGTGGTGCGCGTCCGGAGCCACCAGTCGCGCATGCCCCAGATGACGAGGGCGAAGTAGATGACGTAGACCAGGCCGGAGAAGGCCAGGCCGCTGTTGAAGGCGAGGGGGACGCCGACCAGGTCGACCAGGAGCCACGCGAACCAGAACTCGACCAGACCGCGGGCCTGGGCGACCATCGCGACGAGGGTGCCGACGAAGATGTACGCGTCGGCCCACGGGGACCAGGAGAGCGACGGGTAGAGCGTGAACAGGCCGCCGACCGCGAGGGTGCCGAGCACGGCTCCGCCGAGGAGGAAGGCGCGTTCCTTCCAGCTCGCGAAGCGGACGGCGATGGAGCCGTCCTGGGCCTGCTGCCGGCCGCGGTTCCACTGCCACCAGCCCCAGGCGGCGACGCCGATGACCAGGAGCTGCTTGCCCACGCCGCCGCTGAGGTGGGCGGAGGCGTAGGCGCCGACGAGGATGACGCCGGAGAGCAGCTGCGCGGGCCAGGTGAGGATGGAGCGCCGCCAGCCGAGCGCGAGGGCGATCAGACCGATCGTGTTGCCGATCATGTCGGACCACATGATGTGCTGGTCGAGGACGGTGAAGGCCTCGGAGTTGAGCCAGTTCACTTGTCGTTCTCCCCGGCGTTCGGGCCGAGCAGCCGCTCGACGTACTTGGCGATGACGTCCACTTCGAGGTTGACCGGGGAGCCGCTCTGCTTGATGCCGAGCGTGGTCAGCGCGAGGGTGGTGGGGATGAGGCTGATGGTGAACCAGTCGTCGGCAACCTCGACGACGGTGAGGCTGACACCGTCGACCGTGATCGAGCCCTTCTCGACGACGTACCGGGAGAGGTGGGCGGGCAGGCCGACCTTGACGATCTCCCAGTTCTCGGACGGGGTCCGGTCGAGGATCGTGCCCGTACCGTCCACATGGCCCTGGACGATGTGCCCGCCGAGGCGGTCGCCGACCGCCATCGGGCGCTCCAGGTTGACGCGGGAGCCGACATCGAGGGCGCCGAGCGAGGAGCGCAGAAGCGTCTCCTCCATCACGTCGGCCGTGAACTCGCCGTCGCCGAACTCCACGACCGTGAGACAGACACCGTTGACGGCGATGGAGTCGCCGTGCTTGGCGCCTTCCGTGACCAGGGGGCCGCGCAGGCGGAAGCGGGAGGCATCGGCCAGCTTCTCGACGGCGGTGACCTCACCCAGTTCTTCGACGATTCCGGTGAACACGCTCAACGCTCCTTGGGAGTGGCAGTGATACGAAGATCGGGGCCGATGCGCACGGTCTCGGTCACGTCGAGGCGCAACGCGTCGGTGATGGTGGTGATTCCGGCGCCGGCGAGGGCGTTCGGACCCGCGCCGAGAAGGACCGGGGCGAGGTAGCCGACGACCTGGTCGACGGCTCCCGCGGCGACGAAGGCGCCGGCCAGCGTCGGCCCGCCCTCGAGGAGGACGGAACGGACGCCCTGCTGGTGGAGCGCCGCGAGGAGTTCGAGGAGGTCGAGGCCGCCGCCGGGCGCGCGGGGCAGCCGCCACGTCTCGGGGAAGTGCGCGGTGTCCTCCAGGAGGACGTCCTCGGCCACGGCGATCACGGTGCGGGCCGTGTCGTCGAGGATCCGGGCCCCCGGCTTCACGGCGCTCGCCTCGGTGTCGACGACGACCCGCAGCGGCTGGTCGGCGCCTTCGATGCCCCGTACGGCCAGATGGGGGTCGTCGGTACGGGCGGTGCCTGAGCCGACGACGACGGCGTCGGCCTCGGCGCGCAGCCGGTGGACGTCGGCGCGGGACTCGGCGGAGGTGATCCAGCGGGAGGTCCCGTCGGCGGCGGCGATCCGGCCGTCGAGGGTGGCGGCGTACTTCCAGCGGACGAAGGGGCGGCCGTGGCGTACGGAGGTGAGCCACGCGATGTTGCCCGCCTCCGCCTCCTCCGCCAGGAGGCCCTGCAGGACCTCGACGCCGGCCGCGCGCAGGGTGTCCGCACCGCCAGTGGCCTGCGGGTTCGGGTCGCCGACCGCGTACACGACGCGGCTGACGCCGGCCTCGACGAGCGCCTGCGCGCAGGGGCCGGTGCGGCCGGTGTGGTTGCAGGGTTCGAGGGTGACGTAGGCGGTTCCGCCGCGGGCGCGCTCGCCGGCCGCGCGCAGGGCGTGGATCTCGGCGTGCGGTCCGCCGGCGCGCTGGTGGAAGCCCTCGCCGACCTGGTGTCCGGAGGCGTCGAGGACGACGCAGCCGACGACCGGGTTGGGGCTGGTGGAGCCGAGACCGCGGGCAGCGAGCGCGATGGCGCGTCGCATGGCGATGATGTCGGTCGGCTCTGCCACCGGGTCCTCCTGCCTCTTCGGGCACGGACTCCGGGGCCTGTCGATGACGACAGAGAGCGGGTACGCCACTACGCACAGGGATGCCGAAGCCGAAGACACCGGTCGCCGACGAGAGCGACCAGCGGCGATACGGCCGTAGCGCCCCCTCGAAGGGTCGCCCGCCGCGCACTGCCTCCCATCCGGACTTTCACCGTCGGTCCAGGAATTTCACCTGGTCAACCGGCCGCTGGCTGCGGACGGGTCGCGGACTATACCGCCGGTTCGGAATTACACCGACCCCGGAGTGCGCTGCTGCTGATACAGGGCCAGTGTGCCACGGACGGCCGTCGGCCATGCGCGCGGCGCCCTGTGGGCTGGCTCACAGCACCCCCCGAAGCTCTTCTTTGGTCCAGACCTATTGACGCACTGGTCTAGTCCTCTTAATCTCCGTGTCACCTCCGAGGCACGGCTCGTGGTGTGCGCACTCCACGGGCCCAACACGACCCACCCCTTTGTTCGTTGTGTTCTTACACCTCCCCAGGAGGAACCGATCGTGTTGTCCCCCACGAAGACGAGGGTCTCGCTGCTCGCGTCCGGCGCCGCCGTCGCCGGTCTGCTGATCAGCTCCCTCGCGGGCGGTGTCTCGTACGCCGCCGACAACGAGGGCTGTCGCCCGGACGGGCTGTACAGGACCCCCGGCGTCGACGTCCCGTACTGCTCGGTCTACGACACCGAGGGCCGCGAGAAGATGGGCGCGGACCATCAGCGCCGGGTCATCGGCTACTTCACCGGCTGGCGGACCGGCAAGAACGGTGAGCCCGCCTACCTCGCCAACAACATCCCGTGGGACAAGATCACCCACATCAACTACGCCTTCGGACACATCGGTTCCGACAACAAGCTGTCCGTCGGCACGGACGGGCCGAACAACGCGGCCACCGGGATGACCTGGCCCGGTGTCGCGGGGGCCGAGATGGACCCGGGCTTCGCCTACAAGGGCCACTTCAACCTGCTGAACAAGTTCAAGAAGCAGCACCCGGACGTCAAGACGCTGATCTCGGTCGGCGGCTGGGCGGAGACCGGCGGCTACTTCGACGACAACGGCACCCGGGTGAACTCCGGTGGCTTCTACTCGATGGCCACCAACGCCGACGGTTCGGTCAACCAGGCCGGGATCGACACCTTCGCGGACTCGGCCGTCGCCTTCATCAAGAAGTACGGGTTCAACGGCGTCGACATCGACTACGAGTACCCGACGACGATGAAGGACGCGGGCAACCCGCTCGACTGGCAGCTCTCCAACGCCCGTCGCGCCGGTCTGGTCAAGGGCTACGACGCCCTGATGAAGTCCCTGCGCGAGAAGCTCGACCGCGCCGGCGCCGCCGACGGCAAGCACTACCTGCTCACCGTCGCCGCGCCCTCCTCGGGCTACCTGCTGCGCGGCATGGAGACGTACCAGAGCCAGAAGTACCTGGACTACGTCAACATCATGTCGTACGACCTGCACGGCGCCTGGAACGAGTACGTCGGCCCCAACGCCTCGCTCTTCGACGACGGCAAGGACGCCGAGCTGGCCGCCGCCAACGTCTACGGCTCCTCGCAGTACGGCGGCATCGGCTACCTCAACACCGACTGGGCGTACCACTACTTCCGCGGCTCGATGCCGGCCGGCCGGATCAACATCGGTCTGCCGTACTACACGCGCGGCCACAAGAACGTCCAGGGCGGTACGGACGGGCTGTGGGGCAAGGCCTCCGCGACCACCTGCCCGGCCGGCGCGGGTCTGACCAAGTGCGGTGACGGCGCCGTCGGCATCGACAACCTGTGGCACGACAAGGACACCAACGGCGCCGAGTCGCCGGCCGGGTCCAACCCGATGTGGCACGCCAAGAACCTGGAGAAGGGGATCGTCGGCGACTACGTCACGCAGTACGGCTTCCCGGCGAGCACCACCCTGACCGGCACCTACGCCCGCAAGTACGACTCGACCCTGGTCGCGCCTTGGCTGTGGAACGCGCAGAAGAAGGTCTTCCTCTCGACCGAGGACGAGCAGTCGGTGGCCGCCAAGGCCGACTACGTGGTCAGCAAGGGCATCGGCGGCACGATGGTCTGGGAGATGGCCGGCGACTACGCATGGAACGCGGGCAAGGGCCAGTACGAGATGGGCTCCACGCTCACCTCGCTGATGTACGACAAGTTCAAGGCCGCCACCCCGTACGGCGCGAAGAAGTCGAACACGGCGCTGCCGACGAAGGCCGTGAACGTGGGTGTGGAGTTCACCGAGTTCAAGCTGGGCGACTCCAACTACCCGATCACCCCGAAGATCAAGATCACCAACAACACGGCCACCGCGCTGCCGGGCGGCACGGAGTTCCAGTTCGACTACGCGACGGCCGCGCCGGGCAACGCCTCCGACCAGTCCGGTTTCGGCACGAAGGTGATCAGCAGCGACCACACCGGCAACAACGTGGGCGGTCTGAAGGGCGACTTCCACCGGGTGTCGCTGAAGCTTCCGGCCTGGCAGTCGCTGGCCCCCGGCGCGACCGTGGACCTGGCGTTCAACTACTACCTGCCGGTCTCGACGCCGTCGAACTGGACGGTGAACATCAGCGGCACGACGTACGCGCTCGCCGGTGACCTGGCGCGCGGTACGACGGTGGTGGAGCCGGGGACGACCACCCCGCCCACGACCCCGCCGCCCACCACCCCGCCGACGACTCCCCCGACCACGCCGCCGACGACGCCGCCGGGTGGCACCTGCACCGCCCCGGCGTACGTGGCCGGCACGGTCTACAACGGGGGCACCGAGGTCTCCCACAAGGGCCACAAGTGGAAGGCCCAGTGGTGGACGCAGAACGAGGAGCCTGGCACGACCGGCGAGTGGGGGGTCTGGAAGGACCTGGGGGCCTGCTGACCCTCTGACCTCCGAGTCGCTCCGGCCTCGGAAGAACGCCCGGCGGCGGGATTCACGGCCCTTGCCGCCGCCGGGTCTCCCTCCTTCGCCGCGGTCCGCATGTGCGGGCCGCGGCGGAGGCGTTCACGCTGGACACATGACCACCATCCTGGTGACCGGGGGCACGGGCACGCTCGGCCGCCCGGTCTGCGAACGGCTCCGCGCGGCGGGCCACGAGGTGCGCGTCCTGAGCCGCCACTCCCCGCCGTTCGCGGTCGATCTGCGCAAGGGCGGGCCGCTCCTCGACCGGGCGGTGCGGAACGTGGACGCGATCGTCCACTGCACGAACATCGTGAAGGGCGACGAGCAGGCCGCCCGGGTGCTGATCGAGGCTGCCCGGCGGGCCGGGGTCCCGCATCTGCTGTACATCTCGATCGTCGGCGTGGACCGGGTGCCGCTCGGCTACTACCGCAGGAAGTACGCGGTGGAACGGCTGATCCAGCAGTCGGGCATCGCCTGGACGCTGCTGCGGACCACACAGTTCCACGACCTGATCCTGATGCTCCTGGAGGGGCTGGCGAAGCCGCCGGTGATGTTCGTCCCGAAGGCCGTACGGGACCAGCCCCTGGAGGTCACCGAGGCCGCCGCGCGTCTCGCGGAGCTGGCGGCGGGCGACCCGGCCGGCCGGGTGGCGGACATGGGCGGCCCTCGGATCCACACGTTCGCCGAGCTCGCGGACGCGTATCTGCGGGCGAGCGGGAAGCGCCGCCGCGTCGTGGAGGTCCCGCTTCCCGGCAGGGTCTACCGGGGTCTGCGCCACGGCGGTCACCTCGCTCCCGAGCAGGCGGTGGGCCGGGTGACGTTCGAGGAGTTCCTGACCGGCCGGTTCCAGGCCGAGCCGGGCGCGTAAGGCCGGCCGGCGCCGAGGCGGTCGGGGGAGCGCAGGGCCGGCCGGCGCCGAGGCGGTCAGGGGAGCGCAGGGCCGGGCGGCGCCGACGGGCGGTTACGGGAAGAGCACGTCCTGGGCCGCGTCCCGGGCGGCCAGGAGCGCGCCGCGCAGGACCGCGGTGTCGCCGAGGGCGGTGGCGCGGACCTCCGTCCGGAGCGGGGAGAGCGCGGCGAGTTCGGCCTCGACGCGGGCCGCGAGTTCCGGGCCGCCCCGGTGGCCGGTCTCGCCGCCGAGGACCACACAGCCCGGGTCGAGGACGGAGGCCACGGCCGCCGCGCCGACCGCGAGGCGCCGGGCCAGGACGTCGAGGAAGGGACCGTGTCCGGAGCCGAGCGCACTCACCGGGTCCAGGCCGTGCTCCACGGCGAGGGCCTCCACCGCGGCCGCGCAGGCCAGCTCGTGGAAGCCGCCGTCGCAGCCGGTCGCCGACGGCAGCCCGGAGGTGCCGGGCACCGGCAGGAAGCCGAGCTCGCCCGCCCCGCCCGAGGCCCCTCGGCGCAGCCGCCCGTCCAGGACTACGGCCGCGCCGACGCCCTGGCCCAGCCAGAGCAGGACGAACGTCTCGTGGTCGCGGGCCGCGCCGACCCGCTGTTCCGCGACGGCCGCGAGGTTGGTCTCGTTCTCGACGAGCACGGTCGCGGGCAGCCGTTCCTGGAGCGCGGCCATCAGCCGCCGGTGCCACTCGGGCAGCCCCGTCGAGTTCCGCAGCTCCCCGGTGGCGGGGTCGATCAGTCCGGGGGCGCCGACGACGACGCTGTGGAGCGTCTCCGCGCCGGCCTCCTTGGCGGTCCGTTCCAGGAGCGCGACGGCCTTCTCGACGGCGGGTCCGGTGCCGTCCTCCCCGCCTATCGGCGCCGATGCCTCGGCGAGCGTGGTGCCCAGCAGGTCGGCGACGGTGAGCGAGACGGACGTGGTGCGGACGTCGAGCGCGGCGAGATGGGCGCGGTCGGCGGCGATCCCGTAGAGCTTGGCGTTGGGCCCGCGGCGCTCCGCGCCGGACTCCCCCACGATGCGGACGAGCCCGGAGCCCTGGAGCCGTTCGACGAGGTCGGCGACGGTGGGGCGGGAGAGTCCGGTCAGCGTCTTCAGCTGAGTCGCCGTCAAGGGCCCCTCGTCCTGGAGCAGTCGCAGGGCGAGCCGGTCGTTGAGGGCCCGGGCGGTACTCGGGGATGCGGCCATGCCCGGATCCTCTCAGACGTGTGCGGGACGGTCCCTGCTCCCCTACTCTATTTATCAGGCAGGGTTCCTGATAGTTTACCGCCCACCACACCGAGGGAGGGCACACATGGCGGGCGAGACCGTCTTCAGTACCGAGCGACTGCGGCGGGCGCGGTTCGCCGTCGCCGCCGTCTTCTGCGTCCATGGCGCGGTCACCGGCAGCTTCGCGACCCGCATCCCGTGGATCCAGGACCACGCGGACGTCAGCGCGGGCCAGCTCGGACTCGCCCTGGCCTTCCCGGCCATCGGTGCCTCACTGGCCATGCCGCTGGCCGGCGCGATCAGCCACCGCTACGGCGCCCGCACCGCGCTGCGCGGACTGCTCGCCCTGTGGACGCTTGCCCTGATCCTCCCGTCCCCCGCCCCGAACATCTACGGGCTCTGCGCGGCGCTCTTCGTCTACGGCGCCACCGCCGGCATGTCCGACGTGGCGATGAACGCCCTCGGCGTCGAGGTCGAGACCCGCATGGACAAGTCGATCATGTCCAGCCTGCACGGCATGTGGAGCGTGGGCGCGCTGATCGGCTCCGCCGCCGGTACCGTCGCCGCCCACTTCGGCACGGACGCACGCCTCCACCACCTCGTCGCGGCCCTCGCCCTGACCGCGCTCGGTCTCTTCTTCTGCCAGGGCGTGCTCGATCTGCAGAGCGCCCCCGAGGACGAGGCGCCGCCGCGCTTCTCGCTGCCTCCGAAGTCCGCCCTGATCATCGGCGCCATCGGCTTCTGCGGGGTCTTCGCCGAGGGCGCGAGCCTGGACTGGTCGGCGGTCTATCTGAAGGACGAGCTCGGCTCCTCGGCCGGCGTCGCGGCCGCCTCCACCACCGCCTTCGCGCTGACGATGGCGATCGCCCGGCTGGTCGGCGACCGGGTGGTGGACCGCTTCGGCGCGGTGCGGACGGTACGGGTCGGTGGCGTCGCCGCGACGGTCGGCGGCGTGCTCGTGGTCCTCGCCCCGCACGCCGTCGTGGCGATGGCCGGTTTCGGACTCATCGGCCTCGGGGTCGCCGTCGTCGTCCCGCTGGCCTTCGCGGCGGCCGGGCGCAGCGGTCCGAACCCCAGCCAGGCCATCGCGGGCGTCGCCACCATCACGTACACCTCGGGGCTCATCGCCCCCTCGGCGATCGGCGGCATCGCCGACGCGACCTCCCTCATGTTCTCCTTCGGCCTGGTCACGCTGCTGACTTTCGGTCTGGTGCTGGGCGCCGGTGTGCTCCGCCAGGGCAACCGGCCCGCGAGCACCGCCGCGGCCACGAGCGGAAGCGCCACGGCGAGCTCGGGCCAGGTCTCGTAGAGCACGCTCCGCAACACCGGTGACCTGCGGCGCATTACCATGTGGCTGATCTTTTTCGGCTGAGGTTTCGCGCGGCGAACCGGCCACCGTCATCGGAGAACTGGAGCGACCACATGAACCTCGGCGTGCGCTGGACCCTGCACGGCGACGGACGAACACCCGCTCCAGGAGCCGTCGTCCGGCCGGACGAACGGCTCTCCTGGCCCCGTACGGCCGGCCTCGGCGCCCAGCATGTGGTGGCGATGTTCGGCGCGTCCTTCGTGGCCCCCGTCCTCATGGGTCTCGACCCCAACCTCGCGATCATGATGTCCGGCGTCGCGACCGTGATCTTCCTGCTCGCGACGCGGGGCACGGTCCCCAGCTATCTGGGCTGCTCGCTCTCGTTCGTCGGTGTCGCCGCGGCCATCCGGGCCTCCGGCGGCACCAGCGCGACCGTCACCGGCGCGGTGTTCGTCGTCGGCGGCGTGCTGTTCCTGGCGGGTCTCGCGGTACGGAAGTTCGGCGCGCGGATCATCCACGCGGCGATGCCCCCGATCGTCACCGGCGCCGTCGTGATGCTCATCGGCTTCAACCTCGCCCCGGTCACCGCCGCCACCTACTGGCCGCAGGACCAGTGGACGGCGCTGCTCGTCATGCTGTTCACCGGTCTCGCCGTGGTCTGTCTGCGCGGGTTCTGGTCGCGCATCGCGATCTTCCTCGGACTGATCTTCGGCTACGCCATCTCCTGGGTCTTCGACCTGGTCTTCGGCAAGATCCACTCCATGTCCCCGGGCGGTCAGGTCACCGACCACTGGCGGCTCGACCTGTCGGGTGTCTCCCAGGCCGACTGGATCGGTCTCCCGTCCTTCCACGGCCCCAGCTTCGAGTGGTCGGCCGTCCTGGTGGCGCTGCCCGTGGTGATCGCCCTGATCGCGGAGAACGCCGGGCACGTCAAGGCCGTCGGCGAGATGACCGGCGACCCGCTCGACGACAAGCTCGGCACCGCGATCGCGGCCGACGGCGCCGCCTCGATGCTGTCGACCGCCGTGGGCGGACCGCCGAACACCACGTACTCCGAGAACATCGGCGTCATGGCGGCCACCCGCGTCTACTCCACCGCCGCCTACTGGGCGGCGGCCGGCTTCGCGCTGCTCTTCGGCCTCTGCCCCAAGTTCGGCGCTGTCGTCGCCGCGATCCCGGGCGGCGTGCTGGGCGGCATCACGGTGATCCTCTACGGCATGATCGGCCTGCTCGGCGCCCAGATCTGGATCAACGCCAAGGTGGATCTCCGTAACCCGCTCAACCTGGTGCCGGCCGCGGCGGGCATCATCATCGGCGTCGGCGGGGTGAAACTGACCTTCACCGACACCTTCGAGCTCGGCGGTATCGCGCTCGGCACGCTCGTCGTGATCACCGGCTACCACGTCCTGCGGGCGTTCGCCCCCGCGCACCTGAAGCAGCAGGAGCCCCTGCTCGACTCCGGCACAAGCTCGTACGAGAGCACGGAGGACAGCGCTTCGGCCGGCAAGTCGTAGGCATATTCGCCCGTTCTGGGGAAGCCGGGCCGAGGGAGTTCCCTCCCGGGCCCGGCTGCTGGGACGCTGCCCCCATGGCGCAGACCACGCAGATCGGGCAGTTCACCGCGGTCGACCCGGTGGTGGAGCGGATGCGGAGAATCCGCTCGGCCTGGCATCCGGCCGACGGCGTCGCCGTCTTCAACCGGGTCTATCTGACCGTGACGGAGGAGATCGGCCGGGCCATCGACTCCGGCACCTTCGCCGACCGCCGGGCCGCCGCGACCCTCGACGTCCGCTTCGCCGAGCGCTATCTCGCGGTCGTCGACACCGTCGCCGCCGACGGCGCCGCCCCGGCCTGCTGGCGGCCGCTCTTCCACTACCGTCGCCATCCCGGCGTACGGCCGCTCCAGTTCGCGCTCGCCGGGATCAACGCGCACATCGGCCACGACCTGGCGCTCGCCGTGGTCGACACCTGCCGGACCCTCGACTGCGCCCCGCGCGACCTCGAGGACGAGTTCGACCGGGTCGGCGACATCCTCGTCCTCCTGGAGGAGCGGATCCGCGAGGAACTGATGCCGGGCCCGGACCTCCTGGAGGTCGCGGACCCGCTGACGCATCTGCTGGGCTGCTGGAGCCTGGACCGGGCCCGTGACGGGGCCTGGCTCTCCGCCCGCTCCCTCTGGGAGCTGGGCGAACTTCCCGAACTGGCCGAGGAGTTCAGGGAACGCCTCGACCGGTCGGTGGGCCTGGTGGGGCGGATGCTGCTCACCCCGCTGTCCGTGCGCGGCTGACTCCGCGCGGCGCACGGCTCGGGACGCTCAGTCCTCGGGGAGCTCCACCGGGGCGATCTCGTCGTACACGTCGCCCGGGCCCGGGTTGGTGGCGTCGGTCGAGCCGCCGAAGTGGTGCATCACGCCCCACACCGCGTTGAGCGCGGTCTGCACGGCACCCTCGGCCCAGCCGGCCGTCCAGGAGATGTCGTCGCCGGCGAGGAAGATGCCCCGCTTGTCCTCGGGCAGCCTGTCCTGCATGAAGTGGGTGAACAGGCGGCGCTGGTAGCGGTAGTGGCCCGGCAGGTTCGCCTTGAAGGCGCCCATGAAGTAGGGCTCGTTCTCCCAGGAGACCGTCACCGGATTGCCGATGATGTGCTTCCGGATGTCGACCTTCGGGTAGATCTCGCCGAGCGACTTCAGCATGACCTCCATCCGCTCGTTCGCGGACAGCGGCAGCCACTTCAGGCTGTCGTCGCACCAGGTGTACGAGAGGCAGATCGTGGCGGGCTTGTCCGGGCCGTCGTCCAGGAGGTACGTGCCGCGGGTCATCCGGTCGGTCAGCGTCATCGACATGACGTCCCGGCCGGTCTCCTCGTCCTTGTCCAGCCAGAACGGCCGGTCCACCGGCACGAAGAGCTTCGAGCTCTCCATGTAGTGGGTGCGCTCGATGGCGGTCCAGTGGTCGATCGGGAAGAGCGAGTCGTCGCAGGCGATCTTGGAGAGCAGCATCCAGGACTGGGCGGTGAAGATCGCCGCCTTGTACGTACGGATGTCCCCGGTGGCGTCCGTGACGGTGATCCGGTTGCCGGCGGTGCGGTTCAGCCGCGTGACGGCCGGCTTCGGGTCGCCCTCGTGCAGGGACCGCAGGGAGGTGCCCTGCGCCCAGTGGACGATCTTCTCCGGCTCGCGCTCCCACAGGCGCAGCGGCAGCTGCTGCGAGCCGCCCACGATGCCGCGGTGGTGGTCGTCGGCCTCGGTGTAGACGACGCGGAGGATCTCCAGGATGGAGTTGGGGAAGTCGGTGTCCCAGCCGCCGGTGCCGAAGCCGACCTGGCCGAAGATCTCCCGGTGCCGGAAGGACTTGAACGACTCCGACTCGCACAGGAAGCCGTAGAAGGTCTGGTTGTCGAGCTTCTCGACGAGCTTCGACCAGATCTCACGGATGCGCGGGACGTCGCGCTCACGCATGGCCTGGTTCATGTCGGAGAAGTCGGCGCCCTCGTCGAGACAGGCGTTCCACGCGTTCATCACGTCGCGGTAGACCTGCGGGAGGTCGTCGACGGTCTGCGCGTAGTGCGACTCGCCCTTGAGGTCGACGACGGTCGACGGGGTGGACTCGGCGAGCGGGTTCGGGAAGGGCTGCGTCTCCAGGCCCACCAGGTCGATGTAGTGCTGGAAGGCGGTGGAGGAGGGCGGGAAGCGCATGGCGCCCATCTCCGCCGTCAGCCCCTCGGTGCCGGTGCCCTCGAAGCCGACGGTGCGCAGCCGGCCGCCGATCTGGTCGGCCTCGTAGACGACGGGCTTGAGGCCCATCTTCATCAGCTCGTAGGCCGCGATGATGCCCGAGAGACCGCCACCGATGACGGCGACCTCGGTGCCGTGCTCGGTCGCGGGTATCTGGCCGAGCCCGGCCGGGTGGGCCAGGAAGTCGTCGTAGGCGTACGGGAAGTCCGGACCGAACATGGTGATCGGCGGCTGGCCGTCGCTGTGCGGGACGGCGGTCGTGGGCACCGTGGACGTCATGGGGTACGGACTCCTTGCACGGAAAAGATCGGGGCGGTTCGAGGGAAGGGGCGGCTCAGACGAGGGAGCCGTAGAGGCCGGGACGCCGGTCGCGGAGGTAGGGGTTGTCCTTGCGGGAGGCGGCGAGGACGGCGGGGTCCACGTCGCCGAGGACGAGGTCCTCGCCCCGGCCCGCGCGGGCCCGGGCGGTGCCGTCGGGGGCGGCGAGCGTGGAGAGTCCGACGAACTCGAAGTCGCCCTCCGGGCCGGTCCGGTTGGCGTACGCGATGTAGATCTGGTTCTCGAACGCGCGCACGGGGACGACGGACTCGGGCACGACCTCGGCGGGGTGCATCAGCGCGGTCGGTACGAGGAGGAGGTCCGTACCGGCCAGGGCCTGCGCCCGTACGTTCTCGGGGAACTCGACGTCGTAGCAGATCATCATCGACACGGTGAGGCCGCCGAGCTCCGCCTGGACGACGGCGTCCTCGCCGGGCGTGAACCAGTGGTGCTCGAAGTCTCCGAACAGGTGGGTCTTGCGGTAGCGCAGGAGGGTGGCTCCGTCGGCGCCGATGAGCTGGGCGGCGTTGTAGAGGACGCCGTGCTGCTCGGTGTCCCGCTCCGGGTAGCCGTAGCCGACGGCGAGGCCGTGGCGCTCGGCGACGGCGGCGACGGCACGGGCGGAGGGACCGTCGGCCGGCTCGGCCAGGCGCGCCATGTCGGCGCCGATCGCGTAGCCGGTCAGGAAGAGCTCGGGGGCGAGCAGCAGCCCGGCTCCGGCCTCGGCCGCGCGGGCGGCGGCCTCGTCGAGGACCTTCAGATTGGCGGCCACATCACCGGGCTGTCCGGAGCTCTGGAGCAGGGCGGTGCGCAGCGCGGGCATCGGCGATCCTCGGGGGTCGGAAGGGGGAGGGAAAGACCTCAGAAACGGTACGGTTTCGCGCTCGATCGGGACAAGACGCGACCGTTGCGGACCGACCGTCGAACCATTGCGCGATCGGACGGTGCGGCGGCGATTCGTTGCGCGCCTGTCCGACCACGGTCGCAGGACTCCCCCGCCGCGCGGCGGAGGGGGAACCGTCCCGCGGCCCGACGCCGTGCGAGGGGTGTCGCGGAAGAGTGGTGGTCGTCCGGTTGACCTGCCGAAAGGACCGAGATTCCATGAACCGCCGTACGAAGATCGCCGCTCTCGCCGCCGCCCTGACGATCAGCGCGGGAGCCGCGGGCTCCGCGGTCGCCTCCGGGGACGGGAGGGGCGGCAGCCGGGAGGCCGCGGCGCTGACCGGGAGCGCGAAGATCTACCGGGTGGCGAGCGACGACATCACGTTCTCCTTCGACGCCCATCTCGCGGCGAAGGACAACATGAACCCGCAGGCGGCGACCGGCACCTTCCGGTTCAGCCACTACAAGAACGGCAAGGGTGGCTACGCCGTGGTGAAGGTGGACTGTCTGGTCACGGGCGGGAAGGTGGCCACAGTGACGGGCAAGGTCACCGAGACCGATGTGAAGGAGTTCGACAAGCGGCGCATCGGGGTCTCCGTTCACGATCTGGGCAAGCACGACCGGCTGGGCTACAGCTGGCTGGCGCAGGACCCGGAGCAGGGCGACGTGCCCCCGTGCCACAGCCCGGCGCCGTTCGAGAGGACGAAGGCCGGCACGGGCGACTTCAAGGTGCTGCCCTGGCAGCCGGAGTACCCGACCGAATAGCCCGAAGGGCGGTGCGGGAACCACGGCCCGCACCGCCCTTCGTCCCGCTGCCCGCAAGGGCTACGCGGGCGAGCCGGAGGAGAAGCGCCGCAGCAGCGGCGAGAGCACCAGGACCGACTTGGTGCGCTCCACGAACGGCTCGCCCGCGATCCGCTCCAGGACGCGCTCGAAGTGGCGCATGTCGGAGGCGAAGACCTGGACGACGGCGTCCGCGTCGCCCGTGACGGTCGACGCGGACACCACCTCGGGGTAGCGCTCCAGACCTCGCCGGATGTCGTCCGGCGAGGTGTTGTGGCGACAGTAGATCTCGACGAACCCCTCGGTCTCCCAGCCGAGCGCCGCCGGGTCCACCCGTACGGTGAATCCGGTGATGGCGCCCTCGGCCCGCAGCCGGTCCACGCGCCGCTTGACGGCGGGCGCGGACAGGCCGACGAGCGAGCCGATGTCGGCGTACGAGCGGCGGGCGTCCTCCGCGAGGGCGTGGACGATGCGTTCGTCGAGGTCGTTGAGTCGCACTACGGGTGGATCACTTCTCTGCGTCGGTGACCACGAGGGGTTCGGTGGCCAGGCGGGAGCGGCGCATGCCGTACAGGAAGTAGAACACGAGGCCCGCGGCCATCCAGCAACCGAAGACCACCCAGGTGACCGAGTCCAGGCTGAACATGTTGTACACGCAGAAGCCGAAGCCGAGGATCGGGAACGTCCAGCCGAGCGGCACGCGGAAGGTGCGGTCCATCGTCGGGCGGCTGCGGCGCAGCACGATCACCGCGATGTTGACCAGGGCGAAGGCGAACAGCGTGCCGATGCTGGTGGCGTCGACGAGCTTGCCCAGCGGGATGACGGAGGCCAGGGCGCCGCAGAAGACCGAGACGATGACGGTGTTGACGCGCGGGGTGCCGGTCTTGCCGCTGACCTTGCCGAAGACCTTGGGCACGAGGCCGTCGCGGGACATCGCGAAGAGCACACGGGTCTGGCCGTAGAGGACGGTCAGGACGACGCTGGCGATCGAGATGACCGCACCGGCGGCGAGCAGGGTGCCCCAGAACTTCTGGCCGCTGACGTCGTTCATGATCGCGGCGAGCGAGGCCTCGGAGCCCTCGAAGTCCTTCCAGTTCCACGCGCCGACGGCGACGGCCGCGACCAGGACGTAGAGGACGGTGACGATGAGCAGCGAGAGCATGATCGCGCGCGGCAGGTCACGCTTCGGGTCCTTCGCCTCCTCACCAGCGGTGGAGGCGGCGTCGAAGCCGATGTACGAGAAGAAGAGGCTCGCACCGGCGGCGCTGACGCCGGCCATGCCGAGCGGCATGAAGTCGGCGTAGTTGCCGGACTTGAAGCCCATGAAGCCGATGGCGCAGAACAGCACCAGCGCGGCGATCTTCACGAAGACCATGACGGTGTTCACGAGAGCGGACTCGCGGGCGCCGCCGAGCAGGAAGACCATCGCGAGCAGGACGACGATCAGACCCGGCAGGTTGATGATGCCGCCCTCACCGGGCGCCGAGGAGAGCACGTCGGGGATGGTGACGCCGATCGTGCCGTCGAGCAGCTCGTTGAGGTACTCGCCCCAGCCGACCGCGACGGCGGCGACGGACACGCCGTACTCCAGGACCAGACACCAGCCGCAGACCCACGCGACAAGTTCACCCATCGTTGCGTACGCATACGAGTAGGAGGAGCCGGCGACCGGTATGGAGCCCGCCAGCTCGGCGTACGAAAGGGCGGAGAAGAGGGCCGTGAGACCGGCGATGACGAAGGCGACCGTGACCGCGGGGCCGGCCTTCGGCACGGCGTCGCCGAGGACCACGAAGATGCCGGTGCCGAGCGTCGCACCGATGCTGATCATGGTCAGCTGCCACATCGAGAGCGTGCGGCGGAGCGAGCCGCCCTCACCCTGGCCACCCTCGGCGACCAGGCGTTCTACCGGCTTGCGCCGGGTAAGGGCGGAGAGCCCGGAGGTCTTGGGGACGGTCGGCTCGGTGGCCGGTGAGGCCGTGCCTTGATCCAGCACTGCGAAGGCTCCTTGATCGCTGCCTGTCGAAATGCGACGACCACGGCGGTACGCGGGCATGACGAGAGGGCCCGCGAGGGAAGGGGGAACCGCCGAGCAGGCGGTCGCCGCCACTCCTGGTACGAGGCATGAGCCTAAGCCCCACGCTTCGCGCTCGTAATGCAGGGTTGTTGCGCACCCGCAGATGATCATTGCGCACTTGGAGCCCAGACGAGGAAACATTGCGCCCCCTCGCATGAATCGGCACATTGGGGCGATAAGCGGGGTGTGAAGCACACACCACGTGCGCATTGACTCCTTGTGCCGGATGACCGACTCTGCGAGCCCGCTGCGTCACCTCGATCGGAGGCTTCGGTGGGTTGGCTGGATCCCACTCCCTATCTCCGCGGCACGGCCTGGCTCGACGGCGGCCGTGCGGTCCGCGCCGACCCCGCCGACCTGGCCCGGCTCCCCTGGGACACGGCCGAGCGGGCCGCGCTGCCCATCGGCGTACGGGTCGAGTTCGCGGCCGAGCCCGGCACCCGGGCGGTCGAGCTGCGCTACCGCGCCGCCGTTCCGGCCTCCGGGGACGCGATGCGGGCCCTGCGGCACTGCTTCGCGCTGTGGCGGGACGACCGGTGCGTGGGCGAGAGCTTCACGGCGCCGGCGGAGGAGGCCACCATCGCCCTCGAACTCCCGCCCGAGGGCGGGACGTTCGCGGTCCATCTGCCGGAGAGCCAGGCGCCGGTGGTGCTCGGCCTCCGGGCGTGCGACGGCTCCCTCTCCCCCGCCCCGCGGCGGCCGCGCTGGCTCGTGCACGGCGACTCGATCACCGAGGGCTGGTGGTCCACACGGCCCGCCCACTCCTGGCCGGCGACGGCGGGGCGGATGCTCGGCCTGGACACGGTCAACCTCGGCTTCGCGGGCGGGGCGCGCGGTGAACTTCCCCTCGCCGAGCAGCTCGCGAGCCTCCCCGGCGAGCTCGTCACCCTGGCCTTCGGCACCAACTGCTGGTCCAGGGCGCCCTGTTCGGCGGGATGGCTGTACGAGACGGTACGGGCCTACGTGGGCCTGGTGCGCCGGCGCCACCCGGACACCCCGCTGCTGATCCTCTCCCCCGTGCTGCGCCCGGAGGCCGAGACCGCCCCCAACGCCCTGGGCGCCACGCTGGAGGACCTGCGGACGGCCATGGAGGAGGCGGGGCGCGACCTGGCGGCGGAGGGCGACAGTCGGCTGATCGTGCTCTCGGGCCGTCCCCTGCTCGACCCCGAGGACCTGGCGGACGGCCTGCACCCCAACGACCGCGGGCACGCCCGGATGGCGGCGGCGGTCGCGGACGCGCTGAGGCCGCATGTGCGGGGACTGCGGACGGCCGCGTGACCTGTGTGCGGAGACGACGAAGGCCCCCGCGAGGCGACTCGCGGGGGCCTTCGTACGACGGACTAGCTCCAGCTGGCGTGCAGCGGCTTGCCCTCGGCGTAACCGGCGGCGCTCTGGATGCCGACCACGGCCTTCTCCTCGAACTCCGCGAGCGAGGCCGCGCCCGCGTAGGTGCAGGAGGAGCGGACGCCCGCGATGATCGAGTCGATCAGGTCCTCGACGCCCGGGCGGGCCGGGTCGAGGAACATCCGCGAGGTCGAGATGCCCTCCTCGAAGAGGCCCTTGCGGGCACGGTCGTAGGCCGACTCCTCGCTCGTGCGGTTCTGCACGGCGCGGGCCGAGGCCATGCCGAAGGACTCCTTGTACGGACGCCCGTCGGCGGTGTGCTGGAGGTCGCCGGGGGACTCGTACGTCCCGGCGAACCACGAGCCGATCATGACGTTGGACGCGCCGGCGGCGAGCGCCATGGCGACGTCACGCGGGTGCCGAACGCCACCGTCGGCCCATACGTGCTTGCCGTACTTCTTCGCCTCGGCGGCGCACTCCAGGACCGCGGAGAACTGCGGGCGGCCGACGCCGGTCATCATGCGCGTGGTGCACATGGCGCCGGGGCCCACGCCGACCTTGATGATGTCCGCGCCGGCCTCGATGAGGTCGCGCACACCCTCGGCGGCGACGATGTTGCCGGCGACGATCGGGACCTGCGGGTCGAGGGCGCGCACGGCCTTGATCGCGGCGACCATCGACTCCTGGTGGCCGTGGGCCGTGTCGATGACGAGCGTGTCGACGCCCGCGTCGAGGAGCTGCTTGGCCTTGCCCACGAAGTCGCCGTTGATGCCGACCGCGGCGGCGATGCGCAGCTTGCCGTTCGCGTCGACGGCCGGGGTGTACAAGGTCGCGCGGAGCGCGCCCTTGCGGGTCAGGATGCCGACCAGACGGCCGTCCTTGTCCACGGCCGGGGCGTAGCGGCGGTTGGCGTGGTCGAGCGTGTTGAACGCGTCGCGCGGCTCGATGTCGGCGTCGAGGAGCAGCAGGTCCTTCGACATGACCTCGGAGAGCTGGGTGAAGCGGTC
The DNA here is from genome assembly GCF_055561875.1 of Streptomyces sp. NPDC022552. NCBI lineage: Bacteria > Bacillati > Actinomycetota > Actinomycetes > Kitasatosporales > Streptomycetaceae > Streptomyces > Streptomyces sp. NPDC022552. The sequence goes on from NZ_JBVHGJ010000020.1 coordinate 87,010, forward strand.
CACGCCGGACAGGTCCGCGTCGGTGACGACACCGACCGGACGGCGGTCCTCGTCGACGACGACACCGGCGTCGTGCGACCGCTTGGGCAGCAGCGAGAGCGCGTCGGCGACGGTCTGGTGGGGCGCGAGGACGATGGGGGTGTCCAGGACGTGGTGGCGGCTCTTCACCCACGAGATGACGTCGGTGACGACCTCGATCGGAATGTCCTGGGGGATGACGACGAGGCCACCGCGGCGGGCGACGGTCTCGGCCATACGGCGGCCGGCGATCGCGGTCATGTTGGCGACGACCAGCGGGATCGTCGTGCCGGTACCGTCCGGCGAGGAGAGGTCCACGGCCTGGCGGGAACCCACGGCCGAGCGGCTCGGCACCATGAAGACATCGTCGTACGTCAGGTCGTAGGGCGGCTTGACGTCATTGAGGAAACGCACGTGCTGACATCCCAGTCGTTCGGATCGGCCCCTAGGCATTTCAGCCAGGGGAAAAAGCACGTAGTTCATTGTCCCACGCCCGTACACATACCAGTCCCGGGCGTTTCATCCGAGGCTTGCGACACCCCTCTTGTCGATTCCTCCAAGAGCGAGGAGGACGGTGAGGCCGGTGGGGCTGGTGTCGGCCGCCGTGGCGAAGACGTCCTGGGCGGTCTCCCAGTCGCCGGGCCGGGTCTCGGCGTACGACTTCCAGCCGGTGACGACGAGGGCCACCGGCTCGGGAAGGTCCGTCAGGCAGTCGGCGAGGGCGTCCCAGTTCCGTCCGAACCAGGCGGGGAGCCCGAGGGTGGTGGCGCAGCGGTCCATGAAGCCGGCCTTGTCCACGATCCCGTTCAGGTCGAGGACGAGTGCGTCATCGAGCGTCATCGAGCACCACTTCCCGGAAGGTCTCGTAGTGGTCGTCGGTGTAGTAGACCTCGCCGCCCTGCCCGGTGACCAGGCGCCGTGCGCCACGGTCGCGTTCGCCGGGGGTGCGGACGGTGTACTCGCGGTAGTAGCCGCGCTCGTGCTGCGGCAGGATCCGCTCGAAGTTGGAGAAGGTCGCGCCGTCCTTCTCGTACGGGAACGGCCCGCCGCGCTCGATGAGCTCCAGGGCGGCCCGCGCCTCGGCAGGCAGGTCGCCGGCCTGGACGGTCACGAGCCCGGAGGATCCGGTGGGGGCGGGCGCGCCGTCGCCGGCGGCGGTGGAGCAGCCGGCGAGTGCCGTGACGCACAGCACGAGCGCGAGCAGCGCGCGGAGGGTCCGGGGCAACATGTGCCGACGATACCGGCGCGGGGCCCGGCGGCCCGGGTCCCGCGCGGGGCCTCGGACGGGGCGGCCTTCGGCGCGGCCCACCCGGTCCCGGGCCGCCCGTGGGACGGGCGTGCCGGGGCGTCAGACGCCGTCCGGGTCCTTCCGCTCCAGCGCGGGGCGCGGGCCCGGGACGGACTCGGTGAGGAGGTAGTCGGCCGCGGCACGGTCGGTCACGAGGCTGGTGACGAGCCCGGAGCGGAGCACCGCCCCGATCGCCGCCGCCTTGCGCTGACCGCCCGCGATCGCCACGACCTCGGGGATCCGGCGCAGCCGGTCCGCCTCGACCGTGATGCAGCGCTCGCCCAGGTCACGGCCCACCCGGCGCCCGTCGGCGTCGAAGAGGTGCGCGGACATCTCGGCGGCGACGCCGAGGGAGGCGTAGTGAGCGCGCTCCTCGTCCGTGAGCATGTCGTGCACGGTCGAGATGCCCGGCTCCCAGGAGCCGATGGACACACAGGCGACGGTGACCTTGTCGAAGTACTCGAAGGCGCGCGCGATGCCCGTCTGGTTGCGCAGCGCGGCCGCCGTGGCCGGGTCGGGCAGCAGCATCGGCGCGTAGATGGGGTGCGCCTCGCCGCCGGAGACCTGGGCGGCACGCCGTACCGCCTCGACCGAGCCGCGCTCGGCGGTCCCGGCGTCGTACACGCCGGTGAGCTGGACGACCGTGCACGGGGGCAGCCGGTCGAGGGCGGCGGCCATGTGGATGGTCGAGCGGCCCCAGGCCAGGCCCAGGACGTCACCCTCGTTGACCAGCTCGCCGAGCAGGTCGGCCGCGACCTCGCCGAGGTTCTCCGGGTCGGGCGACTCGTCCTCGCCCTCCGCCGGGGACTCGACGACGACGGCGTGGCGGAGCCCGTACCGGGCGCGGAGCGCGTCCGAGCGCTCCGCGTCCAGCTCGGCCGGGACGCGGATCTCGATCCGTACGAGGTCGCGTTCGAGCGCGGTCTCCAGGACCCGGGCCACCTTGAAGCGGCTCACGCCGAACTCCTCGGCGATCTGGATCTTGGACTTGCCCTCGAGGTAGAAACGGCGCGCCATGGCCGCCGCCTGCACCAGCTCCGCGGGTCCCATCCGCAGGGCTGACCGTCCCGCCGAGATTCCCGCCACCGCGATCTCCTTAGCTCTGTTCACGTACCGCTGCCCACGTGCCGCGTCGTGCTGCTGTCGTCCTGCTGTCGTTCACACTCTGGACTCGCCGTTCATCCTGTCAGATCCGGCGGGTCACGATCGGTCCTGTCGGTGCGCCGACGGACCGCGTTCATCTGCCGGAGGCTCAGTGGCCACACGCCCACGCCGCCGTGGCGGTCGCGGACTCGGCCTGCGCGCGGAGGGAGCGGACGGCCTCGGCCGGGTCCTGGGCGCCGTAGACCGCCGACCCGGCGACGAAGACGTCCGCGCCGGCCTCGGCGCACCGCTCGATGGTGGATTCGGCCACCCCGCCGTCGACCTGGAGCCACAGCTCCAGTCCGTGCTTGGAGATGAGCTCACGGGTGCGACGGATCTTGGGCAGCATGATGTCGAGGAAGGCCTGCCCGCCGAAGCCCGGCTCGACGGTCATGATCAGCAGCATGTCCAGCTCGGGGAGCAGGTCCTCGTACGGCTCGATGGGCGTGGCGGGCTTCAGGGCCATCGAGGCACGCGCCCCCTTGGCCCGGATCTCGCGCGCCAGCCGCACGGGGGCGGCCGCCGCCTCGACGTGGAAGGTGACGGACCCGGCGCCGGCCTCGACGTACTGAGGGGCCCAGCGATCCGGGTCCTCGATCATGAGGTGGCAGTCCAGCGGGGTGTCCGTGGCCCGGGCGAGCGACTCGACGATCGGCACGCCGAGCGTCAGGTTGGGCACGAAGTGGTTGTCCATGACATCGACATGCAGCCAGTCGGCACCGGCGACGGCCTTCGCCTCATCGGCGAGGCGGGCGAAGTCTGCGGACAGGATGCTGGGGTTGATCTGCGCCATGTGCCAAGCCTGCCATGTTCTTGGGCACTTCTTTGCCGCGGAGCGGTTTCGGACCGGGATCCGCACGGGTTCGGTGCGGATTCGGCCCGGATTCGGTCCTGATTCCGGATTCGCCCCCTGTCCACATGCCGGACGGGCGCGGATCCGCCGCCGTCAGGCCGTACGCCGCAGCAGCGCGAGATACATCGCGTCCGTGCCGTGGAGGTGCGGCCACAGCTGGACGTCCGGCCCCTCACCGAGAGCGGGGACGCCGGGCATCAGCGGGCGTACGTCGATCCACTCCGCCTCGGCCGCCGGGCCGCCGCGGCCCTTGAGGACGTCCTCGACGACCACGCGGGTCTCGGCCAGGTGCGGCGAGCAGGTCGCGTATCCGACGACTCCCCCGACGCGGACCGCCGAGAGCGCCTCGCGCAGCAGCCCGCGCTGGAGCGGGGCGAAGCCGTCCAGGTCCTCCGGGCGGCGGCGCCAGCGGGCCTCGGGGCGGCGGCGCAGGGCGCCGAGGCCCGAGCAGGGCACGTCCATGAGGACGCGGTCGAACGAGCCGGGGCGCCACGGCGGGCGGGTGCCGTCGGCGGCGATGACCTGGTACGGGCCGGGGTTGCCGGCCAGCGCGCGTTCGACGAGGCGGGCGCGGTGCGGCTGCTTCTCGGAGGCGAGCAGGGCGGCGCCGCGCTCGGCGGCCAGGGCGCCCAGGAGGGCCGCCTTGCCGCCGGGGCCCGCGCAGCCGTCCAGCCAGCGCTCGTCGCGACCCTCGAGGGGCGCGTTGGCGAGCGCGATGGCGACGAGCTGGCTGCCCTCGTCCTGGACGCCCGCGCGCCCGTCCTTGACGGCCTCGATGGCACCGGGCTCGCCGCCCTCGGCCAGCCGCACCGCGTAGGGCGACCAGCGGCCGGGCAGGGTGTCCTCGTCGGTGAGCTCCTCGGTGGTGGCGCGCCCGGGGCGGGCCACGAGCGTGACCTCGGGACGCTCGTTGTCGGCCTCGAGCAGGTCCTCGATCCCGGCCCGGCCGCCGCCGAGGGCGTCCCAGAGCGCGGAGACGACCCAGCGGGGGTGCGAGTGGACGACCGCGAGATGGTCCTCGGCGTCGTCCTCGTAGGGCGGCGCGACCTGTTCCACCCAGGTGTCGAGGTCGTGCTGCGAGATCTTGCGCAGAACGGCGTTCACGAACTTGGCCCGTCCGTCCCCGAGCACCACGCGCGCGAGCTCCACGCTGGCGGAGACGGCGGCGTGCGTCGGGATGCGCGTACCGAGCAGCTGATGGGCGCCGAGCGACAGCACGTCGAGGACCGGCGGGTCGACCTCGCGGAGCGGTCGGTCGATGCAGGCGGACACGATGGCGTCGTACGTCCCCTGGCGCCGCAGCGTGCCGTAGACCAGCTCGGTCGCGAGCGCGGCGTCACGACCGTCGAAGTCACCCTTCTCCCGGGCCTTCTTCAGCAGCGGCGGCAACACGAGGTTCGCGTACGCGTCCCGCTCGTCGACCGCCCTGAGTGCCTCGAAGGCGAGGATCCGCACGGGATCCTTCTGGGGGCGCCGGTACGGCTTGGGGGGACGGCGACGTGCCTGCTCGCTCAAAGGTGCTCCGCGTGAGAAAAGACGAGGTCGAACCCTCTCAGCCTACGTCCGCCGCCCCCGCGCGCCGAAAAGGCCCCATGCCGACGGCCGGCGCCTCGGCGGCGATCAGGCACGAGGCCGGCTCGCCGCCCCCTCGCTAGAGGCCCACACGCTCGCCCGGGGCGATTCGGACGCCGCGGGCCCAGTCGGCGGCCTTCATCGGCTTCTTGCCCTGCGGCTGGACCCAGAGCAGCTCGACGGCGTGCGAGCCCGTGCCGACGTACACGTTGTTCTTGCCCGCCGCGAGCTCGCCGGGCGCCAGGTCCGTACGGTCGGGGACCAGCGCCGCCTGGATCAGCTTGAGGCGCTCGCCGCGGAACACGGTCCACGCGCCCGGGGCGGGCGTGCAGCCGCGCACGACGCGGTCCACGCGCAGCGCCGGGGTCTTCCAGTCGACGTGCGCGTCCTCGACCTGGATCTTGGGCGCGAGGGTGATGCCGTCGGCCGGCTGCGCGACGGCCTTCAGGGTGCCGTCCTCGATGCCGTCCATCGTCGCGGCGAGCAGGCCCGCGCCCGCGAAGGCGAGCCGGGTGAGCAGGTCGCCGCTGGTGTCGGTGGGGCGGACGTCCTCGGTGATCACGCCGTAGACCGGTCCGGAGTCGAGTCCCTCCTCGATCTGGAACGTCGACGCGCCGGTCACCTCGTCGCCCGCCATGACAGCGTGCTGCACGGGCGCCGCGCCGCGCCACGCGGGCAGCAGCGAGAAGTGCAGATTGACCCAGCCGTGGGCCGGGATGTCGAGGGCGACCTTGGGCAGCAGCGCGCCGTAGGCCACGACCGGGCAGCAGTCCGGGGCGATCTCCCGCAGGCGGGCGAGGAACGCCTCGTCCCTGGGCCGCGAGGGCTTGAGGATCTCGACCCCGGCCTCCTCCGCACGCTCGGCGACCGGGCTCGCCACCAGGCGCCGGCCGCGGCCGGCGGGGGCGTCGGGGCGGGTGACGACGGCGGCCACCTCGTGCCGGCCGGAGGCGAGCAGGGCATCCAGGGCGGGCACGGCGACCTCGGGGGTGCCTGCGAAGACCAGCTTCACTCGGAAAAACCTCGCATCTCGGGGCGATGGGGGTACCCCCCTGCTCGAGCGCAGCCGAGAGCTTGGGGGAGGGCAGCGCACCAGTCTAGGGGCCGTGGCACGAGGGGGCGTACGTGACGAAGAGCGCCCCGCGCATATGCGTGTACGCCCCCGCAGCGTGACCCAACCCCGGGTAGCGCGTTGGTCAAGAGAGATTGACCGAAACGGGCCCGCCCCCTCGTCGTGGCCCGACCCTATTCCACGCCGGTTCGAGAGGCTTAGACATGGCCGACCACGCAACCCACGACGCCCAAGCCCGGGCAAGTCTGCATCTGTTGGTGCGGGACATCGAGCGGGTCCGGCGCCAGGTCGACGCACTGCGCACGCTCACGGCCCAGTTGGGCAATGTCTACCGCCCGCGCCGCTCCGGTCCGTCGACGGGCTTCGTCGTCTACGGACGGGCACCCGCGCCGACCGTCCGGCTCGCCCAGGAGCTGCGGGACAGCGTCGAGACGCTGGTGACGGCGGCGGTCGACTTCGACCGCTCGCTGGGGTTCTCGTGGGACGCGGTGGGCTCGGCGCTCGGGGTCACGAAGCAGGCGGTCCACCGCCGTTACGGCTCCCGTCGCACGCCGCAGCCGGGCGCCGTGGCGGAGCAGGAGCGCGCCCCGGAGCCTGGGGCGACGCGCACGCTCCCGGTGGTGCCGCCGGCCCGCACGATGCCGCCGCAGCCGGCCGCGATGCCCCTCCGCGAGGACGCCCGCCCGTCGGCCTTCCCCGCACCCCGCAACGGCTGACGCCCCCACCCGCCGGGGCGGCCCACCCCGCCCCGTTGTGGCCTTGCGCTCCGCAGGGGCGGTGGGGTGGCGCCGCCCCCGGGGAACGCCTCTCCGCAGGTCGAGGGTGGGCAGCGCCACGGCGGACGATCGCCCGACCTCACCCGACCCGTCAGCCGATGTCCGGCGGGTCCACCCGCACCCGCACCGGTTCTCCCCCGCCCCGCGCCAGCCGCCCCGCCTGCGCCTTCTTCAACGCCGCCGCCAGCGCCGCGCCGTTGCCCGGGGGGACACGGACCAGTGCGCGCTCCCACTGCTCGCCCGGCGGGGTGTCCCCCGGGCGGCGAGGCCCCCCGGGCCGTACGACGGGTAGCGGCACCGGGCCCAACACCTCCGCGTCGTGGGGCAGTTCGGCCGCCGCGAGGAACGCCACGACCGCTTCCGGCGGGCCGGAGACCGCCGCCATCCGGGACACCGGCGGGAAGCCCAGCTCCGCCCGCTCCGCCAGCTCGCGCTGCGCGTGGCCGACGGGATCCCACCGCACCAGCGCCTGCACCGGTCGCAGCGTGGGCTCCGCGACCACCACCACCGTGCCGCCCTCACCCTGCCCCCGTACCAGCGAGGCCGCGTCGATCCAGCGACGCAGCGCCTCCTCACCCGCCCGCAGATCGGGACGACCGAGCATCGCCCATCCGTCGAGGAGCAGCGCGGCCGCGTAACCGCCCTCGGCGACCGGCTCCGCGCCCGGTGTGGACACCACGAGCGCGGGGCGCCCGGGCACGGTGTCCAGGACATGGTCCCGCCCAGACGTCCGTACCGGCACGGCCGGGAACGCCCGGCCCAGCTCCTCCGCCGTCCGCCGCGCCCCCACGATCTGGGCCCGCAGCCGGGTCGCACCGCACTCCACACAGTGCCAGTCCGGCGCACCCAGCCCGCACCAGCCGCATCGCAGCTCCTGCTGCTCGGGCGCCTCCAGGGGCCCGGCGCAGTGCCGACAGCGGGCGGGCGTCCGGCAGCGCTCGCACGCCAGCCTCGGTACGTAACCCCGCCGCGGCACCTGGACGAGCACCGGGCCGGTCTTCAGGCCCTCCCGTACCGTCTCCCAGGCCAGCGACGGCAGCCTCGCGGCCCGCGCCGCCTCGTCGCGGGCGAGCAGTTCGTCCCCCACGGTCCGTACGAGCGGGGCGGCGACGCGCACCTGATCCCGGCCGGCGACGATCGGCGCGGCCCAGCCGGACTCCACGAGCTGCGCGGCCTCGACGGTGCAGCTGGTCGAGCCGAGCAGAAAGGCGCACTTGTCGTGGGCGGCGCGCAGCAGCAGGACGTCGCGCGCATGGGGCTGCGGGGCGTGGAGCTCGCTGTGGCTGCCGTCCCCGTCGTCCCAGATGGCGACGAGCCCGAGGTCGCGGACGGGTGCGAACATCGCCGCACGCGTACCGACGACCGCCCGCACGGAGCCCCGCCGTACCGCCAGCCACTGGGCGTACCGCTTCTCCGGTCCGGTCTCCGCCGTGAGCAGCGCGTGCCGCCCCGGCCCCAGGAGGGCCGCCAGCGCCGCGTCCACGCGCGCGGCGGCCCGCCCGTCGGGTACGACGACCAGCGCGCCGCGCCCGGAGGCGAGCGTGGCTCCCACGGCGCGGGCCAGCTCCTCGGCCCAGTACGGCCCCGGCAGCGCGTTCCACACGGCGCGCGGCGCACCACCCCGGGCCAGGGCGTCCAGGAACCCCGGTCCGCGCTCGTACCGCGCCCAGGTGCCCGCCTCGGGCGCTGCGGGCGGGGGCAGCGGCTCCGGGGACGCCTTCCCCTCGGCCCGCGCGCTACGGGGCGGAATCGCGAGCTGGAGCACGTCCGCCAGGCTCCCCGCGTACCGGTCGGCGACGGCCCGGGCGAGCCCCAGGAGCTCGGCGCTCAGCACCGGCTCGGGCGACACGACATCGGCGAGCGCGGCAAGGGCGCCCTTGTAGTCCGACTCGGCCCGCCGCTCGACGAGGAACCCGTCGATCAGCCGCCCGCCCTCGCGCCGCCCGTCCCTGACCTGATGCGCCCCGGCCCCGAACCGCACCCGCACCCGCACCCCGGGCTGCGCGACGGCGTCCAGCTCCTCGGGCACGGCGTAGTCGAAGAACTGGTCGAGATGGAGCACGCCCTTGTTGACCACCACCCGCGCGACGGGCAGCTCCTTGGCCAACGCGGCCCCCCGCCACGTCCGCGGCTTGGCCCGCGGCACCTTCGCCTTCCGCACGGACTCCCGAATGAGCGCGAGCTGCTCGTGCGACTCGCCGGCCGCACCCTCGGGCGTCTCGTTCTCGCTGCTCACAGCCCCATACCTACCAGACCGCACTGACAGCCGTGACGGGGCCGGACGCACGGAAGCCCGGCGCCCCCCAGGGGTGCCGGGCTTCCGTGTCGTCGTGCTGAGGCGCGGGTTAGAGGCCCGCGGCCTTGCGGAGGGCGTCCACGCGGTCCGTGCGCTCCCAGGTGAAGTCGGGGAGCTCGCGGCCGAAGTGGCCGTACGCCGCGGTCTGGGCGTAGATCGGGCGGAGCAGGTCGAGGTCGCGGATGATCGCGGCCGGGCGGAGGTCGAAGACCTCGCCGATGGCGTTCTCGATCTTCTCGGTCTCGATCGTGTTCGTGCCGAAGGTCTCGACGAAGAGACCGACGGGCTCCGCCTTGCCGATCGCGTACGCGACCTGGACCTCGCAGCGCGAGGCGAGGCCGGCGGCCACGACGTTCTTGGCGACCCAGCGCATCGCGTAGGCGGCCGAGCGGTCGACCTTGGACGGGTCCTTGCCGGAGAACGCGCCGCCGCCGTGGCGGGCCATGCCGCCGTACGTGTCGATGATGATCTTGCGACCGGTGAGGCCGGCGTCGCCCATCGGGCCGCCGATCTCGAAGCGGCCGGTCGGGTTGACCAGCAGGCGGTAGCCGTCGACGTCCAGCTTGATGCCGTCCTCGACGAGCTGCTTCAGGACGTGCTCGACGACGAACTCACGGATGTCGGGCGCGAGCAGCGACTCGAGGTCGATGTCCGAGGCGTGCTGGGAGGAGACGACGACCGTGTCGAGACGGACGGCCTTGTCACCGTCGTACTCGATGGTGACCTGGGTCTTGCCGTCGGGGCGCAGGTACGGGATCGTCCCGTTCTTGCGGACCTCGGTCAGACGGCGGGAGAGCCGGTGCGCGAGGTAGATCGGGAGCGGCATCAGCTCCGGGGTCTCGTCCGACGCGTAGCCGAACATCAGGCCCTGGTCGCCGGCGCCCTGCTTGTCCAGCTCGTCCTCGTCGCCCTCGACGCGCTTCTCGTACGCCGTGTCGACGCCCTGCGCGATGTCCGGGGACTGCGACCCGATGGAGACCGAGACGCCGCAGGACGCGCCGTCGAAGCCCTTCTTCGAGGAGTCGTACCCGATCTCGAGGATCTTGTTCCGAACGAGGGTGGGGATGTCGGCCCACGCCTTCGTGGTGACCTCACCGGCGACGTGCACGAGGCCGGTGGTGATCAGCGTCTCGACGGCGACGCGGGACGTGGGGTCCTCGCGGAGGAGCGCGTCGAGAATGGTGTCGCTGATCTGGTCAGCGATCTTGTCGGGGTGACCTTCGGTCACGGACTCCGAAGTGAACAGACGACGGGACACAATGCTCCCTGGGGTTGCAGCGGCTGCTGGCTGAACAATGTCGGACGGCAGGGGGCTGCGCCCCGCGTCGTACCAAGAACAGTCTATCGGGCGTCGTCAGCCATTGGGCCAGGTGTCTCGGAAGATGGGAGCGTCGCGCTCGCCGATTCCGGTCCGGCCCGCTCCGCCCTCACCGGATCGGATCGCCCGCTGGGACCGGATTCCCGGGGAATTCACTCGGCTGGGACGGTGAAATCCGGCCGGGAGTGAGATTTCGCCGAATTCTCCTGGGGAACAGACCGCAGACGGGGTGCGACGAGGTCCCAGACCTTCTCGGCCAGGGCTTCCTTCGGTCCGTACGGTACGGGCGTGTCGGAGCCGTCGGAGGCGAGGATCACGGCCTCGTTCTCCTCGGAGCCGAAGGTCTTGCGCTCGCCCACCTCGTTGACCACGAGCAGGTCGCAGCCCTTGCGGCGGAGCTTCTCGCGGCCGTTGGCCAGGACGTCGTCCGTCTCGGCGGCGAAGCCGACGACCACCTGGCCCGGCAGCGCCCGGTCGGCCGAGATCTCGGCGAGGATGTCGGGGTTGCGGACCAGCTCGACGACCGGCGCCTCGACGTCGTCCCGCTTCTTGATCTTGCCGGGGGCGTAGACGGCGGGGCGGAAGTCGGCGACGGCGGCGGCCATGACCACCGCGTCGGCGTCGGCCGCCGCCTTGAGGACGGCCTCGCGCAGCTGGACCGCGGTGCCGACGTGCACGACGTCGACCCCGGCCGGGTCGGGGATGCCTGTGTTGGCCTCGACGAGAGTGACCCGGGCGCCCCGGGCGGCAGCGGCCCTGGCCAGGGCGTAGCCCTGCTTGCCGGAGGAACGGTTGCCCAGGTAGCGGACCGGGTCGAGGGGCTCACGGGTGCCGCCCGCGCTGACCACGACGTGGCGGCCGACGAGGTCGGGGGCTGCCGTGCCGCGCGCGAGGATCCGCCGGCAGACCTCGAAGATCTCGCCGGGATCCGGCAGCCGGCCCTTGCCGGTGTCGACGCCGGTCAGCCGGCCGACGGCTGGCTCGATGACGACGGCGCCGCGCCGGCGCAGTGTGGCCACGTTCTCCTGGGTGGCGGGGTGCTCCCACATCTCGGTGTGCATCGCCGGGGCGAAGACGACCGGACAGCGGGCGGTGAGCAGCGTGTTCGTCAGCAGGTCGTCGGCGAGGCCGTGGGCGGCCTTGGCGAGCATGTCGGCGGTGGCGGGGGCCACGACGACGAGGTCGGCGCCCTGCCCGATCCGTACGTGCGGGACCTCGTGGACGGACTCCCACACCTCGGTGGAGACGGGGTTGCCGGAGAGGGCGGACCAGGTGGCCGCGCCGACGAAGTTCAGGGCGGAGGCGGTCGGCACGACACGGACGTCGTGACCCGACTCGGTCAGCCGCCGGAGCAGCTCACAGGCCTTGTAGGCGGCGATGCCGCCGCTGACGCCCAGAACGACCTTCGGCTTGGTCACCACTGCCACTCCCCGCACTCGGAACGCGTAATCGGATGCGTACGACTCCATGAGACACCACAGGCCCGGCGGATGTTCCGCCGGGCCTGTGGTGACGAACGTTACGTTCGTACGTGCTTACTGCGCCGGGCCCTCGATGGCCTCGGAGGTCAGCAGACCCGCGTTGATCTCGCGCAGGGCGATCGAGAGCGGCTTCTCGTGGACGTGGGTGTCGACGAGCGGACCGACGTACTCGAGCAGGCCCTCTCCGAGCTGCGAGTAGTACGCGTTGATCTGACGCGCGCGCTTGGCCGCGTAGATCACGAGGCTGTACTTCGAGTCGGTGGCCTCGAGCAGCTCGTCGATCGGCGGGTTGATGATGCCCTCGGGCGCGGTGATGGAAGAGGACACGCTCTAGCCTTCCGAAGAAACTTCTGGGTGAGCTGATCGGGATGATCAGATCCAGGTGATCAGAAAAAGATCAAACAACGTTCATCAAGGCTAGCAGCTCACGCGCCACGTCCTCGACGGAGGTGTTGACCAGGGTGGTGTCGAACTCCGTCTCGGCGGCCAGTTCGATCTTCGCGGCCTCCAGCCGTCGCTCGATGACCTCGGGCGACTCGGTACCCCGGCCGGTGAGCCGGCGGACCAGCTCGTCCCAGCTCGGCGGGGCCAGGAAGACCAGCTGCGAGTCCGGCATGGACTCCTTGACCTGCCGGGCGCCCTGGAGGTCGATCTCCAGGAGGACCGGCTCGCCGGCCTCCAGCCGCTCCAGAACCGCCTGACGGGGCGTGCCGTAGCGGTTGCCCGCGAACTCGGCCCATTCGAGGAGCTCTCCGTTGGCGACCAGCTTGTCGAATTCGTCGTCCATGACGAAGAAGTACTGGACGCCGTGCTTCTCGCCGGGGCGCGGCTTTCGTGTCGTGGCCGACACCGAGAGCCAGACCTCGGGGTGGACCTTGCGCATATGAGCGACGACCGTGCTCTTACCCACCCCGGAGGGGCCGGAGAGCACGGTCAGCCGCGGACGTACCTCTGCTGCCATGCAGCGATTATTCCAGCTTTGCGGGGGTGCCTGGGACGGCAGTCCCGTCTCAGGCGCCGGTGCTGCCGAACTCGCGCTCCAGGGAGGCGATCTGGTTGGAACCGAGCCCGCGCACACGACGGCTCTCGGAGATCCCGAGCCGCTCCATGATCTGCTTGGCGCGGACCTTGCCCACGCCGGGGAGGGACTCGAGCAGCGCGGAGACCTTCATCTTGCCGATGACGTCGTTCTCCTGGCCCTGCTTGATGACCTCGTGGAGGGAGGCGCCGGAGTGCTTGAGTCGATTCTTGACCTCGGCCCGCTCCCGGCGAGCCGCGGCGGCCTTTTCGAGCGCGGCTGCGCGCTGTTCAGGGGTAAGGGGCGGAAGAGCCACGCCTACGTCACCTCGGATGTCGAACTGTCGGATACGGACCGGTGAGGAACCTAGTCGCCCCACACCAGTGGAGCAGCGATCAACGCAAGTGGCCGTCGAACGCTGGCTCTGCCCCGGAGACTAGCGGCCAATGTCTCTCCAGTCAGCGAGAACAAGCGAAAAGTCCTGGTCAGCATCGACCGACCAGGACTTTTCCGGCATAACAACCGGGTTTTAGGTAAGGATCTTGTCAAGGAATGAGACGGCCCTCACCTGCGGGTTGGTCCAGCGGCCCACTCCGGCGGCGTCGGACGGCCACGGCGTGGGCGGCACCCGGCGCCGTCAGACGGCGACCGCCTCGCGGATCTCGGTCGCGTAGCGCTCCGCCGAGGCGCGCAGGGCGGCGGCGTCCGGACCGTGCTTCAGGACGCCCCGGCTGACGTTGGGGACCACGTTGCGGACCGCCGCGCCGAAGACCGCGGGGAGGTCGGCCGGGGTCGCGCCCTGGGCGCCGAGGCCGGGGGCCAGGAGCGGGCCGTTGATGTCCAGGTCGAAAGAGGAGAGATCGCCCAGCGTCGCGCCGACCACCGCGCCGAAGGAGCCCATCGGGGTCTCCCCCGCGTTCTCCTCGGCGAGGTGGGCCAGCATGGTGGCGCCGATGGTGCGCCCGTCCTCGCGGACGGCCCGCTGGACCTCGGCTCCCTCCGGGTTGGACGTGAGGGCCAGGACGAAGAGGCCCGCACCGGACTCCCTCGCCAGGTCGACGGCCGGCTTGAGGGAGCCGTACCCGAGGTACGGCGAGACCGTGAGCGCGTCCGAGAAGAGCGGTGAGTCCTTGCGCAGGAAGGCCTCGGCGTACGCGGCCATGGTGGAGCCGATGTCGCCGCGCTTGGCGTCCATGACGACCAGGCCGCCCGCCGCCCGCAGCTCGGCGACGGCGCGCTCCAGGACGGCGACACCGCGCGAGCCGAAGCGCTCGAAGAACGCGGACTGCGGCTTGAACACGGCGACGGTCTCGGCGAGCGCCTCGACGACCGTGAAGGTGAAGCGCTCCAGGCCGGCGATGTCGTCGTCCAGGCCCCAGGAGGCGAGCAGGGCGGCGTGCGGGTCGATGCCCACGCAGAGCGGGCCGCGCTCGTCCATGGCCGAGCGCAGGCGGGTTCCGAAGGAGAGAGTCACTGGACGGCGGCCTTTCGGTTGTCGGCGCCGACGGCCTCGGCGAGGGTGGCGTACGGGGAGGCGGCGAGGCGCGCCGCGAGGCCCTTGTGGATCGCGCGGGCGTAGAACGGGCCCTCGTAGATGAAGGCGCTGTAGCCCTGGATCAGGGTGGCGCCGGCCAGGATGCGCTGCCAGGCGTCCTCGGCGTTCTCGATGCCGCCGACGCCCACGAGGACGAGCCGGTCGCCCACGCGCGCGTGGAGGCGCCTCAGCACGGCGAGGGAGCGCTCCTTGACCGGGGCGCCGGACAGACCGCCGGTCTCCTTCACCAGAGCCGGGTCGGACTTCAGGCCGAGGCCCTCGCGGGCGATGGTGGTGTTGGTGGCGATGATGCCGTCGAGGCCGAGCTCCAGGGCCAGGTCGGCGACGGCGTCGACGTCCTCGTCGGCCAGGTCGGGGGCGATCTTGACCAGGAGCGGGACGCGGCGGTCGGTGACCGTGCGGTCGGCCGCCTCGCGTACCGCGGTGAGCAGCGGGCGCAGCGACTCGGTGGCCTGGAGGTTGCGCAGGCCCGGGGTGTTCGGCGAGGAGACGTTGACGACCAGGTAGTCGGCGTACCGGGCGAGGCGCTCGGTGGACTTCACGTAGTCGGCGGCGGCCTCGGCCTCCGGGACGACCTTGGTCTTGCCGATGTTGACGCCCACGACGGTCCTGAAGACCGGCACGCGCGCGTGCAGGCGGGCGGCGACGGCGGCGGAGCCCTCGTTGTTGAAGCCCATGCGATTGATCAGCGCGCGGTCCGGTACCAGCCGGAAGAGCCGCTTCTTGGGGTTGCCGGGCTGGGCCTCGCCGGTGACCGTGCCGATCTCGATGTGGTCGAAGCCGAGCATCGACATGCCGTCGATGGCGACGGCGTTCTTGTCGAAGCCGGCGGCGAGGCCGAAGGGGCCGTGCATGCGCAGGCCGAGGGCCTCGGTGCGCAGCTCCTTGTACCGGGGCGCGAGCACGGCGGCGACGAAGGTGCGGAGCACCGGGACGCGGGCGGCCAGGCGGATCCAGCGGAAGGCCAGATGGTGGGCCTGCTCCGGGTCCATCCGCTTGAAGACGAGGTCGAAGAAGAACTTGTACATGTGGGTGTCCTCAGCAAGAGGGGGACACCGTTTCCGGTGTCCCCCTCGTGGGTTGCTAGTCGCGGGCCGCGGTCAGGTGTTCCGCGTGTTCCTGGAGCGAGCGGACGCCGACGTCGCCGTGGCCCAGCGCCTCGATGCCCTGGACGGCGGCGGCGAGCGCCTGGACCGTGGTGAGGCACGGGACGGAGCGGGCGACCGCCGCCGTACGGATGTCGTAGCCGTCGAGGCGGCCACCGGTGCCGTACGGGGTGTTGACGATCAGGTCGACCTGCCCGTCGTGGATGAGCTGGACGATCGTCTTCTCGCCGTTCGGGCCCTCGCCCTCGGACTGCTTGCGCACGATCGTGGCGTTGATGCCGTTGCGCTTGAGCACCTCCGCCGTGCCCGAGGTGGCCATCAGCTCGAAGCCGTGGGCGACCAGCTCGCGCGCCGGGAAGATCATCGAGCGCTTGTCGCGGTTGGCGACGGAGATGAAGGCGCGGCCCTTGGTGGGCAGCGGGCCGTAGGCGCCCGCCTGCGACTTGGCGTACGCCGTGCCGAAGACGGTGTCGATGCCCATGACCTCGCCGGTGGAGCGCATCTCCGGGCCGAGGACGGTGTCCACGCCGCGGCCCTGGATGTCGCGGAAGCGGGTCCACGGCATCACGGCCTCCTTGACGGAGATCGGCGCGTCGAGCGGCAGGGTGCCGCCGTCCCCGGTCTTCGGGAGCAGGCCCTCCTCGCGCAGCTCGGCGATGGTGGCGCCGAGCGAGATGCGGGCGGCGGCCTTCGCCAGCGGCACGGCGGTCGCCTTCGAGGTGAAGGGGACGGTCCGGGAGGCGCGCGGGTTGGCCTCGAGGACGTACAGGATGTCGCCGGCCATCGCGAACTGGATGTTGATCAGGCCGCGTACGCCGACGCCCTTGGCGATGGCCTCCGTGGAGGCGCGCAGGCGCTTGATGTCGAAGCCGCCGAGGGTGATCGGCGGCAGGGCGCAGGCCGAGTCGCCGGAGTGGATGCCGGCTTCCTCGATGTGCTCCATGACGCCGCCGAGGTAGAGCTCGTGGCCGTCGTAGAGGGCGTCGACGTCGATCTCGATGGCGTCGTCGAGGAAGCGGTCGACCAGGACCGGCCGCGTGGGGCTGATCTCGGTGGACTCGGCGATGTACGACTCCAGGCGGGTCTCGTCGTAGACGATCTCCATGCCGCGGCCGCCGAGCACGTACGAGGGACGTACGAGGACGGGGTAGCCGATCTCGTCGGCGATGGCCTTGGCGCCGGCGAAGGTGGTCGCGGTGCCGTGCTTGGGGGCCGGGAGGCCCGCCTCGGCGAGGACCTGGCCGAAGGCGCCGCGGTCCTCGGCGGCGTGGATCGCCTCCGGGGAGGTGCCGACGACCGGTACGCCGTTGTCCTTGAGCGCCTGGGAGAGGCCCAGCGGGGTCTGGCCGCCGAGCTGGACGACGACACCGGCGACGGGACCGGCCAGCGTCTCGGCGTGCACGATCTCCAGGACGTCCTCGAGCGTCAGCGGCTCGAAGTACAGGCGGTCGGAGGTGTCGTAGTCGGTGGAGACGGTCTCCGGGTTGCAGTTGACCATCACGGTCTCGTAGCCGGCGTCGCTCAGGGCGAAGGAGGCGTGGACGCAGGAGTAGTCGAACTCGATGCCCTGGCCGATCCGGTTCGGGCCGGAGCCCAGGATGATCACGGCGGGCTTGGTGCGCGGCGCGACCTCGCTCTCCTCGTCGTACGAGGAGTAGAAGTACGGGGTCTTGGCGGCGAACTCGGCGGCGCAGGTGTCGACCGTCTTGTAGACCGGGCGGACGCCGAGCGCGTGCCGGACCTCGCGGACGACGTCCTCGCGCAGGCCGCGGATCTCGGCGATCTGGGCGTCGGAGAAGCCGTGGCGCTTGGCCTCGGCGAGCAGCTCGGGGTGGAGCTTCTCGGCCTCGGCGAGCTCGTCGGCGATCTCCTTGATGAGGAAGAGCTGGTCGACGAACCAGGGGTCGATCTTCGTGGCCTCGAAGACCTCCTCGGGGGTGGCCCCGGCGCGGATGGCCTGCATGACGGTGTTGATACGGCCGTCGGTCGGGCGGACCGCCTCGCCGAGCAGCTCGGCCTTGTCCCCGGGCTCGCCGACGAAGGTGAACTGCGAGCCCTTCTTCTCCAGGGAGCGCAGGGCCTTCTGGAGCGCCTCGGTGAAGTTGCGGCCGATGGCCATGGCCTCGCCGACGGACTTCATGGTCGTGGTCAGCGTGGAGTCGGCCTGCGGGAACTTCTCGAAGGCGAATCGCGGGGCCTTGACGACGACGTAGTCGAGCGTGGGCTCGAAGGACGCCGGAGTCTTCTCCGTGATGTCGTTGGGGATCTCGTCCAGCGTGTAGCCGACGGCGAGACGCGCCGCGATCTTCGCGATCGGGAAACCGGTCGCCTTGGAGGCGAGGGCGGAGGAGCGGGAGACGCGCGGGTTCATCTCGATGACGATGATCCGGCCGTCGTCCGGGTTGACCGCGAACTGGATGTTGCAGCCGCCGGTGTCGACGCCGACCTCGCGGATGATCGCGATGCCGATGTCGCGCAGCCGCTGGTACTCGCGGTCGGTGAGGGTCATCGCCGGGGCGACGGTGATCGAGTCTCCGGTGTGGACGCCCATGGGGTCGAAGTTCTCGATGGAGCAGACGACAACGACGTTGTCGTTCTTGTCGCGCATCAGCTCCAGCTCGTACTCCTTCCAGCCGAGGATGGACTCCTCCAGGAGCACCTCGGTGGTGGGAGAGAGCGTCAGGCCCTGGCCGGCGATGCGGCGCAGCTCGTCCTCGTCGTGGGCGAAGCCGGAGCCGGCGCCACCCATGGTGAAGGAGGGGCGGACGACGACGGGGTAGCCGCCGAGCGTGTCGACGCCCTTGAGGACGTCGTCCATGGAGTGGCAGATGACCGAGCGGGCGGACTCGCCGTAGCCGATCTTGGCCTTGACCGCCTCGACGACGCCCTTGAAGAGGTCGCGGTCCTCGCCCTTGTGGATGGCCTCCACGTTGGCGCCGATGAGCTCGACGCCGTACTTCTCCAGGACGCCCTGCTCATGCATGGAGATCGCGGTGTTGAGCGCGGTCTGGCCGCCGAGGGTGGGCAGGAGCGCGTCGGGGCGCTCCTTGGCGATGATCTTCTCGACGAACTCGGGGGTGATCGGCTCGACGTAGGTGGCGTCGGCGATCTCCGGGTCGGTCATGATCGTGGCCGGGTTGGAGTTCACCAGGATGACCCGCAGGCCCTCGGCCTTGAGGATGCGGCAGGCCTGGGTGCCGGAGTAGTCGAACTCGGCGGCCTGGCCGATGACGATCGGGCCGGAGCCGATGACCAGGACGGACTGGATATCGGTGCGCTTAGGCACGCTCGGCCTCCATCAGGGATACGAAACGGTCGAAGAGGTACGCGGCGTCGTGCGGGCCCGCGGCCGCCTCGGGGTGGTACTGGACGGAGAAGGCCGGCTGGTCGAGCAGCTGGAGGCCCTCCACCACGTTGTCGTTCAGGCAGACGTGCGAGACCTCGGCACGCCCGTAGGGGGTCTCGGAGACCTTGTCGAGGGGCGCGTCGACGGCGAAGCCGTGGTTGTGCGCGGTGACCTCGACCTTGCCGGTCGTACGGTCCTGCACCGGCTGGTTGATGCCGCGGTGGCCGTACTTCAGCTTGTAGGTGCCGAAGCCGAGCGCGCGGCCGAGGATCTGGTTGCCGAAGCAGATGCCGAAGAGCGGGGTCTTCCGCTCCAGGACGGCCTGCATGACGGCGACGGGGCCGTCGGCGGTGGCCGGGTCACCGGGACCGTTGGAGAAGAAGACTCCGTCGGGCTGGACGGCGTAGACGTCCTCGGCGGTGGCGGTGGCGGGCAGCACGTGCACCTCGATGCCGCGCTCGGCCATACGGTGCGGGGTCATGCCCTTGATGCCGAGGTCGACGGCGGCGACGGTGAACTTCTTCTCGCCGATCGCGGGGACGACGTACGTCTCCTTGGTGGCGACCTCGGCGGAGAGGTTCGCGCCCGTCATCTCGGGGGCCTGGCGGACCTCGGCGAGCATGGTGCCCTCGTCGGGCAGCACGTTGCCGGAGAAGATGCCGACGCGCATGGCGCCGCTCTCGCGCAGGTGGCGGGTGAGGGCGCGGGTGTCGATGCCGGAGATGCCGACGACGCCCTGGGCGGCGAGCTCCTCGTCCAGCGAGCGCTTGGCGCGCCAGTTGGAGGAGACGCGCGCGGGGTCACGGACGACGTAGCCGGAGACCCAGATGCGGGAGGACTCGGGGTCCTCGTCGTTGACGCCGGTGTTGCCGACGTGCGGGGCGGTCATCACGACGACCTGGCGGTGGTACGACGGGTCGGTCAGGGTCTCCTGGTAGCCGGTCATGCCGGTGGAGAACACGGCCTCGCCGAAGGTCTCCCCCACGGCCCCGTAGGCACGGCCGCGGAAGATGCGGCCGTCCTCCAGGACGAGTACGGCGGGAACTTTGCCGGTTCCCCGGGTGGAGGTCGTCATCGTGCGGTGCCTTCCGTCGTCTTGATCATGCTGTTCAGGGTCTCGACCCAGGTGGCGTGCTCCGCCGCCCGGTCGGACCGGAAGCCGGAGTCGAGCAGCTTCTCGCCGTGCGCCCACGTGACGATCAGCAGCCCGCCCTCGGCGAGGACCTTGCCCGCGATGCCCTTGTCGAGCCGGGCCTCGCGCAGGGCCGCGGCCGGGATGAGGAAGTCGTTCGCCCCGGGGCGTACGACCTCGATCCCCGCGTCCGTCAGGGTCAGCTCGACGCGGCTGCGGGTGCCGAGGCCGTGGGCGACGATCCGGTCGAGCCACTGTCCGGCCGTGGTCGAGCCGTGGTACCGGCCGGTGAGCTTCAGTGTCGCCTCACCGGCGGCCTCGGGCATTTCCGGCAGTTCGGGCAGGTCCGACTGGAGGCTGCCGCGCCACTTCCATCCCTGGCGCATCAGCCAGTAGACGAAGGCGATGAAGAGCAGGAGTCCCGCGACCCAGCCGATCCGCCCGGCCCAGTCGGTCACCTCCGCCGACTTCTTCTCGGCCTCGGCGGCCAGTTCGATGAGTGTCACGCCAGCTTCCCGTCGACGAGCGTTGCCCGGCCCCGCAGGAAGGTGTGGGTGATGCGTCCCGGCAGCTCACGGCCCTCGTAGGGGGTGTTGCGGCTGCGGGAGGCGAAGCCCGCGGGGTCCACGGGTCCACGGTATGCCGGATCGACCAGGGTCAGGTTGGCGGGCTCACCTGCCGAGACGGGGCGTCCGTGGCCCTTGGCCTGCCCGATCTCGGCCGGCTTGACGGACATCCGGTCGGCGACGCCGGCCCAGTCGAGGAGTCCGGTCTCGACCATCGTCTGCTGGACGACGGAGAGCGCGGTCTCCAGGCCGACCATGCCCATGGCGGCCGCGGCCCATTCGCAGTCCTTGTCCTCGTGCGGGTGCGGGGCGTGGTCGGTGGCGACGATGTCGATGGTGCCGTCGGCCAGGGCCTCGCGCAGCGCCATCACGTCACGCTCGGTGCGCAGCGGCGGGTTGACCTTGTAGACCGGGTTGTACGAGCGCACCAGCTCGTCGGTGAGGAGGAGGTGGTGCGGGGTGACCTCGGCGGTGACGTCGATGCCGCGGGACTTGGCCCAGCGGACGATCTCGACCGAGCCGGCGGTGGAGAGGTGGCAGATGTGGACCCGGGAGCCGACGTGCTCGGCGAGGAGCACGTCACGGGCGATGATCGACTCCTCGGCGACGGCCGGCCAGCCGCCCAGACCGAGTTCGGCGGAGACGATGCCCTCGTTCATCTGGGCGCCCTCGGTGAGGCGGGGCTCCTGGGCGTGCTGGGCGACGACGCCGCCGAAGGCCTTCACGTACTCCAGGGCGCGGCGCATCATCACGGCGTCGTCGACGCACTTGCCGTCGTCGGAGAAGACCGTGACGCCGGCGGCCGAGTCGTGCATGGCGCCGAGCTCCGCGAGCTTCTTGCCCTCGAGGCCGACGGTGACGGCGCCGATGGGCTGCACGTCGCAGTAGCCGGACTCCTTGCCGAGCCGGTAGACCTGCTCGACGACACCGGCGGTGTCGGCGACCGGGAAGGTGTTGGCCATCGCGAAGACGGCGGTGTAGCCGCCGGAGGCGGCGGCCCGGGTGCCGGTGAGGACGGTCTCGGAGTCCTCACGGCCGGGCTCGCGCAGATGGGTGTGGAGGTCGACCAGGCCGGGCAGCAGGATCCGGCCCTCGGCCTCGACCACCGTCGCGCCCTCGGCGGACAGTCCCGTACCGACCTGCGCGATCGTCTCGCCGTCGATCAGGACGTCCTGCGCCTCGCCGCCCAGCACCTTGGCACCGCGGATAAGAATCTTGCTCATGGTTACTTGCTCTCCTCGGTACGCATGTGGCTGACGGCGGGCTCGTTGCCGCCCAGAAGCAGGTAGAGGACGGCCATGCGGATGGAGACGCCGTTGGCGACCTGCTCGACGACCGTGCAGCGGTCGGAGTCGGCGACCTCGGCGGTGATCTCCATGCCGCGGACCATCGGGCCGGGGTGCATGACGATGGCGTGCTCGGGCATCCTCGCCATCCTGTCGCCGTCGAGCCCGTACCGCCGCGAGTACTCGCGCTCGGTCGGGAAGAAGGCCGCGTTCATCCGCTCGCGCTGCACACGCAGCATCATGACCGCGTCGGACTTCGGCAGCACGCTGTCGAGGTCGTAGCTGATGTCGCAGGGCCAGGTCTCGACGCCGACGGGGACGAGCGTGGGCGGGGCCACCAGGGTCACCTCGGCGCCGAGGGTGTGCAGCAGGTCGACGTTGGAGCGGGCGACCCGGCTGTGCAGGACGTCGCCGACGAGCGTGATGCGCTTGCCCGCGAGGTCCTGGCCGAGACCGGCGTCGCGGCCGACGAGGCGGCGGCGCATGGTGAAGGCGTCCAGCAGGGCCTGGGTGGGGTGCTGGTGGGTGCCGTCGCCGGCGTTGATGACCGGGGCGTCGATCCAGCCGGAGGTGGCGAGCCGGTAGGGGGCGCCGGAGGCGCCGTGGCGGATGACGACGGCGTCGACGCCCATCGCCTCCAGGGTCTGCGCGGTGTCCTTGAGGGACTCGCCCTTGGAGACGCTGGAGCCCTTGGCCGCGAAGTTGATCACGTCGGCGGAGAGGCGCTTCTCGGCGGCCTCGAAGGAGATCCGGGTACGGGTGGAGTCCTCGAAGAAGAGGTTGCAGATGGTCCGGCCGCGCAGCGTGGGCAGCTTCTTGATCGGCCGGTCGGCGACCCGGGCCATCTCCTCTGCGGTGTCGAGGATGAGGACGGCGTCGTCGCGCGTGAGGTCGGCGGCCGAGAT
Source organism: Streptomyces sp. NPDC022552 (assembly GCF_055561875.1). NCBI lineage: Bacteria > Bacillati > Actinomycetota > Actinomycetes > Kitasatosporales > Streptomycetaceae > Streptomyces > Streptomyces sp. NPDC022552. The sequence continues at coordinate 109,741 of NZ_JBVHGJ010000020.1, forward strand.
GAGGTGACGCATCATCGGGGTGTTCTCCGTGGTCGGGAGGTGGGGGGTCCGGGGGTGTTCCGGGAGACCCCGTCGGGGTGCGGGCGCGCAGGGGTGTGCCCTGGACCCGTCGGGAAGCCGGACCGGCTAGGCGGAGGTCTTGCTGCCGAGCAGCACGGTGTCGCGACCGTCCTCCTCGGCGAGCTGGACCTTGACCGTCTCGCGCAGCGACGTGGGGAGGTTCTTGCCGACGTAGTCGGCGCGGATCGGGAGTTCGCGGTGGCCGCGGTCGACGAGGACCGCGAGCTGGACGGCCCTGGGGCGGCCGATGTCGCCGAGCGCGTCGAGCGCGGCGCGGATCGTACGGCCGGAGAAGAGCACGTCGTCGACGAGGACGACCAGCCGGCCGTCGATGCCGTCACCGGGGATCTCGGTGCGGCCGATGGCGCGGGCGGGCTTCATCCGCAGGTCGTCGCGGTACATGGTGATGTCGAGCGAGCCGACCGGGATCTTGCGTCCGGTGATCTCGGCGAGCTTGTCGGCCAGCCGACGGGCGAGGAAGACGCCACGCGTCGGGATGCCGAGGAGGACCACGTCGTCGGCGCCCTTGGCGCGCTCGACGATCTCGTGGGCGATGCGGGTCAGGACCCGCGCGATGTCGGGGCCCTCGAGAACCGGGCGTGCGGCATCGGTGTGCTGCTGTGCGTCCATATGAAACGGACCTCCTTCTCCGCCTCACGGGACGGACCTTAAAGGACGTCGGATTTGCGCCCTCGACTCTACCAGGGGCGGGTGACCGTCCTGCTCACCACCCTGCCGCCACTCCGGGCGCCGTCCCCCGGGAGGGGGCGGTACGGACCATTCGGCTTGACGGGGGAGAGTAACGCTGCGTAACCTCACAGTGAGTTACCAGCCAGGCGGCGGAGCCGCACGTTGTCTACAGCGTCCAGCGTCCGGGGAGCTATATGTCCAGCGAATACGCAAAGCAGCTCGGGGCCAAGCTCCGTGCCATCCGCACCCAGCAGGGCCTTTCCCTCCACGGTGTGGAAGAGAAGTCCCAGGGCCGCTGGAAGGCCGTCGTGGTCGGCTCGTACGAGCGTGGTGACCGCGCCGTGACGGTGCAGCGCCTCGCCGAGCTGGCGGACTTCTACGGCGTCCCGGTGCAGGAGCTCCTGCCGGGCACGACCCCGGGCGGGGCCGCCGAGCCGCCGCCGAAGCTCGTCCTCGACCTGGAGCGGCTTGCCCACGTCCCGCAGGAGAAGGCCGGCCCGCTGCAGCGCTACGCGGCGACGATCCAGTCGCAGCGCGGTGACTACAACGGCAAGGTGCTGTCGATCCGCCAGGACGACCTGCGCACGCTCGCGGTCATCTACGACCAGTCGCCCTCGGTGCTGACCGAGCAGCTGATCAGCTGGGGCGTCCTCGACGCGGACGCGCGCCGCGCGGTCGCTCACGAGGAGAACTGAGAAGAAACGTTGCCGCCGGGGTGCGGAGGGCCTGAGGGCCTTCCGCACCCCGGCGGTTTCTCTGTGTCCGGAGGGTCCTGAACGTCGGCTCCGACGGTCCGGACATCGGTTCTGACGGTCCAGGGTCGCGGGGTACGCCGAAGGGGCCCGCAGCACGGTGTGCTGCGGGCCCCTTCGACTGCCGGAGGCCGTTTCTCAGGCGTCCCGGCGCAGACGTGGCTTCAGGTCCTTGAAGCGGGCCAGAAGGCCGTTGACGAAGGTCGGCGACTCGTCCGTGGAGAACTCCTTGGCGAGCTGCACCGCCTCGTCGATCGCCACGGCGTCCGGGGTCTCGTCCAGCCAGATCAGCTCGTACGCACCGAGGCGCACGATGTTCCGGTCGGCGACCGGCATCCGGTCCAGGTCCCAGTCCACCGCGTAGGTGGCGATGAGCTCGTCGATCCGGTTCGCGTGATCCGCGTACCCCTCGACCAGCACCATCGTGAACTCGTTGACCGGCGGCTGACGGTCGTCGGACCGTGCGTGCCGGACCCAGTCCGCGAGGACCTGCTGCACGGACGCACCGCGCTGGTCGGCCTCGAAGAGGATCTGGAAGGCGCGCTTACGGGCCTTGCTGCGGGCAGCCACGGTTAGCTGTTCACCCGGCCGAGGTAGTCGCTCGTGCGGGTGTCGACCTTGATCTTCTCACCGGTGGTGATGAAGAGGGGGACCTGGATCTCGTGACCGGTCTCCAGCTTGGCCGGCTTGGTGCCGCCGGTGGAGCGGTCGCCCTGGACGCCCGGGTCGGTGTGCTCGATCGTCAGCTCGACGGCGGCCGGAAGCTCGACGTAGAGCACCGCGCCCTCGTGCTGCGCGACCGAGGCGGTGAAGCCCTCGATCAGGAAGTTGGCGGCGTCGCCGACGGCCTTGCGGTCGACGTGCAGCTGGTCGAAGGTCTGCATGTCCATGAAGACGAAGTAGTCGCCGTCCATGTACGAGAACTGCATGTCGCGGCGGTCGATGGTGGCCGTCTCGACCTTCACACCGGCGTTGAAGGTCTTGTCGACCACCTTGCCGGAGAGCACGTTCTTGAGCTTGGTGCGCACGAAGGCCGGGCCCTTGCCGGGCTTGACGTGCTGGAACTCGACGACGGACCAGAGCTGGTCCCCGTCGAGCTTGAGCACCATGCCGTTCTTGAGGTCGTTCGTGGAAGCCACGGTTGCGGAATCTCCTGGACTGACGTGGGACCAGGGAGGCGTACGCGCCCTACAGCGCGAGCAGCTCCTTGGTCGTAATGGTGAGTAGCTCGGGTCCGCCGTCCGCCTCCTGGCGCACGACGAGCGTGTCATCGATCCGGACCCCGCCCCGGCCCGGGAGGTGGACCCCCGGTTCGACGGTGACCGGCACACAAGCGTCCAGTTTACCCATGGCCGCGGGTGCGAGCTGCGGGTCCTCGTCGATTTCGAGACCGACACCGTGCCCGGTGACCGGCGGAACCGCCTCACCGTGCCCCGCCGCGTCCAGGATCTGGCGGGCCGCGCGGTCCACGTCGCGGAACTCGGTGCCGGGGGCGAGGGACTCCCGTCCGGCCCGCTGAGCGGCGAAGACGAGGTCGTACAGCTCGATCTGCCAGTCCGCGGGCGTGGTGCCGATGACGAACGTACGGCCGATCTCGCAACGGTAGCCGCGGTAGTTCGCGCCGAGGCAGACGGAGAGGAAATCTCCCTCCTCGACCCGGCGGTCGGAGGGCTTGTGGCCGCCGCGCCCGGAGTTCGGGCCGGTGCCCACGGAGGTCGGGAAGGCGGCGCCGTCCGCCCCGTGGTCGACGAGCCTGCGCTCCAGCTCCAGGGCGAGATGGCGCTCGGTCCGCCCCACGAGGATGGATTCCAGGAGCTCCCCGAGCGCCTGGTCGGCGATCTCGGCGGCGATCCGCAGACAGGCGATCTCGTCCTCGTCCTTCACGATCCTCAGCTGCTCGACGGCCCCGCCGAGATCGGCGAGCCGGACCTGCGGCGCGACCGAACCCATCGCACGGTGACGGGCCACGGTCAGATGGTGCTCCTCGACGGCGAGGGCCTCCGCGCGCGCCTTGGCGGCGATGCCGACGGCGGCGACGGCCGGGTCTCCGCCGGCTGCGGGCAGCACCGTCTGACAGAGCAGCTCGTCGAGCCGCCCGTCGGCCGGATCGGCACCCGGTGTGGTGGGGCAGAGCAGCACGTCCTGGTCCGGGCCGAGGAGGAGTACGGCGCCGGGGGGCGAACCGCCCGCGAGATAGCGGACGTTGGCGGGGCGGGAGACCAGGGCCGCCGGGCTGCCGGCTGCCGCGCACCGGTCGCGCAGCCGCGAACGGCGGTCCGCATACACCTCTGACATGTTCCGAGCCTACGAGGAGGCGGGCGTCCCGGCCCGCTCAGCGCGGCCGACCGGGCCACCGGCGGCCGCTTCGGGCCGTCACCAGGCGGGCGGGCTGGCGATGGAACGGGCCAGGACCTCGTCGAGGACCCGGGCGGTGGTCTCGACGTCGTACGTGGAGTTGTCGATGATCGGCAGGCCGGAGCCGTACCAGCCGGCCATCCGGCCGTGTATGGACGCGACCTCCTCGTCCGACAGGCGCCGGTTGCCGCTGCGCTCGGCGTTCCGCTCCAGGACGATCTCCAGACCGGGCAGCAGAACGACCGGAAGCAGCCCCGGGCCGACGTGGCGCTTCCAGCCGCCGAGGCCGACGACGGGACGGTCGGGGAAGACGGCGTCGTCGAGGATGCAGGAGATTCCGTTGGCCAGGAAGTTACGGGCCGCGAAGCCGCAGGTGCGGCGGGCGAGGCGGTACTGGGCCTCGGAGTGCTCGTTCCAGCCCGACTGCGGGTCGGCGAAACCGGAGCACACCCATTCGCGGACGTCGTCGAGGCTGATGTGGGCGGTGGGCACGCGCCGGCTCTGTGCCCAGTGCCGGGCGACGGTCGTCTTGCCGGCGCCCGCGGGGCCGATCAGCAGCACGGCGAGGGTCGCCGTGCCGGTGCCGGGCTCGGCGGGTGGCGCGACGGGCACCGCGACGGGCGGCAGCGGTACCTGTCCGGTGACGTCCCGCGGCACGGTACCGGGCTGTCCGGGGTGTGCCTGACCGCCCCCGGAGCCCCAGCCCGGGGCCTGCGGCGCGGAGTACGGGGCGGCGGCGCCGGGCGCCTGAGGGACCGGGTGCGGTCCGGGAGGTCCGGCGGGGGGCACGGGCGGCCCCGGCGGCGCGACGTGCGGCTGCCCGGGGGGCTGAGGGTGCGTATGGGACTGCGGGTGCATGTGCGGCTGCGGTGCCGGGTGGCCGCCCTGCGGTGCGGGCGGCACGGGCGGTATGGAGGGCCGGCCGGCGCCGGGCGTCCACCCCGAGGGGTCGGGCGGCAACGGAGCCCCCACTGCGTGCTGCATCCGGTGCCACTCCGTCTCGTACGGCCGATACTTCCGGGTACGTTACCGCCCCCGGCCCCCACAGGGGGAACGGCCGGGGGCGGTCAAGGGTGCCCTGCCTGCCACGTCGGGTCGGCAGGTTCGTCAGCCGGCCAACTCCTCGGCGAGCGCCCGCAGGGCCAGCCGGTAGGAGCCGATGCCGAACCCGGCGACGGTCCCGGTCGCCACGGCGGCGACGACCGACGTGTGCCGGAACTCCTCACGGGTGTACGGGTTCGAGATGTGCACCTCGATCAGCGGCGCGGTCCGCTGGGCGGCCGCGTCGCGCATCCCGTACGAGTAGTGCGTGAACGCGCCCGGGTTGAGAACGACCGGAATCGAACGGTCCGCGGCGTCGTGGAGCCAGCGGATCATCTCGCCCTCGTCGTTGGTCTCCCGGACCTCCACGTCGAAGCCGAGCTGCTCCCCGAGCGCCTTGCAGGACTCCACGAGGCCCTTGTACGACGTGGCGCCGTAGATGTCGGGCTCGCGAGAGCCCAGCCGGCCGAGGTTCGGACCGTTCAGGACGAGGACGTGTCGCCGTTCGCTCACGCGGACACCTCGCCGTAGGCGGCGACGAGGACGGCGGGGTCGGGGCCTTCGAGGACGGTGGGCTTGCCCAGGCCGTCCAGGACGATGAACCGGAGCAGGTCGCCCCGGGACTTCTTGTCGACCTTCATCGCCTCGAGCAGCTTGGGCCACTGGTCACCGCGGTAGGTCAGCGGCAGACCGACCGACTCCAGGACCGTGCGGTGCCGGTCGGCGGTCGCGTCGTCCAGACGCCCGGCCAGTCGGCCCAGCTCCGCCGCGAACACCATCCCCACCGAGACGGCGGCGCCATGACGCCACTTGTAGCGCTCGTTCTTCTCGATCGCATGGGCCAGGGTGTGGCCGTAGTTGAGGATCTCCCTCCGGCCCGACTCCTTCAGGTCACCGGAGACCACCTCGGCCTTGACCCGGATCGAGCGGACGATCAGCTCGGCCGTGTGCGGCCCTGCCGGCGTCCTGGCGCCCTCCGGGTCGGCCTCGACGAGGTCGAGGATCACCGGGTCGGCGATGAAACCGGCCTTGATGATCTCCGCCATTCCGCTGACGTAGTCGTGGACCGGCAGCGACTCCAGCGCCGCCAGATCGCACAGCACGCCCGCCGGCGGATGGAAGGCGCCGACGAGGTTCTTGCCCTCGGCGGTGTTGATACCGGTCTTGCCGCCGACGGCCGCGTCCACCATCGCCAGCACCGTGGTCGGCACGGCGATCCAGCGGACCCCGCGCAGCCAGGTCGCGGCCACGAAACCGGCCAGATCGGTCGTCGCCCCGCCGCCCACGCCCACGATCACGTCGGTGCGGGTGAACCCGGTCTGCCCCAGCGCCTTCCAGCAGTACGCGGCGACCTCGGCGGTCTTGGCCTCCTCCGCGTTCGGCACCTGGATGGCCACGGCCTCGAAGCCCTGCCCGGCGAGGTCGGCCCGCAGGGCCTCACCCGTCTCGGCCAGCGCCTCGGGGTGGATCACGGCGACGCGCTTGGCCTTCTGTCCGATCAGGGCGGGCAGCTCGGCGAGCAGCTGACGCCCGACCAGCACCTCGTACGGATCCGTACCCGCCGAACCCCCGACCTGGATACGGGTCACTTCCTGGTCCGTCATACGTCCTTCTTCAGCTCCAGAGCGTCGAGGACCGCGTCCGCGACCTCGTCGGGTGTGCGGTCGTCGGTGGCGACGACGACCCGGGCGACTTCGGTGTAGAGGTGGCGGCGCGCCTCCATCAGCTCGCGCCACTGGCGGCGCGGGTTGACGGCGAGCAGCGGCCGCGCGGTGTTGAGGCCGACGCGCCGTACGGCCTCCTCGACGTCCATCGAGAGATAGGCGACGGGCAGTCCGCTGAGGAGTTCGCGGGTACCGGCGTCGAGGACGGCGCCGCCGCCGAGCGCGAGGACTCCCTCGTGCTCGGCGACGGCGGTGCTCACGGCTTCCCGCTCCAGGGCGCGGAAGTGCTCCTCGCCCTCCTCGATGAAGATGTCCGCGATCTCACGGCCCTGGGCGGCGACGATGTCGGCGTCGGTGTCCCGGTAGGGCACGTCGAGCAGCTCGGCGAGGAGCGCGCCCACCGTGGACTTGCCGGAGCCCATGGGCCCGATCAGGACGATCAGGGGTGCGGTCACCGGATCTGGAGGTTGTCGAGGTACGAGCGCACGTTGCGGCGGGTCTCCGGCACGCTGTCGCCGCCG
>NZ_JBVHGJ010000021.1:0-100444 GCF_055561875.1 Streptomyces sp. NPDC022552
CTGCAGGGGGGACCCTGTGGGAGAGTAGGACGCCGCCGAACAATTTTTAGCCTCAACCCCCGGACCTTGTCCGGGGGTTGAGGCATTTTTGCGTTCATGGACTTTCGCCCTGAGGCGGTGGTCCGACCGCGGATGTGGGGCGGGCTGTGAACCGGAGGGTTCGCGTGCAGGCTTGCGGTACTCGGCGATCAGCGCGGTCACCGCAGGACCGGTGAACCCGTGGGCCTCGTCCAGGGCGGGGACAAGGCGGCGGATCGGCCGGAGCAGTGCCCGAGCGTCGGCCGGCCTGCAAGGTGTCCGCACAGGGCGTCCGGACAGGGCGTCCAGGCGGTCGAGGCGGTCATGTTCCCCACGGTCGTACCCCGCACGGACACAGCACTGCGCCCCGCACGAAGGAATCCCTCGTGCGGGGCGCGGTGTTCGGGTGATCGGTCAGAGCCGGAGAAGACCGTGGCCTGACGGTCACGGGAGCGGGTGGGCGCCGGCAGGTGCCCGGCGCCCACCCGGGGGCTTACAGGAGGCGCATGCTGACGCTCTGGTTGGCGCCGCCGTGGCAGTCCCACAGCCCCGCGCGGGCGCCCGGCTGCGTGCTCCAGCCGCCGATTTCCAGGCACTTGTTCCAGACGTAGGCGGGGTCCGTGACGAGTCTGGTGGAGCTCAGGAACAGCTGGTTGAGGCCGAAGTGACAGTCCCACTGGTTGGCGGTCGCACCGTTGTTGCGCCCCCAGCCGCCGATTTCCAGGCACTTGCCGCTGTTGGCGTTCTTGTAGTAGTACGCGTCGGAGGGCGTGTTGGACAGGTAGACGCGGTACCACTGCTGGTTGGCGCCACCGGTGCAGGGCCACTGGCGGACGGCCGCGCCGTTCGCCGTGCTCCAGTCCGCCACCTCGAGGCACTGGCCGGAGTGGTTCAGGCGGATCTCGACCTTGGACAGGTAGTGGACGGTCGGCGCGGCCTGGGCCGGCACGGCCGAGATGCCCAGGACGAGGCCGAGGGACGCGGCAAGAACGAGCAGTCCGCGGCGGGCGCGGGTGATCGGGTTGAACTTCATGGTCCTCTGCAATCAGTAAGGCTCCGGCCCGTGGCCGGAAATCATTGTCATGATCGCATAAGTATCCGCATCAACTCAGCGCTCCCGAAAGCGAGTTGATGCCATGAATCGGAACGTCCTCCTCCGCTCTTTCTGCTTCGTTGCGTCGCCGGAGGTGCTCAGGGCCGTGCCGACCGACTAGCCGCGGTCCGGGGCGACCAGCTGGGTGTCGTACGCCAGGATGACCGCCTGGACGCGGTCCCTCGCTCCCGTCTTCGCGAGGATGCGGCTCACATGGGTCTTCACCGTCGACTCCGCCAGGTGGAGGCGTGCGGCGATCTCCGTGTTCGTCCAGCCCTGGGCGATGACCGTGAGGATCTCGCGTTCGCGGTCCGTGAGGGCCGTGAGGCGGGGGTCCGCGCGGGGTGGGCCCGGGGTGAGCGGGAGGTGGTGGATGTACGCGTCCAGGAGGCGGCGCGTCAGGCTGGGGGCCACCACCGCGTCCCCGCTCGCCACCGCGCGGATGCCGGCGAGGAGCTCCTCCGGCTGGGCGTCCTTGACCAGGAAGCCGCTGGCGCCGGCGCGCAGGCCCTCGTAGGCGTACTCGTCGAGGTCGAACGTGGTGACGATCAGGACGCGGGTGCGGGCGCCCGTGGCGACGATGCGGCGCGTGGCCTCGATGCCGTCGAGGCCCGGCATCCGGATGTCCATCAGGACGACGTCGGGGCGGTACCGGTCGACCAGGCGGATCGCCTCGGTACCGTTCGGTGCCTCGCCGACGACCGTCATGTCGTCCTGGCTCTCCAGCAGCATGCGGAAGCCGAAGCGTTGCATCGCCTGGTCGTCCGCGATCAGCACCGTCGTCACGAGGGGGAGTCCTCCAGGGGGAGTCGGAGCCGGACCCGCCAGCCGCCGTCCGGCAGCGGGCCCGCTTCGAGCGTGCCGTCGTAGAGCGAGGCGCGCTCGCGCATACCCGTGACTCCCTGGCCCGTGCCGGTGGTTCCAGTGCCGGTGGTTCCCGTACCGGTCGATCTGCCGGTGTCCGTGATCTCCACCGTCGACTCCTCCGGGGTGTACGCGAGGAGTACCGTCGCCTCGGCGCCAGGGCCCGCGTGTTTGAGGGTGTTCGTCAGGGCCTCCTGGACGATGCGGTAGACCGCCAGCTGCGCGCCCGTCGCCAGGGGCGGGGTGTCCCCGTGGGTCTCCAGGCGTACGGGAAGGCCCGCGGTCCGTACGCCGGCGAGCAGGGCGTCCAGGTCGTCAAGGGTGGGCTGGGGGTCGCGTACGGCCTCGCCGCGCAGCAGGCGGCGGAGTTCGGCGAGTGCCTGGCGGCTCGTCGTGCCGATGGCGTCGAGGGCCTCGGCGGCGCGCTCCGGGTTCTTGGCGGCCGCGTACCTGCCGCCGTCGGCGAGGCCCGTGATGACGGAGAGATTGTGGCCGATGATGTCGTGCATCTCGCGGGCGATCCGGGTGCGTTCGGCCGCCGCCGCGAGCTGCGCCTGCTGGTCGCGCTCGATCTCTAGGCGGCGGGCCCGGTCGACGAGGGCGGCCGTGTGGTCCTTGCGGGAGCGGACCGCGATGCCGAGCAGGGCGACCATCGCGTACGCCCACAGGGCGGGGACGACCTGCTGGTCCCAGCTGCCCTGAGGGTGGCGGACCGCCCCCAGGAGCAGGGGCGGGGCGAGCAGGGCGAGCGTCCACGGGAGGGTGCGCAGGGGGAGGCGGAGCGCGATGTGGAAGACGACGACGAGCTGGAGGAGGCCGGCCTGGAGGAAGGCGCCGGTCCCGTTGCTGACGAGGGAGACGCAGGCCATCACCGCGAGGACGGCCATCGGCCGGCGGCGCCGCCACAGAAGCGGGAGCGCGAAGGCCAGGCTCATGGCGAGGACCAGCCAGCTGGGTACGGAGGGGTTCGGGGCGGCGTTCCGCCAGCCGCCCATGGCGTCGATCAGGGCCGCGACCGTCCAGAAGGCGGTGAGCAGCCCGTCCCAGGTCCCGGGGCGGCGGGTGTCGAAGGCCCGTACGCGCCGGGTCAGGCTCTGGATGTGCCGGCTGAGGGGTTCCTCCGCGGCTGCCTGTACCGCTCCGGGTTCCGTTCCGGACTGCTTCTCCGTGATCACGCGTTCATCCTCGTACGTCGGGGGCTAGACGTCTCGGCGCTTCAGCAACATCGCCGGGACGATCAGAGCCGCGGCCGCCCACAGGCACAGGGCGAGCAACGCGCCGCCCGGGGAGGCCGCGTGGGGCATCGGGTCGGCGGAGCCGAGGGCGCCCGCGGCCTGGGTGGGGAAGTACCTGACAGCGGTCTCCACCGCGTCGTACGGGAGCATGCCGAGGACCTCCGGCAGGATCAGGACCCCGCCGACGAAGGCCCCGATGCCGCCCGGCACCGAGCGCAGCGCGGCGCCGAGTCCGAGGGCGACGAGGCCGAGGAGGGTGACGCCGGCGGCGTTGCCCGCGATGGCCGCCAGGACTCCGTCGTCGGTGAGGGAGGCGGCCTGGTCGGTGTCGGAGAGGAAGATCTGGGCGGTGAGGAAGGTGACCAGGGCGGTCACGAAGGAGACGGTGAAGACGGTGGCCGTGTAGACGGTGGCCTTCGCCCAGAGGACGGGTGTCCGGTGCGGTACGGCGGTGAGCGAGGCCCTGATCAGGCCGGTCGCGTACTCGCCCGCCGTGACCAGGATGCCGAGGACGGCGAGGCAGATCGCGCCGAGCTGGGAGCCGTAGAGGGTGAGGACGACGGTGTCGACGTCGGAGTCGCCGCCGTCGGAGGTGTAGGTGGCGCCCATGAGGATGCCGACGCCGAGGAGGAAGGCGACGGAGGTGAGGACGGTGATCCAGGTGGAGCGGACCGTCCCCAGCTTGTGCCATTCCGAGCGCAGGACGCGGGCGGGGGTGACGCGGTACGTCGCGGCGGCGGTGACGCGGGCGTCGGTGGTGGGCGCGGCGGACGGCGCTGTTGTCGTGGTCATGATGCTGCTCCCTGGTATTCGACCGAGTCGTGGGTGAGGTCCATGAACGCCTGCTCCAGGGAGGCGGTCTCGGGGGTGAGTTCGAAGAGCGGTACGCCGTGGGCGGCGGCCGCGCGGCCGATGTCCGCGGCTTCGACGCCGGTGACGCGGAGGGTGTCGGTGGCCCCGAGGGGGTCGGTCGCCTCGGTGACGATCCGGGCCTGCGGGAGGAGGGCGCCGAGGCGGTCCGCGTCGGGGGTGACGACCTTGACCGAGGCGCCGCCGGACTCCCGTACGAGTGCGTCGACGGTGGTGTCCGCGAGGAGCCGGCCCTTGCCGATGACGACGAGGTGGTCGGCGGTCAGGGCCATCTCGCTCATCAGGTGGGAGGAGACCAGGACCGTACGGCCCTCGGCGGCGAGGGACTTGAGGAGGTTGCGGATCCACAGCACGCCCTCGGGGTCGAGGCCGTTCACGGGCTCGTCGAGGACGACCGTCTCCGGGTCGCCGAGGAGCGCGGCGGCGATGCCGAGTCGCTGGCCCATGCCGAGGGAGAAGCCCTTCACGCGGCGGCGGGCGACCTCGGTGAGGCCGGTCAGGCCGAGGACGTGCTCGACGCGGGAGCGCGGGATGCCGTGGGTGTGGGCGAGGGCCATGAGGTGGTGGTGGGCGGAGCGGCCGGGGTGGATCGAGCGGGCTTCGAGGAGCGCGCCGACCTGGGTGAGGGGTGCGGGGTGCGCGGCGTACGCGCGGCCGCCGATGGTGGAGCGGCCGCGGGTGGGGGCGTCCAGGCCGAGGAGCATCCGCAGGGTGGTGGACTTGCCGGCGCCGTTGGGGCCGAGGAAGCCGGTGACCGCGCCGGGCCGGACGGTGAAGCTGAGGTCCTGGACGACGGTCCTGTCGCCGTACCGCTTGGTGAGTGCGTGAGCTTCGATCATGTCCACGACGCTACGGAGCGGGCGGCGGCGGATCGTCCGACCGTGGGCGGGAGCGGGGCGTGTGACGTAGTACCGGGGTACGACGGGGAGAAAGAGCTTGTCCGTGGCGGTGAGCGGCGGCGAGGATCACCGTCATGGACTACTTGATACGTGTCATCCGCGCCGACGAATGGGAGAAGACCCGGGAGATCCGGCTCGCCGCCCTCCAGGACCCGGTGGCGAAGATCGCCTTCCTGGACACCCCCGAGGCCGCCGCCGCCCGTCCCGACTCGTTCTGGCAGGAGCGGGCGGAGGGCGCGTCCGAGAGCGGGACGAGTGCCCGTCAGTTCGTGGCCGAGGCGCCGGACGGGAGCTGGGTGGGCACGATCTCGGTGCTGGTGGAGCGGCCGTCGGACGAGGTGCGGTTCGGCGAGGCGGCGAAGGTCGACCAGACGCACATCGTGGGCGTGTACGTACGGCCGGAGGCGCGGGGCACGGGTGTGATCGACGCGCTGTTCCGGGCCGGTGTGGAGTGGTCCTGGTCGCTGCCGGAGCCCGCGGTGCGGCGGGTCCGGCTGTACGTGCACGAGGACAACGCGCGGGCCGCGGCCTTCTACCGGAGGTTCGGGTTCGTGGCGACGGGGGATCGGGTGGCGGTGCCGGGCGACGATTCCGCGCACGAGGTGGAGTACGAGATCAGGCGGACGGACGCCTGACGCCGGGGCGGGAGTCCGGCCGCCCGGCTGGGCCGGCCGCGGGGGTCCGGCCGTCAGGCCTGGGGCAGGGGCTCCGGCCAGCGGGCGCGGGCCTGTTCCTGGGAGCGGAGCAGGACCAGGGTAGGCAGGCCCTGGTCCTGGCCGCCCGCCAGCAGCTCCGGCAGCAGGGGAAGGGGAGCCACGGCGGCGACGTCGTCGAGGACCAGGGTCATTGGTGGGTCGAGCCGACCGTCGGTTGACCGTGCGGCCATGCGGCGGCCGTGCTCGACCACGCTTGCGGTGAGGGCGGTGAGCAGGGGCATCGCGCCGGGGCGGGTGCGCGGGTCCTCGATCGTCTCACCGACCACATAGAGGGTGCCCCCTTCGGCGGCGAATGATTCCAGCGTCAGCGAATCAGTTCGATTCGGGGTGCAGGCCTCCCTGATGTGGACCGAGGAGAGCGAGGAGAGCGCCCTGGCCGTCAACTCCTGGGCGATCTCGCGCCGTTCCGGGTGCGCGGTGAGCGCGGACTCCAGGAGGCCGGCGTGTCCCGAGGCGGCCTTGGGGTGCGTGCGGAGGATCCGTACGGGTTCGTGGGCGCCCGTGCCCTGGGCCCAGCGGTGGACCTGCTTGAAGGGGCGGTCGTCCAGGGCGGCGGCGTGCAGCCAGCAGCGCAGGAGCGTTTCGGCGGTGTCGGCCACCGCGGCGTCCAGACGGGACGGCGGGCGTACGGGGGCGAGGAGGGCGACCGCCCGTTCCTGTGCCGTGGCCGGGTCCTCGCAGCCGGCGGACGGGGACCAGTGGAGGCGGGCGGGGGTGTCGCAGAGGTGGCAGGGGTCGTAGACGAGGACGGGGCCGAGCTTGCCGCGGGCGTCCTTGGTGTCGGCCCAGACGGTGGGGTCGGAGGTGACGACGAGGACGGGGCCCTCGGCGTCCAGGACGGCCTGGACGGCGGTGGGACGACGGACGGCGGGGGTGCCGTACACGATGCCGAAGGAGGGCGGGGCGGGCGCCGGGGCAGGGACCGGGGAAGCCACCGGGGCAGGGACCGGGGACGGAGCCGAGGAGGGACCCGGGGCCGGGACCGGGGACGGAACCGGGGTCGGGGTCGGAGGTACCTCTTCCAGGGGCCTGCGAGGAGCGGGCGGCTGGTCCCCGTACACGCTCGGCGCGTGCGCACCGCCGCCCACGACCTCCTCCTCCGCCGTACGCCTCGCCCCGTACGTGCCACCGCGCCGGCCCGCCCGTACCGTTCTCCAGCGGGCCAGCGTCCCCACCACGAACACCGTGAGGACCACCAGCACCATCAGTTCGCCGATGAGCAGGCCCCAGAACAGGCCGTACCCCGACAGCTCGCCCGCCGGGGTGTCGGGCCACGCGGCCGCCAGGTCCTGCGGCCGGCCGAGCAGGGAGCGGACGGCCATCGGGGTCCGGGTGAACGTGACCCCTTCCGGCCAGGCGCCCTTCGCCAGCAGCGCTGCCAGGCCGGTCGCCGTCCACGCAAGCACCGTCAGGCCGACGGGGACGCCGACCAGGGCCAGTACCAGCCCGTCCGGGACCCCGCCCTGCTGCCGCTCCTGCGGCCCCTTCGCCATCCTCACGCCACCGTCGACCGGGAGGGATCGTTCAGCTGCTGCTCCATGAGGGCGGCGCGCTGTTCCGTCTCCCACTCCAGCTCCGGGTCGACGGCCGGGTCGACCGACGACTCCGTCATGGCGCGGTCGGTGTAGACGAGCGGCCGTTCCTTCTCGGTGATGAGGTGTTTGACCACCTGCACATTGCCGTTGACGTCCCAGACCGCGATGCCGGGTGTGAGCGTCGGGATGATCTCGACCGCCCACCGTGGCAGGCCGAGTACCCGTCCCGTCGCCCTCGCCTCGTCGGCTTTCTGGGCATAAATGGTCCGGGTGGAGGCCATCTTGAGGATCGCCGCGGCCTCCCGGGCCGCCGCGCCGTCGACGACGTCGGAGAGGTGGTGCACGACGGCGACGAAGGACAGGCCGAGCCTGCGGCCGAACTTGAGCAGCCGCTGGAACAGCTGCGCCACGAACGGGCTGTTGATGATGTGCCAGGCCTCCTCGACCAGGAAGATGCGCTTCTTCCGGTCGGGGCGGATCCAGGTGTGCTCCAGCCACACGCCGACGATCGCCATGAGGATCGGCATGGCGATGGAGTTGCGGTCGATGTGGGACAGGTCGAAGACGATCAGCGGCGCGTCGAGGTCGATGCCGACCGTGGTCGGCCCGTCGAACATGCCGCGCAGGTCGCCGTCGACCAGTCGGTCGAGGACGAGCGCGACGTCCAGGCCCCAGGCGCGTACATCGTCTATGTCGACGTTCATCGCCTCCGCCGACTCCGCCTTCGGGTGGCGGAGTTGTTCGACGATGTCGGTCAGGATGGGCTGGCGGTCGGTGATGTGCTCGTTGACGAACGCGTGGGCGACCTTGAGCGCGAAGCCGGAGCGCTCGTCGAGGCCGTGGCCCATCGCGACCTCGATGATCGTACGGAGCAGGGCCAGCTGTCCGGTCGTGGTGATCGACGGGTCGAGCGGGTTGAGCCGGATGCCGGCGTCGACGGCGACCATCGGGTCGAGGCGGATGGGAGTTATCCCCAGCTCCTGCGCGATGAGGTTCCATTCGCCGACGCCGTCCTCGCCCTGGGCGTCGAGGACGACGACCTGGCGGTCGCGGAAGCGCAGCTGGCGCAGGACGTACGTCTTCTCGAGCGCGGACTTGCCGTTGCCGGACTCGCCGAGGACGAGCCAGTGGGGGGCCGGGAGCTGCTGACCGTACAGCTGGAACGGGTCGTAGATGTAGCCCTTGCCGCTGTAGACCTCGCGGCCGATGATCACGCCGGAGTCGCCGAGGCCGGGGGCGGCCGTCGGCAGGTAGACGGCCTGGGCCTGGCCGGTCGAGGTGCGGACGGGGAGACGGGTCGTCTCCACCTTCCCGAAGAGGAAGGAGGTGAAGGCTTCTGTGAGGGCGGAGAGTGGATCTCGCATGTGGGCGGGCCCCTTAGCGGCTGGCGGCTGGCGGCTCTAGCGGCGGATGCCGGTCGCGAACGGCAGGGTGTTCACAAAGGCCCGGTGGTGCTCGCGGTCGCACCACTCCAGCTTCAGATACGACTTGCCGGCGGAGGCCCTGATCGTGCGCTTGTCCCTGGCCAGGGCTTCGGGCGAGCGCGACGACACAGTGATGTACCCGACGAGGTTGACGCCCGCCGCGCCGCTGGCGAGATCTTCACCCCGCTGGTCGAGCCGGCCGTGCGCGGCGATGTCGCGCGGGTCGACCGTGCGGTTCATCTTGGCCTGGCGGGAGGCCTCGGCCTCGTCGTTGGTCTTCTCGGTGAGCATGCGCTCGATGGCGACCTCGGTGGGTTCGAGGTCCATGGTCACGGCGACCGTACGGATCACGTCCGGGGTGTGGACGAGGAGCGGGGCGAGGAAGTTGACGCCGACGGGGGTCATCGGCCATTCCTTCACCCAGGCCGTGGCGTGGCACCAGGGGGCACGGGTGGAGGACTCGCGGGTCTTGGCCTGGAGGTAGGTGGGCTCCATGGCGTCGAGTTCGGCGGGCCAAGCGTTTCGTTTCGTCATGGCCTGGATGTGGTCGATGGGGTGGTCCGGGTCGTACATGGAGTGCACGAGGGAGGCGGCCCGGGACTGGCCGAGGGGCTGCCGTACGCGGATGTCGGCCTCGGCGAGGCGGGCGCAGATGTCGGTCAGCTCGCGGGCCATGACGACGGCGAGGCCGGCGTCGCGGTCGAGCTTGCGGGCGCCGGAGGTGTGGCGGGCGGCGCGGGCCATGGCGTTGGCCTCGGCGGCGAGCTCGCGGGTGTAGTGCATGCAGGCCACGAGGTAGGCGCGGTGCTGCTCGCTGGAGGTGGAGACCATCGACTGGAGCTGCTCGTACGAGTCCTGGAGCCAGCCGGGGGCCTGGGGGTCGCCGCGCTGGGCGACGTCCTTGGCGTGGGCGTCGGGGTCGGCGGGGAGGGTGCGGGCGAGCATCTGGAGGCGGGTGACGAAGCCGTCTCCGTTGGCGACGTGCTTGAGGAGGGTGCCGAAACGGTCCACCAGGGCTTCCTGGTCCTCGCTGTCGCGCAGGCCGACGCCGGGGCCCTCGATCTCGATGGCGGCGGTGACGGTGCGGCGGTCGGCGTGGAGGAGGACGGCGATCTCGTCGGGGCCGAAGGGCGCGGAGAGCCAGTTGATGCGGCCGATGCCGGGCGGCGGGCCGACCTCGACCTCGCGGCCGTCGATCCGGGTGCCGGCCTCGGCGGCGGTGGAGCGGTAGGCGGTGCCGCGCTTGAGGGACCGCTTGTAACTGCGGTTGATCTCGAACCATTTGTAGAAGGTCCGGTGCTTGTACGGGACGTACACGGCGGCGAGCGCCAGGACGGGGAAGCCGACGAGCAGCACGATCCGCAGGGTGAGGGCGGGGACGAGGAGTCCGCTCATCATGCCGAGGAACGCGCCGGCGATGATCAGGGCGATCTCGCCGGTTTCGCGGTTCTTGCCGACGATCGCGTTCGGCCGGGCACGGCCGATGAGATACGTGCGGCGGGGCGTGACCGGCTGGGACTGGGTCGTCAACGCCCTCCACCTCCAGTGCTTCCTGTGTTGTTGCGGCTGCTGTGCGGGGTGCCTGATGTGGGGCTGCTGCTACGCGGCGGGGGTGCGGCGGAGGGGACAGATCCGCCGCCGCCCCCGGCGCCCCCGGAGCTGCCGCGACTGCTGTGGGCGGCGACGCCGCCGGAGAGCGGGTTGGCGGGGCGCGGGGCGCCACCGCTGTTCTGGTTTCCGCCGCCGCCGCTGTCGCGGGTGCTGTGGGTCTTGATGCCCTGGGAGACGAGGGAGGCGGGGGAGGAGATGACGGCGGCGGCGGCGTTCTCGCCGGCGCGGTGGACGCGGTTGTTGCGGGAGGCGACGATCTCGTCGCCGAAGCCGGGGACGAAGCGGTAGATCATCGCGGAGGCGAAGATGGCGAGCAGGATGATCGCGAGGCCGGAGACGACGGCTGAGAAGGAATCGGGTCCGGTGCCGGAGGAGAGCGCTCCGGCGAGGCCGAGGACGATGACGATGACCGGCTTCACGAGGATGATCGCGATCATGATGCCGGCCCAGCGGCGGACGTGGCCCCACATGTTCTTGTCGACGAGGCCGGAGTAGACGACGACGCCGAGGAGGGCGCCGACGTAGAGCATGACGGCGCGCAGGAAGAGCTCGAGGTAGAGGACGCCGGCGGCGAGGATGCTGACGAGGGAGACGATGATCAGCATGATCGGCCCGCCGCCGATCTGGTCGCCCTTCTGGAGGGCTTCCTTGAAGCTGCCGAAGAAGACGTCGGTCTGTTGACCGGTGCCGGAGGCGATGACTTCGGTGACGGCGTCGGTGGCGTTGACGACGGTGTAGAGGATGAGCGGGGTGAAGGCGGAGGCGAGGACGGTCAGCCAGAGGAAGCCGATGGCCTCGGAGATGGCGGTGGTGAGGGGGACGCCGCGGATGGCTCGCTTGGCGACGGCGAGGAGCCAGAGGAGGAGGGTGAGGAAGGTGGCGGCGGCGAAGACGATGGCGTAGCGGCCGAGGAACTCGAGGTTGGTGAAGTCGACGTCGGCGGTCTCTTTGACGGCGCCGGAGAGGTAGTCGATGGTGGCGACGGCGGCGTCGGCGCAGCCGCGGGCGAGGGAGGAGAGGGGGTCCAGGGCGGCGGTGGGGTCGGGGGCGGTTCGGCTGCCGCCGTTGGTTTCGCCGTTGGTGCAGTACTCACGGGCCGGTCCCGCGATGAGCTCGCACGGGTCGCTGCTTGCGCCGGGCGACGGCGTCGAGCTGGGAGTCGGGGTGGGCGTGGGAGCCGCGGTTGCCCGGGATGCCAGTCCGAGCATCGCAGCCTGGGCAGCCACCATGATTGACAGGACAGTACGGCCGCTGCGCGGTTGGTTAGCGGGCATACGTGAATCCCCCGAATCCCTTGACCGCGTCGGCGATCTCCTCCGAGCCGGAGACCGGGTTGTCCCCGTTGACCGGGGTGGGGCCCGTCTTCTGAGTCGTCGACAGGACCTTCCAGTCCGAATTGCTCCACTTGAGCTTCAGAGTCACCGTGAACCAGCCGTTGGTCACCGGCTTGGTGGACGACTCGCCCGTGAGGCCGAACAGTCCGACACACCAGACCTCGACGTCCGCCGCCTCGGGGGAGTAGCTCGTCACCTTCGCCCCGGCGGGAACCGTGCGGCTGACGAACGTGGCCCCGGCGGGTGCACTTCCGTCCGGGCCGAGCCCGATCTGCGTCAGGAAGTCCTGTGAGTAGTCCGCGTCGAATCCGGCCTGAAGCTGATTGAGCGCGCCAGGATCGGCGATGGCGCTCACGATGGCGCGCCGGCGCTCGGTGTTGAACATCCCGTCAGAACCCAGCGCCACCGCATAGTTCGACGCCGCGCTCTGCGCGCCCTGCTCGTCCCGTGCGAACCCCGTCGGGATCTGGCCGTTCTTGCCCGTGACCGGGCGGACTCCCGTGGCCGAGGTGGGGTTCCGGTTGCCCGCGGCGGGCGATGTGCCCGAGGTGTTGTCCGTGTCGGTCTTGCCGCCGCCTCTGTTCGCGAAGGCGATCGCGGCGATCAGGAGGACCACCACGCCCACCACCGTGATGAGCGAGCGCGAGCTGCGGGCCGGGGGCCGGCGGGTGCCGTCGTAGGGGTCGCCGGTGCCGCCCTCCGGGAGACGCGTGCGGGTCTGGCCCGAGCCGCCGCCGCCGAAGCCGTCGTTGTCGTCGCCGAGGCTCATGGCAAGCACGCCCTCTCAACCGTGTGGTGACTGGACATCAGGAAAGGAACCGACCTCGGTGGTTAGACGGCCATCCCGTACACGATCGTGAACAGAGTCCCCAGCGACCCGATGATGAAGACGCCGGTCAGGCCGGCCACGATCAGGCCCTTGCCCTGCTCGGCGCTGAACGTGTCCCGGAGTGCGGTCGCGCCGATGCGCTGCTTGGCCGCTCCCCAGATGGCGATGCCGAGGCACAGCAGGATGGCCACGGCCATCACGACCTCGATCATCACCTTGGCCTCGTTGCCCAGGCTCCCGAAAGGCCCCCAGTTCGGGGCGATTCCACCGATGATGGTGGTGATGTCGCCTTCTTCGGCCGCCAGGTACATGTAACTCACCGCCCCTGTTGGGTAGTTCGTCGCCCCTGCCTGATGGCATGGGTCATCGCCCTATCTTCGCTGATGAAACCGCTCGCGTGTGACGGCTTGACGGCTCTCTTTACCCGATCCCCGCACACTTGACCGATCCGACCGTCTTGACCTGCGACGGCGTGGCCGGTTTCTATGCGAAGAAGTGTATGGTCACTCTGTGTATCACGGAGGGTGACTCCGAGCAATGACTGTCGTTGTTACACCTCAGGCCGCGTACACGGCCCGAGGTGTGGCCGTCAGCCGCCCGCGTACGGGGTGTCGACGTGGCTGACTTCGTGGAGACCGGCCCCCGCCACGCGGTAGACGGCCGTACGGGTCAGCGTGGTGACCGCCAGAGGCTCGCCGTCGCGGCGCGTGCGGTGGACGACGGTCACGGCGGGCGGGGTCACCGCAAGGGAGACCACCGGGGTGCGGTCGCCGAGGGACTCGGTGGCGAAGGGCGCCGGCGTTCCGTGGTCGTTCCGCCAGACGACGAGCGTGTAGTAGCGGCCCGTTCCCGGCGTGGTGATCTTCACGACGCCCACGGCGTCCGCCGCGCCGTCCCCCACGATGTGCCCGATCGCGCACTGGGGCTGGAGGTCGACCTGGACGCCGTCCTCGTCCTCCCAGTGGCCGTCGGTGAGCCGCATCGTCGCGCGCGGGTAGTCGGGCAGCTTCACGAGTGCGGTCTGCACGCGCGCGTGGCGGAGTTGATCGCACGTCAGGGCTCGCGCGGGGCGGGAGGGGGATGCCGTGCGGGTGGGGGGCGCGGTGGGTGTCGGCGTCGCGCTTCGGGCCGGCGGCGCCGTTCGGGTCGGCTCCGGGCTCCGGGCCGGCGGTGTCGTTCGGGTCGGGGCCGCGCTCGGGGCTCCGGATGCGCCCGGTGCGCCTGCCTCGCTGCCGTCGTCCGGGCCGCAGCCCGTCAGCAGGCCCGTCGCCAGCGTGGCGGTCAGGGCGATGACCGCCAGCCGTGTCACCCGTGTCAGATGGTTCGTGCCGTGGCTCATGATCGTCCCCCTGTGTGGCCGGATCCTGCTGTTCGACGCGACGAGAGACGCCTCCGTTACCGGCCGGGGTTGCAGGACTTTGTCCGAAACGGGTAACAGCCCGCCCACCCCGGGGGCGGGTGGCGCACCTAGACTTGTCGCTCGATGGACTGCCAAGACCCCAGGGGTGGTTGACGGTGCGTAAGGCGCGCAGGGCGTGGCTGGTGGCCGGTGGGGTCTTCGGCGTGTGCCTGAGCTTCGTCGCGCTGCTCGTCGTCGGGACGTACGCCGCCGCCGCAGGTCTCTTCGGGGGCGCCGGGAACGCCAGGAACGGCACCGTGGGGCTTGCCAAGGGCGCCGTGCCCGCCGCGTACCAGGGGCTGGTGCAGCAGTGGGGGAACCTCTGCCCCGCCATCAACCCGGCCCTGCTGGCCGCCCAGCTCTACCAGGAGAGCGGCTGGAACCCGAGGGTCGTCTCGCCCGCCAACGCCATGGGCATCGCCCAGTTCATCCCCGGCACCTGGGCGGGCCACGGCATCGACGGGGACGGGGACGGCGACCGGGACGTGTGGGATCCCAAGGACGCGATCCCCTCCGCCGCCTCGTACGACTGCGAACTCGCCGGCTATGTGAAGGACGTGCCGGGCGACGCGACGAACAACATGCTCGCCGCGTACAACGCGGGCGCCTACCGGGTCATCAAGTCCGGCGGCGTGCCGCGGATCAGCGAGACGCAGAACTACGTACGCATCATCAGGTCGCTGGAGAAGAGCTTCGCCCGGCCCGTCGGCCGCGTCGAACCCTCACGGCAGGCCGCCGCGGCGATCTACTACGCGCAGCAGAAGCTCGGGACGCTCTATCTCTGGGGCGGAACCGGGACCGCGGCTCAAAATGGCCGATTCGACTGCTCCGGGCTGACCCAGGCCGCGTACCGCAGTGTCGGGATCGAGCTGCCGCGTGTCGCCAACGACCAGTACAACGCCGGACCTCACCCCTCCCGCGACGAGCTGCTCCCCGGTGACCTGGTCTTCTTCTCCGACGACCTGACGAACTCCCGTGCCATCAGGCACGTCGGCATCTACGTCGGCGGCGGCTACATGATCGACGCGCCGCGTACCGGTGCGGTCATCCGTTTCGACAAGATCGATACGCCTGACTATTTTGGTGCGACCCGGGTGACCAAGGACGGCGCGGCGGCTCTGCCGACGCACCTGCCGCAGACCTGACATTCCGTCGGCCGGGCAGCGGCCATGGCCGGAACTCTCCGTTAAGCACAGGCCCTGAGCAGCGACGACGCGTCACTCTTCGGTAACGTCAGGGTGATCGTCGAGGAAGAGCGGAACGCACGCCTCAGGCGGTTCGTTCCCTGATCCGACCGCTCACGGTCGACTCACGTGACAAGGCAAGGGGCCGCAGCAGATGGCTGGACTCGCATCGGACGGTTCGAACCCCGATGTCAGCCTGCTCTACGACATCAACGGGCTGGCGCGGGAAGCCCCGCCCTGGCTCGACCGTGTCATGGGCTTCGTCGGCGAGTACGGGATCATGCTCGCCCTCGTCCTCGTCGGGCTCTGGTGCTGGTGGAGCGTCCGCCGCCGCGGCACCCTCACCGACTCCGTCTCCGCCGTCGCCGCGCTCGTCTGGGCCCCGCTGGCCGCCGCCGTCGCCGTGCTCGTCAACGTCCCGATCCGGGGCTTCGTCGAGCGTCCCCGGCCGTTCAAGGACCACCAGGGCCTCGAGGTGCTCGTAGACGGCAAGACCGACTTCTCCTTTGTGTCCGACCACGCCACCCTGGCGATGGCGATCGCCGTCGGGATCTTCGTCGCCCACCGCAAGCTCGGTTTCGCCGCCATCGGTCTCGCCTTCGCCGAGGGCTTCTGCCGGGTCTACATGGGAGTCCACTACCCGTCCGACGTCATCGGCGGGTTCGCGCTCGGTACGGCGGTGGCGCTGCTGCTCGCGCCCCTCGCCCACGCCCTGCTGACCCCTCTGGTCTCGGCGATCGCCCGCTCGAAGCACGGCGCCCGGCTGGTCCGTTCCCGGCGCGCCGGTGAGCGGTCCTCGCTGCCCGAGACCCTCGGCATCCCCGAGCCCCGGCTGGGGCCGGGCTCCGGGGAGAACGATCTGGCCGCCTAGGCCGTCCCGGGACGCGTACGTCGTTCCAGTCGCTCGTCACGACCCGGCCGGGTAAGTCGTCCTGGCCGGGTCGCCGTGCATGCCGCCCGTGCGGCCCGGCGTCCGGCTACGCCGGCTTCCGCTCGTCCGCCGTGTGCGACGTCGCGTCGGTACGCGCCTTGTCCCGGGATCTTCGCGCCGGGCCCCTCCAGCCGCAGCTGCAGCGGGCGACCGCGAAGGAGCCTCGTTCGGTCGTGGTCGTGTGATGCGGGGACTGCTCGTGCACGGTTCCACCGTACTGCGCGTGACGGGTCGTCCAGGCCGTCGTTATGCGGATCGGGCGGGTCCCGGACAAGCAGCGGTACGGCGTTGGGGGTTGGCAGGCGATGGTGGTGCAGCGGTACGGGCGTCGGGGAGGTGCGTGGGCCGTCGCCGCGGCCCTGATGGCCGGTGGATGCTCCGGTTCCGTGGACGCCAAACCCGGCGGGGACCCGACGAAGACCGTACGGGGCGCGGCCGAGGCGCTGGCTCGGGCCGGTACCTCCAAAGCGAGTACGAGCATGGAGATGGCGGCCGGCGGGACGCGCGTGACCATCCGGGGCGAGGGCGGTTACGACTTCCGCCGGCGCACCGGCAGCCTCCGGGTCGTTCTGCCCAACGACGCCGCCGGAGCCAGCGAGCACCGGCCCATCACCGAACTTCTCGCCCCCGGCGCGCTCTACATGAAGAACCGCGGCGCCGGCGTCCCGGCCGACAAGTGGGTCCGTGTCGACACCACCGCCCTCGACGACGGCAACCTCATCACCGGCGGGGCGACGGACCCGGCGGCCGCGGCCGAGCTTCTGCGCGGCGCGCAGCAGGTGACCTACGTCGGCGAGGTCGATCTGGCAGGGTCGAAAGTCAGCCACTACCGCGGCGTCGCGGACATCGCGGTGGCCGCCAGGGCCGCCTCTCCGCAGGTGCGCGGTGCGCTCGCCGCCGCGGCGAAAGGGTTCGCCGACGACACCGTCCCCTTCGACGCCTATCTGGACGCGGAAGGGCGGCTGCGCAAGGTCCGCCACCAGTTCACCTTCGCCAACCAGGGGCGTACGGTCGCGGTCGCGTCGACCACCCTGCTCTACGGGTTCGGCACCCCCGTCGACGTGCGGTTGCCGCACCGCAAGGACATCTACGCCGGAAAGATCAAGGTGTAAGGGGCGGCGGGAAGCCACCCGCAGGCCATTCCCAAATGGTCCGGACGAGTCATGCGCGGTGCGTGGCGCGCTCCCTACGCTGGGAGACCGACGCCGGCAGGAAGAGGTGAATGCGCGTGGCTCCGCCCAGTACCGCGACAGTGCCCACTGACCAGGACTGCGTCGCTCTCGCCGAGATCGAACTCTGCGGTGAGCTGATCATCGCGGCGTCGGCCGCCGACGGGGAGCGGCTCAGCGCGGACCGGATCGACGAGGTGCTGAGGGTCGCGACGGAGCGGTCGGACCGTTGCTGACCGACCGGGGCCGTCGTCGGCGGCCCCGGGTCCTCAGGTGCGCAGCATCCGCGCGATGGCCTTCGTGGCCTCCTCGACCTTCGCGTCGATCTCGTCGCCGCCCTTGGTCGCGGCGTCGGCGACGCAGTGCCGCAGGTGCTCCTCGAGGAGCTGGAGCGCGAAGGACTGCAGGGCCTTCGTGGACGCGGAGACCTGAGTGAGTATGTCGATGCAGTACGTGTCCTCGTCGACCATCCGCTGCAGACCGCGGATCTGGCCCTCGATCCGGCGCAGCCGCTTGAGGTGCTCGTCCTTCTGCTTGTGGTAGCCGTGCACGCCGTGGTCGTGGTCGGTGCCGGGTGCGGCAATGTCGGGGGTGACCTCGGCCGCCTCGGTGGTCGTCATCGCGTCCTCCCGTTGTCCAGAAAGGGTGTGTATACCCCTCGTGGGTATATGGTACCGATCCCCGCCGATCCGGGCGGGGGCCCGTGCAGATCACTGTGCCTGATGGGCGACACTGAAGGGACGCCGGTTAGCCGTGGCCGGATGATGCGCCTAGCATCAGCCTGACCGAAACCCAGCACCCCGAGGACCCCACGTGCGATTTCGTCTGACCCCCAGGGAGACGAGCTTCTATGACATGTTTGCCGCGTCCGCGGACAACATCGTCACGGGCTCGAAACTCCTGATGGAACTGCTCGGAGCGGAGCCTTCCGCCCGGGCCGAGATCGCGGAGCGGATGCGGGCAGCGGAACACGCCGGTGACGACGCGACCCACGCCATCTTCCACCAGCTCAACTCCTCGTTCATCACGCCGTTCGACCGCGAGGACATCTACAACCTCGCGTCCTCCCTCGACGACATCATGGACTTCATGGAGGAGGCCGTCGACCTGGTCGTCCTCTACAACATCGAGGAACTCCCCAAGGGTGTCGAGCAGCAGATCGAGGTGCTGGCCCGCGCGGCGGAGCTGACCGCCGAGGCGATGCCGCACCTGCGGACGATGGACAACCTCACCGAGTACTGGATCGAGATCAACCGGCTCGAGAACCAGGCCGACCAGATCCACCGCAAGCTGCTCGCCCACCTCTTCAACGGCAAGTACGACGCCATCGAGGTCCTCAAGCTCAAGCAGATCGTGGATGTGCTGGAGGAGGCGGCCGACGCGTTCGAGCACGTGGCCAACACGGTGGAGACCATCGCGGTCAAGGAGTCCTGAGGCTTCGTGGACACCTTCGCGCTGATCGTGACCATCGGTGTCGCGCTCGGTTTTACGTATACCAATGGGTTTCACGACTCGGCGAACGCCATCGCCACCTCGGTCTCGACCCGGGCGCTGACCCCGCGGGCGGCCCTGGCGATGGCGGCGGTGATGAACCTCGCCGGCGCGTTCCTCGGCAGCGGTGTCGCCAAGACCGTCAGTGAGGGCCTGATCGAGACGCCGCACGGCGACAAGGGGATGGGGATCCTCTTCGCCGCGCTCGTCGGCGCGATCATCTGGAACCTGGTCACCTGGTACTTCGGCCTGCCGTCCTCCTCCTCGCACGCGCTGTTCGGCGGCATGGTGGGCGCGGCGCTGGCCGGCGGTACGGAGGTCATCTGGGGTGGCGTGCTCGACAAGGTCGTCATCCCGATGTTCATCTCGCCGGTGGTCGGTCTGATCGCCGGCTACCTGGTCATGTGCGCGATCATGTGGATGTTCCGCAAGGCCAATCCGCACAAGGCGAAGCGCGGTTTCCGTATCGCGCAGACGGTGTCGGCCGCGGGCATGGCGCTGGGCCATGGCCTGCAGGACGCCCAGAAGACGATGGGCATCGTGGTGATGGCCCTGGTCATCGCCGACGTGCAGCAGTCGGGCGACGACATCCCGGTCTGGGTCAAGATCGCTTGTGCCGTGATGCTCTCGCTGGGTACGTACGCGGGTGGCTGGCGGATCATGCGGACGCTCGGCCGG
The DNA here is from genome assembly GCF_055561875.1 of Streptomyces sp. NPDC022552. NCBI lineage: Bacteria > Bacillati > Actinomycetota > Actinomycetes > Kitasatosporales > Streptomycetaceae > Streptomyces > Streptomyces sp. NPDC022552. Next base: position 19,281 of record NZ_JBVHGJ010000021.1, read on the forward strand.
AAGATCATCGAGCTGGACCCGCCGCAGGGGTTCGCGGCGGAGACGACGGGTGCGTCGATCATGTTCGGCTCGGCGTTCCTGTTCCACGCGCCGATCTCGACGACGCATGTGATCACGTCCGCGATCATGGGCGTGGGCGCGACGAAGCGGGTGAACGCGGTCCGCTGGGGTGTCGCGAAGAACATCGTCCTGGGGTGGTTCATCACGATGCCGGCGGCGGCGATCGTCGCGGCGCTGAGTTTCTACGTGGTGCAGCTGTTCTTCGGCTGAGGGCCGGAACGCCGGGGTGCTGCTGGGGGTCCGGGGGTTATCCCCCGGGGGATGCGGTATCACGATGCCGGCGGCGGCGATCGTCGCGGCGCTGAGTTTCTACGTGGTGCAGCTGTTCTTCGGCTGAGGGCCGGAACGGCTGGGGTACGGGCCCTGGGGTGGGCGGTCCTGAACGGGCACAGGCCCCCGGGGTTGTGCCCCCTCCCGGAGGAACGTCACGGAAATGGTCGGGCCCGGCTCCCCTGTAGGGGAGCCGGGCCCTTTCGTCTGCGGTGGCACCGCCATGCAGCACCGCAGGACGCCACGCGGCTGGGCCGCATGGTCTGTGGGCTATCCGAAGCGGCCGGAGATGTAGTCCTCGGTCGCCTGGACGCTCGGGTTGGAGAAGATGCGCTCGGTGTCGTCCAGCTCGATCAGCTTGCCCGGCTGGCCCACGGCCGCCAGGTTGAAGAACGCCGTGCGGTCCGAGACACGGGCGGCCTGCTGCATGTTGTGCGTCACGATGACGATCGTGAAGCGCTCCTTCAGCTCGCCGATCAGGTCCTCGATCGCGAGCGTCGAGATCGGGTCGAGGGCCGAGCAGGGCTCGTCCATCAGCAGGACGTCGGGCTCGACCGCGATGGCGCGGGCGATGCACAGTCGCTGCTGCTGACCGCCGGAGAGGCCGGAGCCCGGCTTGTTCAGGCGGTCCTTGACCTCGTTCCAGAGGTTCGCGCCCTTGAGGGAACGCTCGACGATGTCGTTGAGCTGGGACTTCTTGTACGAGCCGTTCAGCCGCAGACCCGCCGCCACGTTGTCGAAGATCGACATGGTGGGGAAGGGGTTCGGACGCTGGAACACCATGCCGACCGTGCGGCGCACGGCGACCGGGTCGACACCGGCGCCGTACAGGTCCTGGTCGTCCAGGAGGACCTTGCCCTCGACGCGGCCACCGGGGGTGACCTCGTGCATACGGTTCAGGGTGCGCAGGAACGTGGACTTGCCGCAGCCGGAGGGGCCGATGAAGGCCGTCACCGAGCGGGGCTCGACCGTCATGGAGATGTCGTCGATCGCCTTGTGGGCGCCGTAGTACGCGGAGAGGCCGCTGACGTCGATTCGCTTGGCCATATCAATTCACTTCCAGGGTCGCCGCGTCAGCGGCTGGTCTTGGGGGCCTTCCAGCGGGCGATGCCGCGGGCCACCAGGTTGAGGATCATGACGAAGGCGATCAGGACGAGCGCGGCGGCCCAGGCGCGGGCCACGGCGGCGTCGGTGCCGACCGCGTACTGCTCGTACACGTAGAGCGGCAGCGAGGACTGGGCGCCTTCGAAGGGGTTCGGGTTGATCAGCTTCGTACCGAACACGAGGAGCAGGATCGGGGCCGTCTCACCGGTGATGCGGGCCACCGCGAGCATGACGCCCGTGGTGATGCCGCCGATCGCGGTGGGCAGGACCACCTTCAGGATCGTGCGCCACTTCGGGATGCCGAGTGCGAGGGAGGCCTCGCGCAGCTCGTTGGGGACGAGCTTGAGCATCTCTTCGGTGGAGCGGACGACGACCGGCATCATCAGGATCGCGAGGGCCATCGCGCCGGCGAATCCGGAGGGCCCGAAGCCCAGCATCAGATTCCAGGTGGCGAGGATGAACAGACCCGCGACGATCGACGGGATGCCCGTCATGACGTCGACGAAGAAGGTGACGGCCTGGGCGAGCTTTCCGCCGCCGTACTCGACGAGGTAGACCGCGGTCAGCAGGCCGATCGGCGCGGCGATCAGGGTCGCGATGAGGACCTGCTCGATCGTGCCGAGCAGCGCGTGGTAGACACCGCCGCCCGCCTCGGCGTCGAGGACGCCGTTCATCGAGTGCGAGAGGAAGTACGGGTCGAGGACTTCCATGCCCTTGCTGATCGTGACCCAGGCGAGGGAGAGCAGCGGGATGACGGCCAGGATGAAGCAGACCCAGACGAGGCTGGTCGCGACCCGGTCCTTGGCCTGGCGGCTGCCTTCGACCTTGGTGGTGATCGCGTACGTCCCGAGGACGAAGAACAGTGCGGCGATCAGGCCCCACTGGATGCGGCTGTGCCAGCCGGCCGCGAGACCGAGGCCGACAGCGGCGGCGATCGACCCTATGGCGGTGGCGAACGGGGTCCAGCGGGGGAGCCGGGCGTGCTGGAGCGGGTCGTGCTTGACGGCGCTCTTCACGGGCGGCCGATCCTGTATGGCGTGGTGGCTCATGCGTTGGCCCCCGAGTACTCCTTGCGGCGGGCGATGATCCATCGGGCCGCGCCGTTGACCAGCAGGGTGATGACGAAGAGGACCAGGCCGGAGGCGATCAGCGCGTCACGGCCGAACTCGTTGGCCTCGTTGAACTTCGCGGCGATGTTCTGGGCGAAGGTGCCGCCGCCCGGGTCGAGCAGGTGACCCGAGATGAGGAAGCTGGGGGAGAGGACGACGGCCACGGCCATCGTCTCGCCGAGCGCGCGGCCGAGGCCGAGCATCGAGGCGGAGATGATGCCCGAGCGCCCGAAGGGGAGGACCGACATCCGGATGACCTCCCAGCGCGTGGCGCCGAGGGCGAGGGCGGCCTCTTCGTGCATCTTCGGGACCTGGAGGAAGACCTCGCGGGTCACGTTGGTGATGATCGGCAGGATCATGATCGCCAGGAGGATGCCCACGGTGAAGAGGGAGCGGGCGACGCCGTCGCTGGACTTGTCGAAGATGTACGTCCAGCCCAGGTACTGGTCGAGCCAGAGGTTCAGGCCGGCCAGGTACGGGACCAGGAAGATCGCGCCCCAGAGGCCGTAGATGATGCTGGGCACGGCGGCGAGCAGGTCGACCACGTACGCGAGCGGCTTGGCCAGCTTGCGCGGGGCGTAGTGCGAGATGAACAGCGCGATGCCGATCGCGACCGGCACGGCGATGACCATGGCGATGATCGACGAGACGACCGTGCCGAAGGCGAGGACCGCGATGCCGAAGACCGGCGGGTCGCCCGCGGGGTTCCACTCGAAGGTGGTGAAGAAGTTCGTGGAGTCCTTGGAGACCGCGAGGACGGCGCGGTAGGTGAGGAAGCCGGCGATGGCGGCCATGATCACCAGGAGGGTGATGCCGGATCCCCGGGACAGTCCGAGGAAGACCCGGTCGCCCGGGCGGGACGCGCTCTTCGCACGCCGGCTGTTTCGTATGGGTGGTGTGGTTGTCGTAACCATCGGTCTCTCCGGTCTGCGGAGACGTACTGCGTACGGCTCCTGGCGGCGGTGCACCGGATGCCGGGGCCGGTCCGTCACGCTGGGCGACGGACCGGACCCGGCCGGGGATCAGGACAGGGTCGGGACGATCTCGCGGACCTTGGTCGCGATGTCGGCCGGGAGCGGGGCGTAGCCGGCGTCGGAGAGGACCTTCTGGCCCTCCTCGCTGACGGTGTAGTTGAGGAACGCCTTCAGGGTCGGCAGGGTCTCCGCCTTGTTGCCCTTGTCGCAGGCGATCTCGTAGGTGACGAGGATCAGCGGGTAGGCGCCCTCGGCCTTGGTGGCGTAGTCGAGGGAGAGGGCCATGTCGGAGCCGGTGCCCTTGACCTTCGCGGCGGCGATGGCCTTGGAGGCGTTCTCCGGGGTGGCCTCGACCGGGGCGGAGGCGCCGGTGTTCAGCTTGACGGTGGAGATCTTGTTGGCCGTGGCGTAGGAGAGCTCGAAGTAGCCGATGGAGCCCTCGGCGTCCTTGACCGCGGTGGCGACACCGGAGGAGCCGTTGGCGGCCTGGCCACCCGGGGCGGGCCACGACTTCGTCTTCGGGTCGTGCTTCCAGTCGGCGGCGGCGGCCTCGGAGAGGTACTTGCCCAGGTTCTGGGTGGTACCCGACTCGTCGGAGCGGTGGAACGCCTGGATGTTGGTGTCCGGCAGCTTGACGCCCGGGTTCAGCTTGGCGATCGCCGGGTCGTTCCACTTCTTGATGTCGGTGTTGAAGATCTTGGCGATCGTGGAGGCGTCCAGGACCAGGTTGTCCACGCCGTCCAGCTTGTAGCCGATGGCGACGGGGCCACCGACCATCGGGAGGTTGATGCCCTTGCCGGTCTTGCAGATCTTCGCCGACTCGGCGACCTCTTCCTCCTTCAGGGCGGAGTCGGAGCCCGCGAAGGCGACCTGGCCCTGGTTGAACTTGGTGATACCGCCGCCGGAGCCGATGGCCTGGTAGTTCACCTCGACGCCGGAGCAGGCGGCCTGGAAGTTCTTGACCCACAGGTCCATGGCGTTCTTCTGCGCGGACGAGCCCGCGGCGAGGAGCTGGCCCTTGGCGCCGTCGCACTTGATGTTCGACGCGGCGGCCGAGGTCTTGTCGCCGTCCGCGGGGGTACCGGTGTTGTTGTCCGAGCCACACGCCGAGAGGACGAGGGCGCCGGAAACGACGAGGGCACCGATCGCAGAGGCGCGAAGCCCGTTCATGCGCGAAAGCTTCACTTTCGGGTGTTCCTTCCAGAAGCCGCCAGCCGCGGACCGGATGTCCTGAACGTTGTACGGCGGCGTGTGTCGGGGTAGCGGGTGCAGCGCTGTGCCTCTGCACCTTGTACGACCGAAATTAGGCAGAACAGGTGAAGCGGTCGACGGGGGTGGGTGAACGGAAAGTGAACCGTGCCGGAAGGCGCGGTGCGGTGCCGCTCGTCAGGGCGGGGCGGGCCGAGGGGCGGTTTCAGGCCACGAGTGCGTCCAGGAGCTCTCTGTCCCTGGGCTGGGTGAGGCGGGCCCGGGCGTCCGCCGGCGGCAGCCACTCCACGCGGTCGACCTCCTTCGACGGGGTGAACGTGCCGCCGAGGGCGCGGGCCGACCAGTACGTGACCTCCTTCGGCTGCCCGTTCGCCCAGTAGCGGGCCGACGGGAGGCGGTCGCCCAGGACGCAGGACTGGCCCGTCTCCTCCCGTACCTCCCGCAGCGCGCACTCCTCGACGGACTCGCCGCGCTTCAGCTTCCCCTTCGGATGCGACCAGTCGTCGTACTTGGGGCGGTGGACCAGGGCGATCTCGATGCCCCGGCCCGAGCGAGCGCGGCGCCACAGGACGCACCCCGCCGCCCGGATCACGGGACGGGGGCCGTGGTGTGCTGCCAGGCGCGCTGGAAGGCGAAGCGGGAGGCTTCGACCTCGTGGCGCTGGTCCGCGTGGAGGACCCCCAGCGCGTACGCGGTGGCCGGGGCGATACGGGGGGTGCGGGCTGCCGCCGAGGCCGCCGCGGCCGCCTCGGAGGCGTCGCGGTGGCGGTTCAGCGCCCGGCCGGCCTCGTCGAGGACCGGGTCGCGGGTGGTGTCGCCGTGCAGGACCTCGCAGGCGTACCGGTGCAGTCGCAGCAGCAGCCGGGTCTGGTGCCAGGGCGCGTCCTGGGCCTCGCCGGCCGCGAGGCCGAGTGCTTCGGCGTTGTACGGATGGGCCGCGCGGGCCAGCGGCAGGACGGAGACCGCGTCCAGCAGGCGGCGCTCGACGACCGCGGCCGGGGCGTCGAGGACCTCGATCGCCTGGGCCGCCCCCGCGGGCCCGAGCGGTACCTCGGAGGCGAGGAGCGCGACCGCGTCCGCGACCGCGTGGAAGCGGGAGGAGCCCAGCGCCTGGAGGGCGGCCGAGTGGGCGCGCGTACGGGCCAGGGTGAGCTGGCGTTCGAGCAGGGCGCCGGCCCGGGCGGCGCCGACCGTGAGACCGGCGCTGTCGGCGCCGCGCGCCGCGGGCACGGGGCCCCCGGAGCCCGGCCCGCCGGCGCCGTGCCCGCCGTTCGACAGGCGGGACAGCGCGTCCACGAGCCGGATGAGCCGGGCGGTGCAGGCGTGCTCCAGGGCGAGCGTCCCGGAGAGCCAGGCCAGCTCCGTGCGCAGCTGGTCGGCCCAGGGGGCGTCGAGGAGCGGGCGGAAGGTGTGCAGCGTTCCGCCGATGCGGCGGGCGGCGGCGCGCAGGGACCGGGCGGCCTCCTCCGCGCCGGCGGTGTCCGCGCCGCTCTCCGTGTGCAGGCGCAGGGCGCGCAGGAAGTCTCCGGCCCGCGCCTGGAGGTAGGGGGAGAGGATCTCTCCCGCCGTGACGCCCGCGGTGGCGGAAAGGGGGTCAGGGTTGTGCACGCCGGCGCCTCCGCGCGTCGATGAGCATCTCCTGCACATGCCGCAGGGGCTGGCCGTCGGCGTCGGTCGCGTGCCGCGTCCAGTTCCCGTCCGGGCCCAGGTGCCAGGAGGAGGTGGTGTCGGACATTCCGGTCTCCAGGAGCCGGCTCAGGGCCGCTCGGTGGGCGGGGTCGGAGACCCGTACCAGGGCCTCGATACGCCGGTCGAGGTTCCGGTGCATCATGTCGGCGCTGCCCAGCCAGACCTCGGGTTCGCCGCCGTTGCCGAAGGCGAAGACCCGGGAGTGTTCGAGGAAGCGGCCGAGGATCGAGCGGACCCGGATGTTCTCGGAGAGCCCGGCGACGCCCGGGCGGATCGCGCAGATGCCGCGGACCCAGATGTCGACCGGGACGCCCGCCTGCGAGGCCCGGTAGCAGGCGTCGATGACGGCCTCGTCGACCATCGAGTTGACCTTGATCCGGACGTAGGCCGGGCGTCCGGCGCGGTGGTGGGCGATCTCCTGGTGAATCCGGGAGACCAGCCCGTCCCGCAGGGACTTCGGGGCGGTGAGGAGCCGGCGGTAGGTCTCGCGGCGGGAGTAGCCGGAGAGCCGGTTGAACAGGTCGGAGAGGTCCGCGCCGACCTGCGGGTCGGCGGTGAGCAGGCCGAGGTCCTCGTAGAGACGGGCCGTCTTGGGGTGGTAGTTGCCGGTGCCGACGTGCGAGTACCGGCGCAGGACGTCGCCCTCCTGCCGGACCACGAGCGACAGCTTGCAGTGCGTCTTCAGGCCGACGAGGCCGTAGACGACGTGGCAGCCGGCCTCCTCCAGCTTGCGCGCCCACTTGATGTTGGCCTGCTCGTCGAAGCGGGCCTTGATCTCGACGAGGACGAGGACCTGCTTGCCGCTCTCGGCGGCGTCGATCAGCGCGTCGACGATCGGGGACTTGCCGGAGGTCCGGTAGAGCGTCTGCTTGATCGCGAGGACGTCCGGGTCGGCCGCGGCCTGTTCCAGGAAGGCCTGGACGGAGGTGGAGAACGAGTCGTACGGGTGGTGCAGCAGCACGTCCCGTTCGCGCAGGGCCATGAAGATGTCGGGCGCGGAGGCCGACTCGACCTCGGCGAGGTCCCGGTGGGTGCCGGCGACGAACTTGGGGTACTTCAGCTCGGGCCGGTCGAGGGAGGCGATCCCGAAGAGGCCGGTGAGGTCGAGCGGGCCGGGCAGCGGGTAGACCTCGGCGTCGGAGACCTTCAGCTCGCGGACGAGCAGATCGAGGACGTACGGGTCGATGGACTCCTCGACCTCGAGGCGGACCGGCGGGCCGAACCGGCGGCGCAGCAGTTCCTTCTCCAGGGCCTGGAGCAGGTTCTCGGCGTCGTCCTCCTCGACCTCCAGGTCCTCGTTCCGGGTCACCCGGAACATGTGGTGGGCCAGGACCTCCATGCCGGGGAAGAGCTCCTCCAGGTGCGCCGCGATGACGTCCTCCAGCGGGACGTACCGCTCCGGGGAGGCCTCCAGGAAGCGGGAGAGCAGCGGGGGCACCTTGACGCGGGCGAAGTGGCGGTGGCCGCTGACCGGGTTGCGTACGACCACGGCCAGGTTCAGGGAGAGGCCGGAGATGTACGGGAAGGGGTGCGCGGGGTCCACGGCCAGCGGGGTGAGGACCGGGAAGATCTGCTGCCGGAACAGGGTGAAGAGGCGCGCCTGTTCCTTCTCGGTCAGCTCGGGCCAGCGGATCAGGTGGATGCCCTCGTCGGCGAGGGCCGGGGCGACGTCCTGCTGGTAGCAGGCGGCGTGCCGGGCCATGAGTTCGCGCGAGCGGGTCCAGATCAGCTCCAGGACCTCGCGGGGCTGCAGTCCGGAGGCGGAGCGGGTGGCGACGCCGGTGGCGATGCGGCGCTTGAGGCCGGCGACGCGCACCATGAAGAACTCGTCGAGGTTCGACGCGAAGATCGCGAGGAAGTTAGCCCGTTCGAGGAGGGGGGTGTTCGGGTCCTCGGCCAGTTCGAGGACGCGTTCGTTGAACGCGAGCCAGCTGCGCTCCCGGTCGAGGAAGCGGCCCTGGGGAAGTTCGCCGCCGATGCCGTCGTCCTCGTACGCGTCGAGGTCGGCGTCCAGGTCGGGGTCGAGGCCGGAGCCCCGCTCCGCGTTGACGGTGTGGGGGCGGTGCGCGGCTATGGAACCGACCGTCGGCTGCGGGTTCTGCCGCGTGGTCGGCTCGTCGTTCCGGGTGCTTTTCGCGGACGGCTTCGCGGGCGTCTTGGGAGACGTCTTGGCGTTCTTCGCGGACGGCTGGACCGGGACCTCGGCGGGCTGCTTGCTCATGGCCCCATTCTTCCGCGCGAAGGGGTGGTCGGGCGCGTCGGAGCGGGCCGTGGGCGCGGGGAGTCTCCCTTTGGGGAGCGCGTTGGTGGTCGCGGGCACGACGGGCTTCATTGCGTGAGCGTCGCAAGCGCGTCTGAATGGCCGGTAACGACGACATGACGTGCGGGAATCCATGCGCAACGTGTGCCGGTACGAGATCAGGGGGCGACGGGTGAGACGTAACACGGCGAAACGGCTGGTGGCAAGCCGAAGGGCCGGGCGACGGCCCGGCCCTTCGGTGTTCTCTCGGCTTGCGGTGGCGTCCGTCCGTCGTCAGACGTTCGCCTCGGTCCGCGCCCCGCGCCGTCTGGTCCTGTGGATCAGGACCGCGAAGGCCAGCAGGGCCGCCGGGTAGAGCAGCACCCAGCCGAAGCCGGCCAGCATCGCCACGACGGGTGCCCCGGCGACCAGTGCGAGGAGCCGCTGCGAGGGGCGGGTGTACAGCTTGGCGTAGCTGAGCACCGCGATCGCGTATCCGATGACGAAGTTCACCGTCGACAGCTGGAAGACCATCGTCAGGCTGATCAGGTCGAACGCCTCGACGATCACCACGGCGCCGAACATCAGCACCGAGAGGAGCACGGCGGGCCGGGGCGCGCCGGAGCGGGCGTCGACGCGGGCCAGGGTGGCCGGCAGCAGGCCGTCCCGGGCGGTCGCGAAGACGATCCGGGAGGTCGCCCAGGTGCCGCCCATCAGGGTCGCGAAGATGATCGCCGCGCCCAGTGCGGCCGCGATCCGGCCGCTCGCGTCGCCGAGGACCTGCTCCAGGACGGCGACCACGGGCGCCTCGGAGAGCAGCGGGTCGTCGGGTGCGACGACGAGCTGGACGGCGAGGGAGATGCCCAGGTAGAGCGCGACGACGACGACGAAGGTGATGCCGATGACGAGCGGGAAGTCCCGCTTCGGGTTGCGGTACTCCTCGGCGGTGGACGAGACCAGCTCCCAGCCGGTGAACGCGAAGAACACCAGGCCCACGGCGGGGAGTGCGGCCAGCCACTCGGTCGGCGGGGCCACGTCGCCGTGCAGGGAGCCCGAGTCCACCATCGCGGGGGCGAAGGCGACCAGGGCGAGGAGCAGCAGCAGGCCGATGGTGACGGCCGACTGGATGCCGCCGGCCAGCCGGGAACCGGCCGCCTGGAGCAGGCCGATGACGACCAGGTAGCCGAGGGCCACCCAGCCGCCGGCTCCGGTGTTGCCGAGGAGCGCGGCGACGTAGTTGCCGCCGCTGATCGCCATCGCCGCCCCGCCGAACGCGCAGGCGCCGATGAGGATGACGCCCGCGGCGGTGGAGCCGGGCGCGCCGAACGCGGCCTGGGCGAAGCCCTGGACGCCTCCGGCGGTCGGGTAGCGGGCTCCGAGCCGCGCGAAGACGACGAGGAGCGGAAGGACCACGACGGCCGCCGAGAGCCAGGCGTACACGGCGCTGGTGCCGACCTGGTCGTAGGCGAGGCCCGGCAGGACGAGGAGGCCGCTCCCGATGATCATTCCGGTGGCGACACCGACGCCTCGGGGGACGGTCAGGGTCTTGTGGAGTTCCGAACTCGACGCTTCCGGAGTGGTTTTCGTGGAGCCGGGTTGGCCGGTGCTCGGCTTGTGCTCCTCGGACGTCTGTCCCTCATTCGTGACTGCCATTACCTCACCTGGGTGTGTGGGACCTTGCTCGCGGGGCCGACCAGCACGCGCTGGCCATCATGCGCGGCACGGAACCCGAGTGGGGAGTCCTTCTTCAGCCGCCAGGGCTCCGGAAGGGTCTGAATGGCTTGTTTCCAGTGGGAGCCGGTGTCCGAAGGGCTGTTGGAGAGCGTGATGCCCTCGGCCAGGTCGAGTTCGAACCACATCACGACGGCATGCGCGGCGCCGTTCTCCAGCGGAGTGACGTCGAAGTGCCGTGCGGTCGGTTCGATGTCCTCGGCGAAGTCGAAGTGGAAGATCTCCACCGGGTCGGTGAGCGGGCGGTGCCGGTAGTTGGTGAGGGTGGTGGAGAAGTACTCGAGCGAGGTGAGCGAGGCGAAGGGGCTGAAGTCGAAGCCCTCGACCTCGCCGACGTGGTTGAGCGAGTGCAGCTCGGGGCTCTCCACGAACTGGGCGAAGAGGCGGCCGGAGCGGGGCAGGACGGTCGCGCCGGGGGCGAGCAGCTCCCGCCGGGCGTGCCTCAGCGCGGGTACGGCGAACTCGCCGAGCAGCGCGCAGTCGAAGATCTCGGTGACCAGGACGTCGGCCCGGCGCGGCAGGTCCACGCCGACGCGCAGGTCGGTGGAGAGGCCGGAGACGACGGTGACGACGTCGTCGTGCCCGTTCTGCCGGACGATCTCGCGGGCCGTGGCGGCGACGACGTCGACGGCCTCGACGGTGACGACCCGCTGCGCGCCCGAGCGTGCGGCGAGCAGCGCGAGGAGGCCGCCGCCGGTGCCGATGTCGAGGACCAGCTGGCCGTCACCGACGACCTGCTGGATCGCCTTGGCGTAGGCCTGGTTGCGCTCGGTGTCGTTCATCATGCCGAAGTGCCAGCGGGGGACGAGGGCGCGGACGGCGCGGTTGATCTGACGCCGGTAGCGATCGCCGTCCCCGTCGGCGTCGCAGCGGGCCGCGGCACTGAACAGGTCGTAGGCGCGCTCGTACTGCCGTTGCGCCATGGCCTCCTCGCCGAGCGCGAGCAGGGTCTGGCAGGGGTCGGCCACGCCCGCGGGCCGGCGGGGGGCGACCAGGCCGAGGGGGGTGTCTTCCGTGGCTGTGAGGGTCATGCCGCGTTCACTCCTGCTCGGACCATGGTGTGGATGGGGACGGGCGTCTCATCTCCGGCGGGGAGATACACGGTGACGGTGTGTCCGACGCGTACGGCGGGGTGCGAGCGGTCACAGAGCCGGTCGACCGGGAACAGGCCGCCGTGCCAGGGGCAGCGGAGCCTGCCGTCCTCGACGTCACCGAGGTGGAGCGGGCCGCCGCGGTGCGGGCAGCGGCTGCTCAGGACGTGGACGGCGTTGTCGCGTTCCATGACGAAGTAGATGTCGTCGCCGGCGACGAGCGCGTTGTGCTCGGTGCGGTCGAACTCCGCCCGTGCGCGGGACTGTGCGGGTGCGGCCGCCGCCCCCTGCGTACGGGCGCTCACGCGGCCGGTCCGGTGGCGAGCTGGGTACGGGACTCGGCCCGGACACCGTAGAGCCGGCCGGCCGGGACGACGACGGACTTGCCCTGCGGCACGCGCAGCGGGTCGCCGGTGGCGGACGTGTAGAGCAGGGCCTCGCCGCCGCGGACGTGCAGACGGGTGTCGACGGGGGCGACCTGGGTGTCGAAGGCGCTGTCGCTGTCGAGCTCCACAACCTCGGCGGCCGGTGCGTCGGTCTTCGACGGGGCGTCGGAGAGCGCCGGGTCCCAGGTGAGCTGGGCGAGCAGGTCGGCGCCCGCGAGGCGGTCGAGCAGCTGGATCTCCTCGACGCCCTGGAGCAGGCCCTTGACGGCGACGGGGCCGTGCTTGAGGGCGAGCGGGATGAGCAGGTCGTCGATGGCCATCCGGCCGTGGTGCTGGTCGATGTGGGCGTGCTCGTCGCAGTAGCGGGTGTCGACGTCCTTGCCGTACACGTCGCGGAAGACCTTGGTGAGGTCGCCGAACCAGGCGGCGAAGGTCGCCTCCAGGAAGGCCATCGCGCCGATGTAGCGGAAGAAGCCGGTGCGGTTGCGGGTCGCCCAGTAGAAGTAGTTGTTGATCGCGATCGAGCTGGGCAGGTAGAAGAACCAGTAGTGGTGCGAGGTGGTGGCCATGCCGACGCTGGAGCAGAGCTCCATGAACAGCGTGCTGTGCTTGGCCGGGAAGACGCCGTAGCCGAACTCGTCGACGAAGATCTTGAAGAGTTCGCTCTGCTCCGGTCCGAAGGCGCCGCCCAGGTTCTGCGACATGGCGGTGGCCTCGGTGAGGCCGTCCAGCGCCATCTGGACGATCTGGGTGCCGGCGGCGGTCCTGGGCGACTTGGCGGCGCGGATCGCGTCGAAGACCGGGCGGCTGCCGGGGCTGTTGGCCAGGTCGACGGAGCGGCGCAGATGGGCGCGGAGGGTGTCTTCGTCCCACTGGCCCGTGACGCCGACGGAGTCGTCGAGGAAGCCGAAGGCGAACCGTTCCGCCTCGGGGCGGATCCGCTCGCCGGAGAGCCGGCTCTCGGAGTGGTAGAAGGCGTTGAAGTCGTCCTCGTACTTCCGCAGCCCGGCGGCGGGCAGGAACAGCGCGTCGCTCTCGTAGACGTTCATCAGCAGGCGGTTCGCGAGCAGGCTCCGGTCGGAGGCGAAGGTCTCCTCGACGAGGGGTGTGCTCCAGTCGATCCCCGCGATGCGCTCAGGGTTCAGGGGACGGTGGTACGGGTTGTCCTTGATGAACGGTCCGCTGGTCGAGCGGAACTGTGAGAAGCGGCTGTACCGGACGCTCTCCTCGGTCAGGTTGCCGAAGGCGCTTTCCGGGCTGGTGCTCGTGGTCATCGTGGTCGTGCCCCTCCGTTACTGCACAGCGACAGTCGTGGTGACGCAGGCGATTGTGCGCAGGGGGGTCTGAAGAAGCACTGAAGAGTGTCCGGCTCACGTTCTTCAGTGCCGGGCGAGGGCGTCCGGGAGGCAGCAGCCCGGGAACCCGTCGTCGTGGATCGGGGTGAGCAGGAGCGTCGAGCGGGCGGTGGCCCGGTCGGCGGCGGCCGCGCGCTCGGACGCGTAGATGCCGACGAGTTCGTCGAAGCGGTACGCGTCGGAGCCGCTGCGCTCCAGCAGGCCCACGTCGGCCAGGGCGTCGAGCCTGCGGCGGGCCGCCGTCGGGTCGCCGTCCGTGAAGGCGGCCGCGTCCGCGGGTCCGATCGTGTCCGCCGGCCCGCCCCTCCCGGCCCCGGACCTGCCGAGGGCCCGGAAGAGCCGGGCCGTCTCGGGGGAGAGGGACAGATAGCTGGCCTCCAGCGCGTGGCGCACGCTGGCCTCGCCGTCGCCCTCGACGCTCAGGTGGTCGAGCCGCGTCCACGGGTTCTCGTACCGCTCCGCCAGCTCCTTCGGGCACAGGTGCGGGTTGGCGGCCATGGTCCCGGCGGCGATCCTGATGCCCAGCGGGAGCCGGCCGCAGTACTCGGCGAGGCGCTCCACCATGGCCCGCTGCCCGGCCAGCCGCTCGGGTCCGAGGAGGGCGACGAAGAGGTCGGCGGCGGTCTGCCGGTCCAGCGGGCGCAGTCCGATGCGCTGGGCGCCCTCGCGGGCGACGAGGCCGCGTTGGAGACGGCGGCTGGTGACGATCACGGCCGAGGGGCCGGGCGGGACGAGCGGGCGCAGCTGGTCCGCGTCGGCCGCGTCGTCGAGGAGGAGCAGCATGCGCCTGCCGTGCATGAGGGTGCGGTAGAGGGTGGCGCGCCCTTCGAGGTCGTGGGGCAGACGGTCGTGTTCGACACCGAGCCCCTGGAGGAGCCGGGCGAGTGCGTCGGAGGCGGTACGGGTGCCGCTGTCGCCCGTACCCCGTAAGTCGATGTACAGCTGGCCGTCGGGAAACATGCCGGCGTGTTCATGGGCGAGTTCCAGGGCGAACGCGGTCTTGCCGACACCGGCGGGCCCGTCGACGGTGAGGATCGGGGCCGTACTTCCGCACGAGGTGTCCTGGTCGAGTTTCTGTCCGGCCTGCCGGAGTTCCGGTTCGCGGCCCAGGAAGACCCGGGCGGTGGCGGGGAGCTGGTTCAACGGGAGGCCGCCGTGCGGGGAAAGGGGATTCCGCCGTGCGAGCGCGGTCGGGCTCTCCGGGCGGGGCGCCAGGAGCGAGGGGGGCCGGTGCGGGGAGGGCCTGAGCGTGTACGTCCGGAGCGGGGCCGGCCGGGTGGCGCGGGGCGACCTGGACGGCCGGGACGAGATGGACGGCCAGGGCGAGACGGACGGCCAGGGCGCTGAGGAGGCCTGAGGCGCGGTCGCCGTCGCGCGGGGGGTCCCGGCGGCGACTTCGCCCGCCAGTATCCGCTCGTACAGCTCGCGCAGTTCCTGGCCGGGGTCGATGCCCAGCTCCTCGCGCAGGAGGGTCCGTGCCTCGTCGTACGCCTGGATGGCGTGGGCCTGCCGGCCGCACCGGGACAGGGCCAGCATGTGGAGGTGGCGCAGCCGTTCGCGCAGCGGCTCCTGGGCGATGGCCTCGGAGGAGGCGACGATCGCGGCGTCGAGGCGGTCGGCGGCGATCAGCCCGGCGATCCAGCCTTCGGTCGCGGCGAACCGCAGCTCGCGCAGCCGGGTGCGTTCGAGGGCGGCGTACGGTCCGGGGATGCCGCTGAGTGCCTCGCCGTGCCACAGGCCGAGCGCCGACTCGAACCGCTCGAAGGCGGCCGGGGCATCGCCCGAGGAGACCAGCTGCCGTGCCTCCTCGTAGCGGCGGACGAAGACGGTGGAGTCGACGGCGTCGGCGGGTACGCGCAGCTCGTAGCCGCCGGTGCGGGAGACGATGAACGCGCCGGACTCCCGGCTGCCGCGGTCCGGTTCGAGGGTCCGGCGCAGCGCGGCGACATAGGTGTGCACGGCGTTGGCGGCCGAGGCCGGTGCGTCGGTGCCCCAGAGGGCGTCCACGATCTGCGCGCGGCTGACCACGGTGCCGCGCCGGCCGGCGAGGAGCGCGAGGACGGCCCGCTGTTTGGGCGGGCCGACGGTGAGTTCCCGGTCGCCCCGCCAGATGCGGAGGGGGCCGAGCAGGTGCAGGGCAAGGCGGTGCGTCGGTTCGGGCATGTGCTGTCACTCCAGGACCGGGCGTCGACGACTGGGAACGTTGACCGGTGGATCAGGAGGCGGTCCTCGCGGTGTCGGGATGCTCCTGGAACGGCCGGTGTCCTCGCTCAGGCCTCGTGGTGCACCACTGCATGACGCAGATCCTTCCCCCGTGTACCCGTGGACGGCGCACATGCGCGAAGCAGGATGCGACCGCGGATGTGAAGCACGCTAGTTCGCCTGACGCACTGCCAAAAGCTGACACTCGGCCGTGGTTGCATCCCACCGAATATCGGTGATAGGCGGCGCACTGGCGAACGTGCCACCGGCAAGGCGGCACGTTCGCCGAGGCAACTCGCCATCAACCAAGACAATGAGGCAGTGGGGCCGCCGTCGTCGGCGGCCCCACGGGGTGGCTCAATCACGTCCCTTGGCCGAGAGAGTTCGCACAGGTCTCCGTTCGGGCGGCTCCGTCGTCTCTCCGTCCGGGCTCGTCCGCCGCGTCAGTCCGCTGTGGGTGACGACGGGTGGCGCCTGCGCAGAACCCGGAACGCGACGAGGAGCGTGAGGGCGGCGAGGGCGACGACGATGCCGGTCTCGATGAGCTGGGTGGGCCAGAAGTGGGACTCGGGGTGGTAGTCGAGGTACTCGGCGGTGACGGTCACGTCGACGCGGCACATGGAGGTCGGGACCGTCTCGGGATCGCAGAACCAGCCGGGCACCCGCGCGCCCGTGGAGTCCAGCAGGCCCTGTTCCATGATCAGGCCGTCCTCGGGCATCATCAGCATGGTGCCGTCGACCACCGGCGGGCCCGTGATGGTCCGTACCGGCAGGAAGTCCCAGCGCAGGGCGCCGAGTGCGGCCGGGATCAGACCGGTGACCAGACCGGTCGCGGCCATCGCGACCACCGTGCGGCGGATCAGCTGCCCGAGGAGCGCGCCTACGGCGACGGCCAGCAGGACGTACGCGACGAGGACGGTTCCGGTCGCCTCGTACGGACCGCGGTCCGCCCAGTGCAGCTGGTAGGTGTTCGAGACCCGGCCCCAACCGATCCGGTAGATCGCCATGAGGGCGAGGGTGACCGCGAGCGCCGCTACTGCCGCGGTCACGAGCTTCGCGCGGAACCACCGCACGGGGGTGACGGACTGGGTGAGCGCGAGCCGGTACGTGCCGCTCTCCAGCTCGCGGGCGATCAGCGGACCCGCGACGAAGGCCCCGACGAGGGCGGGGAGGAGGACCATGCCGCTGTCGGTGTACTCCATGGCCAGGCGCAGGAGGCTGTACCCCCGGTTGTCGTCGGCGGGGACCGCGTACCCGTCCTCCATGTATCTGTCCGGGGTCAGGGCGTCCCAGAGCCGCAGTCCGGCGATGAGGGCGAGGGCCAGGACCACCCCCGCACCCGCGAACAGGAGCGTGCGACGGTGCTGGCGGACCGTCACCCAGTGCGGACCCTTCAGCGAGAGGGTGCTCATGCGGAGGCTCCTTCGGCGCGGAGGTGGGCGAGGACGAGGTCCTCCAGGGACGGGGTGGTGGTCTGCCAGGGGCCTTCGACCCGGCCCTCACGGCGGATCAGGGCCGTGAGGTGGCGGCCCGTCGTGCGGGACTCGACGACGGTGTGCGGGGCGAGGTCCGCGACCGGGCCGCGGAGCACGGCGTGCGCGGCGAGGAGTTCGTCGATCGCGCCGTCGAGGCGGACGCGGCCGCCGTCGACGAGGATCAGGTGGTCGCAGGCGCCCTCCAGCTCGGTGAGGATGTGCGAGGACATGACGACCGTCGTGCCGCGTTCGGCGGCGTCCGCCATCAGGATGCCCATGAGCTGCCGGCGGGCCAGCGGGTCGAGGTCGGCCATCGGCTCGTCGAGGAGCAGCAGTTCGGGCCGCTTGCCGAGGGCCAGGGCGAGGGCGACACGGGTGCGCTGGCCGCCGGAGAGACTGCGGACGCGGGCGGCGGGGTCGAGCCCGCCGGTGACCCGCTCGGCCACGGCCCGGTCCCAGCGGTCCGGGTTGAGCTCGCGGCCCATCCGCAGCGTCTCGGCGACGGTGAGCTGCGGGTAGAGCGGCTTCTCCTGGGCGACGTACGCGAGGTGTTCGCGCGCGGGTGCCCGGACCGAGCCCTCGGTGGGCCGGAGCAGTCCGGCCGCGAGGGCGAGGAGGGTCGACTTGCCGGCGCCGTTGGGGCCGACGAGCGCGCAGACGCGGCCGGCGGGGAGCGCGAAGGTGCACTCCCGCAGCGCCCAGCCGCCTGCCCGGCCGGGTCCCCGTCCCGGTCCGAGCCCCCGTCCTCCGTACTGTTTGCCCAGGCCCTCGGTGCTCAGGACCGTTCCGCTGGTCATGCGTCCCCCTCGAAGAATTCCTTCAGTACGGATGTGAAGAGCGCGGCCACGTCCTCGCGCTCCAGGCCTTCCTCCCGCGCACGGCGCGCCCAGTCGGCGAGTTCGCCCCGCAGGGGCGAGTCCGCCGGCCCGGTCCCGAGCGTCGCGCGGACGAAGGTGCCGAGGCCGCGGCGGGCCTCGACGAGCCCTTCGCGTTCCAGTTCGCGGTAGGCCTTGAGGACCGTGTTCGGATTGATGGCCGTCGCCTCCACGACCTCGCGCGCGGTGGGCAACCGGTCGCCCGGTTCCAGAACGCCCATGCGCAGGGCCTGTTTGGTCTGCTGGACGATCTGGACGTAGGTGGCGACGCCGCTGCGCCGGTCGATGCGGTACTCGAGCACGTTCCCTCTCACCACCCTTTCACTAATCAAGTAGTGAAAGGGTGGTGCAAGAGAGGGGGCGGTGTCAACCGCCCCCTTCTTCCAGGTGTGTTCAGCCTCTGGTCAGCCGTACGCGACCGTGCTCAGGATTCCGTGCGGTACATCAGGTCCACCTCGTGCGTGACGAAGCCCAGCCGCTCGTACACCGTCACCGCCGCCGTGTTGTCCGCGTCCACGTACAGCATCGCCGTCGGCAGCCCCTGCGCCGCCAGGTGCCGCAGCCCGATCGCGGTGAGCGCCTTGCCGAGACCGGTGCCCTGCGCCTCCGGCAGGATCCCCACCACGTACACCTCGCCGAGCTGCTCCTCGGCGTGGGTCTTCGTCCAGTGGAAGCCGACCAGCCTGCCCTCCTTCTCCGCGAGGAAGAAGCCCTTGGGGTCGAACCACGGCTCGGCGAACCGGTCGTCGAGGTCGCGCTGGGCGAGCGAGCCCTGTTCGGGGTGGTGGGCGAAGGCCGCCGCGTTGACCGCGAGCCAGGCCGTGTCGTCCTGGCCGGGGACGAAGGTGCGGACCGTGACTCCCTCGGGCAGCGCCGGCTCGGGGATGTCGAGCGGCACCAAGGGGCGGCGCAGCTGGCGCAGTTCGCGGAACAGGGTCAGGCCGAGCACCTGGGCCAGATGCCGGGCCGCGGACTTCCCGCCGTGCGCCCAGACCCGCAGCCGCTTGCCCGAGGCGGCGAGCAGCGCCGTCCCGAGCGCCCGCCCGTGGCCGCGGCCGCGGTGCGAGGGGTGGACGACGAGCTCGGCGGCCGGGGCCTCGACCGGGTCGGTGTCCTCCAGCTGCGCGTAGCCGTAGAGCTGCGTGCCGACGGTGAGCAGGAAGTGCCGCACCCCCTCGCGCCGGCCGTGCCGCAGATACAGCCGCCCCTGCTCGGACACGGCGTGGACGCCGTCGGCGCGGTCGGTCGCCTCCAGCAGGTCGAGGACGTCGGTCACCTGCTCGGGGGAGAGCTCGTCGAGAGTGTGGATCTGCCGGCCGGGTTCGAGGGCCGGTGCCGCGTCAGGAGTCATGCCCCGAGCCTACGGAATCAACCTAGTTGTAACCCGGTACCCCCTGTTGCGCTACGCGCGTTGACTCTAGGCTGCGCCCGGTACGTCAGCAGTCGACAGGCGCCGCTCGCAGGGGCGCGGGGACAAGGGGAGAGATGGCAGCGACACCGAAGAAGAAGAGGACGGCGGGGCGGATACTCGCCGTCGGTGCGGGGCTCGCCACCGTCGGCGCCCTCGTTGCCGCGCTGCCCGCGGGCGCCTCGGGGACGAAGGGCGGGCAGGACGACCGTGGCTACGGCTACGGGCGCTACGTCGACGTGCAGCTCCTCTCCTTCAACGACCTGCACGGGAACCTGGAGCCGCCCACGGGCTCGGCCGGCCGGGTCACCCACACCAACGAGGACGGCACGACCAGGACCATCGACGCCGGTGGCGTCGAGTACCTGGCGACGCACCTGCGCGAGGCCCGCAAGGGCAACCCGTACTCCGTCACCGCCGCCGCCGGCGACATGATCGGTGCCTCCCCGCTGGTCTCCGGGCTCTTCCACGACGAGCCGACCATCGAGGCGCTGAACCGGCTGAAGCTCGACGTCAGCTCCGTCGGCAACCACGAGTTCGACGAGGGCGCGCGCGAGCTCGCCCGTATCCAGAACGGTGGCTGTCACCCGACCGCCGGCTGTTTCGAAGAGGGCAAGGAGTTCAAGGGGGCGCGCTTCCCCTACCTCGCGGCCAACGTGACGGACGAGAAGACCGGCCGTCCGATCCTCGACCCGTACGTCATCTGGGAGCGCAACGGCGTCAAGGTCGGCTTCATCGGCGTCACCCTGGAGGGCACCGCCGACATCGTCTCGGCCGAGGGCATCAAGGGCCTGAAGTTCGGCGACGAGATCGAGGCGATCAACAAGTACACCAAGGTCCTGGAGCGCAAGGGCGTCAAGTCCATCGTCGCCCTGCTGCACGAGGGCGGTGCGCCGGCCTCGGGTTCGTACAACTACAACTGCGACAGCCCCGGCCCCGGCGACGGCATCTCGGGCCCGATCGTGGACATCGCGAAGAAGGTCAGCCCGCAGGTCGACGCGCTGGTCACGGGCCACACCCACCAGGCGTACGCGTGCACCATCCCGGACCCGTCCGGCAAGCCGCGCACGGTCACCTCGGCGGCCTCCTTCGGCAAGCTGTACACCGACACGACGCTGACCTACGACCGCCGGTCCAAGGACATCGTCCGGACCGCCGTCTCCTCCGCGAACCACGTCGTCACCCGTGACGTGGCGAAGGCCGAGGACATGACCCGGCTGATCGACCGCTGGAAGACGCTCGCCGCGCCGATCGCGAGCCGTCCGGTCGGCTACATCTCCGGTGACGTCGACAACCCCTTCGACGCGCCCGAGAAGCCGCTGGGCAACCTGATCGCCGACGCGCAGCTCGAGGGCATGGCCCCGGCCGACAAGGGCGGCGCGCAGCTGGCCCTGATGAACCCGGGCGGTGTCCGCGCGCCGCTGGTCCACAAGGCGTCCGGCGCCGAGGGCGACGGCGTGGTGACCTACGGCGAGGCGTACACGGTCCAGCCGTTCACCAACATGATGACGGCGGTCGACCTGACCGGCGCCCAGCTGATCACCACGCTCCAGCAGCAGGTGAGCGGCCCGAACCAGGCGGCCCCGAAGATCCTCCAGGTCTCGAAGGGCTTCACGTACACCCTGGACATGACGAAGACCGGCGCCGACCGGATCGTGACGTCCTCGGTGAAGCTCAACGGCGAGGCGATCGACCCGTCGAAGACCTACCGGGTCGCGATGAACGAGTTCCTGGCCGGGGGCGGTGACGGCTTCGCCGTCCTGAAGGAGCACAAGAACAAGCTGGTCGGCGCGTCCGACCTGGACATGTTCACCGCCTACCTGACGGCCCACTCCTCCGCGAGCGCGCCGCTGGTCCCGCCGGCGACGGGCCGGATCACGGTCGTGAAGTAGCACCGCGACAGCGACGCCCAGGGGGCGGCGGACCGTTGCGACGGTCCGCCGCCCCTTTCGCGTGCACCGGAGTCTGGCGCAGATTGTCGTGTACGCGTCATACTCCGCGCATGGACCGACGACGCTTTCTCGCGGGAGCCGCGGCAGCCGGCGCCACCGTCCTCATCGGAGCCGCGCCCGCCCCGGCGCGCACCCGAGGAGCCCTCGGGCTCCAGGACTGGATGGCCGGCCACGGCGACCCCACCCCGCTCCAGAAGCTCACCATCCCCGGCACCCACGACTCTGGCGCCCGCTTCGGCGGCCTCTGGTCCGAGTGCCAGAACACCACCCTCGCGCAGCAGCTCGCCTCCGGAATCAGGTTCTTCGACATCCGCTGCCGGGTCACCGGCGGCTCCTTCGCCATCCACCACGGCCCCTCGTTCCAGAACATGATGTTCGGCGACGTCCTCATCGCCTGCCGCGACTTCCTGGCCGCCCACCCCTCCGAGACCGTCCTGATGCGCGTCAAGCAGGAGTACTCCTCGGACTCCGACGCCACGTTCCGCGCGATCTTCGACGACTACCTCGACAACCGCGGCTGGCGTTCGCTGTTCCGCATCGGCGACACGCTCCCCGCCCTCGGCGAGGCCCGCGGCAAGGTCGTCCTCATCGCCGACAACGGCGGCCTGCCCGGCCTCAAGTGGTGGGACGGCGGTGCCATCGCGATCCAGGACGACTGGAACGCCCTGCCGAACGCGAAGTACCCCAAGATCGAGGCCCACTTCCGCAAGGCCGTCGAACAGCCCGGCAAGCTGTACATCAACTTCGTCAGCACGTCCGCGTCCCTGCCGCCCCGCTGGAACTCCGACAACCTCAACCCCCGCGTCCACGGCTTCCTGGACACCACGGCGAACACCTGGAAGGGCCTCGGCATCGTCGCCATGGACTACCCGAACACCCGCTCAGGCCTGGTCGAATCCCTCCTCCGCCACAACTGACGGCGGGGGCGTCGGCGCGCCCGGCAGACGCAGGGTCGCCGTCGTGCCGCCGCCCTCCGCCGCCGTCAGGGTCACCGTGCCGCCCGCCTGGTGGACCGTGCGGGCCACGATCGACAGACCCAGGCCCGAGCCGGGCAGGCTGCGGGCCGAGGGGGAGCGCCAGAAGCGGTCGAAGACATGGGGGAGTTCCTCCGGCGCGATGCCCGGGCCGTGGTCGCGGACGGTCAGCTCGCCCCGCATCAGGGTCACCTCGACCGTCCCGCGCGCGGGCGAGAACTTCACCGCGTTGTCCAGGACGTTCACCAGCGCGCGCTCGAGACCCGCCGGCTCCGCCCGGACGTACCAGGGCGCCAGATCCGTGACGAAGGTCAGCTCGGGACCTCGCAGCCGCGCCCGGTCCAGCGCCGACCGCAGGATCGTGTGCAGCGGTACGACCTCCAGCGGGCCCGGCTCCGCCGCGTCCGGGCGCGCCAGTTCCTGGAGGTCGCCGATCAGCGCCGCCAGCTCCGTCATCTGCGCCTTCACCGACGCCATCAGCGCCCGCCGGTCGTCGGGCGGCAGCGCACGGCCCGTCTCCTCGCTGCGGGCGAGCAGCTCGATGTTGGTACGCAGCGAGGTCAGCGGCGTCCGCAGCTCATGGCCCGCGTCCGCGATGAGCTGCGCCTGCCGGTCCCGGGAGACCGCGAGCGCCGCCGTCATCGCGTTGAAGGAGCGCGAGAGACGCGCGATCTCGTCCTCGCCCTCGACCGGGATCCGTACCGTCAGGTCCTCCGTCGCCGCCACGTGCTCCACCGCGCCCGTCAGCCGGTCGACCGGTTCGAGCCCGGTCCGCGCCACCCAGAGACCCGCCGCGCCCGCGCCGACGACACCGATCCCGGAGACCAGGAGCAGCACCCAGCCGAGCGTGCCCATCGAGTTGTCGATCTCGGACAGCGGACGGGCCACCGACACCCCGAGCCCGACCGGGCCCTGCTGCACCGAGTAGGTGTAGACCCGCATCTCGGTGCCGTCGTCGGCCTTCGTCGTGTGCAGCGTGAACGGCAACTGCCCGCGCGCCACCGCCAGGTCGCTCGCCTGCGCCGGCACCGGGGACGCCCCGGAGGTGCAGACCGTCCCGTTCGTCAGGATGATCTGCACCGTGTACGTACCGGCCGTCGGCACCGGCGCCTCGCTCTGCTCCCGGCACGTCGCGAGCAGCGCCTGCACCGAACCGGCGTCGAGCCGGCTGCTGCGCAGCGAGGAGTCGAGCTCCGCCTCCAGTTGGGCCCGTGTCACGAACCAGCACGCCAGCGACACCGCCGCGACCGCCACCGCGACCGCCGTCGCCGTCAGCAGCGCGAGCCGGGAGCGCAGCGGCCGCGACCGGAACCACACCACGGGACCGCTCACTCGGGACCTCCACCGCGCAGGACGTACCCCACGCCCCGCACCGTGTGCACGAGGCGCGGCTCGCCGCCCGCCTCCGTCTTCCGCCGCAGATACATCACGTACACGTCGAGCGAGTTCGAACTCGGCTCGAAGTCGAAGCCCCAGACCGCCTTGAGGATCTGCTCGCGCGTCAGCACCTGGCGCGGATGCGCCAGGAACATCTCCAGGAGCGTGAACTCCGTCCGCGTGAGCTCCACCGCCCGGCCGGCCCGCGTCACCTCGCGGGTCGCCAGGTCCATCCGCAGATCCCCGAAGCTCAGGACATCGCCCTCGGGCGCCGTCTCGGCGGCGCTCGCGTACGAGCTGCGCCGCAGCAGCGCCCGGATCCGGGCGAACAGCTCGTCCAGCTCGAAGGGCTTCACCAGATAGTCGTCGGCGCCCGCGTCGAGCCCCGTCACCCGGTCGCCGACCGTGTCCCGCGCCGTCAGCATCAGGATCGGCACGGTCGAGCCGGACGCCCGGATCCGGCGCGCCGCCGTCAGCCCGTCCATCCGGGGCATCTGCACGTCGAGCACGACGAGATCGGGGGCGTACGACTCCATCCGGGCGAGCGCGTCGACCCCGTCGACGGCCTCCTCGGTCCCGTACCCCTCGAAGGCGAGACTGCGCCGCAGCGCCTCCCGTACGGCGGGCTCGTCGTCGACGATGAGGATGCGGTCGCCTTCATTCACCGGGCCAGTCATGGGGCCAGCCTCGCACGCGTTCAGTTCGTGCCGCCGTCCCGGAGCTCGTCCAGGTCGGCCTTGAGCGTGTTCACCGGGATGGCGAATCCGAGACCGACACTGCCGGCCGAAGAACCGTTCGAAGAACTCGGCGAGTACATCGCCGAATTGATCCCGATGATCTCGCCGTTCATATTGATCAGCGCGCCACCGGAATTCCCCGGATTGAGCGAGGCGTCCGTCTGGATCGCCTTGTACGTCGTCTTCGACGAGCCGGTGTCGCCGTTGAACTCCTGCCCGCCGAACTCGAAGGGCCAGCCCTGCCGCGGGTCGTACTGCTGCTGCCGCTGCTGGTCCTGGCCGTCGTCCTTGGCCACCGTCACATCGCGGTCGAGCGCGGAGACGATGCCGCTGGTGACCGTGCCGGTCAGGCCCTCGGGGGAGCCGATCGCCACGACCTCGTCGCCGACCCTCACGTCGTCGGAGTTCCCGAGCGTGGCCGTCTTCAGCCCGGACGCGCCCTCCAGCTTGATCAGCGCGAGGTCCTTGTCCGGGTCGGTCCCGACGACCTTCGCCTCGTACGTCCTGCCGTTCGACAGCTGCACGCTGATCGAGGATGCGCCGGAGATCACGTGGTTGTTGGTGACGATCTCGCCGTCGCCGGTGATGATCACGCCGGAGCCGGTGGACTTGCCGGAGGACGAGGACGCGGAGATCTCCACGATCGACGGCGAGACGGCCTGGGCCACCCCGGCGACCGTGCCCTTGCTGCTCGCGGAGACGTTCGTCCCGCTGACGCCTGAGGCGGTCGGGGCGTCGTCCGCGGTCAGCTGCTGCACCAGGGTCGCGGTGCCGCCGCCGACTGCCGCCGCGGCGATCGCCACGGCGGCGAGGAGACCGACGCCGCGCTTGGCGCGCCGGTGCGGAAGGGGCGCGGCCGCGGCGGGCGCGGGCGGGGCCGGGGGAGTGACCGTCGGCGGTACGTGGCCCCAGGACGGCCAGATCGTCGTACCCGGCTCCGTGGTGACGGGCTGCGGCGGGTCGTACGGCGGCCTCGGGGGCTGCGGCGGGTGGTACGGCTGCTGGGGCTGCTGGTGGTCCGTCATGGGAGAGACTCTCGGAGCCGTACATGAGAGCTCCCTGAGGACGGCCTGAGAAGCCCGACAGAAGCCTGTATGCCCGATATAAAGGCGCCTGGGGGTCGAAGGCGCTCCGGAGCTCCGTGCGGGCGTCTGTCAGCCGTGGCAGCCGCAGGAGCGGCGGATCACCAGCGCCGACGGGAACTGCTTCACCCGCTCGCGCTTCGACCCCACCACCCGCAGCGAGTCGTCCAGGACGAGGTCCACCGCCGCCCGGGCCATCGCCGGCCGGTCCGAGGAGATCGTCGTCAGCGGCGGATCCGTCAGCGCCGCTTCCTTCACGTCGTCGAAGCCCGCCACCGCCAGCTCCGTCGGCACGTCGATCCGCAGCTCGCGGGCCGCCCGCAGCACACCGAAGGCCTGGTCGTCGGTCGAGCAGAAGATCGCCGGCGGCCGGTCCGGTCCGGAGAGCAGCTTCAGCGCGACCTGGTAGGCGTCGTAGCGGTTGTACGGGGCCTGGAAGAGCCGTCCCTCGATGGAGTGACCGGCCTCCAGCATGGCCCGCCGCCAGCCCTCCTCGTGGTCTGCGACCGGGTCGCCGACCGCCGGGGTGTTCGGGACACCGCCGAGACACGCCACATACGGGTGCCCGTGCTCCAGAAGGTGGCGGGTGGCGAGCTGCGCTCCGCCGATGTCGTCCGTGACGACGGCCACGTCGTCCAGCGCCTCGGGCCGCTCGTGCAGCAGCACCACGCGCGCGTCCCAGGCCTCGATCTCGCTCGCGGCCCGCTCGCTCATGCCCTGGCTGACCAGGATCAGACCGGAGACCCGCATCCCGAGGAACGCGCGGAGGTAGTGGACCTCGCGCTCGTCGCGATAGTCCGAATTGCCGACGAGGACCATCTTGCCGCGCTCGGCGGCGGCCTGCTCGACCGCGTGCGCCATCTCGCCGAAGAACGGCTGGCGCGCGTCCGGGACGATCATGCCTATGAGGTCCGTGCGCCGCGACGCCATCGCCTGCGCCACCCGGTCGGGGCGGTAGCCCAGCTCCTTGATGGCGGCGAGTACACGCTCGCGCGTGGCCGGGGCAACCGGCCGGGGTCCGTTGTTGATGACGTAACTCACGACCGCGGTCGAAGTACCCGCCAGTCGCGCTACGTCATCCCGCGTCACCTTGGCCACGCGCGGCAGTCTACGCGGGGTGACCTACCTACCGGCAGGTCGCACTGTGGCTTCCGCCACGTTCCTGTCCTCCGATGGGGTGACCTCACGCGCGGCGCCCTTGACCCGGGCCTCTTCCTTCGCCCGCGCCTCCTCGGCCGCCCGCTCCACCTTCTCAGGCGTGACGAAGCGGTAGCCGACGTTACGGACGGTGCCGATCAGCGACTCGTGCTCGGGGCCGAGCTTGGCGCGAAGTCGCCGTACGTGGACGTCGACCGTACGGGTGCCACCGAAGTAGTCGTACCCCCAGACCTCCTGGAGGAGCTGGGCGCGCGTGAAGACCCGGCCCGGGTGCTGCGCGAGGTACTTGAGCAGCTCGAACTCCTTGAAGGTCAGGTCCAGGACCCGGCCCTTCAGCTTGGCGCTGTACGTCGCCTCGTCCACCGAGAGATCGCCGTTGCGGATCTCCATCGGGGAGTCGTCGGCCACGATCTGCTGCCGCCCCATGGCCAGCCGCAGCCGCGCCTCGACCTCGGCCGGACCCGCGGTGTCGAGCAGCACGTCGTCGATGCCCCAGTCGGCGGTGACGGCCGCCAGACCGCCCTCCGTGACGACGAGGATCAGCGGGCAGCCGGGCCCCGTCGAGCGGAGCAGCTGACAGAGGCTGCGCACCTGCGGGAGGTCACGACGGCCGTCGACGAGGATGACGTCCGCGCCGGGGGTGTCCACGAGCGCGGGGCCCTCGGCGGGGGCCACCCGCACGTTGTGCAGCAGCAGGCCGAGCGCGGGGAGCACCTCGGTCGACGGCTGGAGTGCGTTGGTCAGGAGCAGCAGTGAACTCATCGCACCACACCTGCCCGGGTCGTCGACTGGGTCTTCGGTCGGTCGTGCTCGGTTCGATCGTCCATGACGTCGGTTCCTCCTCGGTCCCTGCGAGGACTACTGCGGCACTTGCTCACTACTGACTCTCGCGCCCTGAGAGCTTTTGTTCATCCGTCCGTAACAACGGTCGGAAAACGCAAAAGGACCCGGGGGCTGCGTTGCCCGGATCCTCTGGCAAGCAGAATAGCCCACATGAGTTCCGACGCAGAGGGCCGATTTCACATCGTGGATGTCTCCTCGATCACGTCCCGTCCCCAGCGTGCCACTTTGCTCACCGCCGACGGTGTCCGTATCGAGGCTGTTTACGAACCGTGTACGCGGGGTGTCACCGACACGGCCGTCGTCCTGGCCCACGGGTTCACCGGGTCGGCCGACCGGCCCGCCGTCCGCCGCGCCGCCGAGGCGCTCGCCGAGCACGCGGCCGTCGTCACATTCTCCTTCCGCGGGCACGGCCGTTCGGGTGGTCTCTCCACCGTCGGCGACCGCGAGGTCCTCGACCTCTCCGCGGCCGTGCACTGGGCCCGGGAACTCGGCCACGCGCGCGTGGCGACCGTCGGCTTCTCCATGGGCGGCTCGATCGTCCTGCGCCACGCGGCCCTGGACCGCGACACCGGCGGCCACACCGACGCGGTCGCGGCCGTCAGCGCCCCTGCCCGCTGGTACTACCGGGGGACGCCCTCGATGCGCCGCGTCCACTGGGTGATCACCCGCCCCGTGGGCCGCCTCGTCGGCCGCTACGGGCTCCGGACGCGGATCCACCACCAGGACTGGGACCCCGTACCGCTCTCGCCCGTGGAGGCCGTCCCGCTGATCGCGCCGACCCCGCTGCTGATCGTGCACGGCGACCGCGACCCGTACTTCCCCGTCGACCACCCGCGGATGCTGGCGGAGGCGGGCGCGTGCGAGCTGTGGCTGGAGCGCGGCATGGGCCACGCAGAGAACGCCGCCGGCGAGGAGCTGCTGCACCGTCTGGGGGACTGGCTCACCCGCCGATAGCCCATCATGGACACCGGCGCGCACACGAACGAAGGGAGCGCCGCTATGGCAGCGGGAACGATCCGCTACTGGGCCGCGGCCAAGGCCGCCGCCGGTGTCGCCGAGGAGCCGTACACCGCCGAGAACCTGGCCGAGGCACTGGACGCCGCCCGTGCGAAGCACCCGGGTGAGCTGGTCCGCGTACTCCAGAGGTGTTCGTTCCTCATCGACGGTGACCCCGTCGGGACCCGCGCGCATGAGACCGTACGCCTTGCCGAGGGCGGCACGGTCGAGGTGCTCCCGCCGTTCGCAGGAGGGTGAACCGCACAGCATGAGCAGCGATCAGCAGCAGCCGTACGACCAGGGCCACGACCCGTACGCGGGCGGGCGGCAGTACGGCGGGGAGCAGCAGTACGGGTACCAGGACCCGCAGGTCACGCAGACGTGGCAGGGCCAGACCTGGGACACGCAGTACCAGCCGGTGGTCCAGCCCGTACAGCAGCCGACGGCGTACGACACCGCCTACCTGCCCCCGCAGCCCGCGACCGCGGCCCACCCGCTGCCGGACGAGACGCCGGCCGCCCCCGCCGTCCAGGGCGAACCGACGGCCGTGTACTCCGCGCCCACCACCTCCGGCCACACCCGCCTCACCGACGCCCAGCGCGCCAGGGCCGAGGGCCGGTCGCCGATCATCGCGCCCGGGATCCAGCCCGCCGCCCTCACCGCCGTCCTCGGCGTCCTGCTCGCCGGCGGCGCCGCACTCGGCTCGTACGGACTGCTCGTCCCGCTCGTCCTGCTCCAGGCCGTCACCGCCGCCGGCTGGTTCCGGCTCAACGGCATGTGGCCGGCCCGCCAGGGCATCGCCCTCGCCTTCGCCGGCGGCCTGGCCGCCGACGTCGCCCTGCTCGCCGCCGGCCGCGAGAACGCGCCCGCCGCGATCATCGGCACCCTCGGCGTCTGGGTGCTCCTCACCCTCGTCCTCCAGCTCCGCAGCCACGCCGACCCCGACGAGCGCATGTACGGCCTGATGGCCACCGTCGCCTCGGCCGCGCTGACGATCGTCGCCACCGGACACCTCGGCGCCGCGCCCGACGCCGTGGTCGTCGGCGGCCTCGCCGTCGCCGCCGCCACCGTCGCCCGCGCCCTCCCGCTGCCCGGCCCGGCCTCCGTCGTCGTGGCGCTGCTGGCCGCCGCGGGCGCCGGGATCGCGGCCGGCGGGTTCACCGACCTGGGGAACTCCGGGGCTCTGCTCGGCCTCGCCGCCGGAGTCTGCGCGCTCATCGGCCTGCGCGTCGCGAGCTACGACTACCCCTCGCGGTTCGTGCACATGACCGCCGGTGTCGCCCTCCCGCTGACCGCCGCCGCCCCCGCCGTCTACCTGCTGGGACGCGCGCTCGCCTGACCCGGGGGAACCATCCGGCCCCGCGACGCGTCGATCTTGCTGTCGGGGGCCGGACAAGTTTGTGGGGGGCTGGCAGCTCATGCGGGCACTGCGGGTATTGCTGATCGTGGCCGTCGTGCTCGGCGGGATCTTCGTGGGAGTGGACCGTCTCGCGGTCTCCTACGCCGAGTCCGAGGCCGCCGACCGCGTGCGGCTCGGCCCCGCGCGGGCCGGCTCGACGGAGGTCGACATCAAGGGCTTCCCGTTCCTGACCCAGGCCATGGACAAGCGGTTCGACGAGGTCGACGTGACGCTGACCGGCGTCGAGGCCACGGCCGGCGGCCGGAAGGTCCGGATCAGCGAGATGACCGCCGCGCTCCACGACGTGACGGTCGAGGGCGACTTCGAGGGCGCCCGCGCGCGCACCGCGAGCGGTACGGCCCTGATCTCGTACGCCGACCTGATGGCGGCCTCCGACCGTGACGTGCAGATCGCCTACGGCGGCGACGGCAAGGTGAAGGTCACCGGCGGGGTCGAGATCCTGGGCCGCACGGTCACCCGCAGCGTCGTCTCCTCGGTGACCCTGGTCGACGGCGACACGATCCGCGTCCGCGCCGACGAGGTCCCGGGCGAGGGCATCCCGGGCCTGGAGTCCCTGATCCGCAAGCGCACCGACTTCGACCGCGAGATCGGCGGGCTGCCTCAGGGCATGAAGCTGGAGAAGGTCGAGGCGCGCGAGGACGGCGTGGCGATCGGCGTGACGGGCACGGACGTGGTCCTGGCGGGCTGAGACCGCGCGCGGCGCCTGCGGGCGACCGGGCTCGCGGCGGGGCCACGCGACGGCGACCGGGCTCGCGGCGGGCCACGCGGCGGCGATCGGGGGCGGCGGGGCCGCGCCCCGGGGCCGGGGCTGCCCATCTGGACAGCACCCCGGCCACATGGTGAGACGGCACCGTCCGACTCGTAGAAAAATCCCCTCCCGGCCCCGCCCCCGACCCCGGCGGCGCCCGGTTTCTCCGCGATCTCGTCTCGCATCTCGGACGATCGCGTCTCAAAATACGACACACCGGTGACACGGCCGCCTGTCCGTCCCTACGATCGTGGGCATGAAGCGACAGGCGGATCTCACGAAGCGGCGGGCAGTAGACCTGTGCCGCATCGCCGCCATGCTCTGTCGCTCCGTCTGAGCGGGCCCCCGAGTCCCGTATTCCTCAGGCCCTTCCGACCCCCGGTCGGGGCCACCCCCGTGTAGCCCGTACGTGGCGCTGACGCGTACCCGCAACCCCCCGCGCGACACCGCAGCACCCGCACCACACCGCCGAACACTGCCCCGGAGGAGAACAGCATGAGCCGCAGCGACGTCCTGGTAGACGCCGACTGGGTCGAGGCGAACCTCGACAACCCGCAGGTGGCCGTCGTCGAGGTCGACGAGGACACCTCCGCGTACGAGAAGAACCACATCCGCAACGCGATCCGGATCGACTGGACCAAGGACCTGCAGGACCCGGTCCGCCGCGACTTCATCGACCAGGAGGGCTTCGAGAAGCTCCTCTCGGCCAAGGGCATCGCGAACGACACCACGGTCGTCCTCTACGGCGGCAACAACAACTGGTTCGCCTCCTACGCCTACTGGTACTTCAAGCTCTACGGCCACCAGGACGTGAAGCTCCTCGACGGCGGCCGCAAGAAGTGGGAGCTCGACTCCCGCGACCTCGTCGCCGAGGTCCCGACCCGCCCGGCCACCGAGTACAAGGCCAAGGCCCAGGACACCTCCATCCGCGCCTTCCGCGACGACGTCGTGTCCGCGATCGGCGCCCAGAACCTCGTCGACGTGCGTTCGCCCGACGAGTTCTCCGGCAAGCTGCTCGCCCCGGCCCACCTCCCGCAGGAGCAGTCGCAGCGCCCCGGCCACGTGCCGAGCGCCCGCAACATCCCGTGGTCGAAGAACGCCAACGACGACGGCACCTTCAAGTCGGACGACGAGCTCAAGGCCCTCTACGAGGACGAGCAGGTCGACCTGGCGAAGGACACCATCGCCTACTGCCGCATCGGTGAGCGTTCCGCGCTGACCTGGTTCGTGCTGCACGAGCTGCTCGGTGTCGAGAACGTCAAGAACTACGACGGCTCGTGGACCGAGTACGGCTCCCTCGTCGGCGTGCCGATCGAGCTCGGCGCCAACAAGTAAGACCACCCGGACGTACGGACCTAAGGACAGAGACATGTGTGGAGCGCAGCCCGGCGGCCCCGACGCCTCGACGATCAAGCCCGGTGAGACCACCATCCAGGGCTTCGTGACCAAGGACGGCGAGCCCGTCACCGGTTACGTCCGCCTCCTGGACTCGACCGGCGAATTCACGGCCGAGGTCCCGACCTCCGCCACCGGCCAGTTCCGTTTCTACGCGGCCGAGGGCACCTGGACCGTCCGCGCCCTGATCCCGGGCGGCACGGCCGACCGTCAGGTCGTGGCCCAGCACGGTGGCCTCGCCGAGGTCGCCATCGCGGTCTGACACCGCACCGCTGAACCGGCCGAAGGGCCGTGCCTCCTGGGGGTTGGACGCTTTCCAGAACTTGAGGCACGGCCCTTCGGTCTTACTCTGAAGATATGTACGCGCGTCGTCGACACGTCTACTTCTGGCTGATGGGCGGCTGCCTGCTGCTCTTCGTGGGCGCCTGGGCCGTCGTGCGGCTGTTCTCCATGCCTGTCGCCATCGGGATGTGCGTGGTCGCCATGCTCATCCCGCCGGTCGCCGCGATGATCGCGAACCGGCGGGGACCCGAGGACCGCTGGTGGGACGACCCGTCCGGGGACCCCCAGTCGGACGAATGGTGGGACGAGCTCGACGGCAAGAAGCGCCGCGAACGCTGACCGCCGCCCGCCTCAGTAGACGAGGGCCTGCGTGCCGTCCGTCATGGCTTCCTGGACGAAGACCTGGGCGCCGGCGATGCGGACGCCCTCCAGGACGTCCTTCTCCGTGATCTCGCGGCGGGCCGCGCACTGCGTGCAGAGCGTGATCCGCCCCGCCGCCAGGATCGAGTCGATGAGGTCGGGGAGCGGCGCGGCGTGCGGGAGTTCGAACTCCGCCGCGCGGCCCGGGAGCGCGAACCACGACGACTCGCCCGTCAGCCAGAGCGAGACCTCGACCCCACTGGCGACGGCGACGGCCGCCACGGTGAAGGCCTGGGAGCAGCGTTCGGGGGCGTCGGCCCCGGCGGTCACCTTGATCACGAGCTTCTTCGCCATACACCGAACTGTAATGCGGACCTCTGCAACCTCATGCACCTCTCACGTGTCAGCCCTGTGCGCGGATAACGGAATCCTCGCTTCAGGTCTCGTGGGGGGACCCCCTTGGAACACACAGAAGAAGGCGCCGCCGTGCCGCGTCGGCGCAGAACCGGGCGGACGGTCGGCCTCATCGCCGTCGCCGCCGTTCTCGGCCTCGTCGGCGGTACCGCCGTGGGCTACGGCGTCCAGGCCGAGCGGGAGCCGACAGCCCTGCCCGCCCTGAACCAGCCCGGTCTCGCCTACCCGAAGCCGCTCCCGAAGGGGCAGCGGGCCGCGCCTCTGCCGTCCTCCGAGGACCGCAAGGTCAAGACGGACGGCGATCTTCGCAAGCTGCTGCTGTCGCGCCCGGTGGGTGCGAAGAAGACGGAGTTCTCGAACCTCAGCGACGGCTGGGTGCCGGTGTCCACGTACGCCCGTGAGTTCACGGGGCCGGGTCCGGCGCTGAACGAGCAGCTGAGCGCCGGTGTCCGGCGCATCGCGAGCACGTCGTGGCAGACGGGCAAGTACCGGGTGACGGAGATCCGGCTGGTCCAGTACCGCTCCACCGACACCCTCGGCGCGCAGGAACACGCCGAGGACCAGATGGCGTACATGCCCGACGACGACTACGCCCGCTCCGAGGGCGAGCCGATCAAGGGCTCCGCCAACGGGCACTACTACGTGTTCCCGGTGAAACGGAAGGCCGGCTACCTCGACATGTACGAGGCCAGGGCGTACTTCCACCGCGGCGACATCATGGTCGCGATCTTCATCGCCGACACCAAGAAGATCTCCGCGAAGGACATCAGTTCGGTCGCCGAGCAGCAGCTGGGGCGCCTGTGAGCGAGGACCTGAACACCGTGACCGAGCCGACGAAGCCCGGCCGTGGGCGCAAGCTGCTGACGGTCGTCCTGCCGGCCGTGCTCGTCCTCGGGGCGATCGGTGGCGGCGTCACCTACACCGCCGTCACCGTCGAGTCCGCCGACCGCAGCGCGCCGACGGTCGCCTGGGAGGAGGCCGAGGCGACGCAGTGGGACAAGGACCCCGCCGCCCTGAGCGCGGCGCGCGGCAAGGCGTCCACCCCGCTCAGCAAGCTGCTGCTGCCGGTGCCCGAGGGCTACACGCTCGGTCCCGACATCGAGTCGTACGGGAACGACGGCGAGCTGAGCGACAAGGAGGCCCTCGCGCTGATGAAGCAGGAGGGCAAGGGGCTCTCCGGCAAGAAGCGGCGCGAGTACGAGAAGCGGGTCGAGAAGGTCGGCATCAAGGGCATCGCGGTCCGTTCCTTCGCCGCGGAGGACAGCGAGACCGTGGTGTCCGTCCGCATCACGCAGATGAAGGACAAGAAGCAGATCCGCGCGATGTTCGAACTCCGCAAGGACCTCTTCGAGCTCTTCGAGTTCCCCAAGGGGCCGAAGATCGGCGGGCACAAGAACTCCGCCTGTTTCATGGTTCCCGAGGACAAGGACCTGACCAAGGCGGAGAAGTCCCGGCAGCTGGAGGAGATGCACTGCACGGCGTACGACTCCGAGGTCGAGGTCACGGTCACCGTCGCCGGCAGCAAGCCCTTCGACAGGTCCGCGGTCGCCAAGCTGGTGCAGAAGCAGCTGGACCACATCAAGTCCCCGGGGGAGTACGTATGACCGAGCAGACGACGGACAAGGCCGTGACGCTTCCTGAGCCGTCCGAGGCGGTCGAGGCGGTCGAGCCGCTTGCGCAGGCGGAGCCGGTGCGGCCGGCCGAGGCGGCCGAGCAGCCGGAATCCGCTGAGCAGCCGGAATCCGCCGAGCGGGCCGGGGAACCCGCGCCGGCCGAGGCGCCCGCGCAGCCCGCCGAGGAACCCAAGGTCAAGGCCTCCCGTAAGCCGCTCCTCCTGGCCGTCGCCCGCTGGACCGCCGCAGTGCTCGTCTTCGGCGGGATCGGGACCGGGACCGCCCTCGGGATCACCTCCATGGAGCGCACCGACGTGCCCGGTCTCGCGACCGAGAGCGACGGCCGCTGGGCGTACCCGGAGCTCAGCCTCCCCGCGCTCCCGGCCGACGCGCCGCGGCCCTTCACCGACGGCAACGACGGCGAGATCCACCACGCCGACCTGCGCAGACTCCTCCTGCCCGCGCCCGCGGGCGCCACGCCCGACCCGAAGCTGAACGGCGGCTGGGTCAGCGTGGACCAGTTCCTGTCCCAGTACCGGAAGGACGACAGGACCGAGCTGTCGGAGCCGCTGAAGGAATCCGCGCTGCGGCACATCGCGGCCCGGGGCTGGACCATGCCGGACGGGACCACGACCCGGATCCATCTGCTGCGGTTCAACTCCGTGGCCTTCGCCGAGGCCTTCAAGGACGACGCCGTGCAGGCCGGAGCGACCACCGGCCCGCTCCTCGATGGGATCGAGGGGGTCCAGATCGACGGCGACTTCCCGACGGACATCAGCGTCCCGTACACGGTCCTGTACGCCCACATCGAGCTGCCGCAGAACGCCGACCAGACCCGCTGGGCGTACATCCAGGCCGGCGACACCCTGGCGCTGATCACCCAGTCCCGGAAGGGAGAGGCCCTGGCGGTCCCGTTCCAGCAGACCGTGGCCCTCCAGAACCAGCTCCTGGGCTGATCCCGGCAGCCTGACCCACCTCACAGAGAGGGCCGGTCCCCCGCAGACTAAGCTGGGGTCCGGCCCGTTCTGCCTTCACCGCTCATTCGAGGAGCACCCGTGATCATCTTCTTCGAAGTCCTCCTGGCCCTGGTCTGCGTCGCCGTGCTCGCGTTCACCGGTCTGGCCGTGAAGAAGCTGTACCAGGGCCAGCGCTAATCACCTCTACGGAACGACAGAGCTGCTCATGATCGAGATCCCGTCCGACCTCAACCCGGACCTCGTCCCCCTCGCGTTCCTCCTCGGAACGTGGGAAGGCGCGGGCGTCGCCGACTTCCCCGGCGCCGAGAAGTGCAACTTCGGTCAGTCCGTGACCTTCAGCCACGACGGCCGTGACTTCATCGAGTACCACTCGCACTCGTGGGTCCTGGACAACGAGGGCAACCAGGTCCGCCCGCTGGAGAGCGAGAGCGGCTACTGGCGGATCGACAAGGACCGCAAGGTCGAGACCGTCATGGTCCGCGACCAGGGCATCGTGGAGATCTGGTACGGCGAGCTCGCCGACAAGAAGCCGCAGATCGACCTGGTGACGGACGCCGTGGCCCGTACGGCGGCGGCCGGCGCGTACAGCGGTGGCAAGCGGCTCTACGGCTACGTCAAGGGCGACCTGATGTGGGTGGGCGAGAAGGCGACCCCCGAGGTCCCGCTCCGCCCGTACATGTCCGCGCACCTGAAGAAGGTCGTGACGCCCGAGGAGGTCGCGGAGATGGCGCGCAACCTCGGCGACCTGCCGGACGACGGCATCGCCTTCTTCAAGTAGGCCATCTTTCGAGCAGGGCTCACGAGACCCAGCCGTGTGCGCCCACGCCCTCCTACACTGGGGGGCGTGGTGAGCACCGACTGGAAGAGCGACCTGCGGCAGCGCGGCTATCGGCTGACGCCTCAGCGCCAGCTTGTCCTGGAGGCAGTGGACACGCTGGAGCACGCGACGCCCGACGACATCCTGGGCGAGGTCCGCAAGACGGCCTCCGGTGTGAACATCTCCACCGTGTACCGGACCCTGGAGCTCCTGGAGGAGCTCGGGCTGGTGTCGCACGCCCATCTCGGGCACGGGGCGCCGACGTACCACCTCGCCGACCGGCACCACCACCTCCACCTGGTCTGCCGGGACTGTACGGAGGTCATCGAGGCGGATGTGGACGTGGCCGCCGAGTTCACCGGGAAGCTGCGCGAGACCTTCGGCTTCGACACGGACATGAAGCACTTCGCGATCTTCGGCCGGTGCCGGGACTGTTCGAACAAGGACGCCGGTACGCAGTCGTAGGCTTGCCCCTATGAAGAGCCCTCTGCTGTCCCTGCCCGGCGCCGTCCCCGCCGAAGGCCGTGACGAAGGTGTCGCCGCGCACTACGGCGACCTGTTCCGCGAGCAGCGTGCCCTCGCCGCGGGTGACGGTTTCGTCGATCTCTCGCACCGCGGTGTCGTCACCGTCTCCGGGGACGACCGGCTGAGCTGGTTGCACCTGCTGCTCACCCAGCATGTCAGCGAGCTGCCGGCCGGCCGTGCGACCGAGGCGCTGATCCTCTCCGCGAACGGTCACATCGAGCACGCGCTGTACCTCGTCGACGACGGCGAGACCGTCTGGGCGCATGTCGAGCCCGGCACTCAGGGCGAGCTCCTCGCCTATCTGGAGTCGATGAAGTTCTTCTACCGGGTCGAGGTCGCCGACCGTACGGACGACGTCGCCGTCGTCCACCTCCCGGCCGGCTCCATCGCCGAGGTGCCGGAGGGTGTCGTCGTACGGGAGACCCCGCACGGCCGCGACCTGTTCCTGCCCCGCGCCGACCTGGAGCCCTTCGCGGCCGGTCACGGCCCGGCGGCCGGGATCCTCGCGTACGAGGCGCTGCGCATCGAGTCGCACCGGCCGCGGCTCGGCTTCGAGACCGACCACCGGACCATTCCGCACGAGCTGGGCTGGATCGGCAGCGCGGTGCACCTGCAGAAGGGCTGCTACCGAGGGCAGGAGACCGTCGCGCGCGTCCACAACCTGGGGAAGCCGCCGCGTCGGCTGGTCTTCCTGCACCTGGACGGCAGCGAGGTCCATCTGCCGGGTCACGGCACCCCGATCCGGCTCGCGTCGGACGGCGCCGACGGCCGCCAGCTGGGCTTCATCACCACCTCCGGCCGCCACCACGAGCTGGGGCCGATCGCGCTGGCGATGGTGAAGCGCAACGTGCCGGTGGACGCGGAGCTGATGGCCGGGGAGACGGCCGCCGCGCAGGAGACCGTCGTCGAGCCGTAGGCCTCGGACGTCGCCGTAGCCCCTCAGACCTCCACGATGACCGTGAACGGGCCGTGATTCGTGAGCGAGACGCGCATGTCCGCTCCGAACCGGCCCGTCTCCACGTGCGCGCCGAGCTCGCGCAGCCGGGCCACGACCTCGTCGACGAGCGGCTCGGCGACCGGGCCGGGCGCGGCGGCGTTCCAGGTCGGCCGGCGGCCCTTGCGGGCGTCCCCGTAGAGGGTGAACTGGGAAATCACCAACAAGGGCGCATTGACGTCCGAACAGGATTTCTCTCCCTCCAGAATCCGGACGGACCAGAGCTTTCTGGCCAACTGTGCCGCCTTTTCCGGGGTGTCCTCGTGGGTGACTCCCACCAGCACACACAGCCCTTCGCCGACGATCTCGCCGACGGTCTCTCCTGCCACGACGACGCTCGCGCCGTCCACCCTCTGCACCACTGCACGCATACAGTCCAACCTACAGACCTGCGCAAAGGGGCCGAACGGGTGCAGAGCGCCTGCACATGCACGGGCGGGAGTGGCACCATGCCTGTCAGGCGGTGCGGTTCCGCACCGGTCGAGGGGACGATTCACATGAGTGCACCTGGCGCCGGGCAGACGCCGGCCCGTTTCGGAGTAGGCGTACGTCCGCCCGTGCAGCGGACGGCCGAGCCGGCGCTGCCGGAGCGACCGCAGCCGGACATCGCCGCCCTGAGGCTGCCGGAGCTGCGCGCGCTGCGCCGTGACGCGCAGGGCGACGAGGCGGACCTCAGCTATGTACGGCGGATGCTGCAGGGCCGTATCGACATCCTGCGGGCCGAGCTGGCGCGGCGTACGGATCCGGAGTCGCCGGTCCTGGACCGGCTGTCGGAGATCCTCGCGGACGTGCCGTCGCGGCGGGGTTCGTCGGCGCGGCATGTGACGCTGTCGACGCCGCGGAGCGAGGAGTACCGGCGGCTCGCGGCGGAGATGCTCTCGGAGGTCGAGCTGTCCGACCTCGGGGCGCGGACGGACGACGAGCTGCACGCGGCGATGGGGCGGCTCGCGGGGTACGAACAGCAGATCTCGCGGCGGCGCCAGGAGCTCCAGCGGACGGCCGACGACTGCAGCGCCGAGATCACCCGCCGCTACCGCGAGGGCGAGGCCCAGGTGGACGACCTCCTGGCCTGAGCGCAGGCCGACCGGCGGCGCGGTACGGCGGCGGGGGGGAGGCCGCCCGCCGGGTTGCGCCCTTCGGGCGGCCCCGAGGCCTGCGGCCCGCGGCTCTGATGCCGTGCGGCTCTGTTGCCGTGCGGCCCCGCAGCCCCGCAGCCCCGCACCCCTGAGGCTCTGGGCCCCGCCGCCCCGCGACCCCGCGACCCCGTGGGGCGTGTGTCGCGGGCGGCTGATGCCCCGGCGGTCGAGGCTCGCGGGTCCTTTCGGGAAAACTCGCGTGCGAGAGGTCCTGGTGCGCGCATAGCCTCGCCGACATGAGCCTTGAGGTACGCCCCGTGGGCGAGTCCGAGTTCGGCGAGTGGCTGCGTGCCCTGAAGACCGGGTTTCTGCGGCCACCGGTCCTCGCGGACGACGAGGCCGAGGCGCGGCTGCCGCACTTCGACCTCTCCCGCACGCTCGGCGTCTTCGACCGGGGCCGGATCGTCGGCACGTTCCGTACGTTCACGCAGGAGCTGTCCACCATCGGTGGAGGCTCGCTCGTCGCCGACGCCATCAGCCAGGTGACCGTCTCGCCGACGCACCGCCGCCGCGGCGTGCTGAGCGGCGCGATGACGGCGGACCTCGCCACCGCGAAGGAGCGGGGCGACGCCGTGGCCACCCTCATCGCCGCCGAGTACCCGATCTACGGCCGGTACGGCTTCGGTCCCGCCACCTGGACCACCGAGTGGGCCGTCGACGTGACGCGCGCCGGGCTCGACCCGCGCCGTACGGGCCGGCCCGAGTGCGGCGGCTCGGTCGAGCTCTCCGACGGCGCCGAGATCCGCAAGCTCGGCCCCGAGGTGCACCGCAGGCTGGCCCGCGTCCGGGCCGGCGTCCCGAACCGGGAAGCGCGCGACTGGGAGCGCGGCACGGGTCTCGGCTTCCAGTCCGACCCCTGGACCGAGCCCTTCTACGCGGTCTACCGCTCCGAGTCCGGCGAGGTCGAGGGCTATGCCGCCTACCGCTCGGACGACAAGTGGGACGACGGCAAGCAGCCGGTCAACACGGCCTCCGTCCGGGACCTGATCGCCTGCACCCCGGCCGCCGAGCGGGCGTTGTGGCGGTACCTCTGCTCGATCGACTGGGTGACCTCGGTCCGGTCCGGCTACCGCGGCCCCGACGACCTCCTGCCGCTGCTCCTGCCGGACCCGCGCGCGGCCAGGGTCGTCAGCCACGCCGACATGCTCTGGGTCAGGGTCCTGGACGTGGCCAAGGTGCTGGAGGGGCGTACGTACGCGGCTTCCGGCTCCCTCGTCCTGGAGCTGCGCGACGCGGGCGGCCTGGCCGGCGGGCGCTACCGGCTCGACGCCTCCCCGGAGGGCGCGGAGTGTTCCCGTACGGCCGAGTCCGCCGATCTCGCGCTCGACATCGCCGAGTTGGGCAGGCTCTCGCTCGGTGACGAGTCGGTGGTACGGCTGGCGGCCCTCGACCGGGTGGAGGAGCTGACGGCGGGCGCGGCCGCCCGCGCGGACGTACTGCTGCGGGCCGCGCGCCGGCCGTGGTGCCCCGACATCTTCTGACCGCCCGCGCCGCCTCCGTACGGTCACTTCGTCCGGAGGCGGAACAGGCCCCCGGACGCGGCGATGCCCGTCGCCATGATCCCGGCGCACCAGGCCAGCGCGATCCAGGGCGTGTTGCCCACCGGCTGGTCGAGCAGCAGTCCGCGCATCGACTCGATGAGAGGGGTGACGGGCTGGTGCTCGGCGAAGCCGTGCAGCCAGCTCGGCATGGTCTCGATCGGGACGAACGCGCTGCTGGGGTAGGGCAGGAACATCATGAAGAACGTGATCCCGCCCGCCGCTTCGGGGGTGCGGGTGAGCAGCCCGAGCGCCGCGGAGAGCCAGGAGATCGCGGTGATGAAGGCGATGAGCAGGCCGAGCGCGGCGAGCCAGCCGAGCGGGGTCGCGGCGGGCCGGAAGCCGATGGCGAAGGCCACGCCGAGGACGAGCGCGGTGGCGACGAGGTTGCGGGCGACGCTGGCGCCGACATGGCCCGCGAGGATCGGCGTACCGCCGATGTCGAGCGAGCGGAACCGGTCGATGATCCCGCCCTTCATGTCCTCGCTGACACCGACGGCGGTCCCTGCGGAGCCGAAGCCGGAGCAGAGGATGAGGACGCCGGGGACGACGTAGGTGACGTACCGCGTGCCGGTGTCGATGGCTCCGCCGAAGAAGTAGACGAAGACCAGCATCAGCATGATCGGCAGCAGCATCGAGGTGATGACGGCGTCGATGTTGCGGCGGCCGAGGCGGAGCCCGCGGCCGGTCATCGTGAGGGCGTCAGACATGGAGGGGCTCCTTCTCCGTGAGCGCCAGGAAGACGTCGTCGAGCGTCGCGGTGCGCAGGGCGAACCGGACGATGTCGGTGCGGCCGGGGTCGAGTTCGTCGAGGAGCGCCCGGACCTGGGCGGCGCTGCCGTCGGTGGGGACGCCGAGGGTGAGGGCCTCGACGTCGTGGTGGACGGCCCGGTCCGCGAGCCGGAGGTAGCTCTCCCGGTCGCGCAGGACGAGGTCGAGGCGGTGGTCGGCGAACCGGGCTTTGAGCTGCTGCGCGGTGCCGTCGGCGACGATGCGGCCGGCGTCCATGACGGCGATGCGGTCGGCGAGCCGGTCGGCCTCCTCCAGGTACTGGGTGGTGAGGAAGACCGTCGTACCGCCGTCGGAGAGGGCGCGGACCACGTCCCACAGCTCCTTGCGGCTGCGCGGGTCGAGTCCGGTGGTCGGCTCGTCGAGGAAGATCACCGAGGTCTCGCCGGGGTCGCGGACCAGGCCGGCGGCGAGGTCGAGGCGGCGGCGCATGCCGCCCGAGTACGTCCTGGCGAGGCGTCCGCCGGCGTCGGAGAGGCCGAAGCGCTCCAGGAGTTCGGCCGCGCGGCGGGCGGCGGCGGGGCGGGAGAGGCCGGAGAGCCGGGCCATCATGCGCAGGTTCTCGGCACCGGTCTGCATCTCGTCGACGGCGGCGAACTGGCCGGTGAGGGAGATGGCGCGGCGCACCCGGGACCGCTCGGTGGCGATGTCGTACCCGGCCACGCGCGCGTGGCCGGAGTCCGGGGCGGTGAGGGTCGCGAGGATGCGGACCGTGGTGGTCTTTCCCGCGCCGTTGGGGCCGAGCAGGGCGAAGACGGTGCCTTCGTCGACGCGGAGGTCGAGGGAGTCGAGGACGGGAACGGTCCCGTAGGCCTTGCGCAGGCCGGTGGCTTCGATGGCGGCCGGTGCGAGGGCGGACGGTACGGGCGGTGCGGCGGGCGCGGGTGGGACGGCGGGTGGGACGGCGGGCGGTACGGCGGTGGGCATGGGTCCCCCTGGGATCAGTACTGCGTATGCCTTACGCGTTACTGTGTAAGGGTTACGCATTACTAGGATGGCCGTCAAGCGAAGAAGGGCGGATGCGGTGGCGGACGACAAGGGCGAGGGCGGCGGAACCTTCCTGCCCGCGAGCATCGAGGCCGCCTGGGGGCTGCGCGAACGCCCCTCCAAGGGCCCCAAGCCCGGGCTCACCCTCGACCGGATCGTGACGACGGCCGTCGCCGTCGCCTCGGCGGAGGGGCTCGACGCGGTCTCCATGGGGCGGATCGCCAAGGAGCTCGGCGTCTCGACCATGTCCCTCTACCGCTACGTCGGCGCGAAGAGCGAGCTGTACGTCCTGATGCAGGACGTCGCCACGGGCGCCCCGCCCGCCCCGCTCCCGCCCGGCACCGGCTGGCGCGAGGGCATCGAGCACTGGGCCTGGACGATCCGCGAGGTCTACCACCGCAATCTCTGGATGCTCCGCATCCCGCTCTCCGGCCCGCCCGCGACGCCGAACACCGTCGCCTGGTGGGAACAGGCCATGGTCGCCCTGGAGAGCACCGGTCTCGACGAGGGGACCAAGGTCTCGGTGGTCATGCTGGTCGGCGGCTTCGTCCGCAACGAGGCGCTGATGATGGCCGACCTCGGCGCCGT
This sequence comes from Streptomyces sp. NPDC022552, assembly GCF_055561875.1. Taxonomy (NCBI): domain Bacteria; kingdom Bacillati; phylum Actinomycetota; class Actinomycetes; order Kitasatosporales; family Streptomycetaceae; genus Streptomyces; species Streptomyces sp. NPDC022552. The sequence goes on from NZ_JBVHGJ010000021.1 coordinate 62,160, forward strand.
CATCAGCGCGAGCGGGCAGAGCCCGGAGGTGGTCCTCTCCCGTTACGGCCACACCCTGCGGCGGCTCGCCGACCCGGACCGCTTCCCGGCGGTGGCGCGGATGCTGGACTCGGGCGTGATGGACGAGGCGGACGAGCCGGACTACGAGTTCCGCTTCGGCCTCGGGCGGATCCTCGACGGGGTCGCGCTGCTGGTGGACGGGGACGGGCGCTCGTAGAACTGGAGCACTCCGCCGACGCTGAAGCACGCCGCGCCCGTGAGCGTGCCCCAGTTCGCGACGGCGACGCTCACCAGGTCCCCGGTCGAGGGCCGCGTGAAGGCGGTGACCGCCGAGGCCATGAAGAGGAACGACCCGAGCTGGTTGACCGAGACGATCCACCAGGCGAGGTCGTGCGTGCGGAGCCGTGGCCGGCCGTGGCAGACCTCGACCATCGCGAGGTGCCCCGAGATCAGGAACAGGATGCACCCGACCATGTCGGGGGCCCAGATGAGCCGGTTGGCCTGCTGCACGGAGAGCCCGTGGAGCAGGGAGCCCACCAGGTTGATGCCGAACACGAGCGTGCCGGTGAACAGCACGAAGGTGCTGAGCCAGTCGATCCGGTCCGGTTCGTAGCTCCACCACCGCCAGTGCCGTGCGGCCAGCCGCCCCGCCTGGTGGTCCCGGTCCGGCGCGTTGATCGCCTGGAGCAGCGAGGCGTAGCCGCCGGTGTTGAAGAACAGGCCGCCGGTGAAGTAGATCCAGGCGCTCGTGATGTCGCCCGGTCCGAACTGGGCCAGCCCGGCGCCGAGGGCGAAGAGCGCGCCACCGACGGTGAACGCGCCCGCGGCGACGGCGTTCAGCCGGCGCATCCGGCCGACCGAGACGCTGTCCGCCGTTCGCGCGCGGGGCCGCGGCTCGCCCGCGGCATGGACGGTCAGCAGGGCGCGCTTGCGCGCCACGCGCGACTCCCAGACCGCGGTGCCCCCGGCCTCGGGTCGCCAGGTGACCCGGGTCGTGAACGGTCCCGCTCCTTCGGAGTGCTCCTTCGCTCCCGCCATCAGCCGACTGTATCCCTCGCGTGGCGAAAGATCCCCTGATCGACCGGTATGTCCGGCGCTGAGGGGTCGCACCCCGTTACGCGACGGGCATCGCGACCCGGTCCTCGGTCGCCCTGCGGCCCCGCTTCGGCTGCCGCAGGACCGTGAGGGCGACCACGAAGGCGGCGGCCAGGAGCCCGGTGCCGACGGCGAACGCCAGGTGGTGGCCGGCGGTCAGGGCTTCGGCGACGGGGCGGCCCGCCTCGGTCAGCGACTCGGTGCGGGCGGCGGCCAGGGTGGAGAGGACCGCGATCCCGAGGGCCATGCCGATCTGCTGGGTGGTGTTGAACAGGCCCGAGGCCAGCCCCGCGTCCTCCTCCTTCGCGCCGGACATGCCCAGCGAGGTCAGTGCGGGCAGCGCCAGGCCGAAACCGGCCGCCAGCAGCATCACGGGCAGCAGATCGGTGACGTACGAGGCGTGCACGGGGATCCGGGTGAGCAGGCCGAGCATCACCACGAGCAGCGCGAGCCCGGTGAGCAGGACGGCGCGCTCGCCGAAGCGGGCGTTGAGGCGGGCCGAGACGCCCAGGGACACCGCGCCGATGACCGCGGCGGCCGGCAGCATCGCGAGACCGGTCTCGGCGGCGCCGTACGCGAGGACCTTCTGCAGGTGGAGCGCGACGAGGACCTGGAAGGAGAAGAGGGCGGCGACCATCAGCATCTGGACCAGGTTGGCGCCCGAGACGCTGCGCGAGCGGAGGATCCGCAGCGGCATCAGCGGGTTGGCGGTCCTGGCCTGGCGGACGACGAAGCCGGCGAGGAGGACGAGCGAGAGCGCGCCGAGGCCGAGGGTGTGGGCCGAGGCCGCGCCGTACTCCTCGATCTTGACGACCGCGTAGATGCCGGCCATCAGGCCGGCGGTGACGAGCAGCGCGCCGTGGACGTCCGCGCCGCCGCCGGCCTTGAGGCCCGGACCGCGGTCGGCGGGCAGGGCGCGGCCGGCGATGAGGAGGGTCGCGACGCCGATGGGGAGGTTGATGAAGAAGATCCAGTTCCAGGTGAGCGCGTCGGTCAGGATTCCGCCGAGAACCTGCCCGATGGAGGCGCCGGCCGCGCCGGTGAAGCTGAACACGGCGATGGCCCTGGTGCGTTCGCGGGACTCGGTGAAGAGCGTGACGAGGATGCCGAGGCTGACGGCCGAGGCCATCGCGCTGCCGACGCCCTGGAGGAAGCGCGCCGCGATCAGGACGCCGGGGGAGGCGGCGACGCCGGCGAGCAGCGAGGCGGCGGTGAACACTCCCGTACCCGCGAGGAACATCCGTCTGCGGCCGATCAGATCGCCGAGGCGGCCGGCCAGGAGGAGCAGCGATCCGAAGGCGATCAGATACGCGTTGACGATCCAGCTGAGTCCGGCCGGGGTGAAGCCGAGGTCGCCCTGGATGGCCGGCATGGCGACGGTGACGATGCTGCCGTCCAGGATCGTCATCAGCATTCCGGTGGCCAGGACACCGAGGGCGAGCGAGCGGAGGCGGGAGGGGGTGGGCGTGGCGGGCATGGGGTCTCTCCTGTTCGACGGAGGCAACAGAAAAGACCGTAGCAGATAGTCCCGTTGCAGACTATCTTTTACGGATCGACAGGGTCGGTGCGGCTCGGCGGCCCGGTCCGTCAGCCCTTCTGGCGCGCCCGGCGGGCCGGCCGCGCACCCTCGACCGGTGTCTCCAGATGGCCGGTGACCAGGCGGTTCAGGGCGCGCAGCAGCACTTCGCGCTCCTTGTCGGGAAGCGAGGCCAGGGCGCTCTCGTGCACCCGGTCGACGATCTTCTGGCTCTCCGCCGCGACCTTGGCGCCCTCCTCGGTCACCGCGATGATCCGCGCCCGCCGGTCGGTGCTGGAGGGCCGGCGCTCTGCGAGCCCGGCCTTCTCCAGTGCGTCGACGGTGACCACCATCGTGGTCTTGTCCATGTCCCCGATCTCGGCGAGCTGCGCCTGGGTGCGCTCCTCCTCGAGGGCGTGCACGAGGACGCAGTGCATACGGGGGGTGAGCCCGATCTCCCCCAGCTCCGCGGTCATCTGCGTCCGCAGGACGTGGCTGGTGTGGTCCAGGAGGAAGGAGAGGTCCGGTTCGGTGCGCGTGGGTGCCATGGCTGTCATGTCAGCCAGGGTAAGCCCGCTCGATCTGTAGCGGATTATCAGGAAGCGGACGACAGGCTCACTCGCCTCTTGCCGCCGGGCTCACCCGCCCGTTGCCGGGGGGCTCACTCGCCCGCCGGCCTCACCCGCCCGCCGGTCTCTCCCGCCCGTTTCCGGCAGCCTCATCCCTCCTTCCGGTCGCGGCCCAGCAGCTCCGCGATCCGGAGGAAGCCGTCGGTGCCGTGGCCCAGGCCGATGGTGCGGCGGGCGAGGCCTTCGGCCGCGCGCATCACGCCGGCGTCGATGCCGTGCGCCTCGGACGCCTCGACGATGTGGGCCATGGACGAGGCCGCCGAGGTGATCGGATTGCCCTCGCCGGAGAACGTGCCGTCGTCCACCTCCGCCGCCGCCTCTTCGAAGACCGGCGGGAGGATGGCGCCGATGCCCTGGGCGAACGGCGCCAGCTCCCGCGCGGTGATGCCTTCCGCCCGCGCGACCGCCAGGGCGTGGGCGTAGCCCGCCATCGCCGTCCAGAAGATGTCGAGCAGCGCGATGTCGTACGCCGCCGCCCGGCCGATCTCCTCGCCGAGGTGGGTGTGCGTGCCGCCGAGGGCGTCCAGGACGGGCCGGTGCGCTCGGTAGAGGTCCTCCGGTCCGCTGTGGAGGAACACCGCGCCGGGGGTGCCGATGGTGGTCGTCGGCGTCATGATCGCGCCGTCCAGGTAGCGGATGCCGTGCTCCGCCGCCCAGGCCGCCGTGGACCGCGCCCGGGCCGGCGTGTCGGCGGTCAGATTGACGACCGTACGGCCCTCGAGCGCGCCGGTGACCGCCTCGCGCCGCAGGACGGCGTCCGCCGCGTCGTAGTTCACGACGCAGACCACGGTCAGCCCGCTCGCCGCGACCGCCTCCTCGGCCGAACCGGCGCCGACCGCGCCCCGCGCGGCCAGCTCGCGGTCCCGCCCCGGTGTCCGGTTCCAGACGGTGGTGCGCAGCCCGGCGTCCAGGAACGCGCCCGCGAGGGCCCGGCCCATCGGCCCGAGGCCGAGTACCGTGACGGAGGACTGATCGGTCTCCGATGACATGGTCCAACTCCTGTGTGAGTAGTGCGAATCCATGAGAAATGGGGCGAGAATGACGCGCAGTCGTGCCCAGGACACGGACGTCTGCGGAGTGACCGCCGCGATCGCCGTGATCGACGGAAAGTGGAAGACGGCCCTGCTCTGGCAGTTGGAGTCCGGCCCGCGCCGCCCGGGCGAGCTGCGCCGCGTCCTGCCCGGCCTCAGCGAGAAGGTGCTGACTCAGGCGCTCCGCGAGATGGAGACCGACGGCCTGGTGCACCGGGAGGTGTACGACACGCTTCCGCTGAAGACCGAGTACTCCCTGACGGAGTTCGGCAAGGAGCTCTCGGAGGTGCTCGGGCCCCTCTCCGACTGGGGGCACCGCCGCCTGGAGAGACTCACCGAGGCCCGCTCGGTCTCCTGACCCATCGCGCTGTCCACCCCCGTCCCGTCCCGTGGTCCGGCGGCCCCGCGGCCGCCCTCCCCAAGGTTCTCCGGGCCGCCGCGCGCCGCCAAGTACCCACAAAAAAGTGGGTGTACGGCCAGCAGGTGACCCCATGCGGCCGTGCGGTGAGGCGCGACACTATTGCAAGCGCCTGCTTGCAATAGTTAGCGTCGGATGGCATCGTCACCGTCATGGCATCACTCAACGTCGGCAATCTTGGCGAGTACCTCCGTGAGCAGCGGCGCACCGCGCAGCTGTCGTTGCGGCAGCTCGCGGAGGCCGCGGGGGTGTCCAATCCGTATCTGAGCCAGATCGAGCGCGGTCTGCGCAAGCCCAGCGCCGAGGTGCTGCAGCAGGTCGCCAAGGCCCTGCGGATCTCCGCCGAGACGCTGTACGTGCGGGCCGGAATCCTCGACGAGAAGGAGCGGGACGAGCTGGAGACGCGCGCCGTCATCCTGGCCGATCCCTCGATAAACGAGCGGCAGAAGCAGGTGCTGCTCCAGATCTACGACTCCTTCCGCAAGGAGAACGCCGCCGAGGCGGCCGACACCGCCGGCACCGCAGATGCCACCGGCGCCACAGCCGGACCCACCCCGAGCTAGTACGTACACATCCGGGAGGACCACCACCATGGCCATCATCGAAGAACTGCGTACCCCCCTCTACTTCGCCGCCGGTACCGCCGACCTCGCCGTCCAGCAGGCCAAGAAGGTCCCCGGTCTGATCGAGCAGATCGCCGCCGAGGCGCCCGCGCGGATCGACGCCGTGCGCAACACCGACCCCAAGGCCGTCCAGGAGAAGGTCACGGGCCGGGCCAAGGAGGCCCAGGCCACCGTGCAGTCGAAGCTCGCCGAGGTCGTCGGCAGCATCGACACCGACCTGAAGAAGTTCGGCGAGACCGCCCAGGACCTGGCCCTGCGGAGCGTCGGCGTGGCCGCCGAGTACGCGGTCAAGGCGCGCGAGAAGTACGAGGAGGTCGCCGCCCACGGCGAGGAGGCCGTCAGGGCGTGGCGCGGTGAGGTGGCCGACGAGATCACCGAGATCGCGGTGGTCGTGGAGCCGGAGCCGGCCACCGTGCCGGGGGCGAAGAAGGACGAGACCAAGGTCCAGGTGCCCGCCGCCAAGACGGCCGAGACCGCCGAGGCGTCCAAGCCCACCCGTAAGACCACCGCCCGCAAGGCGCCCGCCAAGAAGCCGGTCTCCGCCACCGAGAAGTAACCCCCGGGGCGCCGATCAGGGTGTCCGGTGCGTCGTACCGGGTACCTTGGCCGCGAGGGCCCACATCACTACCTAGGCGGTTCAGACATGTTGCGCGACGGATTCGACCTCGGTCTCTCCTTGGTGACGGACCTGGTCTTCCTCGGCTTCGCCGTCGTCTCGTTCGTCTTCGCCGCCATGGCACGCGAGGACGCGTATCGCGCGGCCGAGAAGCAGACCAAGAAGTTCTGGCTGATCATCCTCGGTATCAACCTCGTCCTGAACCTGGTTCTGGACATGTTCTTCCTGCAGATCGCCGGCGTCATCGCCGCCATCGTCTTCATGGTCGACGTGCGGCCCGCCCTCAAGCAGGTCTCCGGCGGGGGTGGCGGCCGGCGCGGCGGATCGAGCAGCGACGGTCCGTACGGTCCCTACAACGGCGGTCGGTAGAGCCGTAGGGCGTTCGTCCTCACGGGCCGAGCGGACCCGAGCGGAATCAGGCGGACCCAAGGGGCCCGGGGCTATCCCCGGGCCCTTTCCAGTGCCAGGACCGCCACGTCGTCCGTCAGCTCCCCGCCGTTCAGCGAGCGCACCTCCGCCACCGCCGCCTCCAGGAGCTCCTCGCCCCGCAGGCCCTCCGCCAGCTGCCGGTTGATCATCTCGACCATCCCGTCCTGGCCGAGCCGCGGCGAGCCGGGGCCCGCCGAGCGGCCCTCGATCAGGCCGTCCGTGTACATCAGCAGGCTCCACGCCCCGCCGAGCTCCACCTGGCGCCGCGGCCAGCGGGCACGCGGCAGCAGGCCGAGGGCCGGGCCGCCGTCCTCGTACGGGAGCAGCCGCGCGGGCCGGTCCTTGCGGGCGATCAGCGGGGCGGGGTGTCCGGCGAGGCAGAGGCCCGCCCGGCGCCCGTCAGGCGCGATGTCGACCGTGCAGAGCGTCGCGAAGATCTCCTCGCTCTCCCGCTCGTGCTCCAGGACGCGCTGGAGCGTGGAGAGCAGCTCGTCCCCGCACAGGCCGGCGAAGGTGAGCGCCCGCCACGCGATGCGCAGCTCCACACCCAGCGCCGCCTCGTCGGGGCCGTGCCCGCAGACGTCGCCGATCATCGCGTGGACCGTGCCGTCGGGGGTGCGGACGGTGTCGTAGAAGTCCCCGCCGAGCAGCGCGCGGGAGCGGCCGGGCCGGTAGCGGGCGGCGAACCGCAGGTCGGAGCCCTCCAGGAGAGGGGTGGGGAGCAGTCCGCGCTCCAGCCGGGCGTTCTCCTGGGCCCGTAGCCGCGACTCGGTGAGCTTCACCTGCACCGCGTCGGCCCGCTTGCGCTCGACCGCGTACCGGATGGCCCGGCTCAGCAGCCGGCCGTCGAGCTCCTCGCGGAAGAGGTGGTCCTGCGCGCCGACCCGTACCGCCTCCGCCGCCAGCTCCGCGTCGGCCGAGGCCGCGAGCGCCAGGACGGCGTGGCGCGGCGCGAGCCGCAGGATGTGGCGCAGGGGCGCGAGCGTGTCGTCGCCGGCCGCGCGGGGCCCGGGCAGGGCCAGGTCGACCAGGACACAGTGCACGTCGTCGGTGAGCAGCCGCTCGGCCTCGGTGAGGTTCCGGGCGGTACGGATACGGACGCGGGTCCCGTCGACGTCGTCGAGCATCTCGGGTACGGCGAGGGCACCCGCCGGGTCGTCCTCGACGACCAGCAGGGTCAGATCGGTGCCTGTCGCAGCGGGCACAGCGCCGGGCGCCTCAGCAGAGACGATTCTCTGGCGCGGTACGGGTACGGGCATCGGTCGTGGTTTCCTTCCCTCCCCCCGAGGGCGCGGCGGGGCGACGAACGACGTCCCGCCAGACGGGGACCATAGCGGTACGGCACCGGGCAGCGGAATGGCGATCACGGTACGAGCACCGATGGCCCCTTGGCATATGCCGCGCATGGGGAGGTTGTTGCCCGTGAGGCCATGACGAACATCACGCCGGACGGCGTGCGGAAGGCGCCCCTTCGGTGGTGCAGGTCACTCCGGGCGGACGACTCCCAGGATCTCCATCGAGCCCGCGCCCGCGAGGGTCACGTCCCGTCCCGGCCGCGGCGCGTGGACCATCGCCCCGTTTCCGACGTACATCCCGATATGGCTGGCGTCCTGGTAGTAGACGATCAGGTCGCCCGGCCGCATGTCCTTGATGTCCACCCTGGGCAGCAGTCGCCACTGCTCCTGCGAGGTGCGCGGAATGTTCCGGCCCGCCTTGCTCCAGGCGCGCTGGGTCAGCCCGGAGCAGTCGTACGAGTCCGGGCCCTCGGCGCCCCAGACGTACGGCTTGCCGATCTGCGCCGTCGCGAACTCCACCGCCCGCTTGCCCCGAGGCGTCGCCGTGGCGTTCAGGCCCTCCAGGACACCGGTGTCCAGCCAGGCGGTCTGCGCCCGGTACTGCTCCTGCTCCTCCAGGCGCCGCAGCCGCTCCCGCTCCTCGGCCGCCAGCTCGGACTCGAGCTTCTTGGCCGCGGCTATCTTCTCCTCGATGTCCTTCTTGGCCGCGGCCTGCTTGACGCGGTTGGCCTCCAGCTTGGTCCAGTTGGTGCCCGCGTCCTTGGCGTAGACGGTCAACTGGGCCTGCGTCTCGGTCATTTCGGCCAGCAGGTCCTTGGTGGCCTTGTGGCCCTCCTTGAGCCGGCCGGCGTTGTCCAGGAAGAGCTGCGGGTCGTCGGTGAGGACGAACTGGGCGCCGTCCGGAAGCCCGCCGTTGCGGTACTGGGCTCGGGCCGCCGCGCCCGCCTGGGCCTTGAGCGCGTCGATCTTCTCGCGCCCGGCCACGACCATCTTGGCGAGCCGCACGATCTCGGCGGACTGTTCCTTGGTCTGCTCCTCGGCGAGGTTGTACGCGTCGGTGGCGGCGGCCGCCTTCCGGTACAGGCCGTCGATCTCCTTGCGTACCTCTTCGAGGGTCTTCTTCGGAGCGGTGGGCGGCAGCGGGGCCGCGGGGGCCGCCTTCGGTGCGGCCGGGGCCGCCGAGGCCTGGAGCGTCAGCGCGGGTGAGGCCAGCACCGTCAGGGCGCAGACCACGGTGATCGCGGCGTTGACACAGCGGCGTCGGTTCACAAGCTCCCCCTCGTACGGCCCGCACCGGTATCTGATTTACCGTCAGTAACTTAGTGGTGACCTTGGCGATAGTGCCACGCGAAACGTGAAAGCAACAGGGGATACCGGGCCCTGTCGGGTCACTTTCCCCCACAGGGGACGGGTGAGGGGGGAGTTGCGTTCCCTTGGTGCGTGAATTCACCGGCAGTTGGTGCCTGGATGATGCGAGGTATGCGGTCAGGCGTGCGGTCGGCGCGGTGCCAGTGCCTCCCAGCGGACCGTCACTTCGCCCTGACGCCACCGCCGGTGCCCGTCCGTCAGGGGCCAGTCGGCCGCCAGATCGCGTACGGCCCGGATCCAGCGCTGCCGCGCGCCGAGCGAGGCGTACGGAGCGGCCGCCGCCCACGCCCGGTCGAAGTCGCGCAGGAACGCGTGCACCGGCTCACCCGGCACATTGCGGTGGATCAGCGCCTTGGGGAGCCGCTCCGCGAGGTCCGACGGCCGGTCGAGCGAGCCCAGCCGGGTCGCGAACGTCACCGTCCGCGGTCCGGTCCGGTCGAGCGCCACCCACACATGGCGGCGCCCGATCTCGTCGCAGGTCCCCTCGACGAGCAGCCCTCCGGGCGCCAGCCGCGCACGGAGGCGCGCCCAGACGGCGGCCACCTCGTCCTCGTCGTACTGCCGCAGCACGTTCGCGGCCCGGATCAGCGCGACCTCGCCCGGGACGGGGACCTCGAAGCCGCCGTGCAGGAAGGTGAGGCCCTCGCACTCGTACGGGCGGGCGGCGGCGACCCGGGCCGGCTCGATCTCGATGCCGACGACCTCGGTGCGCGGGTCGGCCGTCCGCAGCCGGGCCAGGAGCTCCACGGCGGTCCAGGGGGCGGCCCCGTAGCCCAGGTCGACGGCGACGGGCGGCTCGGCGGAGCGGCGCAGGGCCGCGCCGTGGACGGCGGCGATCCAGCGGTCCATGCGGCGCAGCCGGTTGGGGTTGGTGGTCCCGCGGGTGGCCGTGCCGACGGGGCGGGTCGGAGTGGTGCGCGGGGCCATGGGACGAGGGTACGGGGCGCGCCACGCCGTGCCGACACGGCAATGAATTGGCAAAACGGAAATGGATGGCGCCATTCCGGCGTTGTGCCGCGTGAAGGACGCGGTGCGCGTCCCTTTTGCCGTGCCCGCACCACCGCAAGGCCCGCTATCCCCCTCAGCGGAAGGACCGTCGACGTGAGCCAGTACGTGTCCCGGCTCGCCGGCTCCCTGGCGACGCCGTCCCGGCTCCGGCTCCCCGGACGTCACCGGACCCCGCGCCGGGTGGCCATGCTCAGCGTCCATACCTCGCCCCTCCACCAGCCGGGCACCGGCGACGCGGGCGGTATGAACGTCTACATCGTCGAGCTGGCCAAGCGCCTGGCCGCGATCGACATCGAGGTCGAGATCTTCACCCGGGCCACCACCGGCGGCCTCGCCCCGTCCGTCGAGCTCGCCCCGGGCGTGCTCGTACGGCACGTGGACGCCGGGCCGTACGAAGGCCTGGCCAAGGAGGAGCTGCCTGCCCAGCTCTGCGCCTTCACCCATGGCGTGATGCGGGCCTGGGCGGGCCACCGCCCCGGCTACTACGACCTGGTCCACTCCCACTACTGGCTCTCCGGCCACGTCGGCTGGCTCGCCGCCGAACGCTGGGGCGTCCCGCTCGTCCACGCCATGCACACCATGGCCAAGGTCAAGAACGCGGCGCTCGCCGAGGGCGACACACCCGAGCCCGCGGCCCGGGTGATCGGCGAGACGCAGGTCGTCTGCGCCGCCGACCGGCTGATCGCCAACACCGCCGAGGAGGCCGACGAGCTCGTCCGCTTCTACGAGGCGGAGCGGGGGAAGGTCGCCGTCGTCCACCCCGGCGTGAACCTGGACCACTTCCGCCCCGCCGACGGCCGGGCCGCCGCCCGCGCCCGCCTCGGGCTGCCCGCCGACGCCTTCATCCCGGTCTTCGCGGGCCGTATCCAGCCCCTGAAGGCCCCGGACATCCTGCTGCGGGCCGCGGCCGTGCTCCTGGACCGCGACCCGTCGCTGCGCTCGCGCATGGTCGTGCCGATCGTCGGCGGGCCGAGCGGCAGCGGCCTCGCCAAGCCGGAAGGGTTGCAGAAGCTCGCCGCCCGGCTCGGCATCGCGGACGTCGTCCGCTTCCACCCGCCGGTCGGCCAGGATCGGCTCGCGGACTGGTTCCGGGCGGCATCGGTGCTGGTCATGCCGTCGTACAGCGAGTCCTTCGGCCTGGTCGCCATCGAGGCGCAGGCGGCCGGGACTCCGGTCGTCGCGGCGGCGGTGGGCGGCCTTCCGGTCGCGGTACGGGACGGTGCCACCGGCTTCCTCGTCCCGGGCCACGACCCGGTCGACTACGCCCGCGCGCTCGGGCGGTTCGTGGCCGAACCGGCGCTCTCCGCCCGGATGGGCGCGGCGGCGGCCCGGCACGCGGAGTCCTTCGGCTGGGACACGGCGGCCTCGGGCACGGCGGACGTGTACACGGCGGCGATGCACGATCATCGCCGTCGCGTACGCTCGCTCCATGGCTGAGCGAGCTGAGCAGGCTGCGGACGTACGTCGGGTCATCGAGGACACCTTCAAGGACGCCGAGCTGGAGTGGGAGTCACCGGAGCCGGGCTCGTACGTGGTGAAACTGCCGGGCACGCGCAAGCTCTTCACCACCCTCTCGATCCGCGTCGGCCGCCACTCCCTCTCCCTCAACGCCTTCGTCGTCCGCCACCCCGACGAGAACGAGCCGGGCGTCCACCGCTGGCTTCTCGAGCGCAACCTCAAGCTGTACGGAGTGAGCTACGCGGTCGATGGCCTCGGCGACATCTACCTGACCGGCAAGCTGCCGCTGGCCGCCGTCACCCCCGACGAGCTGGACCGTCTCCTCGGCTCGGTCCTCGAAGCGGCGGACGGCTCCTTCAACACGCTGCTGGAGCTGGGCTTCGCGAGCGCGATCCGGCGCGAGTACGAGTGGCGGGTCTCGCGCGGCGAGTCGACCCGGAACCTCGACGCGTTCACGCATCTGACCCAGAAGCCCGCGAACTGACCATCGGCCCTCCGTAGCTGCGCGACGTCACACGACACCGCACGACCCCTTCCGTACCCGCCGTGGCCGTGCCATGCTCGCCGCCGTCGCGCATATGAATGGCGTTCACATCCATGAAAGGCGGGCTCATGGGAATCAGCAGAAGGCAGTTCGTGGGCGGTGCGGTGGCGGTCGGCGTGGCCGCCACGACCGGCTTCCGGCCGGCGGGGCCGACGCCGCTCTGGAACGAGTACGCCGACTCCCCGTACACCCACCCCCAGATCCCCTACATCGGCCGCGCCGGCGCACACGGCGGCGCCACCGGGCGGCCCCGCCCGCCCGTCGTCGCGAACGTCCTCTCCTACGGCGCGACCCCCGACGGCTCCGCCGATTCGGCCGCCGCCGTCAACCGTGCGCTCGCCGACGCGGGGGAGCGCGGCGGCGGCACGGTGTTCGTCCCGCCCGGCACGTACCGCATCGACGACTTCCTCCGCATCGGCCACAGCGGCGTCGTGCTGCGCGGCGCGGGCTCGGGGCGGACGCGACTCCTCGCCACGAAGCACCTCACGGAACTGATCGGCCCCTACGGTTCGCGCTACGGCGGCGACAAGTCGTCCTGGTCCTGGGCCGGCGGCCTCATCTGGCTCGCCCCGCACGCCCGGCACGCCTCCCTCGTCGCCGCGATCCGCGACCGCGCCTGGCCCTTCGAGGGCTGGACCGGCAACCGGCGCGACGAGTGGGCGACGCTGACCACCGTCCGCCCCGGCCGGCGCGGCGACCGGTCCGTGACGGTCGACGACCCGTCGGCCGTGCGGTGCGGACAGCTGGTCCTGCTCCGTCTCGCCGACGACGCCGGTCACACGCTCCTGGAGCACATGGCGGGCGACGGGGCCGGCCCGGAGGCGTATCACTGGGACGACAAGACCAAGCTGACGTCGTACGTGCCGTACGAGTGGCCGGTCCGGGTGGTGTCCGTGCGGGGCCGGAAGGTGACGCTGGAGCGCCCCCTTCCGCTGGACGTCCGCCCGGAGTGGGACCCGCGCCTGACGACGCTGGCGGAGCCGCTGACGGACGCGGGCGTCGAGGGGCTGACCCTGGAGGCGGTCGAGACACCCCAGGCCCCCCACCTCCTCGACAAGGGCTACAACGGCGTCACCTTCCAGTGCGCGTACGACTGCTGGGCCGAGGACGTCGTCGTACGGCATGTGGACAACGGCTTCGGTCTCGTCGCCGCCTCCGCCGTCACCCTGCGGCGCACCCGGGTGGAGGGGCGGGGTTCCCACCACCCGTACTTCTGCCGCGAGGGCGCGCACGACAACCTGATCGAGGACTTCCGCATCGCGGCCCGTACGGTCCCCGCGCCGGCGGGCACCCAGCTCCACGGCATCAACGTGGAGGGCCTGTCCAGCTACAACGTCTGGTCGCGCGGGGTGATGGAGATGGGCACCTTCGACACGCACCGGGGCATGCCGTTCGCCAACGTACGGACGGAGATCACGGTCGAGAACAACGGGAGGCACGGCGGCGACGCCTCGGCCGGCCCGCTGTACGGCGCCCGCTTCACCCACTGGAACGTGACGGTCACCAACGGCCGGGCGGGCCTCGTCAAGATCGACACGATCGCGCCCTACAGCGCGACGGTCGGGATCAGCGAGGTGCGGGAGTTCGACCAGGTCGACGTTCCGGACTTCACGGGGGAGCTCCACGCGCGCGTGGAGGCGTACGGGAATCCGGGGGCGGTACGCCCCCGGAACCTGTACGAGGCGCAGCGGATGCTCAGGCGCTGACGGTCTTGTCGGCGGGGGCGGGCGCGTCCCCCATGGCCTTGTCGGCGGGGGTGTCGTCGAGGGCGTCGGGGCCGATGTCCTTGCCACCGTTGCCGGTGATGGTCTGGCCCTGGCCCTCGTCCTCGTCCAGGACCCTGCGGAGGCGGGTGGAGTAGCCGAGGGCGGCTACGGCGCCGATCACGCCCGTCGCCATCCACAGGAAGTCCGGACCCGGGCCGTCGACGACCCAGCCCGCGAGGATCGGCGCGAGGAAGCCGGACAGCGCCCAGGACATGCCCATCACGCCCTGGTAGCGGCCCCGGGCGTGCTCGGGGGCGAGCTTGGCGGTGGCGGCGGCGTTGGTGGGGACGTGGACCATCTCGCCGATGGTCCACACGACGACGGTGACGGCGAAGACCAGCGGCGTCCCGGCGAGCGCGGTGGCGCCGGTGCCGAGCGCGAAGAGCAGCGAGGAGACGGTGAGCAGCATCGCGGGGGAGCGCTTGTCGGTGATCTTGTTGACGAGCAGCTGGAAGGCGACGATCACGACACCGTTGACGGCGATGACCGCGCCGTACGCGCCCGGCTCCAGACCGGCCGCGGCCATGGAGAGGGGAAGGCCGACCCAGGGTGCGGTGAAGACGAGGCAGACGAGGAGGTTGAGGAGGACGAGCGTACGGAAGGGGGCGTCGCGCAGGACGTCCAGGACGCTGACGCGGTCCTTCTCGACGATCCCGCCGGCCGGGTCGCGGCGGGCCTCGGGGCGGGTCTCCGGGAGGCGCAGGAAGACGATCAGCGCGCAGAGGGCGACCGCGGCGGCCTCGATGACGAAGAGGGTGCGGTAGCCGAGGAAGATCGCGGCGCCACCGCCGAAGGCGGCGACGGCGAAGCCGAGGTTGAGGGCCCAGTAGTTGAGGGCGAACGCCCGGCGGCGGTCGTGCTCGGGGACCATGTCGGTGATGGTCGCCTGGATGGACGGCCGGACGGCCTGCATGGAGACGCCCATCAGCAGGACGACGCCGGCGACGCCCCAGGCGGTGGTGACCAGGGCCAGGGCGACGGCGCAGGAGGCCGTCACCAGGTGCATGGTGACCATCGTGGGCCTGCGGCCCCACTTGTCGGTGAGCGTGCCGCCGAGCGGGGAGCCGACGACGCCGCCGAGACCGTGGAGGGCGACGACGAGCCCGGCGAACCAGGCGGAGTGGCCGAGCTCCTGAGTGAGGTAGAGCGAGAGGAAGGTGAGGACGAAGGCGCCGGTCCGGTTCACCAGGGTGGAGAGCCAGAGCCACCAGAATCCGCGGGGGAGCCCCGAGACGGTCGCGCGCGCTGATCGTCTGAGCGAGTCGATGGACATGTGTGGCCGGCCCCCGTGTGTGTAAGTCCCTCTAGTGGCGCTCGTAACTTACGCATCTCATAGGCCGGACGCCAGCGAATTGACGGTGCACGTCAATCGTCGGGCGTCTATTAGGCTCGGGCGCATGGCCGACGCACCGTACAAGCTGATCCTCCTCCGCCACGGCGAGAGCGAGTGGAACGCGAAGAACCTGTTCACCGGCTGGGTGGACGTCAACCTCACCGAGAAGGGCGAGAAGGAGGCGGTCCGCGGCGGTGAGCTGCTCAAGGACGCCGGCCTGCTGCCCGACGTACTGCACACCTCCCTGCAGAAGCGCGCCATCCGCACGGCGCAGCTGGCGCTGGAGTCCGCCGACCGCCACTGGATCCCGGTCCACCGGTCCTGGCGTCTGAACGAGCGCCACTACGGTGCGCTCCAGGGCAAGGACAAGGCGCAGACGCTCGCGGAGTTCGGCGAGGAGCAGTTCATGCTCTGGCGCCGCTCGTACGACACCCCGCCGCCGCAGCTCGAGGACGGCACCGAGTTCTCCCAGTCGGACGACCCGCGCTACGCGACGATCCCGCCGGAGCTGCGCCCGCGCACGGAGTGCCTGAAGGACGTCGTCGACCGCATGCTGCCGTACTGGTACGACGGCATCGTGCCGGACCTCCTGGACGGCAAGACGGTCCTGATCGCGGCCCACGGCAACAGCCTGCGCGCGCTGGTCAAGCACCTGGACGGCATCTCGGACGAGGCCATCGCGGGCCTGAACATCCCGACGGGCATCCCGCTCTCCTACGAGCTGGACGAGAACTTCAAGCCCCTCAACCCGGGCGGCACCTACCTCGACCCGGATGCGGCGGCGGCGGCGATCGAGGCCGTGAAGAACCAGGGCAAGAAGAAGTAGGAATAGTGATCATGCCCCTGAACTGCGCTCATGGCGCAGATCAGGGGCATTTTCTCGCTCTGGGCCCACGTTGGGCCCTCAGCGCGGAGAGTCGTCAGGCCGCAGGGCCCTGCCGAGCGCTTGCCGTGCGCGGTCCCGACTGCGCGGCATCAGGTGGGCGTACACCTTCAGTGTGAGCCCCGGGTCGGAGTGGCCCAGGTACTCGCTGACCGCCTTGATGCTCTCTCCGGCGTCCAGGAGGATCGAGGCGTAGAAGTGCCGTGGTGCGTGCATTCCGCGCTCTCGTGCGGCAGCGTGCTCCCGGCTCTTAGCCGTGGGGATGACTCCCACCTTCGCCAGGGCTGGCTTCCAATGGTCCTCGTTCAGCGACGTGCGCCAGACGTGACCACCGAGCGGGCGGTGAAGATAAGGCGCTTGGTCACCGGCGATCCGCCGGCGCGCATCCACGGCAGAGTGATCTCCACCGGCGGGAAGAGCTTCATGTGAGCCTTGAGCGCGTTGCGCTCGACCAGGGCGGGCGGCGCGCATGGCGAAGACCCGGTCCGGTAGCCATGGGATCAGACGTCGCGCGCCCATCCCCGGCAGCGTCACCGTGCGCGAGTTGCAGGGGTTCCGGGGCAAACAGCCGTCTTCGACGGCCGCGCTCAGGATGGCGCGCACGTTGGAGAAGATGACGCGGGCGTACGAGCCGGACATCCCCGATGCTTCGAGGGCGTCACGAACTCGCGGATGTGGCTGGGCTGGAACGAGCCCAGCGGGCGGGTCCCGATACGCGGGAAGGCGCCGAGGGCGCGCGTCGCCGTCCTCTCCCCTCTGAAAAGCCCTCCCGAAGCTCCACGCAGTGGCAGGAGGTCGGAGCCCTCGATGCCCCGCTCCGCTGATGTGTCTGTTCCACGACAGCCAGGAGACGCGGTTCGGGGACATCCCGCACATCGGGCGGAGGCACCATTCATGCGCTCCCCGCCGGGGGCGGGGGGTTCGTATGGCTTCGTCCACCGCGTCTTCAGGCCGCGGGGCGGTGCCGAAGGGGCGCGTTTTAGGACGTGAGGGGATCACTTCGGTCTGATATCTGATCTTCCCCACCTTTGTGGTGGCCGGGTGGGTAACGTCTGCGGACACTCCTTGGCCGGTGGTTGACCGGCTGGGGTCGTCGAGAACCGAGGGAGCGCGTACTGATGGTGAGTGTGGAGACATCTCTGAAAGAGGCGATGACGGCGATCGAGGGGAGCTTGGGGGTCGCGCTGGTCGACTACACGAGTGGCATGGCCCTGGGAACGCTGGGCGGAGGCAAGGACCTCGATCTGGCGGTGGCCGCAGCGGGAAACACCGATGTGATCCGGGCGAAGACACGCACCATGGAGATGCTGGGCCTCAAGGAGGACATCGAGGATGTGCTGATCACCCTCAGCGGTCAGTACCACCTCATCCGGCTGATCAAGGGACGCGGGGGTAACGGCCTGTTCCTGTACATCGTGCTGGACAAGGGCAGGGCGAACCTGGCCATGGCCCGGCACCAGCTCAAGCGCATCGAGGCGGAATTGGAGTTGTAACCGTTCTTCTGTTTCCCCGCTCCGCGTGCCCACGAGTTGAAAGTTTCTTCAACTCGGCACATCTGAAAGTGATCAGCCAAGGGTAGGGCGGGGCCGGGAGGCGGGAGGATGGCTGGCGCTGGCATCGAGGGCGGCGGGTCCGGATGGCGGCCCATGGAACGGTCGAACCCGGGTGGGAGTGTTGTCGCATGCAGGTACCGCTGTACCAGGCCAAGGCGGAGTTCTTCCGCATGCTTGGGCATCCCGTCCGGATCCGTGTACTGGAACTCCTTCAGAACGGCCCCGTGCCTGTACGCGAACTGTTGAACGAGATCGAGATCGAACCGTCCAATCTCTCCCAACAGCTTGCGGTACTGCGCCGGTCCGGCATCGTGGTTTCCATCCGCGACGGCTCCACCGTCAGCTACGCGCTCGCCGGCGGCGACGTGGCGGAGCTCCTGCGCGCCGCACGCCGCATCCTCACCGAACTCCTGGCCGGACAGAGTGAGCTGCTTGCCGAGCTCCGGCACGCCGACACCTCGGTGCATACAAGTCCGCCCACCCTCTGATGGCATGACGGGCACGAGGAGGGCCGCTTGCCTTGTTGTCCAGTGGGTGGCGGAGCAGCGACGGCTGTGCGGTGCCGAGCGGATGACCGGCCGGCAGGCCGCGCGACTGGAGAGGCTGGCCGACGTCCTGAGCGAGCGAGGCAAGGAGGAGGCCGACGCCTTCGGCCAGAATGTGGCGGCGGGCCAGAGCGTGCGAGCGCCGGGGCCCGCGGGGCTTCAAACCTGCTGGTGGGTGTTACGTGCCGATGTCCGGCCGCTTGTCGGTGCCGGTGGACCCAGGCGCTAACCGCTGACGCGCTGCTCACGGACGAGTTGGCCTGCTATCGGGGGCGCTAACGCTAGCGGGCCGTACCACTATCGCTAGCGGTACGGCGAGCCCTGCGCTGGGCCCTCTGGCACTCCGGCGACGACCATTGACCACCAGCGTCGACCAACAACGACCGCCCGACCGCAGGTCAGTCGAGGTGCACACCTCTCTGACCAGGGGCGGTAGACGGGACCTCCAGACCCAGGGCAAGAAGTAGCCCCCATGATCATGCCCCCTACCTGCGGGTTCTCCGCTGGTAGGGGGCTGATGCGTTCCGTGGGCCGTCTCTGGGCCGTCAGCGCGGTGAGGCCGCTCGGCGGCGTGGCTCCGGCTCTTGCCTTGCTTCTGCCTCGGCGTCGGCACTGTTCTGCCGGCGGCAGAACACCTACCGATTCGGGCTCGACGATCACTACATTCCAGTCCCATGACGACGATCACGACGCGTACGGTCGAGTACCCGGCGGACGGTTTGACGATGATCGGACACCTCGCGCTCCCGGCCGGTGTCGACCGCCGGCCCGCGGTGCTGCTCGGACCAGAGGGCATGGGACTCAGTGACGTCGAGCGCCGCCGGGCCGATGCTCTCGCCGAGCTGGGATACGTAGCGCTGGCCTTCGACCTTCACGGCGGGCGCTATCTGGGCGACCCCGAGGAGATGCTGGCCCGTTGCCTGCCGCTGCTCGCCGACCCCGACCGAATGCGGGGCATGGGCCATGCGGCGCTCGACGTGTTGCGCACCGAACCGCGGACCGATCCCGACCGGATCGCCGCCATCGGCTACGGCACCGGGGGCGCCGTCGGGCTGGAACTCGGGCGCGACGGCGTCAACCTGCGCGCGATCGGGACAATCAACGCACTGACCACGGGCCGACCGGGCGAGGCGTCGCGCATTCGCTGCCCGGTGTGGGCCGGGGTCGGGTCGGAAGACCCGATCATGCCGCCCGCGCAACGGACCGCGTTCACCGCCGAGATGCAGGCCGCGGGCGTCGACTGGCGCCTCACGGTCTACGGCGGCGCCTTGCACGCCTTCCACCACCCGCCGGTCGACCACCCCGCGGTCCCCGGCGTCGGCTACCACCCACAGCACGCGCAGCGAGCATGGCGCGACGTCGTCGACCTGCTCGCCGAGTGCCTGCCCGTGACGGAGGACCTGGGGGCATGACCCAGGCAAACAGCCTGGCGCCAGGTTTGGTCCACGTCGGGCACTGACAGTCCCCTCCCCTCAAGTCCGCATAGCAGAAGCACATCAGGGCGGGTGCTCGATCGCGGAGACGCGTTCGCAACTGCCACGGCAAATGCGGATCTACTGCGACGGAGCCCCGTGTCCGCGCTCCGGCAGAGGGACGATGGGGGCGGAGGTGTGATCCATGGGCCAGTACGTGGAAGCCAACGGAACCAGGATCTGGACCGAGAGCCGCGGCCAGGGGCCGGACGTCCTGTTGATCGCCGGGCTGAGCGACCCCGTCGAGGCCTGGCAGGCTCAGCTCGACGGGCTCTCGGACCGGTACCGGCTCATCGCCTTCGACAACCGGGGCTCGGGGCGTACGCCCTTGCCCGACGAGCCCGTCTCCCTGGCCACGATGGCCGACGACGCCGCCGAAGTGCTCCGCGCACTCGGCGTCGACGGGACGCAGGCGCACGTCCTCGGTTTCTCCGGAGGCAGCGCGATCGCGCAGGAGCTGGCGCTCCGCCACCCGGAGGCCGTACGCAGCCTCGTCCTCATGAGTACCTGGGCGCGGGCGGACGCCTACTTCACCACCATGGGCCGCTTCTGGCGATGGATGGCGGCGGAAGCGCCCGACGAGCGCGCCATGCTGGAGGCGTTCTTCCTCTGGATCTACACGCCGCGCGCCCACGCCGACGGCACGGTGAAGCAGATCGTCGACGAAGCGCTCGCCTTCCCGTACCCGCAGTCCGCCGAGGCCTTCCAGCGTCAGCTGGAGACGTTCACCCAGCACGACACGCTCGACCGGCTGCCCGCCATCACCGCACCGGCCCTCGTCCTCGCCGGCGAACGGGACATCACCACGCCGCCGCGCTTCGGGCGCGTTGTGGCCGACGCCATCCGAGGCGCCCGCTTCGAGGTCCTGGAGGGGGAGGCCCACCAGCCGTTCCAGGAGTCCCCGGACATGTTCAACGCCCGGGTCGACGCCTTCTGGCGGGAGGTCGAGAGCGGCAACCTGCCGTCCTGATCCTCAGGTGCCGGCCTACGTGCGGCCGCCGCCTGGCATATTCACGAGCGACGATCCCCGACCCGTCGGTAGCCTCCGCGTCATGTCTACCGCGCTCCGCCTGGAGAAGATCACCCCCGACAACGTCGACGCCGCGATCGCCCTGCGCGTGCATCCCCACCAGGAGAAGAACGTCGCCCCCGTCGCGAACTCGCTGGCGGAGGCGTACGCCTTCGGTGAGCCCGCCTGGCCGCGCCTCATCTTCGACGGCGACGAGCTCGTCGGCTTCCTCATGGCCTTCCTCGACATCCAGTGGGCGCCGAAGAAGGACCCCGACGACTACCGCAGCGGGCTCTGGCGGCTCAACATCTCCGCCGGTCACCAGGGCAAGGGGTACGGGCGCTTCGCCGTCGAGGCCGTACGCGAGGAGATACGGCGGCGGGGCGGCAGCCTGATGTACGTGTCGTGGGAGGCGGACGAGGACGGCCCCGGCGACTTCTACCGCAAGCTCGGCTTCCGCGAGACCGGCGAGACGACCGGGGGCCAGCCGGTGGGCGTGCTCGACGTGTGACGCGGAAAGCCCCGCCCGGGAGCGTCGGCTCCCGGGCGGGGCTCACGTGGCGCGGCTACCCCGAGCAGCCCCCGCACTGGCACGGCCCACCGGACTGGCAGCCGCAGCCGCAGCCCGAGCCGCACCCGCAGGCGCCGAGGACGATCAGGAAGACCGCATCACGCGGCGCCTCCTGCTGGGGGTCGATGGTGGTGGCGGATTCGGCCATGGGGGTCCCTCCTCGAAGGCGTACGTCGCCTCCCCCCATTGCATGCCCACCCCGCCGGGCGCATCAACGGCGCACAGAAGTGCGAACACCCCGACGGACGGGAGCGGCCCGCCGGGCGGGTCGGCCTGCCGCGCGGCGGCCCAGCCCTCCCGACCGGCCCGCCGCCCGCCCGAGGGCTACGCGCCTTCGACCGGAGCGTCCGACTGCTGGAGTTCGTCCGCGTGCTCGCCCGTCACCAGGTAGACGACGCGCTTCGCCACCGACACCGCGTGGTCCGCGAACCGCTCGTAGTAGCGGCCCAGCAGCGTCACGTCGACCGCCGTCTCGATGCCGTGCTTCCAGCGGTCGTCCATCAGGTGCTGGAACAGCGTCCGGTGCAGCAGGTCCATCTCGTCGTCGTCCTGCTCCAGCTGGAGCGCCAGGTCGACGTCCTTCGTGATGATGACCTCCGCCGCCTTCGCCATCAGGCGCTGCGCGAGCTGACCCATCTCCAGGATCGTCGCGTGCAGGTCGCGCGGCACCGCGGTCGCCGGGAACCGCAGCCGCGCCAGCTTCGCCACGTGCTGCGCCAGGTCGCCCGACCGCTCCAGGTCCGCGCTCATGCGCAGCGAGGTCACCACGATCCGCAGGTCCGTCGCCACCGGCTGCTGGCGCGCCAGCAGCGCTATCGCCCGGGCCTCCAGGTCGTGCTGTAGGTCGTCGACCTTCTGGTCCGCGGCGATCACGCTCTCCGCGAGCTTCAGGTCGGCGTCGAGCATGGCCGTCGTGGCGCGCCCGATCGCCGACCCGACCAGGCGGGCCATCTCGACCAGGCCCTCGCCGATCGAGTCAAGTTCCTCGTGATACGCGTCCCGCATCGATGTCCCTCTCTCGCAGATGTCCGGGGTCCCGCTGTGCTCGGACCCCCACGCTCCCACGTTCGAGCCCGGACAAGTCAGGTGCGTCCACCTCAAGTGAATGAGCTCTTTCACCCCGGTGAACTCTGGGCGACGTACGCCGTCGTCCCGAACAGTTCAAATGAACCACCACCGTCCCCACGGTGAACTCTGGGCGACGACTGTTCGAGCAGCCACACGGACGGCTGGGAGAGTGTCCGTCGGCCCGCATAACCTTGATGGCATGGACGTGAACGCGGCGGTCGCCGCATTGGCCGCGATCGCCGGGGTGTGCACCGGCGTGATCGCCATGCTGGCGTTCCGCTGGAGCGAGCGCGACCAGGCGCGGCCCACCCGGACCTCCCTGCACACCGACGCCGTGCTCCCGCCCGGCGTCGACACCGTGCTCTCCGTGCTGCGCTCCTCCGCGGTCGTGCTCGACGAGAGCGACTCCGTGGTCAAGGCCAGCTCGGCGGCGTACGCCCTCGGACTGGTCCGCGGCGGAAAGCTGGCCGTCGAGCCCATGCTCAACATGGCCCGCGACACCCGCCGCGACGGGGAGATACGGCAGGTCGAGCTCGACCTGCCCCGGCGCGGTACCGGACGCGGCGAGGCCCTCGCGGTCTCCGCCCGCGTGGCACCGCTCGGCTCCCGCCTGGTGCTGCTCCTGGTCGAGGACCTGACCGAGGCCCGCCGTATCGAAGCGGTACGGCGCGACTTCGTCGCCAACGTGAGTCATGAGCTCAAGACTCCGACGGGCGCCCTCTCCCTGCTCTCCGAGGCCGTCATGGACGCCTCGGACGACCCCGAGGCGGTCACCCGCTTCGCCGGCCGCATGCAGATAGAGGCGACCCGCCTGACCAACCTCGTACAGGAACTCATCGACCTCTCCCGGGTGCAGAACGACGACCCGCTGGAGGACTCCGAGCCCGTACGGGTGGACGAACTGGTCGCCGAAGCCATCGACCGCTCCCGGCACGCCGCCTCCACCAAACAGATCACCATGGCCTCCGGGGGCACCGCGGACCTGCACGTATGGGGCAGCCGTGGCCAGCTCGCCGCGGCGCTCGGCAACCTCGTCGAGAACGCCGTCAACTACTCACCGGCCCGTACGCGGGTGGGCATCGCCGCCCGCCGCGTCGCGGCACCCGGCGGCGACCTGATCGAGATAGCGGTGACCGACCAGGGCATCGGCATCTCCGAGAGGGACCGCGAGCGGATCTTCGAACGCTTCTACCGCGTCGACCCGGCCCGCTCCCGCGCCACCGGAGGTACGGGGCTCGGCCTGGCCATCGTCAAGCACGTGGCCGCCTCGCACGGCGGGGAGGTCACGGTCTGGAGCACCGAAGGCCAGGGCTCCACCTTCACCCTGCGGCTGCCCGAGGCGGGCGCCGTGAGGGACCGCCGCCCGCCAACCTCCCCCACCCCCGATCTCATGACCGAACCGCTCCCTGCCCCGGAGGTCCTTCCGTGACCCGAGTGCTCGTCGTCGAGGATGAGGAATCCTTCAGCGACGCCCTGTCGTACATGCTCCGCAAGGAAGGCTTCGAGGTCGCGGTCGCCGCGACCGGGCCCGACGGTCTCGACGAGTTCGAGCGCAACGGAGCGGACCTCGTCCTCCTCGACCTCATGCTGCCGGGGCTGCCCGGCACCGAGGTGTGCCGCCAGCTGCGCGGCCGCTCGAACGTCCCGGTCATCATGGTGACCGCCAAGGACAGCGAGATCGACAAGGTCGTCGGGCTGGAAATAGGAGCCGACGACTACGTGACCAAGCCCTTCTCCTCGCGGGAGCTGGTCGCCCGCATCCGCGCCGTCCTGCGCCGCCGCGGTGAGCCGGAGGAGGTCACCCCCGCGGCCCTGGAGGCCGGCCCGGTCCGTATGGACGTGGACCGCCACGTCGTCACGGTCTCCGGCGGCAAGGTCGACCTCCCGCTGAAGGAGTTCGACCTCCTGGAGATGCTGCTGCGCAACGCGGGCCGCGTCCTGACCCGTATGCAGCTGATCGACCGGGTCTGGGGCGCCGACTACGTCGGTGACACCAAGACCCTCGACGTGCACGTGAAGCGCCTGCGGGCGAAGATCGAGCCCGACCCGGGCGCGCCGCGGTACCTGGTGACGGTGCGCGGCCTCGGCTACAAGTTCGAGCCGTAGACCGCAGCCGTACGACGCGCACGTCCCGTGGGACCGCACGTCCCGTACGTACGTGAAGGGGCGCCCCGCCGGAGTGATCCGGTGGGGCGCCCCTTTCGCGTCACGGGTGTGTCAGTGCCCGGTCGAGCTGCTCGCGCCGCCCGTCGGGGTCGCGGTGCCCGAGGGGGTCGTGCCGCCCGAGGGGGTGGCGGTGCCCGAGGGGGTCGTGCCCTCGCCGCCGTGGCCGGCCTCGGTCGGCGTCGCGGTGGCGGTCGGCTCGGCGGCCGGGGGCTTCGGGATCTCGGTGGGGCCGAACTCCGCGAAGTAGCTGGTCGCCGGGACGACGAAGGCCTGCAGGGACACGTCGCCGGTCCGGCTCAGCTTGAAGACGAGCTCCTGCGCGCCGCCGTCCTTCACGGCCTCGTGGCCGTTCGCGATCGTGGCGGAGGCGTTGCCCTTGCCGCCGATGACGACCGAGCCGCCCGCGGGGATCGTGATCGGGCCCGAGCCGGTGGCGGCCTTGAGCGCGACCGGCGCGGCGGAGCCGCCCAGCGTGATCGAGTCGAGCGTCTGCGGCGCGCTGCCGTTGTTGAACACAGTCGCGGAGACGACGGCCGGGCCGGGCGCACCGGAGGTCGGCTGGGTGATCACGAGGGCGTTCTGGATCTTGACGTCCTCGACGGTGACGGCGGCGTTGTCCGGCTTGACCCCGAGCGTCTGTGCGTTGTTGCCGGCGCCACAGGCGGACAGCGAGGCGATCGAGATCACGATGGCGGTGGCGGCGAGGGCGCCGCGTCGAAGGCTGCGGCTCACGGCGGCGGCATCTCCTAGGACGTACGGACGGGCATGGGCGGCCGGCTGGAGTCGAGCTCAGGACCAACCGGCTAAGGGCGAGCTAAAGGTGCGTCAGCGGGCTTAGGTTACCGAGCCACCCTCTCCGTCCCGCACCCGACCCGCCCCTTCGTGGCTCCCGGCCGCGCTCCACGCCCACCACGCCGTTCGTGATCGCCTTCGCCATGGCCGGATCACGTCGCATTGGCGCTCCGTTCACATAACCGACTTGATCAATTCGGTGACCGTCCGCGCATTACCTGGCACGCCCCGCGGAAAAGCCCGACTCACACCGGCGGGTGATCAATTCCGGATTCGGTCCGAGATGCATCCGCACGGGTGACCGATCCTCGAACGGAGTACGTGAAGATGCTCGCTCCGAACCCGGCAAAACGGGGCATCACGCCCCCTCCGGGGTGCTCCGGACGGGTGTGGTGCGCGCGTTTCTCTCCGTCCGCGCAGCCGCTCCGACCTGCGAATACCGGCTTCCGGAAGCCCCGCGCAGCACGTTCGCGTCGCTGTTGTCAAGCCCTGAGATATGCCCTGACCTGCGAAAACGCCATTCAGAAGAAGCCGTATCCGTGTTACCCTGGATAGCCACGGAAGGGGTACCTGTCACATGACGTTCAAGGTTGGCGACACCGTGGTCTATCCCCATCACGGGGCCGCGCTGATCGAGGCCATCGAAACTCGCCAGATCAAAGGCGTGGACAAGACCTACTTGGTGCTCAAGGTCGCCCAGGGCGACCTGACGGTTCGTGTGCCGGCGGACAATGCGGAGTTCGTCGGTGTTCGCGATGTGGTTGGTCAGGACGGTCTTGACCGGGTCTTCGAGGTGCTGCGCGCGCCGTACGCCGAGGAGCCCACGAACTGGTCCCGACGCTACAAGGCGAACCTCGAGAAGCTCGCCTCCGGCGATGTCATCAAGGTCGCCGAAGTGGTCCGCGACCTGTGGCGCCGGGAGCGCGAGCGCGGTCTCTCCGCAGGTGAGAAGCGCATGCTCGCCAAGGCTCGGCAGATCCTGGTGAGCGAGCTGGCGCTCGCGGAGAACACGAACGAGGACAAGGCCGAGGCTCTCCTCGACGAGGTCCTCGCGTCCTGAGTGAAGCAATGCCGCGGTGCCCGATGACGTGCTGTGTCCCACACAGCGCTGTCGCCGGGCGCTGCGGCATGTCTCGTCTCTCGACGTCCACGGCCGCTTTCACGATGCACGACGCACGGTTCACGACGTGCACGACGTCCGGGTGATCTCCCGACGCTCTCCGGGTGATCTCACGTCCGGGTGATCTCCGGGTGACGTCCGTCTCGTGACGCGTCCGTCCACGAAACTCCCGTACCCCTGCCCCCCTCGCGTCCCACGGACTTGTGCCACCCGCAACGCCCCGACCGTCGTCACGGAAGGGGCCCGGTCAAGGCGTCGCGTCCAGCACGCTCAGGCCATACCCATGTCGGCCGAGGAAACAAACCTGCCGGAGTGCAACCGATGACAGACGAAACGCGTCCCGCGCGCACCGCCGCTGTGATCCCCGCGGCGGGCCGGGGCGTACGCCTCGGCCCGGGCGCCCCCAAGGCGCTCCGCGCGCTGAACGGCACCCCCATGCTCATCCACGCCGTCCGGGCGATGGCGGCCTCCCGCGCCGTCTCCCTCGTCGTCGTGGTCGCCCCCTCCGACGGTGCCGCCGAGGTCAAGAACCTGCTCGACGCACACGCGCTGCCCGAGCGCACCGACTACCTCGTCGTCCCCGGCGGCGACACCCGCCAGGAATCCGTACGCCTCGGCCTCGAAGCGCTGCCCGAGGGCGTCTCCACCGTCCTCGTCCACGACGCGGCCCGCCCGCTCGTCCCCGTGGACACCGTCGACGCGGTCGTCGAGGCCGTACGGGACGGAGCCGTGGCCGTCGTCCCCGCCCTGCCGGTCGCCGACACCGTCAAGGAGGTCGAGCCCGCCGAGACGAAGGGCGACCCGGAGAGCGTCGTCGCCACGCCCGAGCGCTCCCGGCTGCGCGCCGTCCAGACACCGCAGGGCTTCGACTACGAGACCCTCGTCAACGCGCACGCGACCGTCGCCCTCACCGGTGACGGTGCCACCGACGACGCCGGCATGGTCGAGCGGCTCGGCGCGCCCGTCGTGGTCGTCCCCGGCCACGAGGAGGCGTTCAAGGTGACCCGTCCCCTCGATCTCGTACTGGCCGAGGCCGTACTCGCCCGCAGGAGGGCCAACGATGGCTTCTGACCTCCCCCTGATCCCGCGGACCGGCATCGGCACCGACGTCCACGCCTTCGAGAAGGGCCGCGAGCTGTGGTGCGCCGGCCTCCTGTGGGAGGACGAGGAGTACGGCCTCGCCGGGCACTCCGACGGTGACGTCGCCGCCCACGCCGCCTGCGACGCGCTCTTCTCCGCCGCCGGCATCGGGGACCTCGGCGCCCACTTCGGCACCTCCCGCCCCGAGTGGTCCGGCGCCTCCGGCGTCACCCTGCTCACCGAGGCCGCCCGGATCGTCCGCGCCGAGGGGTACGAGATCGGCAACGTCGCCGTCCAGGTCATCGGCGTACGCCCCAAGGTCGGCAAGCGCCGCGACGAGGCGCAGAAGGCGCTGAGCGCGGCCGTCGGCGCCCCCGTCTCCGTCTCCGGCACCACGACGGACGGCCTCGGCCTGACCGGCCGCGCGGAGGGCCTGGCCGCCCTCGCGACCGCCCTGGTCTACCGCCCGGCCTGACACGCCGAACCGCCCCGGTGCACCGCAGGCCTGACACGCCGAACCGTGCCGGTGCACCGTCCGGTCCGGCGTGCCCGACCGCCCGGCGCACCGCCCGGCCCGACGCGCCTGACGGTGCCGGTGCACCGCCGCACCTGACGCACCACCGGAAAAATCCCGCCCCGCGACCCGCATTCGGTCGCGGGGCACTACCACACGCCCACTACCCTGGAGTGGTGACTATTCGCCTGTACGACACCAGCGCCCGGCAGATCCGTGACTTCTCCCCGCTCACACCGGGCTGCGTCTCGATCTACCTCTGTGGCGCGACCGTCCAGGCCGCCCCGCACATCGGCCACATCCGTTCGGGGCTGAACTTCGACATCATGCGCCGCTGGTTCGAGTACCGCGGCTACGACGTCACGTTCATCCGCAACGTCACCGACATCGACGACAAGATCATCGCCAAGGCCGCCGACCAGGGCCGCCCCTGGTGGTCGATCGGCTACGAGAACGAGCGCGCCTTCAACTCCGGCTACGACGCGCTCGGTTGCCTCCCGCCCACGTACGAGCCCCGCGCCACCGGCCACATCACCGAGATGGTCGAGATGATGCGCGGACTCATCGAGCGCGGCCACGCCTACGAGGCGGACGGCAGCGTCTACTTCGACGTGCGCTCGTTCCCCGGCTACCTCGCCCTGTCCAACCAGGACATCGACGACCTGCGCCAGCCCGACGAGGGCGTCTCCGGCAAGCGCGACCCGCGCGACTTCGCCATGTGGAAGGCCACCAAGCCCGGCGAGCCCGACTGGGAGACGCCGTGGGGCCGCGGCCGCCCCGGCTGGCACCTGGAGTGCTCGGCCATGGCCCACAAGTACCTCGGCTCCGCCTTCGACATCCACGGCGGCGGCCTCGACCTGATCTTCCCGCACCACGAGAACGAGATCGCCCAGGCCAAGGCGTTCGGCGACGACTTCGCCTCGTACTGGGTGCACAACGCCTGGGTCACCATGAGCGGCGAGAAGATGTCCAAGTCGCTCGGCAACTCGGTGCTCGTCTCCGAGATGGTCAAGCACTGGCGCCCCATCGTCCTGCGCTACTACCTGGGCACCCCGCACTACCGCTCGATGATCGAGTACAGCGAGGAGTCCCTGCGCGAGGCCGAGTCCGCGTTCGCGCGCATCGAGGGCTTCGTCCAACGCGTCACCGAGAAGGCGGGCAAGACCGTCCCGCCCGCCCCCGAGGTGCCGCCCGCCTTCGCCGAGGCGATGGACGACGACCTGGGCGTCCCGCAGGCGCTCGCGATCATCCACACCACCGTGCGCCAGGGCAACAGCGCCCTCGCCGCCGACGACAAGGACGAGGCCATCGCCCGCCTCGCCGAGGTCCGGGCCATGCTCGGTGTCCTCGGACTCGACCCCCTCGACCCGCACTGGGCCGAGGAGAGCGACCGCGGCGAGGAGCTCCACGGCGTCGTCGACACCCTCGTACGGCTCGTGCTCCAGCAGCGCGAATCGGCCCGCGAGCGCAAGGACTGGGCGACCGCGGACGCGATCCGCGACCAGCTCGGCCAGTCCGGCCTCGCCATCGAGGACAGCCCCGACGGCCCCCGCTGGACGCTGGGCAACCGCTGATGATGTGCCGCTCGGGGAGCCGGGCGGCACACTTCACTTACAGACCTATGTACGCAACACCGAGGATTAGGTAGTCATGGCCGGGAACAGCCAGCGCAGGAACCGCCGCACGTCCAACAAGAAGGGCGCGACGGTCGGCAGCGGTGGCCAGCGGCGCAAGGGCCTCGAGGGCAAGGGCCCCACGCCGCCCGCCTCCGCCCGCAAGGGTCACAAGAAGAACCGCGTCGCCAACGCCCAGGCCAAGCACGCCGCCGCCCGCCGCCCCGCCCCGCGCCGCGGCGGCCCCAAGGGCACCTCGGAGATGGTCGTCGGCCGTAACCCGGTCTACGAGGCGCTGCGCGACGGCGTCCCCGCCACCACGCTCTACGTCCAGCAGTTCATCGACAACGACGAGCGCGTCCGCGACGTCCTCAAGCTCGCCGGCGACCGCGGCAACATCAACCTGATGGAGGCCCCGCGCCAGGAGCTCGACCGGATGACGAACGGCCTGAACCACCAGGGCCTCGTCCTCCAGGTCCCGCCCTACGAGTACGCGCACCCCGAGGACCTCACCGCCGCCGCCTACGACGCCCACGAGGACCCGCTGATCGTCGCCCTCGACGGCGTCACCGACCCCCGCAACCTCGGCGCGATCGTCCGCTCCGTCTCCGCCTTCGGCGGCCACGGCGTCGTCGTCCCCGAGCGCCGCGCCGCCGGCATGACCGCCGGAGCCTGGAAGTCCTCGGCCGGCACCGCCGCCCGCACCCCCGTCTCCCGCGTCACCAACCTGACCCGGGCCCTGGAGGGCTTCCAGAAGGAAGGCCTCACCGTCGTCGGCCTCGCCGCCGACGGCGAGCACACGGTGGAGGACCTGGAGGCGCTCGACGGCCCCGTCGTCATCGTCATCGGCAGCGAGGGCAAGGGCCTCGGCCGCCTCGTCGGGGAGACCTGCGACTACCGCGTCCGCATCTCGATGCCCGGTGGCGCCGAGTCGCTGAACGCCGGCGTCGCCGCGGGCATCGTCCTCTACGAGGTCGCCCGCCGCCGCGCGAACTGACCCGCGTACGACATCCCCGGAACGGGCCCAGCTCCCTGAGCTGGGCCCTTTCCCGTGCATCCGCACACATGGCGCGATCTTGACGGGTCTCGGACATTCAGAGCCCGTCAAGGCAGTGTCCTAACCCCGCGTCACTCGGTTAGATGAGTGTGGACACCAGAACGCCCCGGCCGGGGTTCGACGATCAGCCCGCGCTGAGCATGCTCAAAGTGGATTCCGATCCCGCGCAGGTCATCGTGAACCACGCCAGCTTCCGTGTGCGGCTCGCCCCGGCCCAGCAGCCGAAGTTCGCCGCCGCCTCCCGCGGCCCGGCCCTCGCCGGAGCGGCGGCAGCGGCGGGTGGAGCCGCCGGCCGCCGCCGGCCCGTCGTATGGACCGGAAAGTCCGCGCCCGGAGCCACCGGGCTGCTCCAGGCCGTGCGCGAATCCTCCGTCTCCACGCTGGAACCCCCCGCGCACCACGACGCCGGCGCCACCCAGGCCATCCCGCGCATCGACGACACCACGCCCACCCCCGTCGTCAGCGCCGAGACGCCGCTCCTCCCCCCGATGCGGCGCGCCGAAGGCGCCTTCGACCACGCCTACGACAGCCCGTACGAGCTGTCCCGCGAAGGCACGTACGGGAGCGGCGACGGGAACGGACGCGGGGACGACCCGAACGGCGACGAATTCCGCGGCCGCTCGCAGCGCCACGGCGCCGACCCGGTCCGGCACGCCTACTACCCAGGGCGCCGGATGAACCTCGGCGTCGTCCTCCTCCCGCTCCGCGTCTTCCTCGGCTTCATCTCCATCTACGCCGGCATGGGCAAGCTCTGCGACCCCGTCTACTTCGACGGCGGCGAGCGCGGCTCCATGGTCAAGTGGCTCCACTCGCTCAACCCCTGGGCCCTCGCCGAACCGCTCCGCGACTTCGCCCTCCAGCACCCGGTCGGCGCCGGCCTGACCGTCGCCTTCCTCCAGGTCGTCGTCGGCGTCCTCACCGTCCTCGGCCTCTGGCAGCGCGTCGCCGCGGTCATCGGCGCCATGCTCTCCGCCGCGCTCCTGCTGACCGTCAGCTGGAAGTCGGTCCCCGTCTACGACTCCGCCGACATCATCTTCCTGGCCGCCTGGTCCCCGCTGATCATCGCCGGGGCGCCCGTGTACTCCATCGACGGCCGCCTCGCCGGCGAGGCCTGGCGCACCCTCGGACCCCGCTCCGAACTGTGGGAGCTCCGCCGCCGCGTCCTGCGCCGCGGGGCGCTCGTCACCTCCGTCGTCGTCGGCCTCACGCTCCTCACCGGCTCCGTGCTCGGCGGGGCCGTACGGTCCACCGAGATGGTCACCGTGCCCGGCCCGAACGACGACCCGATCAACCACCTGCCCGGCCGGACGCTCCCGCAGGAGCCCGGCGAGCGCACCCCGTCCCAGTCGACCTCCACGCGCCCCAAGCCGTCGGCGACGGCCGGCGCGAGCGGTGAGCGCGAGGACGACAAGACGGCCTCGCCGAGCGAGACCGTACGGGAGACCGGCCGCACGGAGGAGAGCCGGCCGACCGCCACGCAGGGCACCGGCAGCCGTACGCCGACCCAGTCGCGTCCGGCGGCCCCGCCGTCGACCAGCTCCGGCCCGACGAGCACGGGCGGCACGGGCGGCGGCGGTGGTGGTGGCACCGGCGGCACGAGCGAGCCGACGAGCGGCGGCTCGTCGACGGGCGGCACGGGCGGCAACCGGAACCCGATCGGCGGCCTGCTGGGCTGACGCAGGGGTTCCAGTACGGCGAAGGGCGGCACCGCGGGGACGCGGTGCCGCCCTTCGCCGTGCGGCCACGCGCCGACTCGTACGGTACGGAGGCCTGGCGAGCGGGTGCGGACGCGCTGTGGGCCGGCAGGGCTCTCAGGCGCCCTGGGCGGCCAGCTCCTTCGCCGCCTCGGTCAGGTCCTTCGCCGTGTCGATCGCCCGCCAGTAGGCCCCCTGGGGCAGCGGGAAGCCCGCGAGGCGGCGCTCCCTGGCCAGCCGGGGGAACGTGGTGCGCTCGTGGTCGCCCCGGTCCGGGAGGAGCTCGGTGAACGCGGCGGAGAAGACGTACACGCCCGCGTTGATGAGGAACGGCGACGGCGGCGCCTCGATGAAGTCGGTGATGTGCCCGAACGTGTCGGTCTCGACGGCGCCCCACGGGATCCGGGGGCGGGCGAGGGCGAGGGTCGCGGTGGCGTCGCGCTCGTCGTGGAACGCGGCCATCTCACGCAGGGAGAAGCGGGTCCAGATGTCGCCGTTGGTGGCGTACCAGGGCTGTCCGGGCTCGGGAAGGTGCGCGGCGGCGTACTTGAGGCCGCCGCCGCGGCCGAGCGGCTCGTCCTCGACGACCGTCTTCACGCGCAGCGGCAGATCGGCGGAGTCGAGCCACTCCTCGAGCACCTCGGCCAGATGGCCGCAGGACACGACGGCGTCCGTCACGCCCTCGGCGGCGAGCCAGGACAGCTGATGGCCGATGATCGGGGTCCCGGTGCCGGGGATCTCGACCATCGGCTTGGGGCGGTCGTCGGTGTACGGGCGCAGGCGCGAGCCCTGGCCGCCCGCCAGGACCACGGCCTGCGTCGGGGAGGTATGCATACCGCGAACGATATGCGCACCTCGGGAAGCAGCCGTTCAGCGTCGTCGGCGTCTTCGGCGTCGCTGGATCGGTGGGCGGGTTGGCGGCTCAGCTGGCGTACATCACGCCGGTCGCGAACGAGGTGTCGCAGACCGGGCGCGAGTAGGACTGGGCGCGGGTGGGGCCGTAGTGGCGGACGGCCGCCTTGCCGAGGGCGCGTGCGATGGACATGCAGTGCTTGGCGAGGGACGGGCTGTTCTCGACCTCGCGCTGGAGGTGGGTCAGGGCCGTCCCGGGGTCCTTCTCCTGAAGCTCTGCGAGGAGCCGGTCGCGCAGAATATCCTGCGGGGCACGCGACTTGGCGGGGACGGAGACGTCCTCCGAGGATGCGGTCAGCATCTGGGTGTCGGAGCCCTGGCCGGCCCACGGAACGGCGGACACCGCGAGCGTTCCGGAGAGCACCAGGACGACGGGCAGGACGAGGGCGAGAGAGCGGCCGATACGGCGGGCAGTGTGCGTCACGGAGGCGAGCGTAGCGGCCGGTGATGATATGGCGACATTTAGTCACTCTCGCGGGGGATGGTTCGAGGCGAAAATTCGAATCCCGTGTTGACGCCGGTGTCTGAATTGACAGCTATGCCGGGGTATTTGTCGACATAGGCGAACGGCCCCGCATCTGCAAGAGATGCGGGGCCGTTCGGCAGTACGGGCTCAGCCGGAGAGGCGCTCACCGGTCGAGGTGGAGAAGACGTGCAGCTCGTCCGGGCGCGGCACGACGTGGAGCGTGGAGCCCTTCTCGGGCACGGCACGGCCGCCGACGCGGACGACCAGGTCCTTGTCCTCGCTGCCGACGCGGGCGGAGCCGTAGACGTAACCGTCGGCGCCGAGCTCCTCGACGACGTTCACGGAGACGGCCAGGCCCTCCTTGCTGGTGGCACCCGACACGTCGAAGTGCTCGGGGCGGATGCCGACCGTCACGGTCGTGTCGCCCTTGGCGGAGGCGGCGGAGAGCGCGTCACGGGAGACCGGGACGACGCTGTTGCCGAACTTCACGCCGCCCTCGGTGATCGGCACCTCGACCAGGTTCATGGCGGGGGAGCCGATGAAGCCGGCGACGAAGAGGTTGGCGGGGCGGTCGTACATGTTGCGCGGCGAGTCGACCTGCTGGAGCAGACCGTCCTTGAGGACGGCGACGCGGTCGCCCATGGTGAGGGCCTCGACCTGGTCGTGCGTGACGTACACCGTGGTGATGCCGAGCCGGCGCTGGAGCGACGCGATCTGCGTACGGGTGGAGACGCGGAGCTTGGCGTCGAGGTTCGACAGCGGCTCGTCCATGAGGAAGACCTGCGGCTCACGCACGATCGCGCGACCCATGGCCACACGCTGCCGCTGACCACCGGAGAGGGCCTTGGGCTTGCGGTCGAGGTACGGGGTGAGGTCGAGGATCTTCGCGGCCTCTTCGACCTTGGCGCGGATCTCGCTCTTGTTGACGCCGGCGATCTTGAGGGCGAAGCCCATGTTGTCGGCGACGGTCATGTGCGGGTACAGCGCGTAGTTCTGGAACACCATGGCGATGTCCCGGTCCTTCGGCGGCAGGTGCGTGACGTCGCGGTCACCGATGCGGATGGAGCCGCCGTTGACGTCCTCCAGGCCGGCGAGCATGCGCAGCGAGGTGGACTTGCCGCAGCCGGACGGCCCGACGAGGACGAGGAACTCGCCGTCCTCGATCTCGATCTCGAGCTGGTCGACGGCGGGCTTGTCGGAACCCGGGTAGAGCCGGGTCGCCTTGTCGAAAGTGACAGAAGCCATGGTGATGAATCCCTTCACCGGCAGGAACGTGCCGGACGATCCGAGTAAAGGAAGGATTGAGGTCTAGTCCACCGAGGTGAACTCCGGGTGACGCTACCCGCCGCCACGCGATCTGTCAGCAGTCAGAGTCCGTGAAATTGCCGACCACGGCAGGGTGGGGGTTGGTTACACTGCACTCGCTGCCTCCTTAGCTCAGCTGGCCAGAGCACCGCTCTTGTAAAGCGGGGGTCGTCGGTTCGAACCCGACAGGGGGCTCCAGGCAGGACACGCGAAGACCCCCGACCGATCTTGGTCGGGGGTCTTCGACATCTACATCAACGGGGGCGGCCAGGGACGGTCCGGCCTCGGAGGCCGTCGAGTGAGGGGCCGCTCCATCGAGCGAGCTCAGCGGTCATCCCGCGGTTCGTTCACTCCGCGATCCGGGAGGCGGCCGTCTCCCACGGGGTCGGCTCCGCCACGTCTTCGTACTCGTCGGCGTCTTCGCGGTACCACCCTGTTCCGGCCAGCCAGGTTTCGAGCCAATCGGCCAGGCTCCCGGCGTCGACGAACCAGGCGGCGGCTCCGTCGTCCGTCATGCCGTTCGGATCGAAGAGGAGGACCGTGGCGGTCTCGCTGAGGCAGTCCACCGCCGCGTACATGGCGCAGCCCCAGTCGAGGATCGGCAGCACGCCCGCCGGCCAGTACGGTGCCTCGTCCTCGGCCGAGGCGGATCGTTCGGACTGGTACTCGCTCAGCGCCGTACGCCCTGGCCCAACCAGCGGAAGAAGCTGGTAGTCGGGACCGTAGCCACCGTTGGCCACCTCCCGGTACAGGCTCGCCAGCAGGGGCGGGAGGGCGAAGCCGAGAACTGCCTCCGCCTCGGCAACCTCCTCGGCAGTGGCGGCGGGGGGCAACGCCGTAGAAGTGGCCTTGGCCTTCGCTGCTACGCGGGAGATGAGATCTTCGATGGCTATCACGTTCGGGATCCTGTCAGGCACCTATGACAGAGAGCGCCGCCCTGTCGGGTCTCCCCTTGCAGGTGCCGTCAGACGCACAACGCCCTGATCAGGGGAGGCGCCAGGGGTGACGCGAAGCCCCCAACCGATGGTGGTTGAGGGTCTTGGCACGGCTTTGAGCGGACACCAAGTGGCCAACAGGTTGTTACAACTTTCTCTACCTCATCAAGGCCCGCGCACGGCGCGGGCGCGCGCCGCCTCTGCGGCGCGGCCTGCCTCCTGTCTGCGCCCCGGCTGGCCGCGCCGGGCGGCGCGCTCGGCGTCTGCGGGCATGAAGCGGGAGACACCCTCTGTGGCTGGGGCGGTCGGCTCCACGGCTTTAGGCAGCCACTTTGGGGCGAGCCTCTAAGATCATGGCCCCAACGTCGTGCTTTAACGGGCAGGTCCACAGACTGCCCGACGCGCCGGAAGCTTACGGGGCCATGATCACTCGCCCCAAAGCAGCTCCAGCCCAAAGCCGCTCCACCGACCTCGTGGGCAGGCTCACGTCTGGTCGGTGTAGCGCGTGTAGGTGAGGAACAGCGCTCCGCTCTTCAAGACGGTGTGGTCGGTGAGTTCCCAGCGACACGGTTCGAAGGTGGCCTTCCGGGAAAAGAGGGGTATCCCGGCACTGATGGTCAGGGATCCCACCTTGAGGATCAGCTGATCGATCTCGGCGTACAGGGCATTGGCCAGCTCGGCACCACCGATGAGCCAGATGTCCTTGCCGTCCACTTGCTTCAGCTCGCGTACCTTGGCCACCGGATCGTCGGCTACCAGTTCGACGGCAGGGTCCGGGCTTTCAGACAGGGTTCGTGAGAAGACGAGATGACGCAGGTGAGGGTAGGCGTCGGTAATCCCGGCCGCGAGGCCAATCTCGTAGGTGCGTCGTCCTTCGAGGACGGTGTCAAAGCGTGTTCCTTCGGCCGTGACGGACAGTGCCGCCCGGGCTGGAGCGGGCAGAGTCTCCGGGTACTCGGTGACGATGTGCTGGAGGTAGTCATCGGGGATCGGCCAGAAGCCGTTCGGGCCGGTGGGATCGGCGCCGTCCGGCCCGGCGATAAAACCGTCGAGCGTGGTGGCGATGTAGTAGACGAGCCTGCGCACGGATGGCCTTTCGTCGATTGGCTGCGATGGTGCGGCTCGAAGCGACCGTTTCGTGCAGAGTTGACGGCCCCCCGATCGCATGGCGATCATCGCACGGCCTGTGGCACCGCAGGAGGATCTTGGAAAGCCTCGGGTTCGGAGGCCCGTGCCGTCGCAGAGCTTGGCTGCCGCAACAGCCGGAGTGACCTGAGCTTCCCCGCTACCGATCACATCCGCCTCTGTAAGGCGGCCGTCGTCTCTGATTGGCCCGGGCCTCGGATGAGTGTCTAACTGCGTGACAACGCCGACGTACAACGGCGGATAACCACGCACATCCGCGGACCATCACCCGCAGGTGAGAGGTGTACCAGCCCAAGGTCGAGCCCTCACCAAGTTGCTTCGGGACGAAGAGGTCGGGCCGTCTCGGGACAAGCGTGACAACAGGCGGCCGCTCGGCTACAGATCAGAGGTCATCTGCCAGACAACGCCTCAGTCGGATCAAGAACAGGGCAAGAAGTAGCCCTGCCGACCGAAGATGCCGGTGCCAGCGTCTAGAGTCCGCACATGTTTCCGCAGCCAGCTGAGGGGGCCGCCAGCCCGTACGACGCGGGGTACCTCCCTCGCGTGGAGATATGTATGCACCCGGTCGACGAGGCCATCACCGAGCCCGTCGCCAAGCTGGGTGGCGACCCCGTGTGGCTGGAGGAGCCCTGCTGGCCCCTGAACCCTCGTACAGGTGAGCCGCTCGACTTCATCGGGCAGATTCCGGTCCCCATCGAGCCCGGCGACGAGCCCCGCATGGCGTATCTGTTCCTGTCGTACGAGGACTACGAGACTGGTGGCCTGGACCCTCAGGACGGAGAATCCGTGCTGCTCGTCCAGCCCGGCGGGCGGATACCCGGGTTCGTCACCGTCGGTCCGGCCGGGACCAGGGGACGTTCGCTCTTCGCGTTTGATGCCGAGGACGAGCAGGTACCGGTGGAGTTCCGGATCGAGATGCGGCCGGTCCCGGAGGCGCAGGAGCGGTTCCTGGAGAAGGACGGGTGCTTCGATGTGGACAACTACATCGGAGGAAGAGCGGACTACCGGATGCGGGCCGGCGTCGAGGCACCGTGGCGGTTCTTCTTCGCCTTGGCCTGCACCGGCGACACCGGGCCGTACTTCCTCAACTTCGGACACGGCGCCGGGTATGCCTACCTCAGCCCTGACGGTCTGGAAGGACGCTTCGGTTGGGACGCAGCCTAAGAGTTGTCCCGTAATACCGTGAGGCTGAGGGTCAGGCTGTGTCCAGGTCGGTGCCGATAGCGCCGGCTGAGCGAAGCGAACGCCCGAGGTC
>NZ_JBVHGJ010000022.1:0-89118 GCF_055561875.1 Streptomyces sp. NPDC022552
CGCCACGGACAAGGACGCCCAGAAGCTGAAGCTGGTCGAGCACGAGGTGTACGCCAACGGCCTGCAGAAGCAGGTCTTCGACGTCGTCCGCTGACCGGGATGGGGCGGTGGTCCGCCGGCCCCTAGTCGAACCACCTGTCCCGGGCCAGTTCCGCCGTACGCGACGGGTCCTCCAGGAGCGCCGCGACCTCGAAGCGGCGGGGCCACTGGCCCGCCGCCCAGGCGAGGCCGGCCGCGACGCCCTCCAGGGTCGCGGCGTGGATCCTGCCGTCCGGGGTCTGGCGCCAGTCCAGCTCGACACCCGCGGCGCGGAGTTCCTCGTGCTCGATGTACGAGTCCGGCGTCGCCGGCCCGAGAAGCGCGTGGACCGAGGGCGGGACGTCGTGCTCCTCGCCCACCGTGGTCACCTCGGCCTCGACGTGCTCGCTCAGCCGTCGCACCTGGAACAGCTCCGCCAGGTCCGCCGCCCGCGCCGGGGCGACCGGCAGCAGCGGGAGTCCGCCCGCGAGCGGGAGGAGGTCGGGGGCGTCCGCCACCAGGGCCTCGGAGGCGTCGACCACCACGAGTTCGCCGTCCACGACCGCACGCAGGTCGTCGGGGAGGGTGACCTGCTCGGGGTCGAGGTCGGCCAGCGCCGTGTACAGGGCGTGCAGTTGGGCACCGGACACCTCACGGTCCGGGTCGGCCAGCCGGCCGAGCAGTTCGGCCGCGCCGCCCGGCTCGTCGAGGAGCGCGGAGACCGAGGTCCGCACGCCGAGGGCCCGCAGGACCTGCTCGTCCTCGAACCCCGTCGCGTCCGCGGAGTCGTACAGGCCGATCAGCAGCGGGTCCGTACCGGCCGCCCGCAGTCCGGCGGGGCGACGGCCGTCGAGGACGGGGTGGTCGCGCAGCCACCAGGCGGTGTACGACCTTACGGTCTCGGTCGTGCCGTCCGGCATCAGGACCCGTACGGGCTGGGTGAGCGCGTCCCGCAGCGGCGGCTGCGCGAGGAGGGCGAGCGCCTGCGGCCAGGCGTCGTCGTCGATCAGATCCAGGTCCCGTACGGCGACGATCTCGGTCGCCACCGGCGGCACCGGCGCCTCCGGCAGCCGGTCGAGGACGTCCTCGCACCAGACGTCGACCGCGTCGAGCAGCCCGGCGTCGTCGGACTCGGCGAAGTCACCCTCGCGGGGTTCCAGTTCGTCCGGGTCGAGGACCAGATCGGTGGCCCGGACCAGGGCGAAGTTGGCGAGCACCCCGCAGGCGGCGAGCGGCTGCTCGCCCCAGCGGTCGGCCAGTTCGGTGTCGCAGAGGGCCAGTTCGTCCTCGCGCATCACGGCGGCGAAGGCGCTGCCGGGCAGGACCAGTTCGCCGGCGGGCGCCAGCTCTCCGTCCTCGTCGGGGAGGGCCAGCGCGCCGAGCCACGGCTCGTCGCCCGGCTCCAGCTCCGCGTCCCGGACGAGCGCGAGCACCGTCTCGGCGAGCTCGTCGGCGTCGAGGGTGTCCGCGTCCTCGTCCCAGATCTCCCCCGCGTCGAGGGAGGCGGCGACCGCCGCCCTGACCTGAGGCGTCGTCAGGACAGCGCGGGGCGTGGCCGGGAGGGCGCCGAGCTTCTCCAGGATCGGGTGGGCGGCGTCCGGGTGGGCGACCTTGAGGCCGAGGCGGGTCAGATCGGCGGGGGTGCGCTCCTGGGGGAGGAGCACGTGCCGGGGGCCGATGGTGGTACGGATCCTGGCGTCGTCGGGGGCGTCGGCCGGGGTGGCCAGCGGCACCGGGAGGCCCGACAGCCGGTCCGGGTCCACGCCCGCGAGGGAGTCGTACAGCCGCCACCACCACGACGGCGGGCGGTCCACCCCGGCGAGCCGGTCGATCGCCTCGGTCAGCGGGACGCGCCCGACACCGAGCGTGCGCAGCTCCACCCGCCGTTCGAGACCGGCGGGCAGCAGGGTCGGGAAGACCTCCGCCAGCACGGCGACGGTCTCGCGGCCCGCGCCCTCCACGACCTCGGCCTCCACCGGCCGCAGTGCGGGCACCTCCTCCGACGGCGCCTCGGGCGCCAGGAACGAGACGCGCGGCAGCCGCTGGAGGATCGCCGCGCGCAGCGCCCCGTCGAGGGAGCCCTTGCCGAGCGGTCCGGGCACCAGGTCGATCGTCGCGACCGTCACCGGCTCCCAGTCGGCGAGGAGTTCGGCGTACGCGTCGGCCGCCCGCTCGACGAGGAAGTCGGTGAGCGGCCCCGGCGCCGGGTGGCGTCGGGCGGTGTCCAGCGGGAGGGAGGCGATCAGCAGGGCGGGCAGGCCGAGCGGTTCGTCGGTGGGGGTGGGTGCGTGGACGACGGGGCTGGTACGGGGGAACTGCGGGGCGCCCTGGCCGTCCACGGGTACGGCCCAGGTCACCGACCAGAACGGGCGCAGCCGCTCCTCGACCGGCCGGTCCTTGAGGAGAACGGGGTCGAGGGGGCCGCCGTGGCTGACGGTCCGCCAGCGGCGGGTCTCCTGGGTGGCGGTGTCGTCGATGTGGACGTACGACTCGTGCTCCGCGCGGGTGAGGACCCGTGCGCCGTCCGTGGTCTCGACGACGATCTCGGCGAGGCCGGGGAGGGTGAGCAGCAGGGCGTCGTCGACGGAGTCGAGGAGCCGCTCGGCGAGGTCGACGGCGGCGGAGTCCCGGAGCGGGAGGACGACGACGGTGTCGTAACCGTCGGGCGCGGTGCCCTCGGCGGGCAGCGGGAGACGCAGGAGCGGTACGTGGCCGTCACGGCGGCGCAGCTCGTCCCCGAGGCCGGGGCTGTGCCGGGCGGCCTCGGCGGCCAGCTCGCGGGCCTCGGCGAGCGACCAGCGGACGCCGCCGTGGCGGCCGAGAACGGCGGGCTCGTCGGAGACGGCGAGGACGGCGGCGAAGCCGACGCCGAAGCGGCCCACGGCTCCGCGGTCGTGCTCGCGCTTGGCGGAGGCGCGGAGGGTGGAAAGCGACTCGACGCCGGTCGCGTCGAGCGGGGCGCCGGTGTTGGCGGCGGCGAGGAGGGCGGGGGCGTCGGGCCCGCCGGGGTGGAGGGTGAGCCGGAGCCGTCCGGTGACGCCGGCGCGGTGGGCGGCGTCGGCGGCGTTCTGGGCGAGCTCGACGACGAGGCGGTCGCGGTAGCCGCCGAGGGCGAGGTCCTCCTCGGCGTTGGCGTCCTCCCGGAACCGGG
This sequence comes from Streptomyces sp. NPDC022552, assembly GCF_055561875.1. NCBI lineage: Bacteria > Bacillati > Actinomycetota > Actinomycetes > Kitasatosporales > Streptomycetaceae > Streptomyces > Streptomyces sp. NPDC022552. The sequence goes on from NZ_JBVHGJ010000022.1 coordinate 3,170, forward strand.
CGGGCCCGGCGCCCCAGGCATCGAGTACGCCTCTCCGCAGCCGGGCGGTGCCGAAGGGGTCGGCTCCGTCGGTCGACGTCCTGACGCTGACGCTCACGTCTGACTCCACTCTGCGGGGCGTGTTGTGCCGGTGCCCGAAGGTACCGCGCCCCACACCTCCCCCACGCCCACGGGGTGAACGCCCACACCCCGCCGCCGTGTGGGCAGTCGCCCCCACCCCACCCCACCTGCGTGTGGGCAATCGTCCCGCTGGGGCGGGACGGGTGGGCACACGGGACGGCGCCCCTGCGGGCGCGTCCGCTCCGAGCCCCCCGCACCACGAGGCGCGTCCACGCCCCAGGGCCCTGAGGGCGCCGGGCCCAAAAGGCATACGCGCCTGCCAGGGCGCCGCCCGTTGTGCCCACCCGTTCCGCCCGGCGGAACAGTTGCCCACAACGGGTGAGCAGGAGGCGCCTCGGGCGGGGGGTGGTGCCCGGGGTTACGAGTGGCCCAGGTCTTCCGACGTGTCGTCCGGTTCCGTCGTCGAGCCCGAGTCCTTCGCCGGCCGCAGCGGAAACGCATCCGCCCCCATCGAGTCCAGCACCGGCGGCGCCGGCCGCGGCGGCTTCGGCATGACCGCCGCCTCCGAGTGCCCACCGCACCCGTACGCGAGCGAGACGACCCGCCCGTCCGCCGGCGAGAACTCGTTCGCGCAGACCCCGAACGCCTGCTTCAGCGAGCCCGCCAACGGCACCAGGAACGCGCAGGAGTCGCACGACGCCGGCGCCGCCTGCGCCATCGGGGTCTTCGCCCCGAACGACTCGTCCCAGCGGTCCGCCGCCACATGCAGCCCGTACCGCGACAGCACCCGCGCCCGCCGCATCCCGAGCTCCTCCGCCACCGAGGCGATCGCGCCCCGGGACGGCGTACGGGAGACGATCTCCGCGTCCTCCGCGTCGAGGTGGTCCGCCATCTCCTCCGACACCGCGGAGTTCGGCGGCGGCGCGTCCTCGCCGGTGTACCCCGGCTCCAGCCTGAGGTCGTCCTGCTCCGTCGGCAGCAGGTCCCCCGGGCCCATGTCGCCCGGCCGCAGCCGCTCGCTCCACGGCACCCACTCCGGGGCCAGGAGGGCGTCCGAGCCCGGCAGGAGGACGGTTTCGTCCAGGGTGACGTTCTTCGCCCGGGAGGCACGGGTGACCGTCACGGCCCAGCGCCAGCCGCGGTAGCCGGGCTCCTTGCACTCGAAGAAGTGCGTGACGACCCGGTCACCGTCGGCGACCGCCTCCACATGGGCCCCGACGATGCCGGGTGCGGCAGCCTCCTCGGCGGCCGCCCGCGCCAGGTCTACCGCCTCGGCGCACAGGCGGTCGGGGGTACGCGGGGTACGCGGGGTACGGCTTCGCGTCGTCGCAGCACTCACAGGTCTCGCTTCTCTCCTACGCCGTCTCACGGGTGCGCCGGCCGAGGAGCGGGAGCGAAAAGCCCCGGGCGGCGGGCGGAGCGGACCAGGGGGCCGCATCGACGTCCGCGCCCGACATGTCTCGCGTCTCTCGGGCACACCTATCGTCATCCATTCTGCGGGATGCCGAAGAGGCGCGCGGCCGAGATCTTCCGCCGGTGGCGCGCTACGCACGCTACCCCCTCCGCCGCCCGCCGCCCACCTGCCCGCCCCAAGTGGCCCGGATCGTGGACCGACGGTCCGCCGTGCCACGGTTCACAAGTCAGGGGCGTGGGGCACTATGACGGAGTGGCAGCCGCACGGTCGTCCGCACGATCCGACGATCATGCCGGGCCGCTCAGCCGAGCGGGCCGGGCGGTCGGGCGCGCCCTGCACTGGCCGGTCACGGGCACGGCCAAGGGCATCCGCAGGGCGACACACGCGCACGGCGCGGGCGAGTCGGGGCTCGGCAAGCTGATCGAGCTGCACGCCGTGAACGGCGCGGGCGACGTCATGATCACCGTCGCGCTCGCCTCCACGGTCTTCTTCTCCGTACCGACGGACGAGGCACGCGGCCGGGTCGCGCTCTACCTGGCGATCACCATGCTGCCGTTCACCCTGCTGGCCCCCGTGATCGGCCCTCTGCTCGACCGCCTCCCGCACGGGCGGCGCGCGGCGATGGCCGGGGCGATGCTGACCCGTGCCGTCCTCGCGATCACCATGTCGGGCGCTGTGGCGACAGGCGGCCTGGAGCTGTACCCGGCGGCGCTCGGCGTGCTCGTCGCCTCGAAGGCGTACGGAGTGGTGCGCAGCGCCGTCGTGCCGCGCCTGCTGCCGCACGGCTTCTCGCTGGTCAAGGCGAACTCCCGAGTCACCCTCGCGGGGCTCCTCGCGACCGGGATCGCGGCGCCGATCGGTGCGGGGCTCCAGCAGATCGGACCGCAGTACCCGCTGTACGGGGCGTGCGCGCTGTTCCTGCTGGGCGCGTACTGGGCCTTCCGCATGCCGCACAAGGTCGACTCGGCCAAGGGCGAACGGCGGGCGCACCTGCTCACGCACGGCGAGAAGAAACCGAGCCTGCGGACGGTGGGGCCCTCGGTGCTGCACGGGCTCCAGGCGAACGCGGCGCAGCGGATGCTGTCGGGGTTCCTGATCTTCTTCCTGGCCTTCCTGCTGCGTGAGCATCCGCTGTCGGGACAGAGCGCCGCGGTGTCGCTCGCGATGGTGGCGGTGGCGGCGGGCGTGGGGAACGCGTGCGGGACGGGCGTCGGCTCGCTCCTGAAGGACCGCGGCCACGCGCCGGAGGTGATCATCGCCACGATGATCACGACGGTGTGCGGGGTGGCGATCCTCGCGGCGGCGTTCTTCGGCGGGGTGATGGTGGCAGTGCTGGGTGCGGTGGCGGGCCTGACGCAGGCGCTGTCGAAGCTGTCGCTCGACGCGCTGATCCAGCGGGACGTGCCGGAGGAGGTGCGGACGTCCGCGTTCGCCCGTTCGGAGACCCTGCTCCAGATGGCGTGGGTGGTGGGCGGCGCGATCGGCATCTCGCTGCCGCTGAGCGGCCCGGTGGGCATGTCGGTGGCGGCGGGCTTCCTGGGCCTGGGCGCCCTGCTCGCGGTCCGCGGCCTCCTGGTGGCCGCCCGCAAGCCCCTGCCGTCCCAGCCCCCGAAGTGAGCCGCCGGGCCCGGGCGCGTACGACACCGCCCCCTCCCAGCCGTCCGCCCCCGCCCGGGCGGGGGCAAGGCGCCCTGCCGGGCACTCCCACGCCGCCACATCGGCAGGAAAACGCGGCGCGCCGCACCCCCGCGTGGCGGAGTTCGACACGCCCGATAGCCTTCGGGCCATGACCGTTGCGTTCTTCACCGGCTCGCGCCGCCGGGCCGCCGTCGCCCTCGGGGCCGTCTCCGCCGGCCTCCTCGTACTCTCCGCCTGCGACAAGCCGACTCCGCTCGCGACCCTGACGGTCGGGACCGACTCGGTGCACTCCGAGGCCGCCTGCTACAACGACGGCGACGCCATCAAGGAGTCGCAGATCCAGCAGTGCCTCAACAGGAAGGCCGAGAAGACCATCACGGTCGCCGCGGACGACAAGATCCGCTTCGGCGTCGACCCCTCGATCGCCGAGAACGGGTGGACCATCTTCCTCGGTGGCCAGAACGCCGAGCCGGAGCCGTACCACAAGACGTACCGGACCATCCCGGCCAGCGCCTTCTTCTCCTCCCAGACCGGCGAGGCGACCGACGAGACCCAGGTCACCATCGTCGAGAGCGACGGCAAGAAGCTGACCGGCGTCTGGCACTTCGGGCTGAAGAAGGAATCCTGATCCTCCGGTGACGGTCCGGATCCTGATCGTGACGGCCGTGGCGGCGGAGGCGGACTCCGTCGCACGCGGCCTTCGCCTCGACGGTCCGCACGCCGCCGACGTACTCGTCGGCGGTGTCGGGCCCGCGGCCGCCGCCGCGGCAACCGCCACCGCGCTCGCGCGGGCCGCCGCCCCCTACGACCTCGTCGTCTCCGCCGGGATCGCCGGCGGGTTCCAGCCCCTCGCGCCCCTCGGCTCCGTCGTCGTGTCCGACGCGATCGTCTCCGCCGACCTCGGCGCGCAGACGCCCGACGGCTACCTCACCGTCGAGGAGCTCGGCTTCGGGCGCTCCACGCACTCCGTGCCGCCCGCCCTGACCCGGCGGATCTCCGACGCCCTCGCCCGCGGCGAACAGCGCCACACCGTCGCACCCGTACTCACCGTCTCCACCGTCACCGGCACCGCCGAGCGCGCCGCCGAGCTGGCGGCACGTCACCCCGGCGCCGCCGCGGAGGCGATGGAGGGGTTCGGCGTCGCCGAGGCCGCCGCCGCCCACGGCGTACCCGTGGTCGAGATCCGCGCCGTCTCCAACGCCGTCGGCCCGCGCGACCGCGCCGCCTGGCGCATCGGCGAGGCCCTGGACTCGCTGCGGCACACGTTCCAGCTGCTCAGCACCACCGTCTTCGTGGAGCCCGCCCCATGACGCCCAAGCTCAAGATCGCGTACTCGCCCTGCCCGAACGACACCTTCGTCTTCGACGCCTGGGCCCACGGCCGCGTCCCCGGCGCCCCGCGCCTCGACGTGACGTTCGCCGACATCGACCTCACCAACGGCTGGGCCGAGAGCGCCGACCCCGCGTACGACGTCCTGAAGGTCTCGTACGCGGTGCTGCCCTGGGTCCTCGACGAGTACGCCCTGCTGCCCTGCGGAGGCGCGCTGGGCCGCGGCTGCGGCCCCCTGGTGCTCACCCGGGAGCCGGGGCTGGAACTGACGGGGAAGACCGTCGCCGTGCCGAGCGAGCGCTCCACGGCGTACCTGCTCTTCCGGCTCTGGGCGGCGGACGTCGTCCCGGGAGGGGTCGGGAACGTCGTCGTCATGCCGTTCCACGAGATCATGCCCGCCGTGCGCGACGGGAAGGTCGACGCGGGGCTCGTCATCCACGAGGCCCGGTTCACCTACCAGAACTACGGTCTGCACGCGCTGGCCGACATGGGCGCCCACTGGGAGGACACCACCGGTCTCCCGATCCCGCTCGGTGCGATCATCGCCCGCCGCTCGCTCGGCCAGGACGTGCTGCGGAGCCTCGCGGAGGCGGCCCGTGCGTCGGTACGGATGGCCTGGGACGACCCGGCCGTCTCCCGGCCGTACGTACTCGAGCACGCGCAGGAGATGGACCCCAAGGTGGCCGATCAGCACATCGGCCTCTACGTCAACGAGTTCACGGCCGACCTCGGGGAGGCCGGCTACGCGGCCGTGCGCGGGCTGCTCACACGCGCGGCGGCCGAGGGGCTGGTACCGCCCCTCGGCCCGGATGCGCTGTCGTTCCCGTAACGGGAACGGATGGATCGGATCAGACGTCGAGCTGGTCCGCGACCGCCCGCAGCAGGCCCGCGATCTTGCCGCCCTGCGCCTTGTCGGGGTAGCGGCCGCGCTCCAGCATCGGCGTGATGTTCTCCAGGAGCGTCGTCAGGTCCTGCACGATGGACGCCAGTTCGTCGGGCTTGCGGCGCTGCGCCGCGGCGACGGACGGGGTCGGGTCGAGGACCGTCACGGAGAGGGCCTGGTCACCGCGCTGTCCGGCGACCACCCCGAACTCCACACGCTGTCCCGGCTTGAGGGCGTCGACTCCGGCAGGGAGCACCGACGAGTGGACGAAGACGTCGCCGCCGTCGTCGCGGGAGAGAAAGCCGAAGCCCTTCTCACTGTTGAACCATTTGACCTTGCCGGTAGGCACGTCCGTCCTCGTCCTCGTACTCGATGGAATGCGCCGGGAATCCGGCTCTGGAGACCGATTCAGCGGTCGCCCGCACCAAGGCTAATGGGCTTCGGGGCGGTGACAAGACGTCGCCGGTTTGTTCCTTCGGCCTGGGAACTACCCTGGCTGAATGCGTAGTGAAACCCCTTCGGCCCCCTCGGACGACAGCGCTCCGGGTGACGGCCTCGTCCGTGCCGGTGCGATTGTCTTCATCATCGGTGCGGTGGCCACGCTGGTCACGGTCGCGCCGCTGTTCCTCGGCACCGACCCGTTCCCGCCGATCGCGTACGCCGTCTGCATGCTGATGGGCGTCGGATTCCTGGTCGCGGGAGCCGGTGTGCTGCGCTCGATCGGGGCCCAGCGGCGGCAGGCGAAGGCGGCCGGGGCCAACTAGCCCCGGTACGCGTCCCACCAGGCACGGAACCCGGTCAGGTCCGGCAGCACGACGTCCGCGCCGGCCGTCTTCAGCTCCGCCTCGTCGCACGGTCCGGTCGCCACGGCCACCGAGAGCGCGCCCGCGGTCGCGGCGCCGCGCACGTCGCCGGTGTGGTCGCCGACGTACACCCCCGCGCCGTACTCGCGCAGGGCCTCCGCCTTGCCCTCGGCCCACAGTCCGCCGATGACGGCGTCGGGGTCGATGCCGAGGTGGGAGAGGTGCAGCTTGGCGTGGGGCTCGTTCTTCGCGGTGACGACGATGGCCCGGCCGCCCGCCTCGCGAACGGCTTGAATCGCATCCCGGGCGCCGGGCAGCGCGAGCGAGGGCTCGATCGCGTACGTCGGGTAGAGCGCGCGGTACTGGGCGACCCGCTCCACGATCTCCGCCTCCGGGAACCAGTGGGCCAGCTCGTGCTCAAGCGGCGGCCCGAGCCGCGAGACCGCCAGATCGGCGTCGATCGCGACCCCGACCTGCGCGGAGAAGGCCTCGTAGGTGGCCTTGATGCCGGGGCGGGAGTCGATCAGCGTCATGTCCAGGTCGAAGCCGACGGTCAGCGGGAGTCGCGGGAGAGTCATGGGTGACATTGTGCCCGGGTGTTCGAACAGGCCTGCTGCTTAGACTGACCCCCGCCGACCGGGTGAGCGAAGGCTTGCCGAAGTCGACGTACCACCCGCACCTCCCGATGGGCCTCGATGACCGCCGCTCTCCGTTCCAGACGCGTTCTGGCCACCGCCGTCGCCGTCGTCGCCCTCCTCCTCGCGATCCTGCTGAGCCTCGCCGTGGGCGCCCGGGCCATCGCTCCGTCCACGGTCCTCGACGCGCTGCTGCACGGCGGCACGAGCGACGACGCCGAGGTCGTACGGCAGATGCGCGTCCCCAGGACCCTGATCGGGCTGATGGTCGGCGCCGCCCTCGCCCTCGCCGGCACGGCCCTGCAGGGCATCACCCGGAACCCCATCGCCGATCCGGGGATCCTCGGCATCGGTCAGGGCGCCTCGGTGGGCGTGGTCCTCGCGATCGCCTTCGCCGGGGTGCACACGCTGACGGGGTACGTGTGGTTCGCCTTCGCGGGCGCGGCACTCGCCTCGGTCGCGGTGTACGCGATCGCCTCCAGCGGGCGCGGCGGAGCGACGCCGGTGAAGCTGGCGCTCGGCGGCGCCGCGATCAACGCGCTGCTGCTGTCCGTGACGACCGGGGTGCTCACGACCAGGGCGTCGGCCCTGGACGAGTTCCGGTTCTGGCAGATCGGCTCGCTGGACGGGCGGGACGCCGAGGTCGTCGGCCAGATCTGGCCCTTCCTGCTGCTCGGCGCCGTGCTCGTGCTCTCCGTGGCCCGGGGCCTGGACGCGCTGGCGCTCGGCGAGGACGTGGCGAAGGGGCTCGGCCAGCGGGTGGCGACGGTACGGATCGTGGGCGGTGTCGGGGCGACCGTGCTGACCGGCGCGGGGGTCGCGGCGGCCGGACCGATCGCGTTCGTCGGCCTCGCGGTTCCGCACATCGCCCGCGCCATCGTCGGCGGCGACCACCGCTGGGTGCTGCCGATGGCGGCGCTCGTGGGGCCCGTGATGCTGCTGGTGTCGGACGTGATCGGGCGGGTGCTCTTCCCGCCGGGCGAGGTGCCCGCGGGTGTGATGACGGCGCTCATAGGGGTGCCGTTCCTGGTGACGCTGGTGCGCCGGAAGGCGGTGCCGGCATGACGACGGCGTCCGTACGTTCCGCCGGGCGCGTACGTCCTGCCGGGTACGGGGTCGTGCGCGCGGGGGGCGGGTCGTTCCTGCTGCACCGGCGCTCGGCGCTGGTGGCCACGGGTCTCCTGCTGCTGCTCGCCGCGGTCTGCGTCGCGTACCTCTGTGTCGGCGAGAGGTTCGTCGCACCGGGCGAGGTCCTGAAGGTGGTCCTCGGGCAGGAGTCCCGGTCCGCGTTCGTCGTCGAGGAGCTGCGGATGCCGCGGCTCGCGGTCGGGCTGATGGTCGGCGCCGCGTTCGGGATCGCCGGCGCCCTCATCCAGACCGTCGCCCGCAACCCGCTCGCCAGCCCCGACATCATCGGCATCAGCCAGGGCGCGGGCGCGCTGACGGTGGGCGCGATGACCTTCGGCCTCACCTCGTACACCGTCCTGCCGTACCTCTCGGTCGTCGGCGGCATCGCGGCCGCCGCGCTCGTGTACGTCTTCGCGTGGCGCGGCGGGCTGCACGCGACGCGGTTCGTTCTGATCGGGATCGGCTTCGCGATCGCGCTGCGCTCGCTGATCACCCTGTTCATGACCAAGGGCGACTACCTGGTCGCCCAGCAGGCCCAGATCTGGATGACCGGCTCACTGAACGGGCGCGGCTGGGACGAGGCGGCGCCGATCCGCTGGACCCTGATCGTGCTGCTCCCGGCGATCCTGTGGGCGGCGCGCGCGCAGCGCACGGTGTCGTTGGACGACGACACGGCGACAGCGCTGGGGGTCTCGCTCGGGCGGGTCCGGCTGGGGCTCGTGTGCGTCGGCGTCGTACTCGCGTCGGTGGCCACGGGGGTGGCAGGTCCGGTCGACTTCGTGGCGCTGCTCGCGCCGCAGATCGCCCGGCGGATGACGCGTACGGCGCAGATCCCGCTGCTGTGCTCGGCCCTGATGGGGGCGTTCGTCGTGGTCCTGGCCGACCTCCTGGGCAAGCGGCTGTTCTCGCCGACCGAGCTGCCGGTGGGTGTCCTGACGGCGGCGGTCGGCGCCCCGTATCTGATCTGGCTCATCGTCCGGAGCCGAAGCGTGGGAGGAAAGTCGTGAGCCGGCTGACCGCGCGCGAGCTGACGCTCGCGTACGAGGACCGTACGGTCGTGGAGGAGCTGGACCTCGCCGTCCCGGACGGCAAGGTGACCGTGATCGTCGGTCCGAACGCGTGCGGGAAGTCGACGACGCTGCGGGCGCTCGGGCGGCTGCTCAAGCCGGCGGGCGGGGCGGTGCTCCTCGACGGGGAGTCGCTGGCGAAGCTGCCGACGAAGCGGATCGCGCAGTCGATCGGGCTGCTGCCGCAGACCCCCGTCGCGCCGGAGGCGATCACGGTCGCCGACCTCGTCTCGCGGGGGCGTCAGCCGCACCAGGCGTGGTGGCGGCAGTGGTCGGAGGCGGACGAGCGGGCGGTCGTGGAGGCCATGGCCTCGACGGACGTCGCCGCGCTGGCCGACCGGTCGGTGGACGAGCTGTCGGGCGGTCAGCGGCAGCGGGTCTGGATCGCGATGGCGCTCGCGCAGGAGACGGATCTGCTGCTGCTCGACGAGCCGACGACGTACCTGGACATCGCCCACCAGGTGGAGGTCCTGGACCTGGTGCGCCGCCTGAACGTGGCGCGGGGCAGGACGGTCGTCCTGGTCCTCCACGACCTGAACCAGGCGGCGCGGTACGCGGACCACCTGGTGGCGATGAAGGCGGGGCGTGTGGTGGCGGAGGGGGCGCCGGAGGACGTGGTGACGGCGGACCTGGTCCGCGACGTCTTCGGCCTGAAGTCGGTGGTGGTCCCGGACCCGGTGACGGGCTCGCCGCTGGTGGTGCCGGGGGCACCGTGGGGAGCGGTGCCGGCGCCCAGGGGGTGACGGGGCTCGTCGTGGGCAGGCGTTCCGGACCGCCCCCGCGCAGACGTTTGACGCCCCCCGAGGTGCGTCAGGCGTGGCGGCGGGTGCGCCACAGGAGGTAGAGCGACGTCGCGATCGCCGCGCCCTTCAACGTCCACGGCCACGTCTCCGAGATCGCCGCCCCCAGCGCCTCGCTCCCCGCCGCCACCGGCTCGCCCCAGCGGCCGTCCACCCGGCCCCAGAGCCAGACCGCGCCGGCCGTCGCCGCCAGGAGCGGGAGGACGACGACCGCGAACCGCGTCTCCCCTGCCGAGAGGCGGCGCGAGCCGTACGCGAGGAGCCAGCCCAGGGCCAGCGCCACCAGCGAGCCGAAGACCGCGCCGCCGAGCAGCAGCAGCGCCGCCACCAACAGCACCGGGCTGCCGACCCGGGCGCGGCGCGCCGGGGCCGCTTCCTCGGGCTGCCGCAGACGCAGGACCCGGCGCCACACGGGCCGGCGCCCGGCGGCCTCCGGGGCGGGTTCCTCCGCGTCCTCCTCCGTATCGCCCGGTGGCGGCTTCAGGATCTCCGGGATCTCCACCCCGCCCCTGAACCCCGGCACCAGGTCGTCCCCCGGAAGCGCCGTCTCGCGGTCGTCCAGCCGCCACCAGTCCGGTTCCGTGTCGGCCGACCCGACCTCGTCCGTCCCGGCCAGGTGCGGAGGCGCCGCTCCGGCGTCCGGCTCCGGGCGGGGCGTCGGCACCGGGGGCGAAGACGGCGGCGGCGTGGTCCCCGCCGCGCGGTCCACCACCTCGTCCGGCGAGCCCAGCTCGTCGAGGAGGGAGCGGACCGCCGTCGGACTCTCCCGGCCGTACGTGGCGCGCCGGCGGTCGATCTCGCCCCGGAGCGACGACACGAGCTTCATCCGCGCCCCCGACGGCAGCTGTCGCTGCTGCGCCAGATCGCCCACCCGGCTCAGATAGTCGAAGACCAACTGGTCGCTCTCGATGCCCACAAGTCCCCTCCACGGCCGGTACGCCCCGACGTTAGCGCCCGAGCAGGGGCTAACGTGGGGCGGATGGGGATCGGTGAGCTCGATCGGGAGGCGCACGTGCCCGGAGGAACTGGCGCCGCCGCTGCGCCGCGCACGCTCGCGGAGGCGCTGCGCGCGCGGGGCGACGAAGGGCTCGCCGCGCTGCTGCGCGCGCGCCCCGATCTGCTGTCCCCCGTACCGAACGACCTGACCCAGCTCGCCACCCGGGCCGGCACCCGCGGCTCCGTGGTGCGCGCGCTCGAACGGCTCGACCGGTTCACGCTCCAGACCGCCGAGGCGCTGGCCGTGGCCCCGGACCCCGCCCCCTACCCCGTGCTCCTCGGTCTCCTCACCGGCGACGACGGCGACCCGGACATCGAGGCCGCGCTGCCCCGCGCCGTGGAGGTGCTGCGCGAACAGGCCCTGGTCTGGGGCGAGGACGAGCGGCTGCGGCTCGTACGGACCGCGCGGGAGCTGCTCGCGCCCTCCCCGCAGCACCCGTCCCCGACCGGTCTCGGGCCGACCGTCTCCGAGTCGACGGCGGGGATGTCGCCGGGCCGGATCCAGGAGATCCTCGCGGCCGCGGGGCTGCCCGCGACGCACGACCCGGTGTCGGCGGTGGCGGCGCTGACGGAGCTGTTCACCGACCGGGACCGGATGGGCGCGCTGCTCGACACGGCGCCGCCGGACGCGCTGGCGGTGCTCGACCGGCTGGTGTGGGGCCCGCCGTACGGCGAGGTCACGGCGAACCCGGCCCCGCCGGTCCGCTGGCTCCGCGACCGCGGCCTGCTGCTGCCCGCCTCGACCCGCACCGTCGTCCTGCCCCGGGAGGCGGCGCTGCACCTGCGCGGTGGCCGGGCGCACCGCTCGCCCGAGCCGCACGCGCCCGCCCCGGCCGTTCTGCGCGAATACCGTCCCCAGGTTGTGGACAACGCGGCGGCGGGCCAGGCGTACACGGCGCTCGCGACGGTCGAGGAGCTGCTGAAGAGCTGGGACCAGGGCGGCCCCGCCGTCCTGCGCGCGGGCGGGTTGTCCGTACGGGACCTCAAGCGGACCGCCACGGCGCTGGACGTGACGGAGCAGGTCGCGGCGTTCTGGCTGGAGCTCGCGTACGGGGCGGGGCTGCTCGCCTCGGACGGCGAGGCGGACGAGCGGTACGCGCCGACGCCCGCGTACGACGACTGGCTCGATCTGCCGCCCGCCGAGCGCTGGGCCCGGCTCGCCACGTCCTGGCTGGTGGGGACGCGGACCTCGGGGCTGATCGGCGGCCAGGACGCGAAGGGCCGCACGCTCTCCGCCCTGGGCCCGGACCTCGACCGGGGCGCGGCACCGGAGGTACGGCGCCGGGTCCTCACCCTCCAGGCGACGCTGCCGCCCGGCGTGGCGGCGGACCCGGAGGCCCTGCTGGCCCGGCTGCGGTGGGAGCGCCCGCTGCGGGGCGCGTCGGGCACGACGACGCCCGGCGCGGCAGGGAACGCGAGCCCCACCGACCTCCGCTCCCGCATCGCCCACTGGACCCTCTCCGAGGCCGAGCTGCTCGGGATCACCGGGCGCGGCGCCCTCGCCTCGCCCGCCCGGGCGCTGCTCAACCTGCCGCTCGCCGAGGCGGCCACCGAGCCGGTCGCCGAGCACGGCGTCGAGCTGTCCGTCGCCGCCGCCCGCGCCGCGACCCTGCTCGCCCCGCTGCTCCCCGAGGCCGTCGACCACGTGCTCCTCCAGGCCGATCTCACCGCCGTCGCACCGGGGCCGCTCCGGCGACCGCTCGCCGACATGCTCTCCGTCCTCGCGGACGTGGAGTCGAAGGGCGGTGCGACCGTCTACCGGTTCACGCCCGGCTCGGTCCGCCGCGCCCTCGACGCCGGGCGCAGCGCGTCCGACCTCCAGGACTTCCTGACGGCCCACTCCCGTACGCCGGTCCCGCAGCCGCTCTCGTACCTCATCGACGACGTGGCACGGAGGCACGGCCACCTCCGGATCGGCGCCGCCTCCGCCTACGTACGCTGCGACGACGACGCGCTCCTCGGCGAGATCCTGGCCGACAAGCGGTCCGCGTCGCTGCGGCTGCGCCGCCTCGCGCCGACCGTGCTCGCCGCCCAGACCGACCCGGGGGCGCTGCTCGAAGGGCTGCGGTCGATGGGGTACGCCCCGGCCGCCGAGTCCGCGGCCGGCGACGTCCTGATCACCCGCGCCGACGCCTACCGCACCGGCGCCCGCACCGCGCCCGCGCCCGTCCCCGACGGCCCGCCCGCACCGGACGCGACGCTGCTCGGCGCTGCGGTCCGCGCGATCCGGTCGGGGGACGCGGCCGCGACGGCCGTGCGCAAGGAACGCCCCGATGCCCCGGCCCGCGTCGGTGGCGAGCTGCCCCGCACCTCCCCCGCCGAGACCCTGGCCACGGTCCAGGCCGCCGCGATGACCGGCTCCGCCGTCTGGATCGGCTACGTCAACGCGGAGGGCGCGGCGAGCCAGCGCGTCATCGCCCCGGTCCGGGTGGAGGGCGGTTTCGTGACCGGCTACGACCACACGGCGGACGAAGTCCGCACGTACCCCCTCCACCGCATCACGGGTGTCGCGGAGCTGGCGGACGACCAGGTCTAGCCGTCGGACCGGTGCGGCGGCCCCCACCTGCATCGGCCGGGTGTCAGGCACACTGGATGTTTGGCCCGTGCGAAGGGATGTACGTACGTGAACGGACCACTCATCGTCCAGAGCGACAAGACGCTGCTCCTGGAGGTCGACCACGAGCTCGCCGACGCCTGTCGGCGGGCCATCGCGCCGTTCGCCGAGCTGGAGCGGGCGCCCGAGCACATCCACACGTACCGGGTGACCCCGCTCGGCCTGTGGAACGCGCGGGCCGCCGGGCACGACGCCGAGCAGGTCGTCGACGCGCTCGTCGAGTTCTCCCGCTACCCCGTGCCGCACGCGCTCCTCGTGGACGTCGCCGAGACCATGGCCCGCTACGGCCGGCTCACGCTCTCCAAGCACCCCACCCACGGGCTCGTCCTCACCTCCACCGACCGGCCCGTCCTGGAGGAGATCCTCCGCTCGAAGAAGGTGCAGCCGCTGGTCGGCGCCCGGATCGACCCGGACACCGTCGCCGTCCACCCCTCCGAGCGCGGGCAGATCAAGCAGACGCTCCTGAAGCTGGGCTGGCCCGCCGAGGACCTCGCCGGGTACGTCGACGGCGAGGCGCACCCGATCGAGCTCGCCGAGGACGGCTGGGCCTTGCGCCCGTACCAGAAGCAGGCCGTCGAGGGCTTCTGGCACGGCGGCTCCGGTGTCGTCGTGCTCCCCTGCGGCGCCGGAAAGACGCTGGTCGGCGCCGGGGCGATGGCCCAGGCGAAGGCCACCACGCTCATCCTGGTCACCAACACCGTCTCGGCCCGTCAGTGGAAGCACGAGCTGGTGAAGCGGACCTCGCTCACCGAGGACGAGATCGGCGAGTACTCCGGCACGAAGAAGGAGATCCGGCCGGTCACCATCGCCACCTACCAGGTGCTCACGACCAAGCGGAAGGGGATCTATCCCCACCTGGAACTCTTCGACTCCCGCGACTGGGGCCTGATCGTCTACGACGAGGTGCACCTGCTGCCCGCGCCCGTCTTCAAGTTCACCGCCGACCTCCAGGCCCGGCGGCGGCTCGGACTCACGGCCACGCTGGTGCGCGAGGACGGGCGCGAGTCCGACGTCTTCTCGCTCATCGGCCCGAAGCGGTTCGACGCGCCGTGGAAGGAGATCGAGGCGCAGGGGTACATCGCGCCCGCCGACTGCGTGGAGGTCCGGGTCAACCTGACGGAGTCGGAGCGGCTGGCGTACGCGACCGCCGAGACGGAGGAGAAGTACCGCTTCTGCGCCACGACGGCGACGAAGCGGAAGGTGACCGAGGCGCTGGTGCGGAAGTTCGCCGGGCAGCAGATCCTCGTCATCGGCCAGTACATCGACCAGCTGGACGAGCTCGGCGAGCATCTGGACGCGCCGGTCATCAAGGGCGAGACGTCGAACGCGCAGCGCGAGAAGCTCTTCGGGGCGTTCCGTGAGGGCGAGATCAGCGTGCTCGTGGTCTCGAAGGTGGCGAACTTCTCCATCGACCTGCCGGAGGCGACGGTCGCGATCCAGGTGTCGGGCACGTTCGGCTCGCGCCAGGAGGAGGCGCAGCGTCTGGGCCGGGTGCTGCGGCCGAAGGCCGACGGGCACCAGGCTCACTTCTACTCGGTCGTCGCGCGCGACACGATCGACCAGGACTTCGCGGCGCACCGCCAGCGGTTCCTGGCGGAGCAGGGCTACGCGTACCGGATCGTGGACGCGGACGAACTGATGGCGGGCGAGGGCGAGCAGGCGGGCCAGTAGTGCCGCGGTCCGGGTCCGGTGGGTCGACCGGCGCCGGGCTCCGGTGGCCCGGTCGGCGGCGACGTCGGCCGGGTCCGGGACAGCACGTCCACACGTACGCCGGCCTGGCATCCCGCTCCGTCAGTCCATCATCGCGATCACCGGGGCGATCAGCGCCAGCGTGTACTGGAGGGCCACCGCGTACGTGCGCGCGCTGTGGGCCAGGACCGAGCGGGGCAGTACGGCGGCGACGAGACCGGCCAGGGTGCCGAGGCCCAGCGCCCAGAAGGCCGCGTCGATCGCTGCACCGGCCCTGCCGTCGTCGCCGATGCTGTCCTCCAGCATGACGATCCCGGTGGCGACGAAGGAGACGAAGAGCAGCAGGAGGCCGCAGAAGGCGAAGATCCGCAGCGCGCGGGCGGACGGGGCCGTCGGGTCGGGCGTGGCCGTCGGAGCCGCCGCCTGGGGTGCCTGGTTCGTCGTCATGCCCCGATCACATCAGCGGCGGACGGGCCGGGCATGAGCGGTCGTACTCAGTCCGGGCCCCCGACGTACTCGGGTCGAGGGTTCCTGACCCCCGCCTCCTCGGCGTACCGGCCGAGCACGACGACGTCCACGGCGGCGGTGCCGTAGGCGCGTATCGCGCGGAGCGCGAGGGCGAGGCGGCGCGAGCGGGGGATCGTACGGTCCGGGGTGAAGGTCGCTGTGGTCATGTCTCCATGATGGAATCCGGACATTCCGAACACATCAGGCTGGGGGTGGAAACCTCAGTCCCCCTCAGGAGGGACCCGCCCCCTACGGGTCCGGTCGGGGCCCTCCCCCACGGAAAACCATTCGCCTCCCCCGCGCCCCCGAAGCTACAATCTCCGACTTCCCCGCCTCCCTCCGTGGAGCGCCGCCGCCCGGTCGGAAACCGGCGGCCGCCCTGTCATGTCCCGTGTGTCCCGCACCCCGGCCCGGAGGCTTCCGCATGTCCACGTCCGTCGATCCGCTCGCGCGCGAGCGCGCCCATCTCGCCGACTCGCGCGCCGCGCTGCGGGCGATGCGCGAGGACGTCGAGGCGCTCGACATCAAGGACGTCACCGCGAACTGGGTCAACTCGCTCGTCCTCGGCCGCCAGATCGAGGAGCGCATCAAGGCCCTCGCCGACCTCTCCCACACCCCGCTCTTCTTCGGCCGGCTCGACTACCTGCACACCACGCAGGAGGGCCAGCGCTTCTACATCGGCCGACGGCACGTCCACGACGCCGACGGCGACCCCATGGTCATCGACTGGCGCGCGCCGGTCTCCCAGCCGTTCTACCGGGCGTCGAAGAAGGACCCGCAGGACGTCGGGCTGCGGCGACGGTTCGGTTACACGGGCGGCGAGCTCACCGCGTACGAGGACGAGCATCTCTCCGACCCGGCCGAGCAGGAGCGGACGAGCCGGCTGCTCCAGACCGAGATCGAGCGCCCGCGCGTGGGACCGATGCGGGACATCGTCGCCACCATCCAGCCCGAGCAGGACGAGATCGTACGGTCGGGGCTCGGCGGCACCGTCTGCGTCCAGGGCGGCCCCGGCACCGGAAAGACGGCCGTGGGCCTGCACCGGGTCGCGTACCTCCTCTACGCGCACCGGGACCGGCTCGCCCGCACCGGCACGCTCGTCATCGGGCCGAACCGCTCCTTCCTCCACTACATCGAGCAGGTCCTCCCCGCCCTCGGCGAGCTGGAGGTCCAGCAGGCCACCGTCGACGACCTCGTCGCCCATGTCGAGGTGCGCGGCACCGACGAGGCGGCGACGGCGACCGTCAAGGGCGACGCGAGGATGGCGGAGGTGCTGCGCCGCGCGGTCCGCTCGCACGTCACGCTGCCGACGGAGCCGCTGATGGTGGTGCGCGGCTCGCGCCGCTGGCGTGTCCCCGCGTACGAACTGGAGGAGATGGTCCGCGAGTTGCTGGACCGCGACATCCGTTACGGTGCCGCCCGGGAGGCGCTTCCGCAGCGCATCGCGCACGCGGTCCTGGTCCGCATGGAGCAGGCGGGCGAGGCCCCCGACGACCGGGTGCAGGACGCGGTGGCCCGCAACACGGCGGTGAAGGCGGCCGTGAAGGCGCTCTGGCCGCCGGTCGACCCGGCGAAGCTTGTGCTGCGGCTGCTGGGCGACGCCGAGTTCCTCGCCGCGCACGCGGCGGGAATCCTGACCGAGGACGAGCAGAAACTGCTGCTGTGGGCGAAGCCCGCCCGGTCGGTGAAGTCGGCGGAGTGGTCGGCGGCGGACGCGGTCCTGATCGACGAGGCGAAGGACCTGGTGGAGCGGACGCACTCGCTCGGCCACGTCGTCCTCGACGAGGCGCAGGACCTCTCCCCGATGCAGTACCGGGCCGTCGGCCGCCGCTGCACGACCGGTTCGGCGACGATCCTGGGTGACCTGGCACAGGGCACCACGCCGTGGGCGACCGAGAGCTGGGCGCAGGCGCTGACGCACCTGGGCAAGCCGGAGGCCGTGGTCGAGGAGCTGACCGCCGGTTTCCGTGTGCCGCGCGAGGTCATCGCGTACGCCTCCCTGCTGCTGCCGTACATGTCCCCCGGTCTGGCGGCGGTCGAGTCGGTCCGTGAGAACCCGGGCTCGCTGTCGATCCGCCACCGCGAACCGGCGGAGCTGGACGCCGGGGTCGTGGCGGCTTGTGTGGAGTCCCTGGAGCACGAGGGCTCCATCGGCCTGATCGCCGCCGACGCCCGGATCGCGCCGCTCGCGGAGGCGCTGACGGCGGCCGGGCTGGCGTACCTCTCCCCCGGCGAGGAGACGACGGCCGAGTCCCGCCTGACGCTCGTCCCGGCCTCGCTGGCGAAGGGCCTGGAGTACGACTACGTGGTCCTGGACGACCCGGCCGCCGTCGTGGACGGCGAGCCGGACGAGCGGACGGGACTGCGGCGGCTGTACGTGGCGCTGACGCGTGCGGTGTCGGGACTGACGGTCGTCCACTCCTCGCCGCTGCCGCCGCAGTTGGCCTAGCCGTCGGCCGGCCCGCCACCCGCGCCCGGGCATGGGCGCGGGCGCGGGCGCGGGTGGCGGGCCCGGGCATGCCCGGGCCCGGGATCGATGCACCGATGCGGCTGCCGCCCTGCATGGCGGAGCCCCCTCCGCCCGATGGCGGAGGGGGCCGATTCATACGTCTGCTACGAGCCTAGATCCGCCACCAGCCCTGGTTGCTCCCGCCGTTGCGGTCCCACATGATGAGCTGGGTGCCCCAGACACCGGTGCCTCCGGGGACGTCGACCACGTGACCGCTCGTGGTGTTGGTGATGGTGTTGCCCCATCCGCCATCGACGTTGAAGACCTGATTCCACTTGCTGTTGCAGTGCCAGAGGATCAGCTTGGCGCCCAGCCTGGTGTCGTCGTGCCGGTCCAGGCACAGCCCGTTCGCGGCGTTGACGATCGTCGGGCGTCCCCTGGAGTCGGTGCTCGAGTACCAGTGCTGGTTCGAGCCGCCGTTGCACTCCCACTGGATCACTGCGGCACCGGGCCCGGCGCTGCCACTGCCGTCCATGCACAGCTTGGTCGCGCTGTTCATGAGCCGCGCGCTGAACGAGTCGGCGGAGGCGGGCTGCGCCATCACGAGGCTGCTGCCGACCACCGCCAGGCCGGCGGTGGCCGACGCCAGCGCGCCCCGGACCGTCCTGTTCGACTTGATCTTTGAGATCATGTTTCCCCCAAATCCCTTGCCACGCCCCCGAGGACGCGGCTGTTGATCAAGGTCGATCATAGGGCACCGCCCGGCGCGACCCCCGGCCTCGACTAGCCGGCCAGGAAGGCGCGGACCCCCCGGGAGACCCCGTCGTCGCCGAGCAGCGCGTTGTGGTCGAGGCAGCCGGCGGCGTTGTTGGTGGCCCCGGTCAGCGGCACACTGCTGTCGGGGTGGATGACCTCGTCGCAGTTCGACCACCAGGTGGCGTACCGGACGGCGCCGGGGGTCTCGTCACCCTCGGCCAGCTTCTTCTGGACGTAGGAGCCCGGGGTCATGTCGCGGCAGGCCTGGTCCCACAGGGCGCAGGCCCACGCCGTGCCGGTGCCGTGGTTGGGGCCGGCGAGCGAGACCCAGTGGGCGACGGAGGACTGGCCGGCCGCGTCGAACTTCACGTACCAGCGGGTGAGGAGGCTGCCGAAGGAGTGGGCGACGAGGTCCACGCGGCTCGCGCCGGTCCGCCGCCTGACGTCCGCGACGTACGCGGCGAGTTCGCCGGCGAGGACCTCGTTGACGGACCGGTGGGTGTCGTAGCCGAAGGAGAACAGTTCGGCGTCGGTGTACCCGTCGGCCTCGAGGTCCTCGCGCAGGCCGCCCCAGACCCCGGGGTCCGCGTTGTATCCGTGGACGAGGACGACGGGTGTACGGGCCTGCGCCGCCCCCTCGGCGGGCCCGGCGGCGGCCGGGACGAGCAGGGACGCGACGATCGCGAGCAGCGGGACGAACCTGACACGGAGCCTCAACACGCTTCCCCCTACGAGGTGTTACGCACGAGTAGTGAGGGGCATGGTGCGGCCTGCGGGGCGGGATGGCCAGCCTCGTGCGCCCACCTCATGCACGGATTCTCACGCGCCCGGTGTCACGCGCCTCGGCTCACGCGTCCTGCCTCATGCTCCGGGTGCGAACTCCGGGAGCGCCTCGGTCCACGCGCGGTGGGCGACGGCGGCGAGGACGGGGTTCCTGCCCCGGTAGTAGTGCTCCGTGACCAGTCCCCAGCCCAGGGCCCACCCCCGGCCACGGGCCCAGGTGGCGTCGTCGACCCGGGCCGCCTCGCGGAACAGCGGGCGGGTCTCGGGGGTGAGGAGCGTCCAGGCGGCCATCATGTCGCAGGCCGGGTCGCCGGTGCCGACGCCGCCGAAGTCGATGACGGCGCTGAGCCGCCCCTCGCGGGTCAGCAGGTTGCCGGGCAGCAGGTCGCCGTGGACCCAGACGGGGTCGCGGTCCCACTGCGGCAGGCGCAGCACCGACTCCCAGGCCTCGGCGGCGGCGCCGTCGACCGTACCGTCGGCGCCGAGGTCGCGGAGGGCACGGTCGATGTAGTCACCGGTCCACTCGGTGACATGGCCGCCCCGGAAGGACGTCGGCCCTCCGGTCGCGTCCACGCTCCGCAGCGCCATGCCGAAGCGGCCCAACTCGACGGCGGCATGGGCGAGATCGTCGATCGGAGCGTCGAAGGCGTTGGCGCCGTCGAGCCAGCCGTACACCGACCAGGGCAGGTCGAAGCCCTCCCCGGGCCGCCCCTCGCCCAGGGGAACGGGCACGGGCAGCGGGAGGTGCGGGGCGAGGTGCGGCAGCCAGCGCTGCTCCTTGGCCACGCCCCCGGCGGTCTCGGCGGTCTTCGGCAGCCGGACCGCCATCGCGTCGCCGAGGCGGTACATGTCGTTGTCCGTACCGGCCGACGGCACGCGCGTGACGGGCAGCCCGGCCCACTGCGGGAACTGGGCGGCGATGAGAGCGCGCACGAGGTCGACCATGGCGGGGAGGGTAGTCGGCGGCCTTCTCGGGGGGCCATCGAATTACGGTGGGGGCGGCGCGACCGCGAGAAAGGTGGACCATCATGTCCCGTACGACCGTCGTCACCGGTGGGAGCCGTGGGATCGGTGCCGCGACCTGCGTACGTCTGGCAGCGGAGGGGCACGATCTGGTGCTCGGGTACGTACATGACGCCGGCGCCGCCGAGAAGACGGCCGCGGCGGTCCGGGCGGCCGGGGCGCGGTGCGTCGTGGTCCGGGCGGACACGTCGGTCGAGGCGGACGTGGAGCGGCTGTTCGACACGGCCGAGGCCGAACTGGGGCCGGTGGACGGCCTGGTGAACAACGCGGGCGTGACGGGTCCGCTGGGGCGTCTCGCGGACGCGACGACGGAGAACCTGCGCCGGGTGGTGGAGGTCAACCTCCTCGGCTACCTGCTCTGTTGCCGCCGCGCCGCCCGCGACATGGCCGCCCGGGGCGGCGGGGCGATCGTGAACATCTCCTCCGCCGCCGCGACGCTCGGCAGCCCGGACGAATACGTCCACTACGCGGCGACGAAGGCGGCGACGGACGCGCTGACCGTGGGCCTCGCCAAGGAGCTGGGCCCGGACGGCGTCCGGGTCAACGCGGTGGCCCCGGGCACCGTGGAGACGGACATGCACGCGACGATGGGCGACCCGGACCGCCCGGCGAGGGTCGCCCTCACCACCCCCCTGCGCCGCGCGGGCCGCCCGGAGGAGATCGCCGCGGCGGTGTCCTGGCTCCTGTCCCCGGACGCGTCGTACACGACGGGCACGATCCTCCGCGTCTCGGGCGGCCGCTGACGAGGGGCACGCGGGGCGGCGAGGCGACCCGACCGCAGCGGGCACAGGATGTCGGGTCCGGCACAGTGGGACGTCCCTAGCGTGGAGATCAGTGAGGGAAGGACGGCCAGGAGTGCTGGAGCGGCTGAACGAGGCCATGGACCACATCGAGGACCACCTCGACGAGCCCGTCGACGCGGCCGAGCTGGCCCGTATCGCCATGACGTCGGAGTACCACTTCCGGCGGATGTTCTCCGCGCTGGCGGGCATCCCGCTCTCCGAGTACGTCCGCCGCCGACGGCTGACGCTCGCCGGGGCCGAGGTGCTCGCCGGGGAGCGGACGCTGCTCGATGTCGCGGTGCGGTACGGGTACGGCTCGGGCGAGGCGTTCGCGCGTGCCTTCCGCGCCGTGCACGGGGTCGGTCCCGGCGAGGCGCGGCGGACGGGTGCGGCACTGCTCTCCCAGCCACGGATGTCCTTCCGGCTGATCGTCGAAGGGAGCAGCAGCATGCGGTACCGAGTGGTGGAGAAGGACGGGTTCAGGATCGTGGGCAGGGGGACACAGGTCCCGCTGGTCTACGAGGGGATGAACCCGTCCATCGTGGAGTTCGTCAAGAGCATCGGCATGGAGACGCTGGGCCGCTGGGAGGAGTACGCGACCGGGGAGCCCGGCGGTGTCGTGGCCGCCGTCGGCAACCACTCCGCGGACGACGCGGAGGGCACCGAACTCGACTACTTCCACGGGGTGGTGAGCGACGCTGAGGTGCCCGGGGCTTCGGAGAGCCTCGATGTCGAACCGGGGACGTGGGCGGTGTTCGAGTCCTCGGGCGAGTTCCCGCTGGCGGTCCAGTACCTCTGGCGGGACGTGTACACGCAGTGGTTCCCGTCGAACCCGTTCCGGAGCCGGCCGGGTCCGTCGCTCTCGCGCACGCGGGTGTCCGAGGACGGTACGCACGCGGACGCGGAGCTGTGGATCCCGGTGGAACGGGTCGCCGGCTGAGCACCGGCGCCGGACGCGGCGCCGGGCCGCCCGGGGGTCCCGGCGTTACGCGTCCGGGCGTCCGGGCGTCCCGGCGTTACGCGTCCGGACGCCCGGGCGTCTCGGCGTCACGCGTCCAGTGCCTCGCGCCAGACCCTGACCGCCTCCGGGGAGACCGGGCACTTCCAGCCCTGGGGGCGGGCCGCGCCGCCGATGTGGAAGGCATCGAGGCCCGCCGCGCGGAGTTCCGGGAGGTGGTCGAGGCGGAGGCCGCCACCGACGAGGATCTGCGGCTCGTAGCCCGGCTCGCCCGAGTGTGCCGCCTCCGCCTCGAGGACGGGCAGGCCGTCGTCGACGCCCGTGGCCGCGCCCGCCGTCAGGTACGTGTCGAGGCCCGGCAGGTCGGCGAGCTGCTTGCGCAGCGCGTGGCGGTCGGCCGCGCGGTCGATCGCCCGGTGGAACGTCCACCGGCAGCCGTCCAGGACGGCGATCAGCCGCTCCACGGCCACCAGGTCCGCGTCGCCGTCCGCCGTCAGGAAGCCGAGCACGAACTCCTCCGCGCCCGCCTCCCGCAGGTCGCAGGCGCGGGCCACCAGTGCGTCGATGTCACCCACCGCGAAGCCGTCCGTCAGTCTGAGCATCACGCGCAGCGGGATGTCCACGGCGGACCGGATCGCGGCGAAGCCGGTCCGTGACGGGGTCAGCCCGTCGGCCGCCATGTCGGTGACCAGCTCGAGGCGGTCCGCCCCGCCTGCCTGGGCGGCGACGGCGTCCTGCTCGTCGAGGGCGATCACCTCAAGGACTGCACGGTTGCTCATCGAGCCCATTCCTCCATGAATGACGGCTACAGGTCTAGTCCAATGACCACCCTAGCCGTGCGCGTGGCCTCCCGCATCGTGCGGCGCCTCATCCGCCCCCGCCGCCTGCCCCGCGTGCACCGTGAACGCCGCCGTCCGCACCTGCCCGTCGTGCTGGAAGTCGAGGAACAGCCGGTACGAACCGGCGCTCGGCGCCGTCGCGGTGAAGGAGACGTCCGGACCGGGGCCGCCCTCGTTGGGGTGGACGTGCAGGTAGGCCAGGTCGCCGTCGCGCAGGGCGACGAGATGGCCGTACGCCCCGAGGTAGGGCTCCAGATCGGTGACCGGCTTCCCGTCCTTGCGCACCGTGAGCTTCAGCTCGCCCGCCCGGCCCGGGGTGAGCGTGCCACCCAGCTCGACCTCGTAGCCGTCGGCGGTCGCCGTGCGCGCGGCGGCGGGGAGCGGGCGGGGCGCGTACGCGCCGGGTACGGACAGGTCCACGCCCAGCGTCACGCCCGTGGCGTTCTTCACCGCGGGCTTGAAGTCGGCGAAGGCCTTGTAGCCGCCCGCGGCCGGCAGGTCGACCGGTGTCGACCAGGTGCCGTCGGCCGCGCGCACGGGGTGCAGGTGGCGGTAGACCGTGAGGTCCCGCGAGGCGACGATGAAGTGCAGTTCCTTGCCGTGCTCGGTGGTGAACGCGGTGACGTTCCTGCCTCCCGCGTCCTTGATCGAGAACTTCAGCACGCTCTCGCCCCGGGCCGGCTCCGGCGTCTCCATGGCCAGCGTGTAGCCGCCCTCGGAGACCTGGAGGCCCCCGGCGGCGGGCGCGTCGGCGGCGCCCTCGTCGTGGCCGCCGTGCCCGGTCGCCTCGCCCGCACTCTCCTGCCCCCCGTGCTCCTCGTGCACGGCCTTCGCCGGTTCGCCCACGGGCCCGACGCCCTGGCCGACCCCGTACGCGGTGCCGAAGGTCGCGGCGAGCGCGGCGGCGAAGGCGGTGATCTTCACTCCGGTGTTCATGGCAGCTCTCCCGTACGTGAGTAACCGTTCGATGCAACTCACGATACCCCTAGGGGGTATCAAGTCAAGTTGCGATGACGCTTGCGTGCGATACCCGCTGGGGGTATACATGGAGACGAACGGATACCCCCCAAGGGTATCCACCCCCAGCGAGGAGGAAGACATGGGTTCCTGCTGCACTCCTGACGGCAGCTGCTCCACCGACGCAGGCGCGGCGGCGACCGCAACCGCCGTCGCCGACAGCACCGCCACCGTCTACGCCGTGTCCGGCATGACCTGCGGACACTGCAGGACCGCGATCACGACCTCGGTGTCCGCGCTCGACGGCGTCATCTCCGTGGACGTCGACATCGCCGGCGGCCTGGTGACCGTGACCACGGGCGGCGCCCCCGACGACGCCGCGATCGCCGCCGCCGTCGACGACGCCGGCTACGACCTCACCGGCCGCGCCTGACCGTCCGGCCCGAGCCCGACCCCAGCCCGAGCCCGAGCCAGAACCCGGCCGCCGGGGCCCGTCCCTCCATGGGCCCCGGCCCCCGACCCGGACCCCCGCCGCACGAGGCCGGCAGACCGAGACCGACGAATGAGGTGTTCCATGACCACGACCACTCCGGGCGCCGCCCAGGTCGAGCTCGCCATCGGCGGCATGACCTGCGCCTCGTGCGCGGCCCGCATCGAGAAGAAGCTCAACCGCATGGACGGGGTGGAGGCCACCGTCAACTACGCCACCGAGAAGGCGAAGGTCACCTTCGACGCCGCAGCCGACGTCTCCGTCGCCGACCTGATCGCCACCGTCGAGGCCACCGGCTACACCGCCCAGGAGCCCGCTCCCCCGCGGGCCGAGTCCGGCGGCGAGGACGGGCCCACCGACGAGGAGAAGGCCGACGAGGAGCTCCGGCCCCTCAGGCAGCGGCTCGTCACCGCCGTCGCGCTCGCCGTCCCCGTCATCGCGATGGCGATGATCCCGGCGCTCCAGATCGAGTACTGGCAGTGGCTCAGCCTCACCCTCGCCGCGCCGGTCGTCGTCTACGCCGCCTGGCCCTTCCACAAGGCCGCCTGGACCAACGCCAGGCACGGCGCGGCCACCATGGACACCCTGATCTCGGTCGGCACGATCGCCGCGTTCCTCTGGTCCCTGTGGGCCCTGTTCTTCGGGACCGCCGGTACGCCGGGCATGACGCACCCCTTCGAGTTCACGATCGCCCGCACCGACGGCGCCGGGAACATCTACCTGGAGGCCGCGGCCGGTGTCACCGCCTTCATCCTCGCCGGGCGGTACTTCGAGGCCCGTTCCAAGCGCAAGGCGGGCGCCGCGCTCAAGGCGCTGATGCAGCTGGGGGCCAAGGAGGTCACCGTCCTGCGCGGCGGCCGTGAGGTCACCGTACCCACCGCCGAACTCCAGGTCGGGACGCGGTTCCTGGTCCGCCCCGGCGAGAAGATCGCCACCGACGGCACCGTCGTCGAGGGCTCCTCCGCCGTCGACGCCTCGATGCTCACCGGCGAGTCCGTACCGGTCGAGGTCTCCGTCGGCGACTCCGTCACCGGAGCCACCCTGAACGCCGGCGGCCGGCTCGTCGTCGAGGCCACCCGCGTCGGCGCCGACACCCAGCTCGCCCGCATGGCCAAGCTGGTCGAGGACGCCCAGAACGGCAAGGCCGCCGCCCAGCGCCTCGCCGACAGGATCTCGGCCGTCTTCGTGCCGGTCGTCATCGCCCTCGCGCTGGGCACCCTCGGCTTCTGGCTCGGTACGGGCTCCGGGCTCACGGCCGCGTTCACCGCCGCCGTCGCCGTACTGATCATCGCCTGCCCCTGCGCCCTCGGCCTCGCGACCCCGACCGCGCTCATGGTCGGGACCGGGCGCGGCGCGCAGCTCGGCATCCTGATCAAGGGGCCCGAGGTCCTGGAGACGACCCGCAAGGTCGACACGATCGTCCTGGACAAGACCGGCACCGTCACCACCGGCCGGATGACCCTGATCAAGGTCCACACCGCCGACGACGTCGACGAGACCGACGTCCTGCGTCTCGCGGGCGCCCTGGAGCACTCCTCCGAACACCCGATCGCCCAGGCCGTCGCCACCGGCGCGGCCGCCAGGGTCGGTACGCTCCCCGCCCCCGATGACTTCGCCAGCATCCCGGGGCTCGGCGTCCAGGGCGTCGTCGACGGCCACGCCGTCCTCGTCGGCCGCGAGAAGCTGCTCGAAGAGTGGGCGATGGGGCTGCCCGACGGGCTCAAGTCCGCGAAGGACAGCGCCGAGAAGGCCGGGAGGACCGCGATCGCGGTGGCCTGGGACGGGGAGGCCCGCGCGGTCCTGGAGGTCGCCGACGCCGTCAAGGAGACCAGCCCCGAGGCGATCAGGAGGCTGCGCGCGCTCGGTCTGACCCCGATCCTGCTGACCGGTGACAACAAGGCCGTCGCCGAGGCCGTCGCCGCCGAGGTCGGCATCGACGAGGTCATCGCCGAGGTCATGCCCCAGGACAAGGTGGACGTCGTCAAGCGGCTTCAGGCGGAGGGGCGTTCGGTCGCCATGGTCGGCGACGGCGTGAACGACGCCGCCGCGCTCGCCCAGGCCGACCTGGGCCTGGCGATGGGCACCGGCACCGACGCCGCCATCGAGGCCGGCGATCTCACCCTCGTACGGGGAGACCTGCGGGCGGCCGCCGACGCGATCCGGCTCTCGCGCCGGACGCTCGGCACGATCCGCTCCAACCTGTTCTGGGCCTTCGCCTACAACGTGGCCGCCCTGCCGCTCGCCGCGGCCGGACTGCTCAACCCGATGATCGCCGGCGCCGCGATGGCCTTCTCCTCGGTCTTCGTGGTCGGCAACAGCCTGCGCCTGCGCGGCTTCCAGGCAGCCGACAAGTGACTGACCCAGGTGTCGGCCGTCAACGCGGCGCTCCAGTCCTGCGCCGTGACCCTCCTGGACGAGCACCTCAGCTGCTGTGTCACCGAGGCGATCGCCCAGGGCGGGGACCAGGCGAAGGTGAAGGCGGGCGAGGCCTCCAAGGCCATCGCCCGGCTGATCAGGACCTGACTCCCTCCTCGGGAGGGGATCAACCGCCCTTGCGCGAAGGGCAGTCGGCGGACAGCCGGACGCTCAGGCGAATACAGAGCCCGAGCACCTGGCGGAGGAGCGTCAGCTCCACCGAACCGGGCGGACCGGGGCCGCAGACCTTCGTGCAGGGGCGGTTCTTCCACGGGGTCGACATCCCGCATTGTACCCCCAGGGGGTACATCTCGCACGAATGAGCGGCCCGTACGATGGGCGGCCCGCGGCCGGACAGGGCCGCGAGGGGAGGGATGCGCGTGTGCCATACAGCCGCTGTGGAGGCTCCATGTCCAAGACGGCGGTCGACGTCCTCGAAGAGCGGGAGCGGCAGGGGCTGTGAACTACCTCGGCGGTCTGGCGCCTTCTTCGGCGCCAGATCGGCGAACCGTGGCCCGATCGCGTGGCGCGTGGCCAGGTGGCCGTCTGCCCGCCGGTGGAAGCCGAGTTGATGCCCGGCCTGCGCACCGACCGCGACCACGAACCCTTCTTCACGATGCTGAACCAGACGTTCGGCCGGGTTCCCGCACTCGACGACCCCTGGCCGAGGATCATCGCCGTTCAGCGGGAGTTGGTGAGGATCGGACACCACCGGGGCCCCTCTCCCATGGACATCCTCATCGCGCTCACCGCCGAGCAGCACCGCCTCACGCTGATCCACGTGGACGACGACTTCACCGCGATCGCCAAAGTGCGACCGGAGATCTCCATGCTCCGCCTCCGGCCGCACCGGACGGCTAGCGCCCCTCCGCAGGTGACGGGACCTGTCCGCCTCCGGATCAGCTCACGAGGTGGATCGCCAGGCCCGCGATCAGGGTGCTCGACACGAGCGCGGTCGTGAGCCGGCCCCGGGGGCCGGTGAGGCCTCGGCCCAGGAGGGCTCCTCCGGAGGCCAGGAAGAGCTGCCAGCTGGCGGAGGCGACCAGGGCGGCCAGGACGAAGACCGTACGGTCGACGGGCGTCGCCGGACCGGACGGGCCCGTCGCCAGGATCAGGGCCACGAAGTAGATCACGGTCATGGGGTTCAGGATCGTGATGCCCAGGAACGTGAGGAAGGCGCGCGCCGGGGTCAGGGGGCTGTCGCGATCGTCCCGGCTCGCGACGTTCCGCGCGCGGTGGGCCCGTAGGGCCGTCCACGCGGAGCGGGCGGCGAGGCCCACGAGGACCACCGCCGAGACCCAGCGCAGCGGCGCCATGACCGGCGTGAGCAGCGGTACGAGCGCCGAGCCGCCGAGGACCGCGATGAGGGCGTACACCCCGTCCGCCGCGGCGATGCCGAGCGCCGCGGCCGCTCCCGTACGCCAGCTCGTGCGTGCCGTGACCGCCACCAGGTAGGCGCCGACGGCGCCGACCGGGATCGCGATGCCGTAGCCGGCGATCAGGCCGGCCACCACCGCGGCGGTCACGCGACGGACAGGATCGGGCCTCCGGGGGAGCCGGGCTGCTGCTGTCGGCGGTAGCTGGCGCCGTCCTTCGTACGGGAGAGCAGGCCGCCGGTCACGAGGTAGCGGCGCAGGGCCGGGAAGTCCTCGTGGACGGTCAGGAGCGCCTCGTTGACCTCGCGCTCGGTGTAGGAGCGGGCGGGGTCGAAGAGCGTCTCCGCGAGGTGGGCGAGCAGCTGCGCGCGGCGCGGGGCCCTGCGCGGGATCGCCTTCAGTCGTCCTTCGGCGGAGAAGAGGTCCGCCACGGGGTGGGAAGTCATGCGCGGAAGCGTGCCGCGCGACGCCCCGCCCCGGCAACGCAATTTCGTTCAGACCACGGGCAGGGACGGATCGGGTGTCCAGGGGTGCGGCGCGGTGACGGACCAGCGTTCGTGGTCCCGCCAGGCCCCGTCGATGTAGAGGTAGTCGGGCGACAGCCCCTCGTAGCGGAAGCCCAGCCGTCGGACCACGGCCAGGGACGCCTTGTTCGCGGGCTGGATGTTGGCCTCCAGCCGGTGGAGGCGCAGGTCGGTGAAGGCGTACCGCAGGGCGGCGGTGAGCCCTTCGGTCATGTACCCGCGGCCGGCGGACGGGGCGAAGGCCGCATAGCCGAGGGACGCGCCCTGGTAGCGGCCCCGGATGACCGAGTTGATGTTGACCATGCCGGCGGTCGCGCCGGTCTCCCGGACGCGGACGAGAAAGCCCAGGTTGGTGCCGTCGTCGAAGCGGCGCATCCAGGCCTGGAACTCGTCCGCGGTCGCGGGCAGCTGCATCCAGGGCCCATGCAGCTCGGAGCTGGCGCGCACGAGAGCGCAGAACTCGTCCTGGTCGGCGAGGGTGAGCGGGCGTAGTTCGACTCGTGACGGCATCGTGAGCATGGGCCAACGCTAGGCCCGCGAGCGGCGGGCCACCACGTCTAGGGCGTGATCCTGGCCGCCGGACCGTAGATCGTCGGCCGGAACTCCAGATCACCGAACTCCGCGAAGATGGGGCCCGCCTGCTGCACGAACGCCTCGAAATTCTCCTTCGACTCCCACAGATCCACCACGAACCACCCGCCCTCGGCCGGCGCCCCGGCGTGGGAGATGAACCCCTCGGGCGGCCAGAACGAGGAGGCGAGAAGCTTCGCGTTGACCGAGTCGTACTGCTGTTTCGTGACACCCGGCAGGTGGACGGTGACGATGACGGCCATGGGATGCTCCCGTACGTGGGCGTGGACGGATGGGGTCCCGACCAGCAGACCACCCACCTCCCCCACCCGCACCGCGACGACGCCCGAACGGGCAGGCCGGGAGCCGCCCGCGAAGGCCACGGGCTCAGCGGTAGACGAGGAGTTCCTGTTCCGTCGCGCCCGACAGGTCGTAGCGTGTGCCGACCAGTGGGCGGCCCGCGTAGAGCCGGATCAGCGTCGCCGCCTCACCCCGGTAGCGGTCCGGGGCGCGGCCGGGCAGTTCGTTGCCGAGGAGGACGGGCTGCCCCGGGCGCTCCGCCAGGTCGGCGACGAGCGCCGGGGTCTCCCGGCGGCGGCTTGTGGCCGTCAGGAGCGGGAGGGCCAGTTCCAGGCTCGCCCCGCCGTACGCGCCGGGCTGACCGAAGGCCTCCCGTACGTCTCCGGCGTGGACCCCTTCATGATCACGGTCGACTTGACCAGCAGTCCCGACATGCCGATGACGTCGGCGCGGTGCTCCTCGGCGGCGTCGAGGATCGCGGAGACCGGCTGCTTGATGCCGAGGTTCACCACGGTGTAGCCGTTGTTGGAGAGGATGATGTCGACGATCTCCAGCGCCGGCCGCCCCTTCAGCGCCTCCGCGAGATCGGCCTCCAGGCTTCTGGAAGTCGTCCATCGTCGGATCGGCGGCCTGGAGCATGGTGCCCATCGCCCCGTCGGCGACGACGACCCGGGTGGCGAACTCTTCCCGCAGCGACCTCCTCATGACAACCCCCTCAGATGGACGAGGAGTTCGGCCGTGCTGCCCATGCCGTACGCCGTCCTGATCCGGTCCAGGAGCGGATCGCGGTGCAGCCGGTACTCCTGCGTCCCACGTGGTCGAGGACGGTGGCGGCGACGGCGCAGCCCAGCTGCGCCGCGCACCGCTCCGGCACGCCCCACGCCGTCGCGGCGAGGGACCCGGCGCGGAAGGCGTCCCCGACTCCGGTCGGGTCGACGACCGCGGGCACCGGCACCGCGGGGACGGCCAGGGTGTCCCGGCCCTCGCCCCGGACACGGACGCCGGTCTCGCCGTGCGTGGTGACCCAGGCGCCGACCCGGCGCAGGATCTCCGCCTCCGACCAGCCCGACCTCCCGCCGAGCAGGGCCGTCCCGTACGCGTTGGAGAACAGCCCACCGCGCGCCGTCCACCAGCTCCCGCACCTCCTCCGACAGAGCCGCGCCAGCTGCTGCGACGGGTCGGCGGCGAACGGGATGCCGAGCTCGCGGCAGGTGCGGGTGTGCCGGAGCATGGCCTAGGGGTCGCCCGGGGAGACCAGGTCCGGACGGCCCGTCCGGGCGACGACCTCCCGCAGCTCGATCTCGCGGCCTCGGCCATCGCTCCGGCGTAGAAGGTGGCGATCTGGTTCTGCGCCCGGTCGGTGGTACAGACGAACCGGGCGGTGTGAAGCGACGCGCTGACGCGCACCGAGTCGGTGTCCACACCGTGGTCCTTCAGATGGTCGGTCGCGATGGATCCGGTGACAGCGATCGCATACCCATGGGGGTATGTAAGGGAGTGCGGAAGGCCCACTGCCGGGCTGGCGGAACACGAGCTTCCAGCCCCTCGGGGCGGCAGAATGCAGCCATGACCGAACCCGTGGACCCCGCCCTGCTCCAGCGCTGGAACGCCACCCTGCGCGCCGCCCGCGCCGGCCGCGAGGGCCCGGACCCGTCCCCGTACGGCCGGAACCTGCTGGCGCGCTGGGCGGAGCCGCAGCGCAGGTACCACACGGTCGACCACCTGCGGGCGGTCCTCGACCGCATCGACGAACTCGCCGACCAGGGCGGCGAGGGCGGGGAGTTGGAGCTGGTCCGGCTGGCCGCCTGGTTCCACGACGCGGTCTACCGGCCGGACCGCTCGGAGAACGAGGAACGCTCGGCGATCCTGGCCGAAAAGGCCCTGCCGGAGGCGGGCCTCACACCCCACGAGGTGGCGGAGGTGGCCCGCCTGGTGCGCCTGACCGTGACCCACGACCCGGCGGACGGCGACCTCAACGGCGAGACCCTCTGCGACGCGGACCTGGCGATCCTGGCGACGGACGAAGATGCGTACGGGGGGTATACGCGCGCGGTCCGCGAGGAGTACGCCTTCGTCCCGGACGACGCGTTCAGGGAGGGCCGCGCGACGGTCCTCCGCCAGCTCCTCTCCCTTCCCCGCCTCTTCCGCACCCCCTACGGCGCGGCGGCCTGGGAGGAACGGGCCCGCAGGAACCTGGCCCGGGAACTGACGGACCTGGGCGCCTGAGGCCGCCCGGTCCGCATCGCGAGACACCCGTCACAGAGGGAATGTCAGGCACAAACCGCAGGTTGACGCATGTCATGCCGTCAACCTCAGCCGAGCGCGCCGAAGCCGCCACCGCCCCCGCGGCGCCGTCCACGCCCACCCGCCTGCCGCTGGCCGTCTACATCCTCGGCCTCTCCGTCTTCGCGCTCGGCACGAGCGAATTCATGCTGTCCGGCCTTCTCCGATCCATCGCCGACGACATGAACGTCTCCATACCCCGCGCCGGCCTGCTGATCTCGGCCTTCGCGATCGGCATGGTCGTCGGCGCCCCGCTGCTCGCCGTCGCGACCCTCCGGCTCCCCCGCAAGACGACGCTCGTCACCCTGATCACCCTCTTCGGCCTCGGCCAGGTCGCCGGTGCGCTGGCGCCGAACTACGCGGTCCTCTTCGCCTCCCGCGTCGTGAGCGCGCTCGCCTGTGCGGGCTTCTGGGCGGTCGGCGCGGCCGTCGCCATCGCGATGGTCCCCGTCGGCTCACGCGCCCGCGCGATGGCGGTCATGATCGGCGGCCTCTCCATCGCCAACGTCCTCGGCGTCCCCGCCGGCGCCTTCCTCGGCGAGCACCTCGGCTGGCGCGCCGCGTTCTGGGCGGTCGGCGTGGCCTCGGCCGTCGCGCTCGTGGGCGTGGTGACCCGCATCCCGCACATCCCGGTCCCGGAGACCAAGCCCCGCCTCAAGCGGGAGCTGGCGATCTACCGCGACCGGCAGGTCCTGCTCGCGATCGTGATCACCGCGCTCGCCGCGGGCGGCGTCTTCTGCGCGTTCTCGTACCTCGCTCCGGTCGTCACGGACGTCGCCGGGATCGACGCCCGCTGGGTCTCCGCGATCCTGGGCCTCTTCGGCATCGGCGCGCTGATCGGCACGACGATCGGCGGCCGGGTCGCCGACGCCCACCTCTTCGGGGTCCTGCTCAGCGGCGTCACGGCCTCGACGGTCTTCCTGGTCGCCCTGGCCCTCTTCGCCTCCAGCCCGGTCGCCGTGATCGCCCTCTCCTTCCTCCTGGGCGTCTCGGCCTTCTACACGGCCCCCGCGCTCAACGCCCGTATGTTCAACGTCGCCGGCGCCGCCCCGACCCTGGCGGGCGCCACGACGACGGCCGCCTTCAACCTCGGCAACACGGCGGGCCCCTGGCTCGGCGGCACCACGATCGACGCCGGCCTCGGCTTCGCCTCGACGGCCTGGGCGGGCGCGGCGATGACGGCGGTGGCCCTGGCGACGGTCGCCCTGGCGCTGCGCCTGACCCGCCGCCCGTCGAGCAGTCAGGTCATCGCCTCGTCCCCCGCGGCCTCGTCGTCCCCCGCCCGCCAGGACGACCTCGTCGCCTGCCGCACGTCCGACTGACCCACACGGCCCTGCCGACAGGCGGCCGCATCGCGTCGCGCGGACGTCGTCGGGCCTTCCGGGCGGGCCGGGGGTGCGTTTACGTCGTCGCCTCGGGCCCCGGCGCCCGGGTCGGCTCCGGAGCGCGCCTCGGGAACTTCGGGCGTCGTAGGCCCGCCGCGGTGATCAGGCGGACCAGTTCCTTCGAGCCGACCTCGACCGCGCCCGCCGCCACCGCGTCCGCGTAGCGGTCCGACGGAATGTCGTAGTGGTCGCGCTCGAAGGCGCGGGGCGGGGCGCCGATCGCGGCGGCGAAGGCGTGGAGCTCCTCGTGCGAGACGTCGCTCACCAGGTGCGACCACATGCGGCCGTGGCCCGGCCAGGTCGGCGGGTCGATGTAGAGGGTCACCTCAGGCCGCCCACCGGGGCGACCACGACGCCCGCCTTGCCGCAGACCCAGTGCGGGTCCGGGCCCAGCTCGGGTTCGACGTCCAGGGCGTGCGGGTCGCCCGAGGAGCAGACGGGGCACAGCGGCCAGCGGCCGTACCGCTCAAGGAGGGAGTCCTGGACGTCCTGGGCGATGAGCCCGGCGACGTAAGTGATGCCCTCGGGCCACTGCTCGACCCACCAGCGCCGGTGGGTGACGGCGTCCTCCACCATCGACACGACCTCGGCCGCGGCCACGTCGCGTGCCGCCAGATCGGCGAGGACCAGGGCGCGGGCGGCGTGCAGCGCCTGCTCCAGCGGGTCGATGTCGTCCATGCACACATTGTCACCCGACAAGCCTCAGGGGCGAAGGTCCCGCTCGCATCCGGGACTCGTCCAGGCCTTCCGGGACCGGTGGGGTCTTGACGCTCCCGGTGCGCGAAAATATCTTTCAAGTGTGACCAATGACGTGAAGGAAAGTTTCAGCGGCCAGGTGCCCGCGCCCGGGGCCCCGTCCTCGCCGCCGCCCTCCGCCGCGTCCGGTGCGGGGTCCGGCCACGACGCCCCGCCCGCCCCCGCCGCCCTCGCGGCCAAGGTGCGTACCCTCGCGCCGTCCATGACCCGCTCCATGCAGCGGGTGGCCGAAGCCGTCGCCGGGGACCCGGCGGGCTGCGCCGCCCTCACCGTCACCGGCCTCGCCGAGCTCACCGGAACCAGCGAGGCGACCGTCGTCCGCACCGCCCGGCTCCTCGGCTACCCCGGCTACCGGGACCTCCGCCTCGCCCTCGCCGGCCTCGCCGCCCAGCAGCAGTCCGGCCGCGCGCCCGCCGTCACGGCCGACATCGCGGTCGACGACCCGGTGGCCGACGTCGTCGCCAAGCTCGCCTACGACGAGCAGCAGACCCTCGCCGACACGGCCGCCGGACTCGACACCGTCCAGCTCGGCGCCGCCGTCGCCGCCCTCGCCGCCGCCCGCCGCATCGACATCTACGGCATCGGCGCCTCCGGCCTCGTCGCCCAGGACCTCGGCCAGAAGCTCCTCCGCATCGGCCTGATCGCGCACGCGCACAGCGACCCGCACCTCGCCGTCACCAACGCCGTACAGCTCCGCTCCGGCGACGTCGCCATCGCCATCACCCACTCCGGCTCGACCGGCGACGTCATAGAACCCCTCCGCGTCGCCTTCGACCACGGCGCCACCACCGTCGCGATCACCGGCCGCCCGGACGGGCCCGTCTCGCAGTACGCCGACCACATCCTCACCACCTCCACGGCCCGCGAGAGCGAGCTGCGACCCGCGGCCATGTCCTCCCGTACCAGCCAACTCCTGGTCGTGGACTGCCTGTTCACCTGTGTCACCCAACGTACGTACGAGACGGCGGCGCCTGCCCTCGCGGCCTCGTACGAAGCCCTGGCCCACCGCCACTCGCCCCGCACCCGGTAGCACCGGGAAACCCTCGAAAGAGCCGCACGTGTCTTCTGCTACGTACTCCGAACTGCGCGCCCAGCTGGCCACCCTCACCACCGAGGCGTTCCGTCCCGAGCTCGCGGAGATCGACCAGCTCCCGACCCTCGAGATCGCCCGCACGATGAACGCCGAGGACCAGACCGTCCCGGCCGCCGTCGCCGCGCAGCTGCCGCTGATCGCGGCCGCGATCGACGCCACCGCCGCCCGCATGGCCCAGGGCGGCCGGCTGATCTACGCCGGCGCGGGCACCGCCGGTCGGCTCGGAGTCCTCGACGCCAGCGAGTGCCCGCCCACCTTCAACACCGACCCCTCGGAGGTCCTCGGTCTGATCGCGGGCGGCCCGTCGGCCATGGTGAGGGCGGTCGAGGGAGCCGAGGACTCGGCGGAGCTCGCCGCGGCCGACCTCGACGCGCTGAAGCTCACCCCGAACGACACGGTGGTCGGCGTCTCCGCCTCGGGCCGTACCCCGTACGCCATCGGCGCCGTCGCGCACGCCCGCACCCAGGGCGCGCTGACGATCGGCCTGTCCTGCAACGCGGACAGCGCGCTCGCCGCCGCCGCCGAACACGGCATCGAGGTCGTCACGGGCCCCGAACTCCTCACCGGTTCCACGCGGTTGAAGGCGGGTACGGCGCAGAAGCTGGTCCTCAACATGATCTCGACGATCACGATGATCCGGCTCGGCAAGACGTACGGAAACCTGATGGTCGACGTCCGCGCCTCCAACGACAAGCTCCAGGCGCGCTCGCGACGGATCGTCGCCCTGGCCACCGGCGCGCCGGACGAGCAGATCGAGACCGCCCTCGCCGCGGCGGACGGCGAGGTGAAGACCGCGATCCTGATGATCCTCGCCGACATCGACGCCAAGGCCGCCGACCGGCGCCTCACGGACTCGGCGGGCCATCTGCGGGCCGCCCTGCACGCCGAGACAACCCCCTGAACCTCCCCCGTCCCCGCACAGCAAGGCACCACCGCACCATGAGCACAGACGACAAGAACCGCGCCATCGCCGCCGCGATCCTCCCCCTCGTCGGCGGCGCAGAGAACATCGACTCCGTGGCCCACTGCATGACCCGGCTCCGGCTGGGTCTGCGGGACCGCTCGCTCGTCCAGGACGAGGCCCTGAAGGCCCTGCCGTCCGTGCTGGGTGTGGTGGAGGACGACACGTACCAGATCGTGCTCGGCCCCGGCACGGTCGCCCGCGTGACGCCGGAGTTCGAGGCCCTGGTGGCCGCGGCCCCCCGGCCGTCCGCCGACGGACTCGCCGCCCAGGGCGCCGCGATCAGGGCGGCGCGGAAGGTGAAGAACCAGACGCCGTTCAAGCTCTTCCTGCGCAGGATCGCGAACATCTTCGTCCCGCTCATCCCCGCCCTCATCGGCTGCGGCATCATCGCCGGCCTCAACGGCCTGCTGATCAACCTGGGTTGGTTGCCGGGCGTGACGCCCGCGCTCGCGGCGATGGCGAGCGGGTTCATGGCGCTGATCGCGGTCTTCGTCGGCTTCAACACGGCGAAGGAGTTCGGCGGTACGCCGATCCTGGGCGGTGCGGTCGCGGCGATCATCGTCTTCCCCGGTGTCGCGAAGATCGACGCGTTCGGCCAGACGCTGTCGCCCGGGCAGGGCGGTGTGCTCGGCGCGCTGGGCGCCGCGGTGCTCGCGGTGTACGTCGAGAAGTGGTGCCGCCGCTGGGTGCCGGAGTCCCTCGACGTGCTGGTCACGCCGACCCTCACGGTCCTGGTCTCCGGCCTGGTCACGATCTTCGGCCTGATGTTCGTGGCCGGTGAGATCTCCACCGCGATCGGCGACTTCGCCAACTGGCTCCTCGCCAACGCCGGTGCGGGCGCGGGCCTCGTCCTCGGCGGGCTGTTCCTGCCGCTGGTGATGCTGGGGCTGCACCAGGCGCTGATCCCGATCCACACCACCCTGATCGAGCAGCAGGGATTCACCGTCCTGCTGCCGATCCTGGCGATGGCGGGCGCGGGCCAGGTCGGCGCGGCGGTCGCGGTCTACTTCAAGCTCCCCCGCAACGGCTCCATCCGCCGCACCATCAAGTCCGCCCTCCCGGCCGGCTTCCTCGGCGTGGGCGAGCCCCTGATCTACGGCGTCTCGCTCCCGCTGGGCCGCCCGTTCGTCACGGCCTGCGTCGGCGGCGCGTTCGGCGGCGGCTTCGTCGGCCTCTTCAACATGCTGGGCGACAAGGTCGGCTCCACGGCCATCGGCCCCTCGGGCTGGGCCCTCTTCCCCCTCCTCGACGGCAACAAGGGCCTGGGCGGGACGATCGCGATCTACGCGGGCGGGCTGCTGGTCGGCTACGTGGTCGGGTTCGTGACGACGTACTTCTGGGGCTTCAGCCGGGAGCTCCTGGAGGAGTTCGACGTGGAGACGGACCCGGTGGAGGTGCCCGTGGCCGCGGGTGGCCCCGTGGCGCCGGAGGCACCGGAGCCCGTACGGGTCTGACCCTGCCCCTGAGGACGGGCGTGCGTGGTCAGTTCGCGCAGTACGTGTCCCGAGCCGGCCGCTTCCCCGTCCGCAGGAACTCCGTCACCGCCGCGTTCCCGCACGCGTTGCCGTTGCCCAGGTACATGCCGTGCCCGCCCTGGTCGACCGAGACGAGCCGGGCGCGGTCGCCGAGGGCCGCGCGCATCTTCAGACCGGCGGCGTACGGGGTCGACGGGTCTCGGAGGCTCTGGATCATCAGGATGTCGGACGGACCCCGGTCCGTGATCCGGGTCGGCTTCTCCGCCGGGGCCTTCCAGAAGGAGCAGGGCGTGATGTTCACCGGGAACCCGGCCGTGAGCGGTCGACGGGCGCGGTCCGCGGCGACGGCCCGCTCGTGGGCGGCGACGGAACGCGGCCAGCTCACGTCGTTGCAGATGACGCCGACCATCATCGCCGCGTCCTCGTCCGGCAGTGCGGCGGCGAGCTCCGGCGGAAGCGCGGGCTTGCGCGTCGGGTGCTGGGCGTCCACCACCAGCCGGGCGAACCCGGCGAAGGCCGCGTCGCTGTAGAGCGCGTTCTGCAGGGCCTGCAGGAGCACGGTGCCGGTGAGCGGGACGCCCGGGGTGGTGGACTCGGCCGGCGCGCGGTCAAGCCGCTCCGCCAGCGCGATCACCAGCGGACGTACGTCCTCGGGACGCTCCGCGAGACGCAGCCCCTGCGTCTCGCGGTCCGGGTGCGCCGCCCACGCCGCGAAGTCGGGGAACCGGTCGTCCGCGCCCTCCCCCAGGTACGCGAGCCAGCCTCTGGCCACGCGCTTCGGGTCCGGGTCGTTGCTGCTGTCCAGGACCCAACGGTCGGTCCGGTGCGGGAACTTCTGCGCGTACACCGCGCCCACATACGTACCGTACGAGACTCCCCAGGCCGACAGCTTCTCCTCGCCGAGCGCCCGCCGGAACCGGTCCAGGTCCCGCGCCTGGTTCGCCGTCGTCATGCTCGCCAGCTCGTCACCGCCGTTGCGCGCGCATGCCTCGGCGGTCCGCCGGGACCGGGCGACGTTCTCGGCGATGCTCCCGTCGGCGCCCGGCCAGGAGCGGAGGGTCACCATTCGCCGGTCGTCCTCGTCCAGCCCGCAGCTCGCCTTGACGCTGCCGCCCACGCCGCGCGGGTCCATCGCCACCAGGTCGTACGCACCGCCCAGTTCGCGCCGCAGCGCATCCCCCTTCATGGTCAGCCGCTGGACGCCGGAACTCCCCGGGCCCCCGGGGATCACGGCCAGCGCGCCGCGCCGCTCGCCGGGCCGGTCGCTGCGGATCCGGGAGACGGCGATCCCGACCTGGCGGCCCCGGGGGTCGCTGTAGTCGAGGGGGACGGAGAGGGTTGCGCACTCCTGCCCGGGCAGCGGCTTGGGCCTCAGGTGCGGACGGGTGACGGCGCACTCGGTCCACGCGAGTCCTGCCGACGGGGTCACGGCGGCGGAGGCGGGACCCGAGGCGGAGGCGGGACCGGCCGCGGTGAGGCCGGCCACGACGGCGGCGGAGGAGAGGGCGATCAGCAAGGCCTTGGAGGCGTAAGTCGTCATGCGGCAAGCTTTGTTGACGTTCCGTCATGATCCCATCCGGCAGCCGGGACGGTCCGAGGTGGGGCTGCCCCCCGACCCGGCCCCCGGCCGGACCCCAGCCCGTCCCGTCCTGGTCCCGTGCCCCAGCCCCGTCCGGAGGCCGCCCTGACGGGGGACGTCCTCCAGGGACGTCCTGCGTCAGGGCACGTTCGAGACCGTCTCGCAGCCGCCGGCCGCGACGTCCGTCCCGGCCTCGCCGTCGCAGACGTCGGGGGATCCGGCGCCGCCGAGCAGCACGTCGTTGCGCGGACCGGCCTTCAGCCGGTCGACGCCGGCGCCGCCGAGGAGCGTGTCGTCCCCGCCCGCCGTGCCGACCGTGTTCTCGATGAAGAAGTCGGCGTTGTCGCCGAGCAGCCGGTCGTCGCCGCCCCGCCCTTCGATGAGGTCGTCGCCCGCGCCGGTGGGCGCCGTGGTGTTCACGGAGCTGTCGCCGAGGAGGACTTCGCCGGCGCTGCCGCCGACGATCCGGTCGTCGCCGGCGCCGGAGGCCGTTCCCTCCGCCGCGTTGTGGTCGCCGATGGCGAAGAACCCGCCGTCCGCGCCCAGCTCCAGGAGATCGTCCCCGCCGTTCCCCGAGGCGTTCCGCTGCGCGTTGTTGTCGCCGATGAGGATGTCGGTGCCGGCGCCGCCGCGCAGCACGTCGTCACCGGCACCGGCCGCGTCGGTGACGGTCGCGACGGAGTCCCCTGCCATGTCGTCGGCGCCCGCGCCGCCGTCCAGTACGTCGTCGCCACCACCGGTCGCACTCGAACCGCGGCTGTCACCGGCCACGACGTCGTCGCCCGGCCCGGCGAACACCTGGTCGTCGCCACCACCGGTGGCGACCCCGGCGAGCGCGAAGCTGTCACCGCCGAGCCGGTCGTCGCCCTCGCGGCCGAACACACGGTCGTCGCCGCCGCCGGTGGCGTCGCCGGTGAGGGCGAGCACGTCACCACGCGCGTTGTCGTCGCCCGCCCCGGCGTCGATCCGGTCGTCACCCAGGCCGCCCGCGACGAGGTCGTCACCGCCCAGGGCGCAGATCAGATCGTCGCCGCCCCCACCGTCGATCGTGTCCACACCGTCCGACCCGACGATCACGTCGTCGCCGGCGGTCCCCAGGATCGCCCCGGCCCCCGTGATGCTCGCGGGCACGCCGAAACACGTGGGCTGAGCCGCGACGGCGGTCCCGGTCGGCAGACCGAGAGCGAGCAGCGCGGCGGCGGCCATCAGAGCGGAAACGCGGCAGGAAACCATACGGACCTCCAGAAGTCCGGAATCGTCACGGAACGTCACCTCTGCGGACGTTCGGTCACCAGTCCGGACGCTACGTCGCCACCTCGCGGGCGGCGACCGGTGGCCGCATTCGGGTGCCGGTGGCCGCATTCGGGATCTGCCCGGCGGCTCGGATCAGCCCGGGCTCAGCCCGGCCCCCAGCTCGGCTCGGCCCCGCTCACCTCAGATCCGCCCCCGACGCCACCACGACCCCGTACAGGTCCCCGATCGTCGCGAGGGCGCTCCGGTGCAGCTGGTCGGCGGTCACGTCGGCGGCCGTCGTCCGCAGCGGGCGGGTCGCGCAGGCGTCGGCGACGACCGTGGGGCGGTTGCCGCGCAGGAACGCGCCCTCCGCCGTGAACGTCACGCACATGTGCGTCATGAATCCGGCGACCACGACGTCCTTGTGCCCGGCGGCGTCCACGTGTTCGGCCAGGTCGGTGCCGACGAAGGCGTTCGGGACCTTCTTGACGACGACCGGCTCGCCCTCGACCGGGGCCACGCTCGGGTGGATCGCGCCGATCTCCTCCCGTATGTCGTACGGCGTGCCCTCACCGCCGTCGTTGACGACGTGCACCACCTTCGCCCCCGCCTCCCGCGCCCGGGCGAGGAGCGCGGCGGCGGAGTCGAGCGCGGCCCGCCAGCCGTCCAGCTCCATCACGCCGCGCGTGTAGGTGTTCTGGTAGTCGACGAGGATCAGCGTCGCGTCGGAGAGCGACGCCGGCGTCTCGTCGAAGCCGTTCAGTTCGCGCAGAGTCGTCGTACGAGTCGTACCCATGGAAGAAATACCCCCTGGCTCGGGCTGTTTCGCTACGTCTGAAACGCTATGGCCGACCCCGACGCGTCGGCAATGTCGCCCAACTTGCAGATACGGACATCGAGATGAGCCCGGTGGAACGACTGATCGTCATCGTCCTCTTCGAGGGCGTCGACCTGCTCGACGTCACCGGGCCGCCGGAGGTCTTCTCGCTCCTGCGCCGCGAGACGGACGACGCGTCCGGTTACCGCGTCGTCCTCGCCGCCGAGACGACGGACCCCGTCACCACCTCCGCCGGCGTACGGATCCTCCCGGACCTCACCTTCGGCGAACTGCTCGGCGCACCGGGCACCCGGAGCATCGACACCCTCCTCGTCCCCGGCTCCGTCGAGGTCGACGACCTGCGGCGGGTCCACGCCCTCGCCGACCCCGCCGTCGTCGACCGGGTGAAGACCCTGGCCGAGCGGACGCGCAGGGTCGCCTCCGTCTGCGTGGGAGCGCACATCCTCGCCGCCGCGGGGCTCCTCGACGGCAGGCGCGCCACCACCCACTGGTCGACCGCCCGCCAGCTCGCCACCGACCATCCGCTGGTCGAGGTCGACGCCGACCCCATCTTCATCCGCTCGGGTGACGTGTGGACGGGCGCGGGGATCAGCGCCTGCCTCGACCTGTCCTTGGCCCTCGTCGCCGAGGACTTCGGCGAGACCGTCGCGCTGCGCGTCGCCCGGCAGCTCGTGATGTACCTGAAGCGCCCCAGCGGACAGAGCCAGTTCAGCGTGCCCCTCGAACCGGTCTCCACGACCCGGCGCATCGAGGACCTCCGCCTCCACATCACCCGCCACCTCGACGAGCCGCTCACCGTCGACGACCTCGCCGCGTACGCGCACGTCAGCAGCCGCCAGCTCACCCGGATCTTCAAGGAGGAACTCGGCGTGACGCCGGGCGTCTACGTCGAGTCGGCGCGCGTCGAACGGGCCCGCGCGGCGCTCGAAACCACCGATGCCACCCTCGAACGGATCGCGTCCGGCTGCGGTTTCGGTACGACCGACACCCTGATCCGGGCGTTCCGGCGCCGCCTCGACACGACACCCACGGAGTACCGGCACCGCTTCCGTACGGGCCCCGTGGAGGATGCGCGCCCGTACGGGTCCTAGGGGTGCATCCGGGCGCCCTTGAGCACCTTGTCGACGGCGTTGCGCGGCCCGTGGACGGCGAGCCCCACGAGATCCAGCCGGTCCCCCGGCACCGCCCGGACCGCCGCGC
Organism: Streptomyces sp. NPDC022552; assembly: GCF_055561875.1. Lineage (NCBI taxonomy): Bacteria > Bacillati > Actinomycetota > Actinomycetes > Kitasatosporales > Streptomycetaceae > Streptomyces > Streptomyces sp. NPDC022552. The sequence goes on from NZ_JBVHGJ010000022.1 coordinate 45,761, forward strand.
GGTTGTCCCGGTCGTTGCCGGTCGCGAAGAGCTCGGCGGTGAACACCGCGCGGGGCAGCTCCCGCGCCAGGGCGCGGCCGTGCGCGGCGCCCAGGGTCTCCTTCGTCCCCTCGAAGACGAGGACGGGCTGCCGGAACATGGGCAGGTACGGCGTGCCGTCGGCATCGGCGTACGGCTCGCCGATCACCTCGGGGAGCGCGGAGCCGATGCCGCTGACCAGGAACGCGGTGACGTTCAGCCGCTGCCAGGTCTCCAGGTCCTCGCGCAGCAGGACGGCGATCTTGGTGTCGAAACGCACGGGGGCGTTGTCGGGGGTGACCTCGGGGGTGGTCTCGGGGCCGTTCTCGGCGGTGCTCTCGGTGGTCATACCCTGAGACTGCCCGTCGTCCTGCGGCCCCTTCTTGTACGTTCTTGGCATGGTGGCGCGGCAGGAGGCACGGCAAGAGGTCTCGGCGTGGCGCCCGACGGTCCCGGGTGTCGTGGAGGTCTTCCACGCCCACTTCACCGAGCACGCGTACCCGATGCACGTCCACGACGTGTGGACCCTGCTGATCGTCGACGACGGCGCGGTCCGCTACGACCTGAACCGGCGCGAGCACGGCACCCCGCACGACACGGTGTCCCTGCTCCCGCCCCACGTGCCGCACAACGGCTCACCCGCCACGGAGCAGGGCTTCCGCAAGCGGGTGCTCTATCTGGACCTCACCCAGCTGGACGAGAGCCTCATCGGCGCCGCCGTCGACGGCCCCGACATCGTCGACCCGCTGCTGCGCGCCAGGGTCGGGCAGCTGCACACGGCGCTCACGCACCGGAGCGACGACGAGCTGGAGGCGGAGAGCCGCCTCGCCCTGATCTCCGAACGCCTCCGCGGCCACCTGCACCCCCGCCTCGCCGCCGTACCGGGCCCCCGGGCGCGGGCCGCACGCGGCGTGGCCCACGACCTGCGGGACCTCCTCGACGCGCGCCTGCGCGACGGCCTGCCCCTGACCGAGGCGGCCAAGCTCGTGCACGCGCACCCCACCCACCTGGTCCGCGCGTTCACCTCGACGTTCGGCATCGCCCCGCACCAGTACGTCACGTCCCGCCGCATCGCCGAAGCCCGCCGCCTCCTCCTGGCCGGCCGTCCGGCCGCCGAGGTGGCGCCGGCGACGGGCTTCTACGACCAGTCCCACCTCACCCGCCACTTCCGGCGCCACGTCGGCACCACGCCCGGCCGGTACACCGGGGCCCTGCGCTCCGGAGCGCCTCGGTCGCGGCGCTGAGCGGATCGGACCGCCCCCGAGCCGCCCGGCCACGGCCCCCGAGCTCACGCTCCGCCGTCGTCCCCGGCCGTCGGGACACGCACCCGCCCGTACATGAACATGTCCCGCCGCTCTCCGCCCACTTCCTGCCAGGACCGCAGCAGCCCCTCCCGTACGTACCCGGCCCGCTCCGCCGTCCTCGCCGAGGCCTCGTTCCACGGTTCGACGAGCAACTGGAGGCGGGGGATGCCCAGTTCATCGATCGCCCACTCGCTCAGCGCCGTGAGCGCCGCCCCCGCCGCGCCCTCGCCGCGGCAGGAGGGCGCCACCCAGTAGCCGACGGTCGCGCGGCCTTCGGGGAGGTCGCGGAGCCAGAGGCCGATCATGCCCGCCGGACGGTCGTCGCGGCGGCGGACGATGACGAAGGAGTAGCCGGCGCCCGTCTCGGACCGGCTCCACTGGCGGCGGACGAACCCCTCGCCCTCCGCCTCCGAGTACACCGGCGGGACCGTGGTGATCAGCGGGATGTACGGATCCGTCGACGCCTCCTCCACGAGCGGCAGGTCCGCGCGCTCCCACGGGCGCAGGTCGTACGCCCCGGCCGGCAGCAGCGGCACGTCCAGGCTCACATCGTCTCCAGATAGGCCGCCAGGCGGTCGTACTCCTCCTTGACCCCGGCCTCCATCCCCGTCGCCAGCGCCTGGTCGCGGATCTCCGACGAGGGCCAGAGCGACGTACTGGTGAGCGCCGTGCCGCCGTCGGGCGTGTCGTCGAAGGTGAGGGTGACGTGGACCGGAGGTCCTGGCATGAGCTCGAAGACCTCGGTGTAGACGAGGCGCTCGTTCGGGACGATCTCCTCGTACGTGCCGGAGAAGACGATCTCCCGGCCGTCGGGGGCCTTCTGGCCCCAGCGCCACGTGCCGCCGATGCGGAGGTCGACGTCGGAGATCACCGTGGGCAGGGCGGCCACGCCGTACCACTGCCGTACGTGCTCGGGTTTCGTCCACGCCTCCCAGACACGGGCGGGCGGGGCGTCGAAGGTCCGGGTGATGACCAGCTCGCGGTCGGCCGGTGTCGTCAGCAGCGTGATCATGGATCGCTCCCGCCTTCCGAGAGGCTCCGCCTTCCGAGAGGGGCGGACCGCCCCACCCCACCAGCATCACCCCGAACGCCCGAGGGCGGCACCCCCAGCTGGGGGTGCCGCCCTCGGTCGCGTACAGCGAGGAACTACCGAGCCGAGGCTCAGAAGTCCATGTCACCGCCCGGCATGCCACCCGGGGCGGCCGCGCCGGCCTTCTCGGGCTTGTCGGCGATGACGGCCTCGGTGGTCAGGAACAGCGCGGCGATGGAGGCCGCGTTCTGCAGGGCGGAACGCGTCACCTTCGCCGGGTCGATGATGCCCTCGGCGATGAGGTCCACGTACTCGTTGGTCGCGGCGTTCAGGCCGTGACCGACGGGCAGGTTGCGGACCTTCTCCGCCACGACGCCACCCTCGAGGCCGGCGTTGACGGCGATCTGCTTCAGCGGGGCCTCCAGGGCCAGCTTCACGATCGCGGCACCGGTGGCCTCGTCGCCCGAGAGGTCGGCCTCGAGCTTCTCGAAGACGTTGGAGGCCTGGAGCAGGGCCACGCCACCACCGGCGACGATGCCCTCCTCGACGGCCGCCTTCGCGTTGCGAACGGCGTCCTCGATGCGGTGCTTGCGCTCCTTGAGCTCGACCTCGGTCGCGGCACCGGCCTTGATGACCGCAACACCGCCGGCGAGCTTCGCCAGGCGCTCCTGCAGCTTCTCGCGGTCGTAGTCGCTGTCCGAGTTCTCGATCTCGGCGCGGATCTGGTTGACGCGACCGGCGACCTGCTCGCTGTCACCGGCACCGTCGACGATCGTGGTCTCGTCCTTGGTGATGACGACCTTGCGGGCGCGGCCCAGCAGGTCCAGGCCGGCGTTCTCGAGCTTGAGGCCGACCTCCTCGGAGATGACCGTGCCGCCCGTGAGGATGGCGATGTCGTTCAGCATGGCCTTGCGGCGGTCGCCGAAGCCCGGAGCCTTGACCGCGACGGACTTGAAGGTGCCGCGGATCTTGTTGACGACCAGGGTCGACAGGGCCTCGCCCTCGACGTCCTCGGCGATGATCAGCAGGGGCTTGCCCGACTGCATGACCTTCTCCAGGAGCGGGAGCAGGTCCTTCACGGAGGAGATCTTGGAGTTGACGATCAGGATGTACGGGTCGTCCAGGGACGCCTCCATACGCTCCATGTCGGTGGCGAAGTACGCCGAGATGTAGCCCTTGTCGAAGCGCATACCCTCGGTGAGCTCCAGCTCCAGACCGAAGGTCTGGGACTCCTCGACGGTGATGACGCCTTCCTTGCCGACCTTGTCCATCGCCTCGGCGATGAGCTCGCCGATCTGGGTGTCGGCGGCGGAGATGGAGGCCGTGGAAGCGATCTGCTCCTTGGTCTCGACATCCTTCGCCTGCTCGAGCAGGGCGCCGGAGACGGCCTCGACGGCCTTCTCGATGCCGCGCTTGAGGGCCATCGGGTTGGCGCCGGCCGCCACGTTGCGCAGGCCCTCGCGGACGAGCGCCTGGGCGAGGACGGTCGCGGTGGTCGTACCGTCACCGGCGACGTCGTCCGTCTTCTTGGCGACTTCCTTGACCAGCTCGGCGCCGATCTTCTCGTACGGGTCCTCGAGCTCGATCTCCTTGGCGATGGACACACCATCGTTGGTGATCGTGGGGGCGCCCCACTTCTTCTCGAGGACGACGTTCCGGCCCTTGGGGCCAAGGGTGACCTTGACGGCGTCGGCGAGCTGGTTCATCCCGCGCTCGAGACCGCGCCGTGCCTCCTCGTCGAACGCGATGATCTTGGCCATGTGAAGTGGTCCTCCCGGACATGGGGTGGATAACGCTCCAGGACCGCGCCGACGCCCGCGACGGACGGCCTGCGTGCCCTGTGGTTCCTTGCCCCACCTGGCCGCGGACCTCGTCTGCCCGATCCTCGTAAGCACTCTCACCTTCAGAGTGCTAACGCCAATGATTAGCACTCGGCACAGGAGAGTGCAAGGCCGTCCCGAAGGGACGTCGATGAGGGGTGGCGGTCGGGCGACGGGCGGGGGCAAGCGCCTCTCGATGATCGGAACCCCGTCGCGCCACCTCCCGCGCACGCACGAGGGGTCCGCATCCTGGTCAGGATGCGGACCCCTCGGCGTGAGAACGCGTGAGTGCGTACGTGGTGGCCGATCGCGCCGTGCTCAGACGGCGAGCTTGACCATGTCCGCCTGCGGACCCTTCTGGCCCTGCGAGATCTCGAACTCGACCCGCTGACCCTCTTCAAGGGTGCGGTAGCCGTCCATCTGGATCGCGCTGTAGTGGACGAATACATCCGCACCACCGTCGACCGCGATGAAGCCGTAGCCCTTCTCCGCGTTGAACCACTTGACGGTGCCCTGAGCCATGCCTAACTCCCCTATTACTGGCCCTTGCGCGGGACCCGCACTTCGCGGGACCCGGGTCAGACCCTGCGCCGGAACGCGTCGACCGCGGCTGAATGTATCTGCCCAACTGCCCTCTGCAACAGGTCAATCGGGCGAGAATTCTGGGCATGGCGTAAAGGAGAATTCAGGAGAATTCACTGAATTCCGGGGCAAGTCGGGCCCGGCAAAGTGCGCAGAAGGTACACAACACTCGAACACTTTGGCTGCTTCTTGTCGGGCGCGGACGCATTCTCATATGCGTCTGGCACAAGCAGCGAGGGGAGGCCGGGGGGACTTCCCCAACTCTACCGCGCTCAACCATGCAGAATTGCCCCCTCCGCTTCTCTCGCGGAGGGGGCAATTCGGTTACGCCGGGTAACAGGGCGGCGGAAGGCTCAGCAACCGCCGGCCACCGCGGGGATGATCGAGACGCCCGCGCCGTCCGGCGTCGCCGTCTCCAGGCCCTGCTCGAAGCGGACGTCGTCGTCGTTGACGTACACGTTCACGAAGCGGCGCAGCTTGCCCTGGTCGTCCAGGACGCGGGCCGCGATGCCCGTGTGGTTCTTCTCCAGGTCGGCGATGACCTCGGACAGGGTCGCGCCCTCGGCGGCGACCTCGGCCTGGCCGCCGGTGTAGGTGCGGAGGATGGTGGGGATGCGGACCTTCACGCTCATGGGCTGATCACCTTCGGTGGCTACGGGGCGGGTGCGGGGCGGGCGGGGACGGGGAGCGGGGCGGCGGCCGGAGCGGCCGGAGCACCGGCCGCCCCCGCACCCCGGCGGTCGCGGGCGTCAGCCCGCCAGGCCTGCTTCGCGGAACGCGTCCAGGCTCGGGCGGATCGTCGCGGTCGCCTGCGAGGTATCGGCCACCGCGTCCAGCGTCTTGAGGCCGTCACCCGTGTTGAGCACGACCGTGGTGAGGGCCGGGTCGATGAGGCCGGCCTCGACCAGCTTCTTCGTCACGCCGACCGTCACACCGCCCGCCGTCTCGGCGAAGATGCCCTCCGTGCGGGCCAGGATCTTGATCGCCTCGACGACCTGCTCGTCGTCGACGTCCTCCACCGCGCCACCCGTGCGGCGCGCGATGTCGAGGACGTACGGGCCGTCGGCCGGGTTGCCGATGGCGAGCGACTTGGCGATGGTGTTCGGCTTCTGGGGCCGTACGACGTCGTGACCGGCCTTGAAGGCCGCCGACACCGGCGAGCAGCCCTCGGCCTGCGCACCGAAGATCTTGTACGGCTTGTCCTCGACCAGGCCCAGCTTGATGAGCTCCTGCAGGCCCTTGTCGATCTTGGTGAGCTGCGAGCCGGAGGCGATCGGGATGACCAGCTGATCCGGGATCACCCAGCCGAGCTGCTCGCAGATCTCGTACGCGAGCGTCTTGGAGCCCTCGCCGTAGTACGGCCGCAGGTTGACGTTGACGAAGCCCCAGCCCTCGCCCAGCGGGTCGCCGATGAGCTCCGAGCAGAAGCGGTTGACGTCGTCGTAGTTGCCCTCGATGCCGACGAGCTCACCGCCGTAGACGGCGGCCATGACGACCTTGCCCTGCTCCAGGTCGTGCGGGATGAACACGCAGGAGCGGAAGCCGGCGCGGGCGGCGGCGGCGCCGACGGCGCCGGCCAGGTTGCCGGTGGAGGAGCAGGACAGGGTGGTGAAGCCGAAGGCGCGGGCGGCCTCCAGGGCCTGGGCGACGACACGGTCCTTGAAGGAGTGCGTCGGGTTGCCGGAGTCGTCCTTGACGAAGAGCTTGCCGGGCTCGACACCGAGCTCGCGGGCGAGGTTGTCGGCCTGGACGAGCTTGGTCCAGCCGGGGTTCAGGTTCGGCTTCTCGGCGACGTCCGCCGGGACGGGCAGCAGCGGGGCGTAGCGCCAGATGTTGGCGGGGCCGGCCTCGATCTGCTTGCGCAGCGCCTCGGGGTCACCGGTGGGGAGGTCGTACGCGACTTCGAGCGGGCCGAAACAGAGCTCGCAGGCGAAGATCGGGCCGAGCGGGAAGACTTCACCGCATTCCCGGCACGAAAGGCCGGAAGCGGGACCGAGATCGACGGTCCGGGAGGTTTCGGTGGAAACAGTCTGTACAGCCATGGAGGCGAGGCCCTTTCTCCTCATCTTTCCCATGACGAATGTCGTCATGAGACGGATTTGGCACCTTCCCTAGCCGGGAGCCTCGCTGGCGCGTTGTGTACGCGGACGAGACCGACTGGAGGGTTGCCGGGGCTTCAACGGGCCGTTTCCCTCTGCCCCTCTGGATGAGCGGTATTCGATTGTGTGAAGCGGTTGTGAGACGCGGGTGGGACCCCGACATGCATCGGGCATCCGCGTTGTTCAAGACTGTAACCGAAGGCCCGGAGGGTTGAACCTGCCGTCCGAACCGCGAGATGGAGATCACGTGCTGGAGGAAGTGGAGCGCTGGCTGGGCCGGCGGTCCTGGTCCGTGGCGGACCGTTCGCTCGACCGCATCCTGGCGGCGAAGCACGGGACGACGGTCAGCGTCGTCCTGCCCGCGCTCGACGAGGAGGCGACGGTCGGCGACATCGTCTCCGTGATCCGCCGGGAGCTGATGACCGAGGCCGTCCCGCTCGTGGACGAGCTCGTGGTGATCGACTCCGGTTCCACCGACCGTACGGCGGAGGTCGCGGCGGCGGCCGGGGCGCGTGTCGTGGCGCGCGACGCGATCCTCCCCCGGATACCGGCCGTGCCCGGCAAGGGCGAGGTGCTGTGGCGGTCACTGATGGTGACGCGCGGCGACATCGTCTGTTTCGTCGACGCGGACCTGCGGGACTTCTCCGCCGACTTCGTCACCGGGATCGTCGGCCCGCTGCTCACCGACCCCGACGTCGACTTCGTGAAGGCGATGTACGACCGTCCGCTGGGCGACGCTCCAGGTCAGGGCGGCCGGGTGACCGAGCTGGTGGCACGGCCGCTGCTCAATCTGCACTGGCCGCAGCTGGCCGGCTTCGTGCAGCCGCTCGGCGGCGAGTACGCGGCGCGACGCTCGCTGCTCGAACGGCTGCCGTTCCCCGTCGGTTACGGAGTGGAGCTGGGCCTGCTCGTGGACGCGCTCCACACGGTGGGTCTGGACGCCCTGGCCCAGGTCGACGTCGGGGTCCGCAAGCACCGGCACCAGGACGGCCGGGCGCTCGGACGGATGGCGGCGGCGATCTACCGGACGGCGCAGCTGCGCCTCTCCCGCGGGCATCTCGTGCGGCCCCGGCTGACGCAGTTCGAGCGGGACGACACCGGTTTCACCCCGCGGACGTACGCCGTGGACACCGAGGAACGGCCGCCGATGATCGACATCACGGAGTACACGCACCGCCGCGTGGCGTAACCCCGAATGATGATGCTTTTTGCATACATTTCGGTTTTATGCCGTTCACCCATCGAATGACCACGCTGCTGGCGGCGCTCGGCCTCGCCGCCGGCTCACTCGGTTCGCTCGGCTCGCTCACCCTCGCCGCGGCCGGTCCGGCCGTGGCGGATGTGGTGGAGCCCTTCGGCAAGCGCTACGAAGCGTCGCTCCACGGCGACTTCACGACCATCGGCAACACGGTCATGGGCTGCCCCACCGCCCCCGCCGACCTGGCCGCACGCTGCGCCACAGCGGCCGCGGGTCAGGGCCGCGAGGACAACGACACGTTCGCCATGGAGCGGATCGACACCGCGGCCATGAGCGCCGGATACGGCTCCAGCATCGGCCACGTCGTGATCCCGGTCGGTGCCCGGGTCGCGTACGCCCGGCTCTTCTGGGGCGGCAACGACGGTACGTACAGGGCGCCGAGCGGGGCGCAGACGAAGCGGTGCGACAGCTCCGGCGGCCGCGACGTGGTGACCTCCCCGGGCGACCACGCCACGACCGAGCCGCGCATCAGGGTCGGGGCGGGACCCGAGACGCCGGTGTCGATCGACAGCATGGTGACCGACCCGGCCGACACCGGCGGCCCGCACTACTACACGGGCGAGTCGGACGTCACGGCCGCGTTCGCGGGCGTGACCGGCACCGACATCCGGGTCGCGGTCGGCGACATCTGGGCGGCCGACGGCCAGGGCTGTGTGGCGGGCTGGTCCCTGACGGTGGTCCACGAGTTCCCCGGGCCCGAGCCGGCCTTCGCCCCGGACCGGCGCGCCGTCCGCATCTACGGCGGGCACGTCCTCCAGCGGTCCACCTCCCCCGCGACCACGATCACCGTCGACGGCTTCCACCGGACGGCGGGCAGGGCGCGGGCGAGCGTCACGGCGTACGAAGGTGACCGGAACACGCCGGGCGACCGCTTCCTCGTCGACGGCAGGAACGTCACCGAGGCCCGCACCGGCGACGCCGGCAACTTCTTCGTCGGCGGGCACGACGGCGCCGTGTCGCCCGCGCTGACGAACAACCTGAGCATCGACGCCAAGACCTTCGACATCCCGGAGGGCGCCGTTCCGGCGGGCGCACGGTCGGCGGAGCTGACCTTCACGACAACGGGCGACACGTACGTGCCCACCGCCGTCGCCTTCTCCGTACCGGTGCCGGACCTGGAGATCACCAAGACCGCGAGCCCGCAGAAGGCGAAGCCGGGCGACACCGTCACGTACACGGTCACGGCGCGGAACACGGGCCCCCTCGACCACCCGAACGCCCGGTTCGGCGACGACCTGACGGGGAACCTGGACGACGCCGTCTACAACGGCGACGCGAAGGCCACGATCGGCACGGTGACGTACGAGGCGCCGAAGATCACCTATGTGGGTGACATCCCGGCCGGCCGGACCGCGAAGATCACCTATTCGGTGAAGGTCGGCGACCCGGTGCGCGGGGACGGCACGCTCCGGAACCGCGTCGAGGCCGTGTCGCCACGCTCGAACTGCGGGGAGGGCAGCGAGGACCCGGCCTGCGCCGTGACCCCGGTCGTCGCCCCGCCGAAGCCGGGCCGGACGGACGGCCCGAGCACGAGCCCGAGCACCGGCCCGAGCCCGACGCCTACGCCTACGCCGACGCCGACGCCGACGGCCCCGGCAGACCCGAAGGCCCCGGAGGTCACGGCGTCCCCCTCGCAGACCCCGGCCCCCACACCGACCCCGGTCCCGTACGCGAGCGAGTCCGAGATCGGGCTGCTCGCCGCCCCCACCCCCCACGAGCCGCGCCCGCCCGCCCCGCCCGGCGCCGGCGGCTCCATGGCCGAGACCGGATCGAGCGGTGAGCGGCTCTGGCTGCTCGGCGGCCTCGCACTCGCCCTGGCCGCGACCGGTGTGGTGGCGAAGGCTGCCCTCCGTGGCCGCCGCGAACCATGAGGCGTGGATTCGCCAGAGTCGTATACGTACGTTTGAGCGTTTACGTGACGGGCTAGGTTCGCCACATGGCTTCTGTGCTCGTGGCGTCCAACCGGGGTCCGGTCTCGTACGCCCTCGCCGCCGACGGCACCCTCGGTGCCCGGCGCGGCGGGGGCGGTCTCGTCTCCGGGCTGAGCGCGGTCTCCTCCCAGGACAGCGTGTGGGTGTGCGCCGCGCTCGGGGACGGCGACCGCGAGGCGGTGCGGCGCGGGGTGGCCGAGCCCGGCGTGCGCATGCTGGACATCCCCCCGGAGGTGTACGCCGACGCGTACAACGGGATCGCGAACTCGGTGCTGTGGTTCCTGCACCACCATCTGTACGACGTGCCGCACGAGCCGGTCTTCGACGCGGAGTTCCGGCGCCGCTGGGCGTCGTACCGCGACTACAACAGGGCCTTCGCCGAGGAGCTCGCGGCACAGGCAGACGAGGGAGCGGCGGTCCTGGTGCAGGACTACCACCTGGCACTGGTGCCGGGGCAGCTCCGCGAGCTGCGCCCCGACCTGCGGATCGGCCACTTCACGCACACGCCGTGGGCGTCGCCGGAGTACATGCGGATGCTGCCGGAGGAGATCCGCGAGGAGCTTCTGTGGGGGATGCTCGGCGCGGACGAGCTCGGTTTCCACACCTGGGGATGGGCCCGGTCGTTCATCACCGGCGCGCGCATCGACAGCGCGGGCGGGGCCGCCGAGGGAGCCCTGCGCACCGACGACCCGTGGCGCGGGGTGCACCACCACCGGGCGGGGGGCGCACCTCGGCGCACCCGGGTCCACGTCTACCCCCTCGGTGTGGACGGTGACGAGCTGCGGGAGCTCGCCCACCGGCCGGAGGTCGACGACCGGCTGGCCGGGCTGCGGGCCGAGGTCGGCGACCGGAGGACGATCGTGCGGGTGGACCGTACGGAGCTGTCGAAGAACGTGGTCCGCGGCCTGCTCGCGTACCGGGAGCTGCTCCAGGAGCGTCCGGAGTGGCGCGGCCGGGTCGTCCACATGGCCTCGGCGTACCCCTCCCGCCAGGACCTGGAGGTCTACCGCGCGTACACGGAGGCGGTCGCCCGGCTCGCGGAGGAGATCAACGCGGAGTTCGCCACCGACGACTGGCAGCCGGTGCTGCTGTCGGTGAAGGACGACTTCCCGCGCTCCCTCGCGGCGTACCGGATGGCGGACGTGGCGCTGATCAACCCGATCCGCGACGGGATGAACCTGGTGGCCAAGGAGATCCCGGTGGTGTCGGAGGCGGGGTGCGCGCTGGTGCTCTCGACGGGGGCCGGGGCGTACGACGAGCTGCGCGAGGCGGCGCTGACGGTCAATCCGTACGACGTGTCGGAGACCGCGGCGGCCCTGCACCGGGCCCTGTCGATGCCGGCCGCCGAGCGCGCGGACCGCTCGAAGCACCTCGCCGAGGCGGCGACGGCGCTTCCGCCGCAGCAGTGGTTCCTGGCCCAGCTGAACGCCCTGCGCGACGGCACCGAACCCCCGGCGCCGCCGCGCTGACGGCCTCTCAGGCCTCCGAGGCGCGTACCGCCTCCGCCAGGTCAGTCAGGAACCGCACGACCCCCGGCGGGCCCGGGACCGACAGGTCGGCGCGGTCCGCGAGTTCGTGGACCTCCGTCGAGCCGCTGCAGACCAGCAGGCCCGGGGTGCCGTCCGAGCGGAGCTTCTCCACGGCCGCGAAGGCAGGCAGGTCGCCCAGGTCGTCGCCCGCGTACAGGACGGACCCGGCGCCCACCTCCCGTACGTACTCCGCGAGCGCCACGCCCTTGTCCATCCCAGGGGGGCGCAGTTCGAGGACCATGCGGCCGGGTTCGAGGACCAGGCCGTGGCGGGTGGCGAGGTCGGCGAGCGGGGCCCTGAGCGCCTCGAAGGCCGCCTCCGGGTCGGTGGAGCGGCGGGTGTGGACGGCGACCGCGCGGCCCTTCTCCTCGATCCAGGTGCCCGGCCAGGCGCCGACGCCGTCGAGGAAGCCGGGGAGTTCGGCGCGTACGGCCGCCACGCCGGGGTGGACGGCGGAGGCCTGGACGGTGCCGGTGACCGCGTCCCAGCGCTCCGCGCCGTAGTGGCCTAGGACGACGAGGTGGTCGAGGCCGGGGACGCCGGCGAAGCCGCCGTACCGTACGGCCACGCCGGCCGGGCGGCCGGTCACCACCGCCACCGAGGCGATCCGCGGGGCGAGCGCGGCGAGCGCGGAGACGGCGCCGGGGTGGGCGCGGGCCTGTTCGGGGTCCGGGACGATCTCGGCGAGCGTCCCGTCGAAGTCGAGGGCGACGACGGCCTTCTCCGGGCGCGCGAGAAGCGCGGCCAGACCGTCGCGGCCTGCGGATGTGGTCGGGTGCGGAAGGCTGCTGACCATACGACGACCCTACCGACGCGGGCTCACCGGCGCTGCTCCTTCTCGGCACGGACCCGGCGCAGCCGGTTGACGGTCACCGGGTCGTGCCGCAGGGCGCGCGGGTCGTCGAGGAGGGCGTTGAGGAGCTGGTAGTAGCGGGTCGCGGAGAGGCCGAGCTGCTCGCGGACGGCCCGCTCCTTGGCTCCGGGGCCGGGCCAGGAGCGCCGTTCGAGGGCGAGCACGGCCCGCTCCCGTTCCCCGAGCCCGGAGTCCTGCCCCGCGTCCCCGGCCCCGTCGTCGCTCGGTCCGGAGACGCTCGTGTCGGTCATACGAACAACCTATTACTCCGCGCTCTCGGCCGCCGTCGCCTCACGCGCGATCTCCCCCAGGACGTCGGAGGGCTTCGCCCCCGGGGTGACCGCCTTGCCGATGTTCTGCTTGATGTGGTCGCTGACCTGGGCCCAGGACGTCTTGCCGACCGGCGGGAGCTGGGAGTTCGGCAGCTCCGTGAGGAACTCGCGCAGGTTCTTGTGCTCCTCGTCGCTCTCCATCCGGGAGAACGCGCTGACGGTCACCGGCAGCAGGTCGTTGTCGCCCGCGAACTTCAGCACGTTCTCGTCGCTGAAGACGAAGTCGAGGAAGTCGCCGATCTCCTCGCGGTGGCCGTTCTGCTTGAAGCCCATGATCCAGTCGGCGACGCCCATGGACGCCTTGGCCCGGCCGTTCGCGCCGGGCAGCGCGACCTTGCCGACCTTGACGCCCTTCTTCTCGGCCTCCTGCATGAGCGAGGGGTGGCCGTTGAGCATGCCGACCTCGCCGCGCGAGAAGGCGGCGAAGGCGTCCTTGCGGTTGAGCTTGCCGGGGGCGACCGGGCCGGTGAGCTTCTTCTGGACCAGGTTCGTCTTCAGCCAGTCGAAGGTCTCGACGTTCTGCTCGGAGTCGATCCGGTAGCGGTCGGTGCCGTCGGTGTAGCCGTCGCCGCCGCTGAGCAGCCACATCATCGTCTCGGCCTGGGCCTCCTCCGGGCCGAGCGGCAGCGCGAAGGGGTACTTCACGTCCTTGTCCTTCAGCTTCTCCGCGGCGGCGGCCAGCTCGTCCCAGGTGGTCGGCGGCTTGCTGATGCCGGCCTGCGCGAAGAGGTCCTCGTTGAAGAAGAGCAGCCGGGTGGAGGCGACGAAGGGCAGGCCGTACTGGGTGCGCTTGTGCTCGCCGGCGGAGGCGAGGGGGGCCTGGAAGTTGGCCTGGACGGGGATGGAGAGCAGCTCGTCCGCGGAGTAGAGCTCGTCCGCGGCCGCGTAGTCGGCGTAGGCGCCGATCTGGGCGATGTCGGGGGCCTGGCCGGCCTTGACCATCTCGGCGACCTTGCGGTCGACGTCGTTCCAGGACTCGATCTGGACCTCGACCTGGACGCCGGGGTGCGTTGCCTCGTAGGCGGCGGTGAGCTCGTCCCAGTACTTCTTGGTGGTGTCGCCACCGGTCAGGTCGTAGTCGGCGGCGACCAGCTTCAGGGTCACGTCGCCGGAGTCGCTGCCGGAGAGACCACAGCCGGAGAGACCCGCGGTCATGCCCAGCGCGGCGAACGTCGCGGTCAGTCCAAGAAATCGCCGCTGCACAGCGTTGCCCCACCCTCATGCTCGTCGTTGAGCTGTGATTTTCACAGAAGAGGAAGCATAAGGTCTACACCACTTGGGTAGATTCTCGGGATCGGGTGAAGGCCTCGTGAAGCCCGGCCGCGGCGACCGCCACCCGGATTTGTATCCCTGCGCAACAATATGGGCCAGTGGACTAGACCTTTCGGGTCCGCACGCGCGAGACTGTTCCCGTGAGACACGTCATCGCCCTCGATGTGGGCGGCACCGGCATGAAGGCCGCCCTCGTCGGCACGGACGGCACCCTGCTCCACGAGGCACGGCGCGCCACCGGGCGCGAGCGCGGCCCCGAGGCCGTCGTCGAGACGATCCTCGGCTTCGCCGCCGACCTGCGCGCCTACGGCCTGGAGCGGTACGGCGAGCCCGCCGCGGCCGCGGGAGTCGCCGTACCCGGCATCGTCGACGCCGAGAACGGCATCGCCGTCTACGCCGCCAACCTCGGCTGGCGCGACGTCCCGATGCGGGCCCTGCTCAGCGAACGCCTCGACGGCATCCCGGTCGCCCTCGGCCACGACGTCCGCACCGGCGGTCTCGCCGAGGGCCGGATCGGCGCCGGGAACGGTGCCGACCGCTTCCTCTTCGTGCCGCTCGGCACCGGGATCGCCGGAGCCATCGGCATCGGCGGGGCCATCGAGGCCGGCGCCCACGGCTACGCCGGGGAGATCGGCCACATCGTCGTCCGCCCCGGCGGCGCCGAGTGCGGCTGCGGCCAGCGCGGCTGCCTGGAGCGGTACGCCTCCGCCTCCGCCGTCTCCCACGCCTGGGCCGCCGCCTCCGGCGACCCGGACGCCGACGCCGCCGACTGCGCCAAGGCCGTCGAGTCCGGCGACGCCAGGGCCGTACAGGTCTGGCAGGACGCCGTCGACGCGCTCGCCGACGGCCTGGTCACCGCGCTCACCCTGCTGGACCCCCGCACGCTCATCATCGGTGGCGGTCTCGCCGAGGCCGGGGAAACCTTGTTCACACCACTGAGGGCCGCCGTGGAGGAACGCGTCACGTTCCAGAAGCTGCCCGCCGTCGTCCCCGCGGCCCTCGGGGACACCGCCGGATGCCTGGGCGCGGGCCTCCTCGCCTGGGACCTTCTCTCCCTCGACTCGGAGGTATCCGCCTGATGGCCGTTTCCACAGTTCTCGCCGGTGCCCGTGTGGTGCTGCCGACCGGCATCGTCGAGAACGGACGGGTGATCGTCGACGGCGGTCGCATCGCGGGCGCCGCGCCCGCCGACGCGCCGGCGCTCGACCTCACCGGCCACTGGGTCGTCCCCGGCTTCGTCGACATGCACAACCACGGCGGCGGCGGCGCCTCGTTCACCTCCGGCACGGTGGACGACATCCTCACCGGCGTCCACACCCACCGGCTGCACGGCACCACCACCGTCGTCGCCTCCTTCGTGACCGGCGAGATGGACTTCCTGAGCACCCGCGCCGGGCTGCTCTCCGAACTCGCCGAGCAGGGCGAGATCGCCGGCATCCACTTCGAGGGCCCGTTCATCGCCCCCTGCCGCAAGGGAGCGCACGACGAGACGCTGCTGCGCGACCCCGACCCGGCCGACGTCCGCAAGCTGATCGACGCCGCCCGCGGCCAGGCCAGGATGGTCACCCTCGCCACCGAACTGCCCGGCGGCATCGACTCCGTACGCCTCCTCGCCGAACACGGCGTGGTCGCCGCGATCGGCCACACGGACGCCACGTACGAGCAGACCGTCGAGGCCATCGACGCGGGCGCCACCGTGGCGACCCACCTCTACAACGCGATGCCCGCCCTCGGCCACCGCGCCCCCGGCCCGATCGCCGCGCTCCTGGAGGACGAGCGGATCACGGTCGAGCTCATCAACGACGGCACGCACCTGCACCCGGCCGCCCTGGAGCTGGCGTTCCATCACGCGGGGCCGCGCCGGGTCGCGTTCATCACGGACGCGATGGACGCGGCGGGCTTCGGCGACGGCCGGTACATGCTCGGGACGCTGGCCGTCGAGGTGAAGGACAGCGTGGCGAGGCTCGTCGAGGGCGGCTCCATCGCGGGCTCGACCCTCACCCTGGACCGCGCGTTCAAGCGGGCCGCGACCGTCGACGGGCTGCCCGTCGAGTCCGTCGTCCAGGCCATCTCCGCCAACCCTGCACGGGTGCTCGGCATCGACGACCGGGTCGGCTCGCTGGAGCCCGGCAAGGACGCCGACCTCGTCGTCCTCGACGCCGACTTCGACGTCAAGGGCGTGATGCGCAAGGGCACCTGGGTGGTCGAGCCGCAGCAGGCCTGAAGTCGCCCGCTCAGCGCAAGGCGGTTGGCCCGGGGACTGGGCCAACCGCCTTCCGTTTGGCATGATCGTGGCGCGTTCTACGGCTGTTCCAGGAACTTTCTACGGGCTACGGGGGTACGGCAGGTGATTCTCACGGTCACCCTCAACACGGCTCTGGACCTCACGTACCGCGTCCCCGCCCTCACCCCGCACGCCTCCCACCGTGTCACGCAGGTGATCGAACGTCCCGGCGGCAAGGGCCTCAACGTCGCCCGCGTCCTCGCGGCCCTCGGTCACGAGACGGTCGTGACCGGCTTCGCCGGCGGCTCCACTGGCGAGATCCTGCGCGGCCACCTGGCGCCGGGCCCCGTCCGCGACGAGCTGGTCCCGGTCGCCGGACCCACCCGCCGTACGGTCGCGATCGTCGACACCACGACCGGCGACACCACCCAGCTGAACGAGCCGGGCCCGACGATCACCCCCGCCGAGTGGACGAACCTCACGGTCCGCTACACCCACCTCCTCGCCGGCGCCTCCGCGGTGGCTCTCTGCGGCAGCCTGCCGCCCGGCATCCACGTGGGCGCGTACGCGGAGCTGATCCGGCTCGCCCGCGCCGCCGGCGTCCCCGTTCTCCTCGACACCAGCGGCGAACCGCTGCGGCGGGGTATCGCGGCCCGCCCCGATCTGGTCAAGCCGAACGCCGACGAACTCGCCCAGCTCACCGGCTCCCGCGAGCCGCACCGCGCCACCCGCGACGCCCGCCGCCGAGGCGCCCACGCGGTGGTCTCCTCACTGGGCCCGCAGGGCATGCTGGCCGCCACCGCGGACGGCCTGTGGCACGCGGCCCCACCGGCCGCGGTGAAGGGCAACCCGACGGGCGCCGGCGACTCGGCCGTCGCGGGCCTCCTGGCGGGCCTGGTCGACGAACTCCCCTGGCCGGACCGCCTGACCCAAGCGGTCGCCCTCTCGGCGGCGACGGTGCTCTCCCCGGTGGCGGGCGAGTTCGACCGGGTCACGTACGAGGAGCTGCTGACCCGGGTGACGGTCAGGGAACTGACCGAGGCGGCGTAACGAAGCGAGAGGCCCGCGGAACCGAGAGGTCCGACGGCCCTCACGCCTGCCGTCCTTCTGACGGGGTGCCATGAGGACAGCTCCACAAACGATGATGATCGGACCACATGCGCGATGTGAGGATGTGGGTGAGTTGATCGATCGTGAGGGAGAGTCGAGATGAGCGGCCAACTGGAACTTGCCGACGCGTACGACCTGATCTATTCGGCGGCGTCGCGGATGATGTGGGTACAGCGGAACCGTGTGTGGCGCCTGGACAGTCCGGGCGGACGGTGGTCGGAGGAGCGCCGGGCGGCATGGCGGGAGTTGGAGGCGGCGTTGTCTGCCTCTGAGGGTCCCGCGCCGCAGGCGGGCGAGCCGTCGGATCCGACGCGTCATCTGATCTCCCGGCGTGCGGCCGGACCTGTCGACCGGCCGATCACCTTCGCGGAGGCGGTGGCGGAGTGGACGGCCCGGATGGCCGCAGACCCGGGCCCCTACGAGACCCGGAGGGAGCCGGTTCTGGACGAATACCTGGTACCGGGGCGGGCGGTGGTCATTCCTGAGGGTCACATGATGACGCTGACCTTCCCGTTCGAGGACATGATCAACCGGCTGGCGCCGGGGCGGCCGGCGCTGAAGATCGCCGGTGACACGGCGGAGTTGAGCCGGCTGGCACACGTAGCGGCCGACGAGCTGCGGGCGGCGATGGGCACGACCTCCCCGACCCCGCACCCGGTCGGGGCGATCAGTGTGGCGCGGGTGTCCCACCGGCCGTCCGACGTAGACGACCTGCGCCCGCGGTACGACGCACTGTTCCGGGCGGCCTCGCGCGCATCGGAGAACATGCCGACCCTGGCGTACATGCGGAAAACCGGGGATGCCTCGGTGAAACCTACGACGACGCTTGCGGCGCAGGACGTTCAGGATCTGCTGGCCGGCCGGTCGAGGGTGTTCTGGCGGGAGCAGCACGAGTTGATCGATCCGAGCGTGCACTCGACCTCAGGAGTGGACTGGCCCGAAGGTCAGCCGGTTCCCACCCCGATCGGAGACGACGCGAAATTCTTCGCCCGCAGTGCGGAGCTCGGACGGAAGCCGAGGCCGCCGCTCCCTGGAGAGACCCGCATCTTCCGCGAGAAGGGAGACCCGGACCACGTCGCCATCTCTGCCGTGCGCGCGGGAATCCTGGCGGAGATCCTGGACGAGTACGCCGCAAGGATCCACCCGGGTGCGGAATCCGGCATCATGCATTTCTCCGCCTACGACCTGACGGAATTCATCGACGAGGGAATCGGCCGCGAACTGCGGGAAACCTACGGCTTCTGACTCAGAAAAGCGGTGATCGAAAAATACGGGGGGACCGATGACTGAAAAGCGGTACAACATTCTCGTCATGTCGGACAACAGCGGCAGAGGCGCGGGGGGTGTGGAGGTCTTCAACCAGGAGATGGCCGAGGCTCTCGCCCGCCATCACAACGTCACGCTGTTCACGGCCAACCCTGATATGCCCCAGCACGCAGGTATACAGAGGGAGGTGACGACGTCACCCCCGAAGGGGGTGAAGGGACGGGACTGGATCGAGCAGGTCGCCGGCCAGGACCCCACGGCGCACGGACTGGAAGACCCGGCCGGCCAGCCCTACGACATCATCATCGGGCACTCGCGCTTCTCCGGACCGGCCGCTGCCGAGATCCGGGAGAACTGGTACCAGAGCGCGCGTGTGGTGCACTTCCTGCACACAAGCCCCGAAAGGCTGCCCTACTTCAAGGGAGTTCCCCTCGAAGAGGCGAGGAAAAAGGCGATCGAAGACTCCGCGGTCGAGCGTGAAACCATGGCGCGCGCGGACGTCGTGGCCGGAGTCGGACCTCTCCTGTCGGAAGCGGGCAGACAGCTTTCCGCAGAAGGTCCACATATTCCACATTCCCATGAAGTCATCCCGGGCACCCGAATTTACGATCCGGTACAGCACGACCCCGCGCCGGAACGACTGAACCTCTTGCTCATGGGACGGGTCGACGACCCCCTCAAGGGCGTGGACGACGCCGCCAAAGCGGTGGCCTTGCTGAACCAAGCCGGCGTTTCCATCCACCTCACCATCCGCGGTGTCAAAGATGAGGAATTGGCGGCGGCGACGGCCAAACTCGCAAAACTCAGCGGCGGCAACGCGACGGTCAAGGGCCGCACAAGCAGCGTCGAAGAGCTCAATGAGGAAATCAGGAACTCCCACGCGGTGATCATGCCCTCGAAACACGAGGGTTACGGCATGGTGGCGGCCGAGGGGCTGGCCCATGGTGTCCCCGTACTCGTCAACGAGGAGAGCGGCGCCGCGATGTTCTTCCAGGACACCGATCGGGTGCCTGAAGAGATCGGCCGGCGGGTCGTGGTGCCCGAGCCGCCCAGCGGCGGCGACCGTTCCGAGGCGTGGTTCGCGGCGATCAACCAGCTGCATGAGGAACTCCCCCAGCGCCAGGCCGATGCCCTCTACCTGCGGGAAGTACTGCAGCAGTACTCCTGGGACCACGCCATGCAGGCCCTGGTCCAGGCGACCATGGAACAGACGCCTCTGCCCCAGCGCGGCCCCGAGATGATGGCCACCGCCCAGGAGCGGGACGCGGCCCGCACGGTCCAAGGTCCGAACGGGCAGGTACTGAGGCCCGAGGCGCCGGAACAGGGCCAACAGACGCCGCAGCAGGCGGTGATCGGCCAACAGCGGCAGGGGCCCGGGCAGGAAGGTCCGGGGCAGGACGGTCCGGAGCAGGAAGGTCCCGGCCAGGAAGGTCCGGAGCAGGAGGGTCCTGGGCCGCGAACCCCCGGGCCGCAGACCCCGGCACCGCAGACCCCCGGCCAGCAGACCCCGGCACCGCAGCCCCCCGGCCAGCAGACCCCCGGTCAGGAGAGTCCCGCGCCGCAGACTCCCGCACCTCAGCAGCCCGCACCGGAGCAGCCCCGGCCGGCGTGGCAGGTGGGTTTCACGCACACCCAACCCGCCCCGAGGAGCGGCCCTCGTCCCCCGGCTCCCGAGAACTCGGCGCCCTCGTGGCAGGCGGGCTTCACCCACAAGCAGCCCGGCGCCGCCGAGCGGCGCGGTACCTCTGCCCCCGCGCCTGGCGCCGGAGAGAGCGGTCCGGGACGTGCCGGGCCCGGGCAGGCGCCGCCCAGCCCCCGCGGCAACGGGGTCGGCATGTGAGTCGGCGCCGGGTGGACGCATCACGCGTCCACCCGGCGCCGGGTGTCTGTATCAGGGGGCCCTACGGGCCGACCGGATCAGAGGTTACTGATCTTCACCCAGTCGAGGATCATGTCGCACTGGTTGCCCGCCTCGCAGGAGAGCTTGATCTCGTTCTGGCCCTTCTGGAGCGAGACCTGCGACCAGGTGGTCTGCCAGTTCTTCTCCAGGTTCGGGTCCGACGAACCGATGAAGTTCTTCAGGTTCATCGGATTCGTGTTCGCCTTGCCGTTGACGGTCACGGTGGCGTTGGCGTCCTTGGCCGGGACCGCGTACCGCACTTCCATCTTGTACGTGCCGGCCTCGGGGACCTCGGTCTTCCAGGTCGCGGACGCGCCGACGCTGTTGAATCCGGTCACGTAGGTGCCGCCCGCACCCTTCGCGCCCTTGATGGTCTTCTCGAGGTGCGCGCTGCCTCCGAGCTGGAGGACCGCCGCGTCCTGCTGCGGCAGCTCCGCCGGGGTCTCGTCGGCGCTGGGCTCGGTGCTCGGGCTCTGGGAGACCTCGGAGGAGCCACCGGTCGGCTTGCCGCCCGCCGTACCGCCGTCGGTCTCCTCGCCGCCCTTGTTGGTGATGATGGCGGCCGTGATACCGATCACGACGACCGCGACGACCGCGATCGCGCCGATCAGCAGGCCACGCGTGTTGGGACCTCGGCCACCGCCACCGCCGCGCTGGTGCGGGATCGGCGACTGCCGGGTCTGCTGGCCGCCCGGGTACGTCTCGGGCGCCGCGTACTGCGGGTGCGGCTGGCCGTACGCGGGCTGCTGCGGGACCTGCCCCTGCGGCTGGCCGTACTGCTGCTGGCCGCCGTACTGGCGCTCGCCGACCGTTCTGACCTGGTTGTACGAGGTTCGCGGGACACCTGGCTGCGCGGCCGGCCCGGGGTAGCCGTAGCCACCGGCCTGACCCGGGGGCTGGGCGCCCGCCGCCTGGCCGTCCGCATACAGGTAGCCGAACGGATCGTCGTTCTCGGGCGTGTTCGCGCCGTCGTTACCGGCAGCCATCCGGTCACTCCTATCCATGCTCGCCAGCCGTCGCCGACCGGCCGAGCCTACCCCGAACGGGGAAGCCGACGATCCGATCCTTGACAGGCGAGCATGCCGCGGACCCCTATCCGGCGCGGCGGTGGACCTTGGCGCGGGACCGCTTCTCGATGTACATCCGCTGGTCGGCG
This sequence comes from Streptomyces sp. NPDC022552, assembly GCF_055561875.1. Taxonomy (NCBI): domain Bacteria; kingdom Bacillati; phylum Actinomycetota; class Actinomycetes; order Kitasatosporales; family Streptomycetaceae; genus Streptomyces; species Streptomyces sp. NPDC022552. The sequence goes on from NZ_JBVHGJ010000022.1 coordinate 67,445, forward strand.
GAGTTCAGGACCTCTTCGACCGTCATGCCGCACTCGGCCCAGCCGATGCCGAAACTCGCCCCGACCCGGACCGCCCGCCCGTCGACCCGGATCGGCGGAATGATCGCGTTACGGAGCCGGACGGCGAGATCCGCCGCGTCGGCGGCGCCGAGGCCGTCGGCGAGGACGACGAACTCGTCCCCGCCGAGACGGGCGACCGTGTCCCCGTCCCGTACGCCGGTGGTGAGCCGCCGGGCGACCTCGATGAGGACGGCGTCGCCCGTGTGGTGCCCGAACCGGTCGTTGATGGACTTGAAGCCGTCGAGGTCGCAGAAGAGGACGGCGAGCCCCTTCGTCCCGTCGTCGATGTCCCCGCCGGCGGGCGCGACGGAGTGGACATGGTGGTCGTACGGGCCGCCGGCGCCGGGCCCCGCGTCGAAGCCGAAGCCGTGCTCGTGGCCGTACGGGGCGTCGTAGTCCGCCTCGGGGGTGGCGTGCGGGCGCTCGCAGAGCCGGGCGCTGAGCCGGGAGCGCAGCTCGGCGCTGTTGGGCAGGCCGGTGAGCGCGTCGTGCGAGGCGCGGTGGGCGAGCTGGAGCTCGTGACGCTTGCGCTCCTCGATGTCCTCGACATGGGTGAGGAGGAAGCGCGGGCCGTCGGCGGTGTCGGCGACGACCGAGTTACGGAGCGAGACCCAGACGTACGTGCCGTCACGGCGCCCGAGCCTCAGCTCGGCGCGGCCGCCCTCGGCGGAGGTACGCAGCAGGGTCCCTATGTCCTCGGGGTGGACCAGGTCGGCGAAGGAGTAGCGGCGCATCACGGAGGCGGGGCGGCCGAGGAGGCGGCACAGGGCGTCGTTGGTGCGCAGCAGGCGGCCGTGCTGGTCGCCGCCCATCTCGGCGATGGCCATGCCGGAGGGGGCGTACTCGAAGGCCTGGCGGAACGACTCTTCACTGGCGCGCAGGGCCTGCTGCTCACGCTCCAGACGGACGAGGGCGCGCTGCATGTTTGCTCTCAGCCGGGCGTTGCTGATCGCAATCGCCGACTGCGAGGCGTACATCTGCAGGGCCTCCTGGCCCCAGGGGCCGGGGTGCCTGCCGTTGCGGGGCCGGTCGACGGAGATGACGCCGAGGAGCTCGCGGCCGGAGCCTGGGGGTCCCCCCGGGTGAGCGGAGCGAGCTCCGGGGGAGTACATGGGGGCGTAGAGGCGGTCGTGCGGATGCCACTCGTCCTCGAAGCGTGGGGCGGGGCCTTCGGTGTGCCACTGGGGAACGTCGTCCTCGATGAGGACCCAGCCCTCGGTGTGCGGTATGAACCGCAGGTCACCCCAGGCGACACCCATGGAGAGGCGGCGTTCCCAGGAGGCGCGGGAGCCGACACGGCCGGTGATCAGCGCTTCGGCCGCGGGGCTGCCGGCGAAGGCGGCGACGACGAGATCTCCGTCGGGGCGTACGAGGTTGACGCAGGCCAGCTCATAGTTGAGGCCGGCGACGATGCCGTCGGCGACGGTCTGCAGGGTGTCCGCCAGACTGCGGGCTGTATTGAGGTCGGCCACGACCTGATGCAGCTGCCGCAGGGTCGCAAGACGGACGTACGGCTCCGACTCGGTCTCCATCGCTCGCTCTCCCCGAGACCTCGACAGCAACTCCAGGGTTCTCATCGGCTCTCGTACTGCACTGTCTCCGCCACTGAATCACAGCGAGCTGTGCACCCGGTACACAGGGTCAACAAATACTGCGCTCTGTGACTCAAGTCACAAGACGTGATGAAGGGTGCCAGGGGGTGCCGGAAAGCACCCCCCGCCCTTCGTGAACGCAAAGTGAACGGTGGGCAAGCTACCGGGGCATCACGTGTCACCGTTCCAGGGCGGCACCGGGGCGGAGGTCCTAGGACCGGCGAGGGGGTCCGGTCTGGTCCCGGGGCCCGATGTGCCGGCCCGCGCGGCGGAGCTAGCGTGCCGATGTGCTGACGACGACCCTCTCCTCGCCCCCCACCTCGGATCTGGCGATCCCTCATGCTGAGGGGGTGAGCAACGACGAGTTCCGGGCGGCGATGTCCCGCCTCGCGGCGGGCGTGGTTCTGGTGACGGCCCACGACCCGGACGACGGCCCGCGCGGCGAGGACGTCGGCATGACCGCGACGGCGTTCATGTCGGTCTCCCTCGACCCGCCCCTGGTCATGGTGAGCCTGCGCAACGGCTCCCGCATGGACGACCTGCTGGCGGAGGTCCCGGTGTGGGCGGTCTCGGTACTCGCCGACAACCAGCGCCACGTCGCGGGCCGCTTCGCGATGAAGGGCCGCGTGAGCGACCGCCTCCTCTTCGCGGACGTCCCGTCCACCCGGGGCGAGGAGAGCGGCGCCCTTCTGGTGACCGGCGCGCTCGCGACGCTCGAATGCCGTACGGAGAACCGTGTGGTGGCGGGCGACCACACCCTGGTCGTGGCCCGCGTCCTGACGTCGACGGTCCCGAGCGCGACGCAGGACTCCCCGCTCACGTACTTCCGGGGCAAGTACCGGCACTTGGCCTGACACGGACCGTACGGGCGCGGGCGCGGGCGCGTGACGGCGCGGGCGGGTGCCGTCAGCCCCAGTCGCGGCCCTGGCGGCCGCGCTTCGTCTCCGAGCGCTGCTTCTTCACCCGTAGCCGGCGCTCGTTGATCCCGCGCGGGATCTTCGTCGCCCGGCGCGGCTTCGGCGGCGGGGCCGTCGCCTCCGCGAGGAGCGCGGCGAGGCGCACCGCCGCCGTCTCGCGGTTCCGCCACTGCGAGCGGTGCTCCGACGCGCGGACGGTCACCACCCCGCCGACCAGGCGCGAGGCCAGCCGTTCGAGGGCGCGCGCCTTCCAGACCTCGGGCAGCGCCTCCGTCGACGCCAGGTCGAAGCGGAGTTCCACCTGTGAGTCACTGGTGTTGACGTGCTGCCCGCCCGGCCCCGACGACCGCGAGAAACGCCACATGAGCTCGGCCTCGGGCAGCGAGACGGAGCCGCGGATCAGATAGGGACCGGACATGTCATCCATGTTCCCCGGACCGGCTCCCGCACGTCATCCTGTTTTCGCACCACGTCGACACCGGTCCTGGACCGTGGAACCGGCGGGGCATCGTCCGCGTTATCCCGTGTGACGACATCACGAAGGTCACGAAGAAAGGCACATCCCATGGCTGTAAGCCTGTCCAAGGGCGGCAATGTCTCCCTGACCAAGGAGGCTCCGGGCCTGACCGCCGTCACCGTGGGCCTCGGCTGGGACGTCCGCACGACCACCGGCACGGACTTCGACCTCGACGCCTCGGCCATCGGCGTCGACGCCGTCGGCAAGGTCGCCTCCGACGCGCACTTCGTCTTCTTCAACAACAAGTCCACGCCGGACCAGACCATCGTCCACACCGGTGACAACCGCACCGGCGAGGGTGGCGGCGACGACGAGCAGATCAACGTGAACCTCGCCGCGCTGCCCCCGAACGTGGACAAGATCGTCTTCCCGGTCTCCATCTACGACGCGGTCAACCGCTCGCAGAACTTCGGCCAGGTCCGGAACGCGTACATCCGCATCATCAACCAGGCCGGCGGCGCCGAGATCGCCCGCTACGACCTCTCCGAGGACGCCGCCGTCGAGACCGCGATGGTCTTCGGCGAGCTGTACCGCAACGGCCAGGAGTGGAAGTTCCGCGCGGTCGGCCAGGGTTACGCCTCTGGCCTGGAGGGCATCGCCCGCGACTTCGGCGTCAACCTCTGACGTACACACATCACACGTACACACGTACACACGTACGTGACGCAGGGAGCGGGCATACGTCCACGGGCCTGACGTGACGACGGACCACTGGAGAGCCCCGGCGCGGCCAGCGCGCCGGGGCTCTACCCTTGCCCGCGTGATCGTCGAACCGCTCACCCCGACCGAGGCCCACGCCCTCCCCGGACCGCTGCTCACCGAACTCACCGCGCTGTACGCCTCGAACCGCGCGTTCCACGAACTCACCGGCGACTTCCCCGACCCCGACGACATCCGCCCGGAGCAGGTCGCCGCCACCCTCGCCGACGAGCTCGCGCAGCCCGGCACCGAGGTCCTGCTCGCCCGCTCCGAGGGCCGGCTCGTCGGCATCGCCGTCACGCTCGCCCACCACCCCGACCCCGCCGATCCCGACCCGTGGCTCGGCCTGCTGATGATCGACGCCGGCACCCGGCGCGCCGGTCACGGCCGCCGGATCGCCACCGCCGTCGAGGACCGCTTCCGCGCCGCGGGCCGTACGGGACTCAAGCTCGCGGTCCTGGAGAACAACCCCGAGGCCCTCGCCTTCTGGACCGCCCTCGGCTACGAGGAGACCGCGCGCCGACCGGACCGCGCCCACGCCCGGCCCTGCGTCGTCCTGCGCAAGAAACTCGCGCAGGAAAGTTCCGGCGGCGATGTCGAGAACGCGGAACCGGCTCCGTCCCCGAGGTGAACGCGACCACAATGGGTCGCATCAGTACCGAGGAGAACCACCATGGCCAAGTACCTGCTGCTCAAGCACTACCGCGGCGCTCCGGTTCCGGCGGACTTCGTCCCCATGGACCGGTGGACGCCCGAGGAGATCTCGGCCCACGTGCAGTACATGCGGGACTTCGCGGACCGGCTGGAGAAGTCCGGCGAGTACGTCGGCGGCGAGGCGCTCGCACCCGAAGGGGCGTGGGTCCGGTACGACGGTGAGGGGCGCCCGCCGGTCACCGACGGCCCGTTCGCCGAGACCAAGGACCTGATCGCCGGCTGGATGGTGATCGACGTCGACAGCTACGACCGCGCCGTCGAACTGGCCGGGGAGCTGTCGGCCGCCCCCGGGGCCGGCGGGAAGCCGATCCACGAGTGGCTGGAGCTGCGCCCGTTCCTCGCCGCGCCGCCCACCATCACGGAGTGACCTCACCGATGGACGAGGCGCAGCTCAGGAGCCTCACCCCGAGCGTCCTCGGAATCCTCGTCCGCCGCGGAGCCGACTTCGCGGCGGCCGAGGACGCCGTGCAGGACGCCCTGGTCGAGGCGGTCCGCGTCTGGCCTGCAGACCAGCCCCGGGACCCGAAGGGCTGGCTGGTCACGGTGGCCTGGCGCAAGTTCCTCGACGCGGCCCGGGCGGACGCCTCCCGGCGCCGCCGGGAGGACCGCGTCGACGAGGAACCGGCGCCCGGCCCCGCGCCCGCGGTGGACGACACCCTCCAGCTCTACTTCCTCTGCGCCCACCCGTCGCTCGCGCCCTCGTCCGCCGTCGCGCTCACCCTGCGCGCCGTCGGCGGGCTGACCACCCGCCAGATCGCCCAGGCGTACCTGGTGCCCGAGGCGACGATGGCCCAACGCATCAGCCGGGCCAAGCGAACCGTCTCCGACGTTCGGTTCGACCAGCCCGGCGACGTCGCCACCGTGCTGCGCGTCCTCTATCTCGTCTTCAACGAGGGCTACTCCGGCGACATCGACCTCGCAGCCGAGGCCATCCGCCTCACCCGGCAGCTCGCGGACGTGATCGACCACCCCGAAGTGGCGGGGCTGCTCGCCCTGATGCTGCTCCACCACGCCCGGCGCGCCTCCCGGACCGCCCCGGACGGCAGCCTGGTCCCGCTCGCCGAGCAGGACCGCGGCCGGTGGGACACGGGGGCGATCGCCGAGGGCGTCCGGCTCCTGCAGGCGGCCCTCGCCCGCGACCGGCTCGGCGAGTTCCAGGCCCAGGCCGCCGTCGCGGCGCTGCACGCCGACGCGCCCACCGCCGAGGAGACGGACTGGGTGCAGATCGTCGAGTGGTACGACGAGCTCGCGCGGCTGACCGACAGTCCGGTCGTCCGGCTCAACCGCGCGGTCGCGGTCGGCGAGGCCGACGGACCCCGCGCCGGGCTCGCGGCGCTCGCCGCGCTGGACGACTCCCTGCCCCGGTACGCGGCGGTGGCGGCGTACCTCCACGAACGCGACGGCGATCCGGCGACGGCGGCCCGGCTGTATGCGGAGGCGGCCCGAAAGGCCCCCAACCTCGCCGAACGGGACTACCTGACGCGCCAGGCGGCCCGCCTCAACGCTGACGGGCCGCGCTGACAGGCTCCGTCGCGCCTGGACCTACGGCGTGGCCGGCTTGCCCTTCCCGTACAGCCATACGTCCCACACGTCGTCGAGATCCTCACCCGCCACGTCCTCCACATAGGCGGTGAAGTCCGCGGTGGAGGCGGTGCCGTGACGGTGGCTCGCGGGCCAGCCCGCCAGGATCTCGAAGAAGGTCTCGTCGCCGACCGCCTGCCGGATCTTGTGCACGACCATCGCGCCCCGCTGGTACACGGGCGGGTCGAAGAGGTTCTCCGCCGCGGGCGGCTCGGCCGGCGGGAAGGCCCAGTTGGCGTCCACGGCGAACGCCGACTCGAAGCTGCGCTGCGCCGGGGTGTCCGCGAAGTCCTCCGCGTACAACCACTCCGCGTACACCGCGAAGCCCTCGCTCAGCCAGATGTCCTGCCAGGTCGCGGGCGTCACCGAGTTGCCGTACCACTGGTGCGCCAGCTCGTGGGCGAGGATCTCCGGCGTGAACGCGTCCTGCGGGAAGACCGGCCGCGTCTGGGTCTCCAGCGCGTAGCCCGCGTCCCCGGTCCGCTCGACGATCGCGCCGGTGGCGGAGAAGGGATACGGGCCGAAGTTCTCCTCCTGCCAGGCGAGGACCTCGGGGATACGGGCCAGCAGCGGCGCGCTCTTCGCGGCGACGGTCGGGTCCACGGCGGTCAGCACGGGCAGCCCGGACGGGGTCGCCGAGGCCTTCGTCACGTACCGGCCCACGCCCACGGTCGCGAGATAGCTGGCCATCGGCTCGGCGACACGCCAGACGGACGTGGTCCGGCCGTTCGCGGTCCGCTCCGAGGTCCGTACGCCGTTGGTGATCGCCTGCGTCCCGGCGGGGACGGTGAGCGTGATGTCGTACGTCGCCTTGTCGGAGGGGTGGTGGTTGCCGGGGAACCAGGCCATGGAGCCGGCGGGCTGACCGAGCGCGAGCGCCCCGTCCGCGGTCCGCAGCCAGCCCTCCTCCGAACCGTCCGCGTCCGTGATCGTCCGGGGCACGCCGGCGTACGTGACCTTCGCACGGAAGACGTCGCCCTTGTCGATGTCGTGGCGGGGCCGGAGCGTCAGCTCGTTCCCGGCCCGGTTGGCGGCGGCCGGGACGTCGTCGACGGAGGCCGAGGCGACGGTGAGACCGGCGAGGTCGAGGTTGAAGGCGCTGAGGTCCTGCGTGGCGCGGGCAGTGATCATGGCGGTGGCGTCGAGCCGGCCGGCCTTGGGCTCGTAGCGGAGGTCGAGCGCGTAGTGGGTGACGTCGTAGCCGCCGTTGCCGAGCTTGGGGAAGTACGGGTCGCGCAGCCCGGCCGCGCCGGGGGTGCCGCGCACCCCGCCGACGTCGACGCCGCCGTCCGCGCTCGCGGTGCAGCCGCCGAGGACGAGCAGCGCGGCGACGGCTGCTGCCAGGCCGGCTCGGCTCCGTATGTCCACCAGTCGATCTTAGGCAGGGGTGGGGGCTCGGTGCCGCCCGACGGGGCTCGGGGGCGGGCGCGCCCGTAGGGGACACGGCGTACGGGCCGTCCCGTACGGGGCGCGCCCGTACGGGACACGCCGTACGGGCCACGGCGAGCGGTGAACGCGTTCTGAACGCGTTCGGTGCCGCCCGACGGGGGTCCGGGCGGCACCGCTCTCGTACGGGCCGCTCGCGCGGCCGCTCAGGGTTACTTCGCGAGCGCCGCGGCGCCGGCCTGCGCGAACTTCTCGTCGAGGTCGCCGCTCGGCGCACCGGCGACACCGATGCCGGCGATCGGCGCGCCCTTGGCGGTCACCGGGACGCCGCCGCCGAGGAAGAGGGTGCCGGGGATGTCCTTCAGGTTCGGGGCCTGGGCGAGACGGCCCGCGAGCACGGAGGTCGGGGCGTTCCAGGAGACCGCCGTGAACGCCTTGCGCTCGGCCGACTCGTAGGACTGCGGGCCGGCGCCGTCGCCGCGCAGGGTCACGATGGTGTTGCCGTTGCGGTCGACGACGGCGACCGTGACGCGCTGGTTCTCGTCCTCGGCGGCCTCCAGGGTGGCCTGCGCGGCCTTGGTGGCGGCCTCGATCGTCAGGTGCGTGGTCTGCTGGAGGTTCCCGTTCGACGCGTCGGCCTTGGCGGCGACGGCGGGCGCGGCGGCCGGGGCGGAGGCGTTCGCGGAGACGGCGCCGAACGTACCGGCGGCGGCGATGGCGACGGTGGCGGCACCGAAAGCGATCTTCTTCTTCATGGCGGGCTCCTTGAGGCTGGGGCGGTGGTCGAGTCGAGGCGGGTCGTTCGTTCGCTCTGCCATCGATCCTCCGGCCGGATCCGGGCCCGTACGGTCCATGGACCGGATGCCGCCGTCGCGCATGATGGACGACGGGGGTGTCAGCCGATCGGTTGATGCCCCTCTGGTCCTCCTGGGCCAGTATGGATGCGTATCCCCAGGTCAGAAGGCCCCTCCCCCGGTCAGAGGAGTACGTGTGACGGCGCAGGACCCGGACGAGGACCCGGACTCGCGCTGGCTCGCGCGGGTCATGCACCTCGCCTTCTTCCTCCTCCTCGGCGCGTCCCTGGCCCGCTTCCTGCTGCGGCACCCGTGGGAGGACCGCAGCCCCTGGATCGTCGCCCTCTCCGGCGCGCTGGCCGCCCTGTACCTCCTCGGCCCCGTGCTCGGCACCCGCCCCACCCCGCGCCGGATCGCCTGGCTGGTCACGGTCGTCGCCGTCTGGATGCTCCTGGTGGTCCTCGCGCCGAGCTTCGCCTGGTGCGCGGTGCCGCTCTTCTACACCGGCATGCGCACCCTGCCGCCACGGGCCGCCCTCGTCCTCGTCACCCTCCTCACCGTCTTCGTCGTCACCGCGCAGGTCCAGCTCTCCGACGACGGCTTCGACCCCAACCTCGTCGTCGCCCCGCCGGCCGTCGCCGCCATCGCCACCGCCGTCTTCGTCCACGCGCAGCGGCAGGCGGACCGGCAGCGGGCGCTGATCGACGACCTGATCCGCACCCGCAGGGAGCTGGCCGCGATCGAGCGGCGCGAGGGGACCCTCGCCGAGCGCCAGCGGCTGTCGATGGAGATCCACGACACCCTGGCGCAGGGCCTGTCCAGCCAGCAGATGCTGCTCCAGGCGGCCGAACGGACCTGGGACAGCGATCCGTCGACCGCGCGCCGCCATGTCCGTACCGCCGAGTCCATCGCCGAACGCAACCTCGCCGAGGCCCGCCGCTTCGTCCACGACCTGGCCCCGGCCGACCTCGCCGAGGGCGGCGGCCTGGAGGAGGCGCTGCGGATGCTGGCCGGGCGGGAGTCGGCCGCGTTCCGGATCGACGGGGCGCCGGTCCCGCTGCCGGAGCGCGCCCAGTCGGCGCTGCTGCGCATCGCGCAGGGCGCCCTCGCCAATGTCCGCGAGCACGCGGGCGCCACCTCGGCCGCGCTGACCCTGACCTACCTCGACGACCAGGTGGTCCTCGACATCGCCGACGACGGGCGCGGCTTCGACCCCTCCGCGGCGCGCGACGGCGGGGGCGTGCGGGGCCACGGCCTGCCCGCGATGCGGGCGCGGGTACGCCAGCTCGGCGGCACGCTGACGGTGGAGTCCACCCCGGGCGAGGGCACGGTGCTCTCGGCCGCGATCCCGTTGCCCACGAACTCGGAGGCGGGCCGATGAGGGCGTACGCAGCCGATGGGGGCTACGAGCACCGAGACCGGCCCGTCCCGGCCCCGTCGGCCCCGTCGGCCTCGTCGGCCGCCGCGGCCCCGTCGGCCGCCGAGCACCGAGGTCGCCCCATGAAGGCACACGAACCTGGAGGTCGGCCGTGACCGTACGGATCCTGCTCTGCGACGACCATGCCGTCGTCCGCGCCGGGCTGCTCGCGCTGCTCGGCAGCGCCGACGACATCGAGGTCGTCGGCGAGGCGGGCAGCGGCGAGGAGGCCGTCGCGATGGCCGCCAAGCTGCGCCCGGACGTCGTCCTGATGGACCTCCAGCTCGGCCCCGGCATCGACGGCGTCGAGGCGACCCGCCGGATCGCGGGGTCGACGACCGGCGTGCACGTCCTCGTCCTCACGACGTACGACACCGACGCCGACATCACGCGCGCCATCGAGGCGGGCGCGACCGGGTACCTGCTGAAGGCCGAGCGCCCCGAGGAGCTGTTCGCCGCGATCCACTCCGCCGCCCAGGGCCGGACGACGCTCTCCCCGCCGGTCGCCAGCCGCGTCATGGACCGGATGCGCGGCGCCGCCGGGCCCACCCTCACGGACCGCGAGCGGGACATCCTCGGCCAGCTCGCACACGGCCTCGGCAACCGCGAGATCGCCCGCGCGCTCTTCATCAGCGAGGCGACCGTGAAGACCCACCTCGGCCGGATCTACGCGAAGCTCGGCGTCGACACCCGCGCGGGCGCCGTCGCCGTGGCGAAGGAGCAGCGTCTGCTCCCTTGACACCCCTTGACACTGCTACTCTGCGTTGCCTTTCTATCGCAGAGTGTCAGTTCGTCTCGTCTCGTTGTGGGAGCGCATGTGAAGATCGCCTGCGTCGGCGGTGGGCCCGCCGGCCTCTACTTCTCGATCCTGATGAAGCGGCAGGACCCCTCCCACGAGATCACCGTCTACGAACGGAACCCGGCCGGCTCCACGTACGGCTGGGGCGTGACCTACTGGGCCGGGCTCCTGGACAAGCTGCGGGCGGGCGACCCGGAGTCGGCGCGCGCCGTCGACGAGGCTTCCGTCCGCTGGACCGACGGTGTCGCCATCGTCCGCGACGAGCGGACCGTCCACCGGGGCGACGAGGGCTTCGGCATCGGCCGGCGCCGGATGCTCGCCCTCCTCGCCGAACGGGCGGAGGAGCTGGGCGTACGCGTCGAGTTCGAGCACGAAATCACCGGGCCCGACGCCCCGGAACTGGCGGACGCCGACCTCGTCGTCGCGGCCGACGGGGTCAACAGCGCGCTGCGCGAGGCGTACCCGGGCCACTTCGGCGCGGAGGTCACCACCGGCCGCAACCCGTACATCTGGCTCGGCACGACGAAGGTCTTCGACTCCTTCAGCTTCGCCTTCAAGGAGACCGAGCACGGCTGGATCTGGTGTTACGCCTACGGGTTCAGCGGCGAGCAGTCCACCTGCGTCGTGGAGTGCGCGCCGGAGACGTGGAAGGGGCTCGGGCTCGACACGAGGAGCGAGGCCGACAGCCTGAACCTCCTGGAGAAGCTGTTCCACGACCTCCTCGACGGGCAGCCGCTGATCGGCCGCGGCCAGGACGACGGCGCGGCGCAGTGGCTGAACTTCCGCACGCTGACCAACCGCGTCTGGCACCGCGGCAACCTGGTCCTCCTCGGCGACGCCGCCCACACCACGCACTACTCGATCGGCGCCGGCACCACGCTGGCCCTGGAGGACGCCCTCGCCCTCGCGGACGCCCTGCGCCCCGGCGGGGACCTGGACGGGGCGCTGACCCGGTACGGCGCCCGGCGGCGCGCCGAACTGCTCTCGGCGCAGAGCGCGGCCCGCTACAGCGCGCGGTGGTACGAGAACCTGACCCGCTACATGCGGCTCCCCCCGGCCCAGATGTTCGCGCTCCTCGGCCAGCGCCACTCGCCCCTGCTGCCACACATCCCGCCGCAGCTCTACTACCGCCTGGACCGCGCGGCCGACGGCCTGCAGCCCCTGCGCCACCTGAAGCGCTGGCTGGGCCCGAGGCTCGCCCGCACCCTGCACGCCACCAGGTCGCGGGGCTGAGGGACGCGGGACCGGCCTTCCCGACGCGTAGTGGCAGGGCCGGGCCGCAGCAGAGCGATGCCGCGGCGCTGCGTCCTCGGCGGCGCCGGGCTCGGCCATGCCGCCGCCTGGGCGCGGCGCACCCCGCCGGCGAAGCCGGCGACGGCCTGCCCCGGCGCCCCCGCCGGACGCCGTACCCACCCGCGCGGTGCGGGCGGCCCCGCCGCCTCGCATCGGCAGCCGCCCTGCGCCGGGCTGCGCCGCACGCGGGCCGACCCGCCCCGCGCGGGCCCTCGGCCCCCCGCTCGGTACCGGCCCTCGGTCCTCCCGCCCGGTACGGACGGCGCCTTCGCGCGTGGGAGCATCGTCTCCGTGCTCGACATCGGCTACTCCCTCTCCCGTCGCTTCCCCGACCCCCCGCAGACCGACTACCGCCGCGCGGACGTCCACGCGCTGCGCCACGACCTGTTCTGCGGGGACGTCTACCTCGCCGACCCCAAGGCCGACCGCGAGGTGTCCACAGCCTGGGGATGGGTGCCGGTGCTCGACTTCGCGTGGGCGCTCTGCGACATCGTCGAGCAGCTGGACCGCGACCCCCGCGGCAGCCGGTCCTCGCAGCCCCAGTACGCCGAACTCGACTTCACCGAGTCCACGGACCGCATGCTCTTCGAGCGCCGCTTCGGCTGGGTCGACGTGGAGGCCGACTGGATGCCGGGCGACGAGCCCCCGCTCACCTTCAACCACGGCGAACTGCGCCGCGAGGCCCGCGACTTCCTGCACGACCTGGTGGCCGACCTCACCGACATGCACGAGGGCCTCGGCGACAACCCCGTGGTCTGGGACCTCCAGGCCCGCTTCCCCCGAGTCCCGTAACGCGCGCCCGGCCGCCTGCGTCCCGTACCCCCCCTCAGGCCTCAGTCCTCCACCCGCACCCCCAACTGCGCCGCGAACACCGGCGCCAGGTCCAGCAGCTGCGCCGTGCTGATCACCGCGCCCGACAAGGCGTCGACCCCCCGCGCGATCTCCAGACGCTCCACCGTCCGCAGGTCCACGTCCTTCATCCGGGCCCCGCTGAAGTCCGCCCCCTTCAGCACGCACCCCCGGAACTCCACCCGTTCCAGCACCGCGCCCCCGAAATCGGGCTCGGCGAGGACGCACTCCTCGAAGACGACGTCCTTCAGCTTCGCCGTCCGCAGATTCGGGAAGTCGATCTTCCCTCCCCTCACGAGCACCCGCTCCAGCACCGCCCCGTGCAGCTGCGTCCCCCCGAGCCGCGCGTCCACGATCTCCACGTCCCGCAGCGACGCCTCCGCCAGATCCGTACCGACCCCCCGCACCCCGCTCAGTACGGAATCGAGGATCCGCGCTCTGCTCAGCCGCGCCTCGTCCACCGCGCAGTCCCGCACCGCGCACTCCAGGAACCGCGCCCCGGACGCGCTCTGCCCGGAGAGGTCATGCCCCTCGAACGCGAGCCCGTCGTAGTCCCCGTCCGGCTCCAGCCCTCCCCCTTCGTACGCCTCCAGCGGCGGCAGCCGCACCTCCGGGCGCCGCGCCGCCGCGATCTTCCTCCTGCCGCCCGATCTGCTGCTCCCGCCGCCGCTCGCCCCGCCGCTCGGCCTGCCACTCACCCTGCCCGTCACCATGCCCCCATCGTGACGTACGCCACTGACAACGCCCCGATGTCACATCCGGAGCCCCCTCGCCCGTCCCCCTCGTACCAGCGACACGAGGGAGCAAGCGATGCACCTGAACGACACGCCCCGCACCGGCGCCCGGACCCACATCACCATCGTCGGCGGCGGATTCGCCGGACTCACCGCGGCCATCACCGCCGCCGAGGCCGGCGCCACGGTCACCCTCCACGAGGCCCACCACACCCTCGGCGGCCGCGCCCGCACCGCCGAGGGGCCGTACCGCACCAACGAAGGACCGCACGCGCTCTACCGCAAGGGACCCCACTGGACGTGGCTCGCGCAGCGCGGCCTCATCGGCCCCCTCGCGCAGATCCCGCCCCTCGAAGCCGCCCGCTTCCGCTTCCACCTCGCCGGCGCGCTGCGCCGCCTCCCGCCGCTCGGCTTCCTGCGCCACGCGCTCCGCACCGCCGAGCAGGCACCCGTCGACACCGACTTCCTCAGCTGGGCCACCCGGGTCGCCGGTCCCGAGGCGGCCCGCCAGGCCGCCGCGTTCAGCGGGGTCGCCCTCTTCCACCACGACCCGGGCGCGCTCTCGGCCCGCTTCGTCCAGGAGCGGCTGCACCGGTCCACCACGCTGCCGCCCGAGGCACGGCACCTCCGGGGCGGCTGGGGGCGGCTCGTCGAGCGGATGGCCGGGTACGCCCGGGAGGCGGGCGTACGGATCGAGACCTCGTCCCGGCTCGACGCGCTGCCGACCGCCGACGGCCCGGTCGTCGTCGCCACTTCCCTCGCGGCCGCCGCCCGACTCCTCGACGACCCGGCCCTGAGCGGCGAGAGCGGCCGCACGGTCCTGTTCGACCTGGCGCTGCGGAGCCGCAAGGGCGACCCGTTCATCGTCTCGGACCTGGACGCGCCCGGCTGGATCGAGCGCTTCACCGCGCAGGACCCCTCCCTCGCCCCGGCCGGCGAGCAGCTGATCCAGGCCCAGCTGCCCATCGCCCCGGGCGAGTCCAAGGCCGACGGCGTCGCCCACGCCGAGCGCCTCCTGGACCTGGGGTTCCCGGGCTGGCGCGAGCGTACGGTCTGGCGCCGCGAGGCCGTCTCCGGCGGCCGTACGGGAGCGGTCGACCGGCCCGGTACGACCTGGCGCGACCGGCCGGCGATCGCCCGGGGCGACGACGTGTACCTGGTCGGCGACCAGGTGGCGGCGCCGGGCGTGCTGTCGGAGGTGTCGTTCACGAGCGCGGTGGAGGCGGTGTCGTTGGCGCTCAGGAGGAGGACGCTTGACCTCAAGTCCGCTTGAGGTTGAAAGCTGTGGGTCATCACCGCGCACGACCCACACCGACCGACTCTTCGGGGAGCCCACCATGCACGCGATCCGTCTCCACGCCTTCGGCCCGGCCGAGAACCTCACGTACGAGGAGGTCGAGGACCCGGTCCCCGGCCCCGGCCAGGTGCGGATCGCGGTCACCGCGGCCGGGGTCCACCTCCTCGACACGTCCCTGCGCCTCGGCGCGACCGGCCCCTTCCCCGCCCCCGCCGAGCTGCCCACGATCCCCGGCCGCGAGGTCGCCGGCACCGTCGAGGCGCTCGGCGAGGGCACGGACCCGTCCTGGCTCGGCAAGCGCGTCGTCGCCCACCTGGGCATGGCCCCCGGCGGCTACGCCGAACTCGCCGTCGTGGACGCCGGCCGCCTGCACGCCCTGGCGGACCACCTCGGCGAGGCGGAGGCCGTCGCGATGATCGGCACCGGCCGCACCACGCTCGGCATCCTCCAGTTCACCGAACTCGGCCCGGACTCGATCGCCGTCGTCCCGGCCGCGGCCGGCGGCATCGGCACCCTCCTCGTCCAGTACGCGAAGAACGCGGGCGCCACCGTCATCGGCCTCGCGGGCGGCCCGGAGAAGGTCGCCCTCGTCGAGGAGAACGGGGCGGACCTGGCGGTCGACTACAAGCTCCCCGACTGGCCGGACCAGGTCCGCGCCTTCCTGGGCACCAGGACCGCCACCGTCGTCTTCGACTCCGTCGGCGGCACCACCGGCCTCGCCGCCGTCGACCTCCTCGGCAAGGGCGGCCGGCACGTGGTCTTCGGCTGGTCCGGCGCGGGCCTCCACGACGGTGAACCCCTCACCTTCACCGACGAGGAACTCGCGGCCCGGGGCATCACCTCGGAGTCCGTCCTCGGCCCCGTCATGCTCCAGAAGGCGGGCGGCGACGTCCGCAACCTCGAACTCGCCTCCCTCGCCGCCGCGACCGCCGGCACCCTCCGCCCGGCGGTCCACCGCTTCCCCCTCGCGGAGGCGGCGTCGGCCCACCGCGCCCTGGAGACCCGAGGCACGATCGGCAAGGTGGTCCTGGTCCCGTAGCCCCGGGAAGCGACCTGCGTCAGCGGGGCCCCGCCCCGCTGACGTCCCCGCTCCCGCCGCCCGTACCCAGCCCCCGCAGGGCGTCGTCCGTCAGCCGGTACACCGTCCACTCGTCCTGCGGACGCGCGCCCAGCGACTCGTAGAAGTCGATCGACGGCGTGTTCCAGTTCAGGACCGACCACTCCAGGCGCTCGTACCCCCGCTCCACACAGATCCACGCCAGCTCCGCCAGCAGCGCCTTCCCGTGGCCGCCGCCACGGCTCGACGGGCGGACGTACAGGTCCTCCAGGTAGATGCCGTGGACACCGCGCCAGGTCGAGAAGTTCAGGAACCACAGGGCGAAGCCCACCGGCTCGCCCTCGTCGGACTCCGCGATGTGCGCGAAGGCCGCCGGACGCGGGCCGAAGAGCGCCTCCTGGAGCTGCTCGGGAGTGGCGCGGACCTCGTCCAGCGACTTCTCGTACTCCGCGAGCTCGCGGACCATCGCGTGGATCACAGGGACATCGGCGGGTGTGGCGGTACGAATCATGTGCCCAGCCTGCACCGTGTCAGCGACCTCGGGCCAACAGCGTCCGTGCGATGGACACTTGGTCCGGATCGAGCGCCGCCTCCCCGTCCTCCACGTCCCACAGCCCGTTCTGCAACACGCGGCCCAGCGTCCACGCCAGCGCCCGCCCCCGGTCAAGACCCAGCCGTTCCGTCAACAGATCGAACCGCCACAGCGTCCCCGCCGCCGGATCCGCCTCCCACAGGTCCGTCAGCGCCGGAAGCAGATCGAACCCCGGATCCCCCGCCAGCGGCTTCGGATCGATCGCCAGCCACGGCTCACGCTCCGCCGCCAGGACGTTGTCGTAGTGCATATCCCAGTGCAGCAGCCGGTCCCCCGGCTCCCCCATCACCTCCCGCACCGCCGCCGCACAGTCCCGCAGCAACGCGGCGTCCTCCGCACCAAGGCGCGCCGCCGCGCCCGGGGTCTCCGCCACCATCCGCGCCGCGATGTCCCCCAGCCCCCGCAGCCCCTCGGGAGCGGGCACCGCCACCAGCCGAGCCAGTAGATCCGCGAGGATCCGCACCGCCTCGCGCGGGTCGTCCAGCGTCGACAGATGCCGGCCCTCGTCCAGCCGCTCCAGCAACAGCGTGCCGGTCCCGGGATCCTCCGCCAGGAGCCGTACCGCCCCCGAGCCGCCCCACACCCGAAGCGCCGCCGCCTCCCCCGCGCTCTCCTCGTCGAGCAACTGCATCTTCAGCGCCGCCCGCACGCCGTCCGCGCCACGCGTCACCGGCAGCACCAGCGAAGCCACCCCGTACATCGAAGGCCCGGTCACCCGCAGCCCCCACCGGTCCAGGAACTCCCGCGCCCGCCCCGGCAGCGCCGCCACGAAGGCACGGCCCGCCTCCCCGTTGAACTTCGCCTGCGACGCCACCAGTTCATCCGGAATCTCGATCACACGCCGACGCTATCCCTCCGACCGCCCCCCGGGAGAAAGGGCCGCCGACGGCCCCTCACACACCCGCGTCCCGCAGCACCCGCGCGAAAGCGGCCTCCTCGTACAACGCACCGCCCACCCCCACCCGCCGCCCGTCGAGCAGCACCGTCGGCGTCCCGCCCACCCCCGACTCCTCGAAGACCCGCACCGCCGACGCCACCCAGTCCCGGTACGACTCCTCCCGTACCGCCCGGTCGAACTCCGCGCCCCGCAACCCCTCCACCCCGTCCGCCACCCGCAGCGGGTCCTCCGCCCCACCGCTCGCGAGCACCGCCGACTGGAACTCCGCGAACTTCCCCGCCTCCACCGACGCCCGCAGCGCGTTCGCCGACCGCCGAAGCCGTCCCGCCACTGCGCCCGTCCAGGAACGACGCGACGACATACGAGATCCGCACCTTCCCCGCGGCCGCCGCCTCCGCCAGCGCCACGCCCCCGCCCTCCTCGAACCTGGCGCAGTAGCTGCACCGCGGGTCCAGGAACACCGTCGCCGTGTGCGGCGCCGCCGCGAGCCCCACCAGCCCCGCCGCGGCCAGCGCCACGACAGCACGAACACTCCTGCGTACGGGCATGAAAAGGTCCTTTCGGAACGACGAAATCCGCACCCTCGAACCCAGGCCGCACCCCCACCCCGCCCACCCCGCCGAAAGACCCCGATCCAGGGGTCCAAGGCCCCCCGACCATCCAGTACCCTCCCGCCCATGGTCAGCAGGAGCAGCACGGTCAACGGCGGCATCTCGTTCTGGTACGCGCAGGAAGGCACCCCCGCCCCGCGCGAGCCCCTGCCCGGGGACGCCACGGCGGACGTCTGCATCGTCGGCGGCGGCTACACCGGTCTGTGGACGGCCTACTACCTCAAGAAGGCCGTCCCCTTCCTCAACATCACCGTCCTCGAAGCCACGTTCTGCGGCTACGGAGCCTCCGGCCGCAACGGCGGCTGGCTCTACAACGGCATCGCCGGCCGCGACCGCTACGCCAAGCTCCACGGCCACGAGGCCGCCGTCCGCCTCCAGCACGCCATGAACGACACCGTCACCGAGGTCGTCGAGGTCTGCGCCGCCGAGGACATCGACGCCGACATCCACCGCGGCGGCGTCCTGGAGATCGCGCACTCCCCCGCCCAACTCGCCCGCCTCAAGGCCTTCCACGCCGTCGAGATCGCCTTCGGCGAGAAGGAACGCGAGCTCTACGGCGCCCGCGAGACCGCCGACCGCATCCGCGTCACCGGCGCCGTCGGCTCCTCCTGGACCCCGCACGGCGCCCGCCTCCACCCGGTGAAACTGGTCAAGGGCCTGGCCGACGCGGTCGAAGCCCTGGGCGTCACGATCCACGAGTCGACCCCGGTCACCGAGATCAAGCCGAAGCACGCGATCACCCCGTACGGCACCGTGCGCGCGCCCTACGTCCTGCGCTGCACCGAAGGCTTCACCGCCTCCCTCACCGGCCAGCGCCGCACCTGGCTCCCCATGAACTCGTCCATGATCGCCACCGAACCCCTCACCGACGCCCAATGGGACGCCATCGGCTGGGAGGGCCGGGAAACCCTCGGCGACATGGCCCACGCCTACATGTACGCCCAGCGCACCGCCGACGGCCGCATCGCCCTCGGCGGCCGAGGCGTCCCCTACCGCTACGGCTCCAGGACGGACAACGACGGCCGCACCCAGCCCCAGACGATCGAGGCCCTGCGCGACATCCTCATCGACTTCTTCCCGAGCCTCGCCGGCATCGGCATCGACCACGCCTGGTCCGGCGTCCTCGGCGTCCCCCGCGACTGGTGCGCCACCGTCACCCTCGACCGCTCCACCGGCCTGGGCTGGGCCGGCGGCTACGTCGGCTCGGGCGTCGCCACCGCCAACCTCGCGGCCCGCACACTGCGCGACCTCATCCAGCAGGACTCCGGCCAGTCCGGCCCCACCGACCTCACCGCACTCCCGTGGGTCAACCACAGGGTCCGCAAGTGGGAACCGGAGCCGCTGCGCTGGCTCGGCGTCCAGGCCATGTACGCGGCCTACCGCACGGCGGACCGCCAAGAACGCACCACCCACGCCGCGGAGACGTCCCGCATCGCGACGATCGCCGACAGACTCTCGGGCCGCTGACGCGATGCTCGTCATGCCTGGTCGGCGGACGTCGACGATGGAGCTGTTGGCCGGTGAGGCGACGGCGCGGGGGATGGTGACCCTGGCGGCGGAGGAGATCGGCGCGGCGGTGGGGCCGGCGCACTGGTACGGCGGACCGGTGGCCGGAGCACGGTTGGCCGGACGTCTCGGGTTCGCTCTGCTCGAACCGGCGGACGACTGGCTCGCCGAGCTGCCGGAGGAGTTCACGGGGCGGGAGGTCCGTGCGGCGACCGCCGCGGATGCCTGGGCGATCGAGCGGCCCACGTTCGTCAAGCCGCCGCGGGACAAGTCCTTCCCGGCGGACGTCTACGCCGACGGCTCCCGGCTGCCTGCCGACCTGGACCCGGCGACGCCGGTCCTGCTATCCGAGGTGGTGACCTTCGCCGCCGAGTACCGCCTGTTCCTGTTGGACGGGCGGATCGCCGCGGGCAGTCGGTACGCGGTGTTCGGCCGACTCGACCCCCGCCCGCTCGACCGGCACGAGGCCGTCGCCACGGAGATCACCGAGTTCGTCGACCGTCTCGTCGCCACGGCGGGGCCCACCCTGCCGAGCGCCGTCGTCGTGGACGTCGGTCAGTTGCTCGACCCGTACCGTCCGGGCCATCGCTGGGCCGTGGTGGAGGCCAACATGGCGTGGTTCTCCCACGCGTACGCCGCCGATCCGGGGCCGGTCCTGGACGTCGTACTACGGGCGGCGGGACCGCGCGAGCGAGTGCGGCCGGAGGACCTGCCGTTCGTACGGCACTGAACCCTGTCCCTCTGCCCGGATCCTCACGCGGGCCGGTAGTCCCAGAAGCAGTAGGCACACGCACCACGGCCGTCAGCCGTGGCTTCGGCCAGGACCACACGACGCCGAGGGTGAGTCTCCAGGCCCTGCGACTGGGCGTATTCCTGTCCCTCTTCGAGGGCTTTGCAGGCCGACGAGCGATGGAAGACCTCGCCGCCGGCGGTGACATAGACGAACTTGACCAAGCCTTCAGGGGTAGGGGCGCAGTCCACGCACTGCTGAACGACCAAGTCGTGCATGCATCGCTCATCCATGATCCCCAGACTAGCCGCCGGGCCAGCCGACGACCACTCAATTCCCCCTGCGCAAAGGCGCGTTGGATAGATCCGGACCGCGCGCTCCCACCACGGAACGGACCCCCTCATCGACCGCTGACAGCCGCGCCTCCCGGCCCGGGCTGACGTCCGGCCTCCCCTTCGCCCACACGGCAAAGGCCCCCGGCCATGCAGCGAGGACGCCCGGTGCCGTGCCTGCTCGGCTTGTCCTGGGTCGATGGCAGACGGGATGGGACCCGCTACGGCGCCCCCGCCAACCCGGAGCCTGAGGCCCCAGCTGGAGGCGTGTCGGTGACAGACGGAACCGCGGGCCCTTGGGGACGACTCTCCGTGTCGTAGGCGCCTGGCAGGATCGCGCACCGGAGATCTTGTCACCCGCGTGTCGGCGAAGGCCAGGGCCACTTCTACGGCGCTGCCTGCCGCCGTCTCTGCCGAGGACGTGGCCTCGGCAGAGGCAGTTCTCGGGTTCGCACTCCCGCCTCTGCTGGCGAGCCTGTATCGGAAGGTGGCCAACGGCGGCTACGGACCCGATTACCAGCTTCTTCCGCTGACAGGGCCGGGGCGCACGGCACTGAGCGAGTACCAGTCCGAACGATCCGCCTCGGCCGAGAACGAGACACCGTACTGGCCCGCGGGCGTGCTTCCGATCCTCGACTGGGGCTGCGCCATGTACGCCGCCGTGGACTGCCTCAGCGAGCCACGGTCCCCGCTTCGAGCCGAACGCCATGGAGGACGACGGAGCCGCCGCCTGGTTCGTCGACGCCGGGAGTCTGGCCGAGTGGCTCGAAACCTGGCTTGCCGGAACAGGGTGGTACCGGGAAGACGCCGATGAGGATGACGACGTGGCAGAGCCGACCCCGTGGGAGAACGCCGCCTCCCGCATCGCCGGGTGACCGCTGAGCTCGTCCGTGGAGCAACTCCGACCGCCCCCGACCGTCCCCGTCGATGTCACCCGTGGATGCCGAAGACCCCCAACCATGATCGGTTGAGGGTCTTCGCCCTTGAGCCCCCTGTCGGGTTCGAACCGACGACCCCCGCTTTACAAGAGAGGATGGGCGCTTCTGCGGTTGACGTGCAAGGTTGTGGCCCTTGCTGGTCTACCGAGCAAGCTCCGTAGACGCCCGTCGTTCCCCCTGAGTCCCCGCTCGATCTGGCACGGATGTGGCACGGTCGCGGACTGCTGTTGAGCTTCAGTTCGCCCCGCGATGATGCGCCGCCGGTACTAAGGGTTGTCCCGTAAATGATCTACGGCATGCCAGTTGGCCAGTGCTGCCTTCCGTCACCCGGCGAGGGTGAGGTTGTGCATCCGGGCGATGC
>NZ_JBVHGJ010000023.1:0-79632 GCF_055561875.1 Streptomyces sp. NPDC022552
CCCAACACGGCGAGCGGCAGGGAGACCACGACCACGGCGAGCGCCAGGACACCCAAACCGACGAAAGCGATCACCGTTCCCATCCACCCGGCCACGGTATGACCAAGATCCACATCGCCGTGCGCGCTCATGGCGTCCTTTCCGGAAGCTGGGGATACGCTGACTCAGGAGAAGATTTATCTCACGAGCTAAGCTACTTAGATAGTAAGGGAAGTTTGCGTTGGATGGCAAGGAGCGCCCCCGTTCCACCCCCGAGCAGGCACACGCCCAGATGGATCACCTCATCGCACTGGGCATCGTGGCCCAGCACGACGTGGCCCAGCGACTGGGCCTGAACGTCACGGACCTCACCTGCATGGGCTTCATCCTGGAAGCCGAGGGAGCACAGCAGCCGCTCACCGCAGGCGACCTCGCACAGCGGGCGAACCTGACCACAGGGGCCATCACCGGAGTCATCAACCGGCTCGAACGCGCCGGATACGCCCGGCGCCGCAACGACCCGAACGACCGCAGACGCGTCCACGTCATCGCCGACCCCACCGCCGCAGAGCGGCTGTTCCAGGCCTACGGAACCAACTACCGCCGCATCGCAGAACTCTTCGCCGACTACACCCCACAAGAAATCGCAGTACTCAACGACTGCCTCACCCGCGCCACCACCATCCTCACCACCTCCCTCGAAGAAACACGCACCACCGGGAACAACTGACCACCCCCCACCAGCCCAACCCAACCCACAGGACAAGACCGAACCGACTACCGCCCTCGCCACACCCCGCCCAAAGCGGCGTCAGTGCGTGACGGTGCTCGGTGTTGCCACCAGGCCACCCACGCCAGGAAGACACTGACGAAGTCCGGGTAGGACAGCAGGTCCTCCACAGGATCCGGTCGGTACGCCTGCGCGGGGCGGGCACAGTGTGTGTAGCCCGACAGAGAGACCAGCAGCATCTGTTCCACCGCGCTGTTCAGGGCCTCCACGGTGCCCTTCCGGTAGGGCTTGCAGGCCGGGCAGGTCGTGAACGGGTACCCCGAATCCGCCGAGCGCTCTTACGACCGCGTCCGAAGGAAGTCCTTAACCCGGCCCACACGCTTGGTTTCGCACCAATAGTGACGTCGCAGTGTCCAGGGGCGTCCTGGTCACGGTTGCTTCGTGCGTGCGGCTGAGGCTTGCTGGGTGTCCGCGCCGGAGCTGACGTGCCGCTGGGTCTCTTGGGGGCCGTGCCAGTCCAGGCACACGACCGTGGCATCGTCCGCGAGCCGGCCGTCGGCGGCGTCGTGGACTGCGGAGGTCAGCGCCAGCGTGGTCTCCCGCGGGTGCAGGTTTCGGGTGCGCTCCAGAAGGGCGGGGAGGTCGACCTGCTCGCCGTGGTGTTCGAGCATGCCGTCGGTGAACATGAGCAGGCGGTCACCGGGCCGCAGGTCGAGGTCCTGTGCGCGGTAGGGGTGGGGGGTCAGCTCGGACAGCCCGAAGGGATGGTCCACCTCGCAGGTGATGGTCTCGACGGTTCCCTCGCGCATGCGCAGCGGCCAGGGATGGCCCGCGTTGAGGAGCTGGGCGTGTCCGGTGTGCAGGTTGATGCGCAGCAGCTGGCCG
Source organism: Streptomyces sp. NPDC022552 (assembly GCF_055561875.1). Lineage (NCBI taxonomy): Bacteria > Bacillati > Actinomycetota > Actinomycetes > Kitasatosporales > Streptomycetaceae > Streptomyces > Streptomyces sp. NPDC022552. The sequence goes on from NZ_JBVHGJ010000023.1 coordinate 1,595, forward strand.
GTGGCGTGGCCATGGCGGTGGCTGATCAGTGCCTGGTCGGCGAGGTGGGCCTGTTCGGCCAGGTCGGCGCCCGCCCGGCGGGCGCCACGCAGGGCGCCTACCAGGACGGTGGCGATCAGGGCGGAATCGAGGTCGTGGCCCATGGGGTCGGTCACCGAGACGTGCAGGGTGTCGCGGTCCACGGTGTAGTCGAAGGTGTCACCGCTGAGGTCCTCGGACGGCTCCAGGTTCCCACACAGCGTGAACTGCGCGGCCTCGCACGACAGCGACGGCGGCAGCAGCTGGTACTGGATCTCCGCTGCCAGGGTGGGGGGCCTGGAACGCTTACCCCACGTGTAGAGGTCGGTGAAGCGGCCGTTGGCGATCACGACGTAGGCCAGGATGTGGGCGGCTTCCACGACCGCATCCAGGACGTCCTTGCCGGGGTCGGCCGGCAGCAGCAGTTCCAGCAGCCCGATCGCATCACCCCGGTTGGTCACGGGCACGATCACCCGCTGCCCCTGACGGGTCACTTCCTGAAGCAGCCGCTGGGTGCGGATCACCTCCTCGTAGACGCTGCCGAACAGGGGGATCCGCTCCGCCTCCCGCTCGCTCTCCGCAGCGGCGGTGGACAGTCGCGCCACCGCCTTCCCCGTGAGGTCCACGATGAGGAAGGAGACCTTTGTGGCGCTGAAACGCCGCCGCAGGTCCTCCGCGAGCACATCGACGGCGTCCGCCGGCGCTGCCGTCTCCGCTGCCGTCAGCAACCGGGGCAGTCCACTGTGACCACCGCTCACGACCGCATCCCTTCCACCAGCCCCTCCTACCAGCTTGGCACGCGGCATCGGGCCCGGCCCGACCTCTCCCCCGCCGACGACCCGGACCACGTACGCCGAGCACCGCCAGGACAGCACGAAGACCAGGGCCACGGCACCACCGCGGCGACCGCAGGAGTCCTCGGTGAGTTGCTCGCCGGGAGGTCGGCCAGGGGCGCGTCGCGGCGGTGAGCTGAACGAGAATGCGATCGCCGACGCTCTGGTCGGGGCCCGCTCGCTCGAATAGCTCAAGGTCCTGCTGCCCGGGCGACGAAGTGAGCCTCATGACCCTGCGGGACGTGGGCCATCCGCTGCGCCACCGTCATGGTGTTTCCTACAGTCCCGCCGCATCCGGAGAACCTGGCGCCGCGCGCCCCGATGCCCACCGGCCGGTACCGGTGGTGCGTACCGCCCTGCAAGAGGCTTCCTGGGCTCAGCGGAACGGGGACAGGGCCAAGGGGCGGATGGAGATCTGGGCGGCCGTGGTCGTCCAGCACCTTCTCCGCCCCGAGCTCGGGTCATCGTCGAGGGGGCAACGTCGGCCGCACACGGCCCGGCGCCAAACAGGGCGGACGCTCTTCCGGAACGGAACGCCGCGTGGGCTGACCACCGCCGCGACGGGATCCGCCCGGGTCCCCCGGCGTACTGCACCTCCCGCCCGCTGCGCGGTCGAAAGCCTCCTCGGGCCAGGAGAGAGCCTCGTCCGTCCGTGCCAACGAAAGGGGCCCCGAGTCCGTTGTCCGGATCGCGGCCCCTCTCCCCGCCGGCGGGGTGGTGAAGGTCAGGCCAGGTTGATGTTCTCCGCCTGGGGGCCCTTCTGGCCCTGGGTGACGTCGAATGTCACGGTCTGGCCTTCCTGGAGCTCACGGAAGCCCGAGGAGTTGATCGCCGAGTAGTGGGCGAAGACGTCCGGGCCGCCACCGTCCTGGGCGATGAAGCCGAAGCCCTTCTCCGCGTTGAACCACTTCACAGTTCCCGTAGCCATGTCTCATGCCTTCCAGTCGATGAACGCCTCCCACACCATGCGGGAGACGGAGGTGATCGCCCTGGTTCCTGCGGCACAGCACAGCAAAAAACCCACGCGTTGGCATGGGCAGAGGGAACTTCCGAACCACGACAGCTAACCGGGACGCTACACGTCCCCACACCCTGTCACCACAGGAAACGCCCGTATGTGTGCGCGGGCCCGCCGGTATCCGGCGGGCGCACAACCGTGTCAGGCCGCGGCCGTGGGGTTCGCCGATTCGGCGGTGCGGCGGTACTCGGCGTTGATGCGCTGGGCTTCCTCGAGCTGATCCTCGAGGACGATGATGCGGCACGCGGCCTCGATAGGGGTGCCCTGGTCGACGAGTTCGCGGGCTCGGGCAGCGATGCGGAGCTGGTAGCGGGAGTAGCGGCGGTGGCCACCCTCGGACCGCAGCGGGGTGATGAGGCGGGCGTCCCCGAGGGCGCGGAGGAAGTTCGGTGTGGTGCCGAGCATGTCGGCGGCCCGGCCCATGGTGTAGGCGGGGTAGTCGTCGTCGTCGAGACGGCCGTACGAGTCGTCTGCTGTCATCTGCACCTCTCTCATGGAACGCATGGAGGGGCCCTGGTGCCGTACGGCACCAGGGCCCCGAAGGAACTACTACACCACCTGCCGACCCTGATACTGCGCCGGCCTTCTGTGTCCGCCCACCCGACCTGGCTGCTGTCGGGGGTGCGGGGATCGCGGTTGCTTGACCGGAGACCACCTCACTATCGATGTCCTGCGGTACCCGGACTCAAGACTTCCGCCCGGGCGATCCTGATGGCGCTTCGTTCCTCCGTTCTTCCCTCGGTGATCAACTACCTACCAAACGGGAACTTCCTACTGCTGATACTGCGTACTGCTGGTGATGCGAACCGCTCAGTGACCTGTGACAGCGCCACTCTTCGGCAGCCAGCCCCGTCGCCCGTCCTGCGTCTGCTCTGGCTTAGAACCCCACTGCCGAACCTCCCGGTGCGCGCGTCCGCAGCCGACGCCTTCACCGAGGTGCTGCTCACTGACTTCACTGCTGGGTACTGCCACTACGGCGGCGGCCCCTGATCACTGCGGGCCGCCCGGTCCGGTCGTCAGTCCCGTCGCCGTCCTGCAACAACCCTGGCTTCGAAACTCCACCACCGCACCGTCCTGCGAACTGCAACTGCGGATACTGCTGCCCGGCAGTTCATCTCTGCCGGGCCCTGCGATCTCTCTGGGCTACGGAAGAAACCATAACCACACCACTGCTCAATGTCTACTCCGGCCGACATAGATTTTCACGTGTTCGACAGGGAGGTAATCGCCCTCGAACAGTGATGGATACCGCGACGAGCCGGGTTAACAGACCGCAGCCGGGGCACGGCAGCGCTCGGGAGTCCCTCGAAGGTCACCTACCGGCGGTCACACCCGAGGCCGCCGACACGGTGGTCCTGGTCCTCTCCCAGCTCGTCACCAACGCCCTGCGCCACGGCGGCGGCACCTGCACCCTGGCTGACCGCGCACCCGGAGAGCATCGAGGTGGCCGTGCACGATCCCAGCCCCCAGCTGCCGCGCATGCACACCCCCGACATGAACGGCGGCACCGGAGGCCTCGGCTGGCCCATGGGCAACCGGCTCGCCCGCGCCACCCCCGTGACCCGCCAGGCGGCCGGCGGCAAGACGGCGAGCGCCCTACTCCCCCGGGAGCATCACGGCGCCGGCGCAGCCGGTCAGCGGAGCGTGCGGCTGTAGCGGCCGGAGCGCCGCACGTGCATCCCCAGGTAGACCAGGGCGGCGGCGAACACCACGATGCCGATGACCAGCAGGTAGAACAGCCCCTCGGCGACTGCGCCGATGATGCCCAAGGCGATCGCCGCGATGACGCGGATCAGAAACAGCGTCACGGGTCAGGCACCTCCTGGATGGGCGGCCGGTCAGCGGCGGGCGAGTTGCCGCTCACCGTTCGCGCCGCGCTGGTAGGGCAGTCCGTGGTGCGCGAAGATCGCCGCTTCGTCCTCGGCGGGCTGCCGGGCCGCTGGGGAGGTCAGGGCTGCCAGGAGGTCGGGGAGGAGCCCGGCGTGATGTCGGGTTCGGCTGGCTACGGAGCGCGAGTCGCCCTGATCGTTCAGTCATGGGATCGCTGCGACAGGAGCCATGGGCTGTGATGCCCCGCACAGGAGCCACGCCACGTCCTAAGGGAGGTAGTACGCGGAGGCCCCGCGATCCCGTGCCCAGGTGGACCGCGGAGGCCATTCCGGACATTTGCTATGCGGTGGGGTAGTACGTCACACCCTTGCACTGAGCTCGGAGCGCCCCTAACCATGGCTGTCGTTCCGGGGATCCCATGCGGACGGACAGCAGAGCAGGTTCGCTCGACCGTCCACCGCCTCGCGGAGTGCCGCTCCGCTTCCGCCGCACCACGTTTCGGTCGGCATCCCCACGTTGTCGTCAGATGGAGAGTTACTCGCGTATGACCGCCCCCACGCAGAACACCACCAGCCGCATCGTCCGATTCCGCAAGCTGTCCGTCGCAGGCATCGCCACCGCGGGTGCCGCAGCAGCGGCGCTCACGCTGGCCCCGTCGCCCGCTCAGGCAGCCCCGGTATCGGCGAATGTCTCGGCGTCCCAGGTGTCGGCGGTGGACGCTCCGGCGGCCAAGAAGGCGAAGAAGAAGTACGCCGACAACCTCGACGGCTGGATCAAGGAAGCTCTGGACATCATGAAGGCCGAGCAGATCCCGGGCAGCTACGAGGGCCTGCACCGCAACATCATGCGTGAGTCCTCCGGCAACCCGAACGCGCAGAACAACTGGGACGTGAACGCGCAGAACGGCACGCCGTCGAAGGGCCTGCTCCAGGTCATCCAGCCGACCTTCGACGCCTATCACGTCGACGGCACCCCGCACGACCTGACCGACCCGGTCGCCAACATCACTGCGGCCGCCAACTACGCGGCCGACAAGTACGGCTCCATCGACAACGTCGACTCCGCCTACTGATCCACTCCTCCCAGCCCGACGAGCGCCTCGAGGACCGTCGGAGCAACCGACGCCATCGGCACAAGCAGGACCGGACAGCTCATGTCTCCGGCAGCCGTGGCAGGGAACGAAACAAGGGGCCCGGCCGGCACAGCCGGGCCCCTTGCCGTTCGTAGCAGGCCCTACTCCTACGCGTCAGCCCGCCGGGCTGTGAGCAGCAGGTACTCCCAGTCCATGGCACCGTCGGCAAGGTGCTGCGAGGCCAGTTCGGCGAGGGCTTCGTCCAAGGCGGCCACCCGCTCGGGGTCCTCGGAGATGAAGCGGTACGTGGCGATGGTCGGCCCGTAGCAGGCCTTGAAGAAGTCCCGGAACTCCTCCGGCCGCGCGAACCGGTCGACGCGCAGCGGCTGCCGGCGGGCGTCGACGTCCGTCACCCGGTCCCCGAGCAGGGAGCGCACGTGTTCCGGGTCGCCCCACAGGGGCGGCGGCTGGGCGCCGGGCGGCGGCGGAGGGGCGTACGGGCGCATCGTGGCGAACATCTGCCCGATGAACCCCTCCGGGGTCCAGTTGATCAGGCCGATGGTGCCGCCCGGGCGGCATACCCGGACCAGTTCGTCGGCCGCCTGCTGGTGGTGCGGGGCGAACATCACGCCGACACACGACATCACCGTGTCGAACTCTCCGTCCTCGAAGGGCAGGGCCTCGGCGTCGGCCTCCCGCCAGTCCAGCCGAGCACCGCGCTCCGCCGCGAGGTTGCGCCCGACCTCCAGGAGCTCGGGCGTGAGGTCGGAGGCGATGACATCGGCGCCGAGGAGAGCGGCGGGGATGGCCGCGTTCCCGGAGCCGGCCGCGACATCGAGGACACGGTCGCCCTCCCGGATGTCGCACCCCTGCACCAGTACGCCCCCCAGCTCGGAAATGACCTGCGTCGCCACGGCGGAGTAGTCGCCCAGGGCCCACATCGCCCGGTGTTTCGCCTTCACGGACTGGCCGGCGGCATTCTCGTTACTCATGTCCCTCATCCCTACCCGTGCTGAGGCCGCGAGGTCAGGGCCAGGAGGGTGACGCGCCGGGGCGGCCATCCGCCTGGAGTCAGCGTCGCAGCAGGGCGCAGACGAAGTCCTCCTGGACGGCGCGGACCTTGGCCAGCAGTTCCGGCTTGAGGCTCTTGCTCGTCTGGGTGTTGATCGAGAACGTGAGGGAACGCTTGCCGTCCGCGGTGCCGGCCGCGAACTGGGTGTAGCCCGGGAAGTTGCCGGTGTGCCCGTAGACCGTGCCGCACCGCGTCGTGTAGCGGAAGATCGCCAGTCCGCCCGCGTTGACGCCGGGGCCGGCGGGCTCCGAGGCGGCGCCGGGGATGAAGGTCCGCTGCTGGTGCCTGGTCTCCTTCGAGAGGAAGCCGTGTCCGCCGGCCCAGGCACGGATGAAGGCGTTGAGGTCCTTCGGTGTCGAGACGATTCCGCCGGAGGCCCAGACGCCCGACGCGCTGAGGACCTCGCTGATGTCCTCCGGCGGGGCGGGCGGCGTCACGTCGTAGCCGTGCAGGTACGGCTCCGGCAGCCGGTAGCCCTGGGGCAGGCTGGTCTGCCGCAGGCCGAGGGGCCGGTACACGAGCTGTTCGAGCAGCCGCTCGTACCGCTGCCCCGTGACCGCCTCGGCCATCAGCGCTACGGCGATGTTGTCGGAGTTCGAGTACTCGTACCGCGATCCCGGCTGGAACACCAGGCCTTCGTCGGCGACGAAGTCGAGCAGGCGGCGGGAGTCGAAGTGGTGCCGCGGGTCTTCCTGCAGGATCTCGAGGAACGCCGGCGCCGTCGAGAAGTCGGGCAGACCGCTGGTGTGGCTGAGCAGCTGCCTGAGCGTCACCTGATGCCAGGCTGCGGGCAGTGACGGCAGGAGCTCGCCGATCGTGTCGTCGAGGCTCAGCTTGTCCCGGTCCACCAGGCGCAGGGCGACCGCTCCGCTGAAGGCCTTGGCGACGCTCGCGATCCGCATGTGGTCGGTCGCACGGGGCGGGCGGCCCGTCGTCGTGTCGGCGACGCCCGCACGGTAGACCGTCGTCCGGCCGCCCTGCCGCATCGTCGCGATCACTCCGGGCGGTCCTCCGGCCGTACGGACGAGGTCGTTCAGCTGTCGCTGCAGCGCTCCGTCCGGGGACGGCGGCGTGGCTGTGGCCTGTGCGGGCTGGCCCAGGGCGGCGAGTGCCGTGAACGCGGCCAGGCCGGCGACGGACAGCCGCAAGCGTGCGCGCGAACGGGAACGGACTGCAGAGCGTGCCGACACGGGGGCTCCTTCGCGGTGACGCCGGGCGGAGGACACCCGGTTCGATGGGTCCGCCCCAGCATCGGACGCACCGTGGGGACGTGCCTGCCCGATGCTCCATACGGCCCAAGGGTTGCCCTTTGACTGGTCAGGGCGGTGATGCGGCGTCATCGTTCCGGGGTATGTCCTCTATGGCGGCCCCGGCCCCGGGCGGTCCGTGATGGGCGCGCGGCTGAGAGTCTTCGGCCGTCGACCCAGGCAGGGCGACAGGGGCGGCTTCCGAACGCCACCGAGCACAACAGATGGATACGCGAGGGAGCCCGGACCAAGTGGTCCGGGCTCCCAAGGTGTTCGGGGGGTGTTCGGGGGGTGGCTGTTTAGAGCTCTACCTCAATCTCTTCGACGTCGGTGAACTCCACCAGCAGGTCTTGGGCGCGGCGGTCGTTGTCGCGGAAGTACATCTGACCCAGGCCCTGGGCGGCGATGTCGAGGAGTTGCTGCTCGGTGGCGCCGGCGTCGCGGGCGGCGAACAGTCGCTCGGCCCACTGCGGTGGCAGCGCCTGCGTGATGTGCCGGACTCGGGCGTCGTCCGTGGAGCCCGGGGCCGCGGTGAAGCCGAAACGGGCCCGGGTGGCGACGACGATGCCGTCGGTGGTCGCGGCCTTCTTCTTCGCCTTGGCCCTGATCTGGGGCTGCCAGCGCTTCCTGACCTCGCGCTCCATGCGCGCTGCGAGCTCCTTTCGGGGCCGCTTGAGCTCTCCCTTGACGTAGCGTTCCACGGTCCGCTGGGACACACCGAGCGCCAGGGCGGTGGCCTTGGTGCCCTTGAGCTGCTTGACCAGGTACTTCATCTGCGCCTGCGCGGATCTGGGGATCGGGCGGGTGAACGCCTTCTCCACCGCGCGGTCGAGGCTGTCTCCGAGCTGGTCGGGCATCGTCTACTCCCCGTCGTCGGCGGGCCTGCCGCCGTCCTTGATGATGCGGGCGATGTTCACCAGGCCGTGCTTCTCGTACTGTTCTTCGGCCCACAGGGTGGTCTGGGTGCCTTCGTGCTTGACCATCCCGGGGCTCACGCCGAGCCGGAAGCCGCCGGGCACCGGCTTGCCGTCCGGGGTGCGCGGCAGGAGGTCCAGCGGGGTCGGCCCGTCGGAGGGGTAGACGACGCAGTCGGTGCCGATCGCGACGGGGTAGATGTCGGCGGCGGCCGCCACCTTCATCATCTTGCGGTGCATGTTGACCCGCGTCGTCGCCAGGACGGCGGCCCGGATGTCGGGGCGCCACTCCTTGCGTGCCAGGGCCGGCCACGGCTCGAACAGCGGCGTGTTCCTGGGGCGTTCGCGCAGCTTCCCGATGCCGCCCTTGGCGGTCGCCTTGATCGCTTTGAGTACGAGCGCCATCTCGGGGTCTACCTGCTTGTGCCGTGCCATCGCTTCCAGGAACGCCTGCTCCTCCATTCCGGACACGACGCCGAGGTCGGCCATCGTCGCCATGTAGGCGTCGCGCAGCCGCTGGTACCAGGCGTCCAGGTATGCGCCGTGCTCGTAGCGGACGTGTGCCTCGATCGGCTGCACCTGGTAGCCGAGTTCCACCGCGTACGCGACGGTGGGCGTGGCGTACCAGGCCGGGCCCTCGGGGCGCTCCCCGCGCGCCGTGAAAGGGCTGGGCAGCCGCTCGTCCAACTCGATGTGGGAAAGGTCGATCAGCCAGGAGCCGGGCAGTTTCGGGTCGAACGCTGGGTTGGTGAGGTGGGTCGGGCCGCCCAGGCCTACGGTGAGCCGGTTCGCGGCGGCGGCGAACGCCATGTTGACGTCGATGCCGACGACGAACGGCTTCATGCACTCCGCGTCCGTCAGCGGACGGCACCAGTCGAAGGACTCCTCCATCAGCATCTCGGCGGGGGTCCGCTGGTGGTGGCGCGCGTACGTGCCCTTGAGTACGGGGTGCCCGTCGGGGACCTCGCACTCCACGGGCTCGTACACGGCCGTCAGCGCGCCCGGCGCCGGGGCGCCGCGCCACTCCCGCGTCCTCTCGTCCCTCACGGCCATGGTCGGCGGGTGGAGTGCCACCATCAGCTCCAGACCGGTGACTGCCGTGGTGCCGCGAGGCGTCATCACGCGCGTCGCGTACGTACCCAGGAACCGGGCCAGGTCGGCCGCGCCCATCGTGGGCAGGACCGGGTGGTCCTTGTCGTCCCACTCACGGACGTCCAGCGCGTTCCAGGCCGGGATGCACAGCTGGACGCAGTTGCGCTTCGCCCCTTCGGCCGGACGGAAGATCCGTGCCCACGGCCCGAACCCGCGTTGGGTGAGCTGCCATTCGGCCCGCTCCAACTGCTTGAGGACCTTGTGGCCGGCCGGGAGTCGGCCGGCGCGCCGCTCCTCCTCCGACAGGGCGGCAGGCAGGCCGTAGCGCTCCAGCGCGGAGGGCATCAGGACCAGGATCGGGTCGGCGTCCTTGCCGTTGCGGTGCAGCCGCGGCTGTCCGAGGCGCGCCTCCGCGAGGGTCCACTCCACGAGTGCCGGGATGCTCTTGGCGGGCACGTCCAGGACCAGGCCGCCGACGCAGTACGCCGACACCTGTCCGTCCTGGCCGCAGTCGATCACCGCGAGCGGCCCGTTCTCGAAGCGCGGGTCCTCGACGGCGACTGTGGGGTTCTTCGCCGCGGCCTTCTTCGTACCCGGGCGACGCGTCGGGGCTGTGGGTGCGGGTGTGGCTGTGGGTGTGCGTGTGGGGGTGGTGGGGGTGCTTGCCTCGGGGCGGGGCGGTGGTGCTGCGGCGGGTGCCGGGGCCGGCTCCGGGGCAGCAGGGGGGGCGGCGGGCGTGTCCGTGACCCTGGGCGTGTCCGGGGCGGGGAAGCGCGCGGCGAGACCCTCCAGGAGGCGGGCGTAGGCGGCGCGCTTCGGCGGCCGCGGCTCGGTCGCCCCCGTCTCCCAGTTCCCGATGGTCTCGCGCCGGCTGTTCAGCGCCCTCGCGATCTGTTCCTGGCTCAATCCGGCCGCTTCCCGCAGGCGCTTGCGTTCGTCGGGTGACGGAAGGTCATCCTGGGCGACCTGTTCCAGCAGCGCATCGATGGCACTGAACAGCTCGTTCTCCGTGGGCACAGCACTCACCTCCGGGCCACACCCTACCCCGATCGCATGTCGGGATTCGCGTTGGATTTCGCATGGATTTCTCATGTCGGCTGTGGCGGGTTGGGGAGGCGCCCAGTCCCAGGCAGGAGGGATGCTGATGAGGTGAGTTCGGGAGGCGCTGTGAACTGGACACTCGGCGAGGAGTTCGAGACGCCCGGGGGGATGGTGCGGTGGAGGGTCCTCGGCAGCGGAGAGCCTGTCGTGCTGGTGCACGGCACCCCGTACTCCTCTTTCCTCTGGCGGGACATCGCTCCGGCACTCGCCCGTAACCGCACGGTCTTCGTCTTCGACCATCTCGGCTTCGGCCAGTCGGGGACCGGCGTGAGTGGGTAGGACCTCAGCCTGCGGGCTCACGCGAGAAACCTCGCCCGGCTCCTCGACCACTGGGGGCTGGACAGCCCCAGTGTCGTCGCCCATGACATCGGCGGGGCCGTTGGCACTCCGAACGCTGCTGCTGGAGGAGCGGAACTACCGGGACCTGACCCTCTTCGACGCGGTGAGCGGCGGTGAGTGGGAGCGGGGGCTCTTCCGGCTCGTCCTGGAGCACACGGATGTCTTCCGGAAGCTTCCGGACTACGCGCACGAAGCACTGGTCGTCGGCCATATGCGGCACGCGACGCACACCGGCTTCCGGCCCGGCGTCCTCGACGCGTATCTCGCACCGTGGCGGGGGGCCGAAGGACAGGCCGCGTTCTACCGTCAGTACAGCCAGATCAGGCAGGTGGACACCGCCGCGTACGAGAGCCTGCTGGGCGGGATGTCGCTGCCTGTACGCCTCATCTGGGGCCGCGAGGACCGCATACTCCCCCCGGAGCACGCGGAGTGGTTGCACTCGCACATCCCCCACACCGAGCTGCACTGGATCGAAGGCGCGGGTCACCTCCTCCGGGAGGACGCACCGGGGCAGCTGTCGGCCTCCTCGCCACCGGGTTCCCTTCGGATGAGTGAGGAGGGACGGCGGGACTTCCCGTCGCTCCGCGGGCCGGAACGGACAGCCCGCCACCCCTAGTCTTCGGCCACTAGAGAAACACTCCAGACCGTCTCCACGATCGCCGTGGACGCGCCCGCGAACTCGCACCACAACTCGGGCCCCTCCGGGTGGGCGATGACCACGACGTGTCCTGGCTCGAGAACTTCCCTACCCGCTTCGGCCAGGGAAAAGCGCCATTTTTCGACGCTTCACGGCCACGGTTTCCCTTCACGGGGCCCCCACACGGTGGCGTTCGCTTCACCGGTTGGCCTCGATTGCTTCTGTTGCGTCTCCTGAGACGCACATGCAACTCTGACCAAGGTTTGACTTCGGCATTGCTTTGATTTTGAGAACTTTTGTCGGTTCCGGGGATCCGCGTCAGCGGCATGGAGTCACCCCCGCTAGGGACACGCACCGATACGAGCGGGCATGTCCGGCGGCGCGGTACGGGGAGCAGTGTCGGCCAGCACCATAACTGCTGGTCCGGCACCGCAGACGGGGAGGCAGGACCAGTCGTGCTGATCGAACGAGGCGAGCAACTCGCCCAACTCCGCCGGAATTTGCATTCCTGTGAGAAACACAGGATGGGGCATGTGGCCCTGGTGACGGGCCCGGTGGGCATGGGCAAGACACAACTGCTGGAGACCTTCGGCAAGTGGGCCGCCGCAACCGGCGCGCGAGTGCTGACGGCAGCCGGGTCCCGTGCGGAACAGGGCCTGCCCTTCGGGGTGCTCGGGCAGCTCCTGCACGGCGCCCGGCTGGCGGGGTGCGACACCACACGGGTCGAGAAGCTGATGGCTGAGGCCGCCGGCGCCATTCCCACGGCCGAGGCCAGGTGGGCGGCAGCGGACGAGCTGCCGGCCGAAGGGCCCATGTGGCCACCGCTGTTGCGCGACGTCTTCGCGACGCTTCTCGACCTGGTCGACCGGGGTCCGCTCGTGCTCGTGGTGGACGACCTCCAGCACGCGGACGCGACGTCGCTGCACTGCCTGCTGTACGTGACCCGGCGGCTGCACCACGCCCCGATCATGGTGCTGCTGTCGGAGACGTCGACCCTGCGCCCCGCGAACTCCCTGTTCCATGCGGAGTTGCGCAGCCGGCCGCGGCTGTCCCACATCACGCTGCCTCCCCTGACCGGGGACTCCGTCGCACAGCTGCTGCAGGAGCGCGGCGGGGAGTCCGGGGGCGCAAGGGGCAGTGAGGTGCTGCAGGAGGCTCAGCGGCTGCTGCACATGACCGGTGGCAATCCGCTGCTCGTCCAGGCGCTGGTGGGCGAGCCCGACCGGCGCGAGGAGGAAGGCGTGCACGCGTCGGTGCCGCGCGTCGGGGACGCGTTCGGCAGGGCCGTGCTCCACAGTCTCTACCGCCACGAGCCGGAGGCCAGGAAGGTCGCCCGGGCGCTGGCGGTGCTCGACCGGCCGGTGTCGCAGGAGCTGCTCGGCCAGCTCCTCGGCCTGCTGCCCGCTTCCGTGGCGTCGGCGTTGCGGGTCCTGCACAGCTCGGGGCTCGTCGACGGCGACCGGCTGCGGCACCCGCGCATCCTGCACTCCGTACTGTCCGACACGCCGGCCGAGATACGGCAGTGGCTGCACGAGCGGGCCGCGAAGACGCTGCACGAGTACGGCGCCGAGTCGAGCGCGGTCGCCGGGCACCTGGTCGCCTCCGGGTTCACGGAGGAGGAGTGGGTGGCGCCCGTGCTCCAGGATGCCGCCGAGTACGCCCTGTCCGCGGGCCGGCCCGACCTGACGGTGGCCTACCTGCGGCTCGGCTGCGAGGCAGGCAGCGACGAGGAGCGACGCAAGGCCCTCACGAGCATGCTGGTCAGCGCACGCTGGCAGGTCAATCCGCTGGCGGCCAACGGTGACCTGGACAGGCTGGTGCGGTCGGCGAAGACCGACGGGTACCCGGTCTCGGCGGCCGTTGCCGCGGTTCCGTACCTGCTGTGGCAGGGGCGGGCGGAGGAGGCCGCCGAAGCGGTCGCCGCAGGTCCCGAGGCGAAGGCCGCCGAGACGGCGGGCCCCGAGGACGGACGGCTGCAGGCGATGCGCCTCCTGGTCTCGCTCTCCCACCCAGACTTCCTGGTGTCGGCGCGGCAGTCGCAGAGCCTCTGGAGCAAGGCGGCCACCGCACCCCACTCGGTCAGTCCGCTCCTTCAGGCCGTCTCCGTGCTGGGCAGCGCTCTGCTCCCGACGGACGAGGTGGACAGTACGGCCGCCGCCGAGCAGTTCCTGCAGCGGCACCACCTCGACCGGGGCGACCGGGGCCTGCTCGTCGCTCCCCTGCTGGCACTGCTGTACGCGGGGCGCGCCGACCGGGTCGTGGCGTGGAGCGGCATCCTGCTCGGCCGGCCCGAGGCCCGCCACACTCCTGTGTGGCGGGGTGTCGTGCGGTCGATCCGCGCGGAGGCGGCGCTGCGCCTGGGCGACCTGGCCGAGGCGGAGCAGGGTGCCCGTGCCGCGCTGGAGGACCTGCCCGCGCCCGCGTGGGGAGTTGCCGTCGGCGGGCCGTTGGGCACGCTGATCTCCTGTGCGACGGAGGCCGGCAGGCATGCCGAGGCCGACCGCTGGCTCGCCGAGCCCGTGCCACCGGGGATGTTCCGCACCCCGGTGGGCGCGCACTATCTGATCGCCCGGGGCTCCCACCATCTGGGCATGGGGCGGCACCAGGCCGCCTCCTCGGACTTCCAGCGCTGCGGTGCCATGATGCGCGGCTGGAATCTGGAGGCAGCGGGGCTGGTGCCCTGGCGACTGGAGCTGGCGCGCGTCCAGATCGCGCTCGGGAACCGTACCCACGCCGCGCAGCTCCTGCGGGAGCAGTTGCACGTTCCGCACGGTCTCGACGAGCGGACCCGGGGCAGGGCGCTGCATCTGCTCGCCTCCACCGCCGCGCCCGACCATCGGCGCAAGCTGCTCTCCAAGGCGGTGGAGCTGTTCCAGTCCTGCGGTGACCGGCGCGGGCTCGCCCGGGCGCTGGCCGACACCGACCAGGTGCTGCGGCAGTCCGGGGAACCGGGGCGCACCCGCCATTTCCTGTTCCGCGCCGACGACTCCGCCCAGGGTCCGGACGCCGCGCCCTGGGTGCGGCAGGCACCGGAGTGGCAGGAGCAGCAGGGCAAGCCGCCGGCCGCGGAGGACGCCGACCGCGACGACGTACTGAGCGAGGCCGAACTCCGGGTGGCGGTGCTGGCCGCGCGGGGGCAGACCAACCGGCAGATCTCCGACGCGCTCTTCATCACCGTGAGCACGGTGGAACAGCATCTGACCCGGACCTACCGCAAGCTGAACGTACGTCAGCGCACCGACCTGCCGAGCTGGCTGCTGGCGATGGACGACCACCAGCCGAGGAAGGTGCAGGACAAGGTGAGCTGAGCGACTGTCGGCAGACGACGTGGCCCGGACCGGTGTGGAACCGGTCCGGGCCACGTCGCGTCGCGGGGCAGGATCAGTCGGCCGGGCCGTCGCCGAGCTGCTCACGGATGAGGTTGATCAGCTCGTCGTCGTCATCGGTGGCGGCGATCCGGTCGGCCACGGGCTCGTCGGCGGTGTCGCCGGCATCGGCCGCCCGGGCCGTCCTGGTGGTGTTCCTGGCGACCGGACCGGTCGCCGTCCACGTGTCGAGGAAGGCCTGCAGCCGGACGGTGAGCCGCGCCTTCGACAGCTCGTCCGGCGGACTGTCGGCCACCACGGCCTCCAGCGCGTCCAGTGCTCCGATCAGCGGCCCGACGTCCGTGACCGGTGCGGCGCCCGGCAGCGTGCGGTGCAGATGGTCGGCGAGCGCGGCCGGCGTCGGGTGGTCGAAGACGAGCGTGGCCGGGAGGGGCTGCCCGCACTCCCGGGCCAGCAGGTCCCGGAACTCGACCGCGGTCAGGGAGTCGAATCCCAGGTCGCTGAAGGGCCGCGAGTCGTCGATGTGCTCGTCCGGGGCGTAGCGCAGGACGACGGTGAGCGTGTGGCGGATCAGCCGGCCGAGTTCGGCCAGCCGCTCGCCGGCGCTGAGGGTGGCGAGCCGGTCGCGCAGGCCGGTGTCGCCCTCGTCGTCCGGTACCTCCGCGGTCAGCGCGCGGACCGCCTCCGGCAGCTCGCCCAGCAGAGGGCTCGGCCTGCCCGAGGTGAACACCGGTGTGAACCGCGCCCAGTCGACGTCGGCGACCGTCAGCGCGGACTCTCCGCCGTCGATCGCCTGCGCCAGCGCGGCGGTGGCGAGCTGCGGATCGAGGGGGGTGAGACCGCGGCGGTGCAGATACTCCTCCGCCTCCCCCGTCGCGGCCATGCCGGATCCCGCCCATGGCCCCCATGCCACCGAGGTGCCGGCCAGCCCACGGTCCCTGCGGGCGCGGACGAGTGCCTCCAGGTACGCGTTGCCCGCCGCGTAGAGAGCCTGCCCGCCGCTGCCCCAGGTGGCCGCGATGGACGAGAAGACCACGAAGAGTTCGAGGTCCGCGTACGTGTCGGTGCCCGTGGTGAGCTCGTGCAGGTGGGCCGCCCCTCGTACCTTTCCGTCGGTCACCTCCGCGATGGCCTCGGGACCGGTTCGCTCGACCAGCTCCGACTGGGGGACACCCGCGGCGTGGACGACGCCGGTCAGCGGCAGGTCCGCCGGGACGGAGGCGAGGAGCTCGGCCACCGCTTCCCGGTCGGAGACGTCGCACTGCGCGACGGTCACCTGGGTGCCCTTGGCCCTCAGCTCGGCGAGCAGTTCCGCGGCGCCGGGGGCATTCGAGCCCCGGCGGCCGGTGAGCAGCAGATGCGCGACGCCCCGGTCGGCCAGCCACCGGGCCACGGTGGCTCCGAGCGCACCGGTGCCGCCGGTGACCAGCACCGTGCCCGGTCGCGACGGTGTCCAGGCCGGTGCGGCTTGTTCCGCGTGGCCGGCCCGGAGGAGGCGGCGGCCGAGGACGCGACCGCCGCGTACGGCGACCTGGTCCTCGCCCGTGACGCCGGCGAGGACGGCGACCAGCCTGGCCGGGTTCCACGCGCCCTGGTCGACGGGCAGGTCGATCAGGCCGCCCCACCGCTTGGGGTTCTCGAGCGCGGCGACCTGCCCGAAGCCCCACAGCTGGGCATGCTCGGGCTGGGTGACCCGGTCGCCCGCGTTGACCGCGACGGCGCCGCGGGTCAGGCACCAGAGGGGTGCGCCGAGCTCGGCGTCGCCGAGGGCCTGGACGAGGGTGAGTTCCATCGGCAGGCCGGCGTGCGGTCCTGCCACGTGGACGACACCGGTGATACCGCCCGTGACGGCGTCGGCGGACGCCCGGAGGCGTGCGGCCAGGTCGTCCCTGTCGGGCCGGGCCGCGTCCACCGCCAGGCGGACGACCTCGGCACCGGCGGATCGGAGCGCGTCACCGACGCCCGCGTCATCGTCCGCGTCGCCCGTCTCGATGACGAGCAGCCAGGTTCCGTCGAGCGCGGCATCCGGCACCACGGTGGGCCGCCAGTCGACCCGGTAGCGCAACCCGGCCAGCGCCGAGTCCTCCCGGGAGCGCCTGCGCCACGAGGAGAGCGCCGGCAGCAGGGTCCCGAACTCGTCGAGGGCATCGGGGAGTCCGATGGTGTCGGCCAGTCCGGCGAGGTCCTCCTTCTCGACGGCCTCCCAGAACCGGGCCTCGACCTCGTCGGAATGCCCGGCGGTACCGGCCTCCGCGCGGGTCGCGACCGCCTCGGGCCAGTAACGCTCGCGCTGGAAGGCGTACGTCGGCAGCGTGACGCGGCGGCCCTCGGGCAGCACCGTGGCCCAGTCCACCTCGACACCTGAGGCCCACAGACGTCCCAGCGCCGCCAGCACCGACTCGCTCTCGTCGCGGTCCTTGCGCAGCGACGGCGCGAACACACCTTCAGCGGCAGTCTGCTGGGCCAAGGCGCAGAGCACGCCGTCCGGGCCGAGCTCGAGGAAACGCGTGTGGCCGGTCAAGGAGGCGATCGCGTCCGCGAAACGGACGGGCTCGCGGATCTGGCCGACCCAGTAGTCAGGGGTCGCCAGGTCGCCCGGTGCCGTGGTGACGACCGGGATCGTCGGGGAGTGGTACGTCAGTGACTTCGCGATCTTCGCGAACTCGTCGAGCATCGGCTCCATCAGGTGCGAGTGGAACGCGTGGGAGACGGTGAGCCGCTTCACGCGTATGCCCTGCGCACGGAGCTGCTCCTCCAGGCCCGCGATCGCATCCGCATCGCCAGAGACCGTCACCGAGGTGGGGCCGTTCACGGCCGCCAGGTCCACGCCGTCGGGCAGTTCCAGCCCGGCCTCGGCCGCTTCGACTGCCAGCATCGAGCCACCCGACGGCAACGCGTCCATCAAACGGCCACGCGCCGAGACAAGGGCACACGCGTCATCCAGGGACAGCACCCCGGCAACATGTGCGGCGGCCAGTTCGCCGATCGAATGGCCGACCAGCACGTCCGGGGTCACACTCCAGGACTCCACAAGCCGGAACAGAGCCACCTCGACCGCGAAGAGAGCAGGCTGCGTGTACGCGGTACGCGACAGAAGCTCTGTGTCCTCTCCGAACACGACGTCTCGCAGCGGCTGTTCGAGGTCGACCCGCGCACAGACGTCGTCGAACGCGTCCGCGAACACCGGGAACGCCTCGTACAGCTCACGGCCCATACCGACCCGCTGCGCGCCCTGGCCCGAGAAGAGGAACGCCAGTCCGCCGTGCACGACCCGGTCCTGCACCACGCCCCGTGCAGGCTCGCCGGTGGCCAGCGCGCTCAGGCCGGCCAGCAGCTCGTCGCGGTCGGCACCGGACACCACCGCCCGGTGCTCCAGTCGGGCGCGCGACAGCAGGGTACGGGCCACCGTCACGGGTGCCAGGTCCGGCCTTCCGGCGAGGAACCCGCGCAGCCGCTCCGCCTGTGCGGCCAACGCCTTGGCCGAACGGCCCGTCAGCAGCCACGGCGCCGCGGCGTCATCCCGCGGGTCGGTCGCGGCGTCCTCGGCGGCGGGTGCGGCTTCGAGGATGATGTGGGCGTTGGTGCCGCTGATCCCGAACGACGAGACACCCGCCCGACGCGGACGGTCCGCCTCCGGCCACTCCCGGTTCTCTGTCGCCAGGCGCACCGCGCCCGCCGACCAGTCCACCCGCGACGACGGCTCGTCCACATGCAGCGTCGCCGGCACGATCCCGTGCCGCATCGCCAGCACCATCTTGATCACACCCGCCACACCCGCAGCAGCCTGCGTGTGACCGATGTTCGACTTCACCGACCCCAGATACAGCGGCTCTGCGCGATCCTGCCCATAGGTCGCCAGCAGAGCCTGCGCCTCGATCGGGTCACCCAGCCTGGTTCCCGTGCCGTGCGCCTCCACCACATCCACGTCCGACGGAGCCAGCCGCGCGTTCGCCAGCGCCCGCCGGATCACCCGCTCCTGCGACGGACCGTTCGGCGCCGTAAGCCCGTTCGACGCACCATCCTGATTGACCGCCGAACCCCGCACCACCGCCAACACCTCATGACCACGCGCGAGAGCATCCGACAGCCGCTCCACCAGGAGCACACCGACGCCCTCGCCCCAGCCCGTGCCGTCGGCGGCATCCGCGAACGCCTTGCAGCGGCCGTCGGCCGCCAGTCCGCCCTGTCGCTCGAACTCCGCGAACACCGTCGGCGTGGACATCACCGTGACTCCACCGGCCAGTGCCATGTCGCACTCGCCGTTGCGCAGTGCCTGGGCCGCCAGGTGGAGCGCCACCAGCGACGACGAACACGCCGTGTCCACGGTCACCGCCGGCCCTTCGAGCCCGAAGGCGTACGCCACCCGGCCGGAGAGGACCGCCGCCGCGTTCCCGGTGGCCACGTGTCCTTCGATCGGTTCGCCCGAGGCGGCGACCACCTGGGGGTAGTCCTGGCCGTTCGTGCCTGCGAAAACGCCGACCGCGCTGCCCCGCACGCCGCGCGGATCCACGCCGGCGGACTCGAACGCCTCCCACGAGGTTTCGAGCAGCAGCCGCTGCTGCGGGTCCATCGCCAGCGCCTCACGCGGCGAGATCCCGAACAGGCCTGCGTCGAACTCCGTCGCCCCGTCCACGAAACCGCCCTCAGGCGCGAACGCCGCGCGGGCACTGCCGGGGTTCCAGCCGCGGTCGGCCGGGAACCCGGTCATCGCGTCGACTCCGCCCGTCAGCAGTCCCCACAGTTCGTCGGGCGTCGCCACGCTGCCGGGGAACCGGCAGCTCATACCGACGATCACCACCGGCTCGTCGGGCGCGCCGGCGCCGGTCCCGGTGAGGGTCCCGGCGACCGCCGGCTCCACCGGCCGTTCCGCGCCGAACATCTCCTGTCCGAGGAAGCCCGCCAGGGCCTCCGGGGTCGGCCGGTCGAACACCAGCGAGACGGGCAGCGTCAGACCGGTGCGGGCACCGATCAGGTTGCGCAGCTCCACGGCTGCCAGCGAGTCGAAGCCGAGGTCACGGAAGGCCTGGCGGGCACCGATCGCGTCCGCCGAGCGGTGCCCGAGCACCGCCGCCGCCCACGCGCGGACCGCGTCCAGCAGGAGGCCGCCGCGTCGGGTCGCCGACGCCGCCGCCAGCTCGGCCCTGAACCCTTCGGCCGCGCCGGGGTCACCGCTCGGGGCCCGTACGGCCGAGGCCGCCTCGGGCAGTTCGGAGAGCAGGACGCTCGGCCGGCTCTCGGTGAGCCCGGCGGCGAACAGCGACCAGTCGATGTCGGCCACCGCCGGCTGCGGTTCGGCGTCGTCGCCCGCGATGACCTGTTCGAGCGCCGTCACGGCCAGTTCCGGGTCCATGGGCGACAGGCCGCCGCGGCGCAGTCGCCCGGCCACGGCCTGGTCCTCGGCTGCCATGCCGTGGCGCGCCCACGGTCCCCAGGCGATCGACGCCCCGGGCAGCCCTTGGTCGCGCCGCCCGCGCATCCACGCGTCGACGAAGGCGTTGGCCGCGGCGTAGTTGCCCTGCCCGGCGCTGCCGACCGTCCCGGCCAGCGACGAGAACGCCACGAAGAAGTCCAGGTCGTACGGCCGGGTCAGTTCGTCGAGCGCCACCAGGCCGGACGCCTTCGCCGTCAGTACCGCCTCGAAGCGGTCGGGGGTGAGGGTGTCGAGCGTGCCGTCGTCCAGCGCGCCTGCGGCATGGACGACTCCGGTCAGCGGGAGTTCCGCCGGGAGCTGAGCCAGTGCCGCGGTCAGCGCCTCCCGGTCGCTCACGTCGCCCGTCGCCACGATCACCCGCGTGCCCCGCTCGCCCAGTTCCGCGACGAGTTCGGCCGCGCCGGGGGCCTGTGTGCCGCGCCGGCTCAGCAGGAGCACGCACGGTACGCCTCGGTCGGCGAGCCGACGGGCGACCACCGCGCCCAGCGCGCCGGTGCCACCGGTCACCAGGACCGAACCGGGGCGTGACGGCGACCACGACGCGCCGCCCGCGCCGGATTCCGCGCGCACCAGGCGTCGTCCGTACGCCGCGGAGTCACGCACGGCCACTTGGTCCTCGCCCGTGCTTCCGCCGAGGACGGCGGCCAGCCGGGCCCCGGCCCGTGTGTCCAGGACGGGCGGGAGATCGACCAGACCGCCCCACCGGTCCGGGTGTTCCAGTGCGGCGACCAGTCCCAGTCCCCAGGTCTGTGCCTGTACCGGGTGGGTCAGCGTGTCCGCGCGTCCGACGGAGACCGCTCCGGAGGTCAGCGCCCAGCAGCGGGCCGTGATCCCGGCATCGCCGAGTGCCTGGAACAGGTTCAGGTTCAGCGTGAGCCCGGCGGGCACCGCCGAGCCCGGTGCCGACTGCTGCGCCCAGGCAGCGAGCGAGACCACTCCGTGCACCTCGCCTGCGGCGGCGATCCGAGCGGCGAGTGCGGCCCGGTCCGTGCCGGCCGGCACCACGAGCCGGAACGGCTCGGCACCGGCGGCGGCGAGCGCCGCGGCGACCGCGTCGGCCGGAGCGGAAGCGGCTTCGTCGGCGGGCGACTCGGGTACGACCAGCAGCCAGCGGCCGGTCAGGGACGGGGTGGTCGCGGGCAGGCCGGCGACCGGGCGCCACGTCGTGCGGTAGCGCCACGCGTCGAGCACGGATTCGCGGCGCCGCTGACGGCTCCACGAGGAAAGCACCGGCAGAGCCGGGGTGAGCAGGTCCACGGAATCGTCGGAGCCGAGGAGGCCGGCGAGCTGGTCCACGTCGGCGCGTTCGACCGCGTCCCAGAAGCGGGTGTCCACCGCGTCGGCGGCGGGCACAGCGTCCGTGGCGGCGGCTTGCGGCCAGTAGCGCTCGCGCTGGAAGGCGTACGTCGGCAGCGTGACGCGGTGGCCCTCGGGCAGCACCGTGGCCCAGTCGACCGCGACGCCCGAAGCCCAGAGGCCCGCCA
This sequence comes from Streptomyces sp. NPDC022552, assembly GCF_055561875.1. NCBI lineage: Bacteria > Bacillati > Actinomycetota > Actinomycetes > Kitasatosporales > Streptomycetaceae > Streptomyces > Streptomyces sp. NPDC022552. Next base: position 23,009 of record NZ_JBVHGJ010000023.1, read on the forward strand.
GCGCACGCAGCACGGTGGCCGTCTCTGCCCGGTCCTTACGCAGCAACGGCGCGGGAGCGTGTTCGGGGAGGGTCTGCTGGGCAAGGGCGCACAGCACCCCGTCGGGGCCGAGTTCGAGGAAGCGGGTGGCACCGGAGTCCTGCGCCTGGCGTACGGCGTCGGCGAACCGGACGGGCTCACGGATCTGACCGACCCAGTAGTCCGGGCTCGCCAGATCACCCGGTGCGGTGGCGACGACGGGGATCGTCGGCGCGTGGTACGTCAGCGAGCTCGCGACCTTCGCGAACTCGTCGAGCATCGGCTCCATCAGGTGCGAGTGGAACGCGTGGGAGACGGTGAGCCGCTTGACCCGTACGCCCTGCGCACGGAGCTGCTCCTCCAGGCCCGCGATCGCGTCCGCGTCGCCGGACACCGTCAGGGAGGTGGAGCCGTTGACGGCTGCCAGGTCCACGCCGTCGGGCAGTTCCAGCCCGTCTTCGGCCGCTTCGACGGCCAGCATCGCGCCGCCTGACGGCAGCGCGTCCATCAGCCGGCCACGCGCGGACACGAGAGCGCAGGCGTCGTCGAGGGACAGCACGCCGGCCACGTGTGCGGCGGCCAGCTCGCCGATCGAGTGTCCGATCAGCACGTCCGGGGTCACACCCCAGGACTCCACAAGCCGGAACAGAGCCACCTCGACCGCGAACAGTCCGGCCTGCGCGTATACGGTGCGATCCAGTGCCTCGCCGTCTTCGAACACGACGTCACGCAGGGGCCGTTCGAGGTCGACCCGCGCACACACCGCGTCGAACGCGTCCGCGAACACCGGGAACGCCTCGTACAGCTCACGGCCCATCCCGGCCCGCTGCGCGCCCTGCCCCGTGAACATCAGCGCCAGCCCGCCGGGCTCGGCCGCGTCGCGGACCACGGACGGCACGGGCCTGTCCTCGGCCAGTGCGCCCAGACCGGTGAGCAGTTCGTCCCGGTCGTCACCGAGCACGACCGCCCGGTGCTCCAGCGCCGCACGACCCGTCGCCAGTGACCACGCCACGTCCCGCGCGGCGACGTCGAGCTCGGCGTGCACGCGGACCAGGCTCTCCGCCTGGGCGCGCAGACCCTCTGCGGTGTGGGCCGAGACGACCCAGCCCAGGGCGCCCGGCGTGGCCGCCGGGAGGGCGGCCTGCGGGGTGGGTTCGGCTTGTTCGAGGATGATGTGGGCGTTGGTGCCGCTGATCCCGAACGACGACACGCCCGCCCGACGGGGACGGCCGGCCTCCGGCCACTCCCGTGCCTCGGCCAGCAGCCGCACCGCACCGGCGGACCAGTCCACCTGCGACGACGGCTCGTCCACGTGCAGCGTCGCCGGAAGGATGCCATGCCGCATGGCCAGCACCATCTTGATCACGCCGGCGACACCGGAAGCAGCCTGGGTGTGCCCGATGTTGGACTTCACCGAGCCCAGGTACAGGGGTTCGTCGCGATCCTGCCCGTACGTCGCCAGCAGGGCCTGCGCCTCGATCGGGTCGCCCAACCGCGTCCCCGTGCCGTGCCCCTCGACCGCGTCGACGTCCGACGGGGCAAGCCGCGCGGCCGTCAGTGCCTGGCGGATGACCCGCTGCTGGGAGGGGCCGTTCGGGGCGGTCAGACCGTTGGACGCGCCGTCCTGGTTGACGGCCGAGCCCCGCACGACCGCCAGGACCTCGTGCCCCAGCCGACGCGCGTCGGAAAGCTTCTCCAGCACCAGCACGCCGACGCCCTCGCCCCAGCCCGTGCCGTCGGCGGCATCCGCGAACGCCTTGCACCGGCCGTCCGAGGCGAGGCCGCCCTGGCGCTCGAACTCCGCGAACACGCCCGGCGTCGTCATCACCGTCACGCCGCCGGCCAGCGCCATCTCGCACTCGCCGTTGCGCAGCGCCTGCGCCGCCAGATGCATCGCGACCAGCGACGACGAACACGCCGTGTCCACCGTCACCGCGGGCCCTTCGAGCCCGAAGGCGTACGCCACCCGGCCCGAGATCACACTGTTGGCGGTGCCGGCGAGAAGGTATCCCTCGGCTCCGTCCAGGCCGCCGGCGTCGCCGTACCCGGACGAGGAGGCTCCCGCGAACACGCCGACCGGCCGGCCGCGCAGTGAGCGCGGATTCATCCCGGCCGACTCGAACGCCTCCCACGACGCCTCGAGCAGCAGCCGCTGCTGCGGGTCCATCGCCAGCGCCTCACGCGGCGAGATCCCGAACAGGCCTGCGTCGAACTCCGTCGCGCCGTCGACGAAGCCGCCGGCGGCCGATACGCCTTCCATGGCGTCGGCCGGCCATCCCCGGTCGGCCGGGAATCCGGCGACGCCGTCGCCCTTGCGCGCGACCAGGTCCCACATCTGATCGGCCGAGCGCACCCCGCCGGGGTAGCGGGCGCTCATGCCGACGATCGCGATCGGTTCGTCCGCGGCGGCCACGACGGTGCCCTGGACGGCCGGGGTCGCCGAGGCGAGCGGGCCGGCGTGCTCCAGCAGCTCGCCGGCCAGATGTGCCGCCAGCGCGTCGGGATTCGGGTGGTCGAAGACGAGGGTCGCGGGCAGCGCGAGCCCGGTCTCCGCGCCCAGCAGGTCACGCAGTTCGACGGCGGTGAGCGAGTCGAAGCCGAGATCGCGGAAGGACCGGCCGGCCTCGACGGCCGCCGCGGAGGGCAGGCCGAGGCAGACGGCGGCACGCGACCGGATCAGGTCGAGCAGTATCCCGTGGCGTCGTCCCTCGGGCGCTGCGACGAGGCTGTCGCGGAACCCCGACACCTGGGCGCCGGCCGTCGGTACGGGCGCGAGTGCCGCGGCGGCCTCGGGCAGTCCGGTGAGGAGGGCGCTGTCGCGACCGGACACGAAGGCGGGGGCGAATCGTGCCCAGTCCACGTCGGCGACGGTCACGCAGCTCTCGCCCAGGTCCACGGCGCGGGCGAGGGCGACGACGGCGAGGTGCGGGTCGAGGGCGACCAGACCGTGCCGGTGCAGGTGCTCCTCCGCTCCGCCCACCTCGGCCATGCCGGGTCCGGCCCACGGTCCCCACGCCACCGAGGTGCCCGTGGTCCCCTGTGCCCGTCGCTGTTCGACGAGCGCGTCCAGGTGGGCGTTGGCGGCCGCGTAGACGGCCTGCCCGCCGCTGCCCCAGGTGGCGGCGATCGACGAGAAGACGACGAACAGGTCCAGCTCCTGGCCGCGTTCACGGGTCAGCTCGTCGAGGTGTGCGGCGCCGGCCACCTTCGCGTCCAGGACGCGGGCGATCTCGGCGCCGTCGGTGTCCGCGAGCGGCCTGGCCTGTCCTGCTCCGGCCGCGTGCACGATGCCGGTCAGCGGGTGCGCGTCCGGGATCGCGTCCAGCACCGCCGCGAGCGCGGTCCGGTCGGTGACGTCGCACGCGGCGACGGTCGCCTCGGTCCCGAGAGCGGCCAGTTCGGCCACCAGTGCTTCGGTGCCGGGCGTGTCCGCGCCCCGGCGGCCGAGCAGCACCAGGTGGGGTGCGCCGCGCCCGGCGAGCCAACGCGCCACGTGTCCGCCGAGCGCTCCTGCCCCGCCGGTGACCAGGATGGTGCCGGTGGGCGTCCAGGGCGCTGCGACCGGGCCGTTCCCGGTCGTACGGACCAGTCGTCGGCCGTACGCACCCGAGGTGCGCACCGCCACTTGGTCCTCGCCGGTGCCGCCCGCGAGGAGGGACACCATGAGCCGGGTCGCGCGGGCGTCGGGCTCGGCCGGGAGGTCGATCAGGCCGCCCCAGCGGCGCGGCTGTTCCAGGGCCGCCACTCGGCCGAGTCCCCATGCCTGTGCCTGTTCGGGGCTGCGCAGCGGGTCGGAGCGGCCGACGGACACCGCCCCGCTCGTGACCAGCCACACAGGAGCGTCGATCTTCGCCTCGTCCAGCAGCCTCAGAAGGGCCACGGATTCGGTCACCACCGCGGTGGATGGGACCACCACGACGATGCCGGTGACGGTGTGCGGGACGGCACCGAGGCTTTCGGCGTCCCCGGCCACTTCACATACGTCGGCACCGGCGGCGCGGAGTGCGGCGGCTATGGCGGGCCGGGGCTCGCCGACGAGCAGCCAGGTGCCGGACAGGGCGCCGGCCGAGGCGGCCGTCTCCGCGAGGCCGGCGAGCGGGGTCCAGGTGACGCGGTAGCGCCAGGACTCGGTCAGCGACTCCTCGCGGCGCGAGCGCCGCCACGCCGAGAGGGCGGGGAGCAAGTCCAGGTGCTCCGATGTGTCCGGTAGTCCGATGGTGTCGGCGAGTCCTACGAGGTCCTCGCGCTCGACGGCCTCCCAGAAGCGGGCTTCGATCTCGTCGGAGAGCCCGGCGGTACCGGCCTCCGCACCGATCGCGGCCGCCTCGGGCCAGTAACGCTCGCGCTGGAAGGCGTACGTCGGCAGCGTGACGCGGCGGCCCTCGGGCAGCACCGTGGCCCAGTCCACCTCGACACCTGAGGCCCACAGACGTCCCAGCGCCGCCAGCACCGCCTCGCTCTCGTCGCGGTCCTTGCGCAGCGACGGCGCGAACACGCCCTCGCCGACGGACTGCTGGGCCAGGGCGCACAGCACGCCATCAGGGCCGAGTTCGAGGAAACGCGTGTGGCCGGTGAGGGAGGCGATCGCCTCGGCGAAGCGGACGGGCTGACGGATCTGACCGACCCAGTAGTCCGGGCTCGCCATGTCCCCGGGCGCGGTGGTGACGACCGGAATGGTCGGGGCGTTGTACGTCAACGACTTCGCGACCGTCGCGAACTCGGCCAGCATCGGCTCCATCAAGTGCGAGTGGAACGCGTGGGAGACGGTCAGCCGCTTCACTCGTACGCCTTCGGCGCGCAGCCGCTCCTCCAGCGCCGTCATCGCGTCGGCGTCACCGGAAACCGTCAGGGAGGTGGGGCCGTTGACGGCTGCCAGGTCCACGCCGTCGGGCAGTTCCAGCCCGTCTTCGGCTGCTTCGACGGCCAGCATCGCGCCGCCCGACGGCAGCGCGTCCATCAGCCGGCCACGGGCGGAGACCAGGGCGCAAGCGTCATCCAGGGAGAGCACCCCGGCCACGTGTGCGGCTGCAAGCTCGCCGATCGAATGGCCGACCAGCACGTTCGGGGTCACACCCCATGACTCGACGAGGCGGAACAGTGCCACCTCGACCGCGAACAGCCCGGCCTGGGCATACACCGTCCGGTCCAGTGCCTCGCCGTCTCCGAACACCACCTCACGCAGCGGCCGTTCGAGGTCCACACGTGCACAGACTGCGTCGAACGCGTCCGCGAACACCGGGAAGGCGCCATACAGCTCACGCCCCATCCCGACCCGCTGCGCGCCCTGACCCGAGAACAGGAACCCGGTCCGGCCCTCGCGCACCGTGCCGGTGACGACCCGGTTCGAGGGCTCGGCAGCGGCCAGGGCGGACAGGCCGTCCGTGAGGTCCGACGGGGTGCTGCCCACGATGACCGCTCGGTGGTCCAGGGCCTCTCTGGTCGTGGCCAGTGACCACGCCACGTCCTGCGCGGCGAGCTCGTGCTCCGCGGACGCCTGGGTCAGGCGCTCCGCCTGGGCGCGCAGTCCTTCTGCCGTGTGGGCCGAGACGACCCAGCTCAGGGTTCCCGGCGCGTCCACCACATCCACGGGGGCGCCGGATCGGGCCTGTTCGAGGATGATGTGGGCGTTGGTGCCGCTGATCCCGAACGACGAGACACCCGCCCGACGCGGACGGTCCGCCTCCGGCCACTCCCGGTTCTCCGTCGCGAGGCGCACCGCGCCCGCCGACCAGTCCACCCGCGACGACGGCTCGTCCACATGCAGCGTCGCCGGCACGATCCCGTGCCGCATCGCCAGCACCATCTTGATCACACCCGCCACACCCGCAGCGGCCTGCGTGTGACCGATGTTCGACTTCACCGACCCCAGGTACAGGGGGTCTGCGCGGTCCTGGCCGTACGTCGCCAGCAGCGCCTGCGCCTCGATCGGGTCACCCAGCCTGGTTCCCGTGCCGTGCGCCTCCACCACATCCACGTCCGACGGAGCCAGCCGCGCGTTCGCCAGCGCCCGCCGGATCACCCGCTCCTGCGACGGACCGTTCGGAGCCGTCAGACCGTTCGACGCACCATCCTGATTGACCGCCGAACCCCGCACCACCGCCAACACCTCATGACCACGCGCGAGAGCATCCGACAGCCGCTCCACCAGCACCAGGCCCACGCCCTCGGACATACCGGTGCCGTCCGCGTCGTCCGCGAACGCCTTGCACCGGCCGTCCGAGGCGAGGCCGCGCTGCCGGTCGAACTCGGTGATGACACCAGGTGTGGACATCACCGTGACACCACCGGCCAGCGCCATGTCGCACTCGCCGTTGCGCAGCGCCTGCACCGCAAGGTGCAGCGCCACCAGCGACGACGAACACGCCGTGTCCACCGTCACCGCGGGCCCTTCGAGCCCGAAGGCGTACGCCACCCGGCCCGAGGCCACGCTGGTCGCGGTGCCGGTCATCACGTGGCCGGCCGCCGAGTCCGGCAGGTGCATTCCCAGGCCGTACTGGGCGTGGGCGGCACCGACGAAGACACCAGTGGCCGATCCGTGCGCGTCGGAGGGGCGGATGCCTGCGGACTCGAACGCCTCCCACGAGGCCTCGAGCAGCAGCCGCTGCTGCGGGTCCATCGCCAGCGCCTCACGCGGCGAGATCCCGAACAGCCCCGCGTCGAACTCCGTCGCCCCGTCCACGAACCCGCCGCGTGCGGCCTCCCCCGCGACGACGCGCGCCGGCCAACCCCGGTCCGCCGGGAAGCCGGCGATCGCGTCCGCGCCCGTGCTGACCAGCGACCACAGGTCCGCCGGTGAGGCGACCCCGCCGGGCAGTCGGCAGGCCATGCCGACGATCGCGATCGGCTCCTCGTGCGCGGCGGCGGCCGTCTCCGGTCGTACGGCGGCCTCCGGCGCGGGCTCGCCGCCCAGCAGGCCGACGAGATGGTCGGTGAGCACCGCCGGGGTGGGGTGGTCGAAGACAAGGGTGGCCGGGAGTCGGAGACCGGTCGCGGCGTTCAGACGGTTGCGCAGTTCCACGGCCGTCAGCGAGTCGAAGCCGAGGGCGCGGAAGGCCTGGCGGGCACCGATCGCGTCGGTGTGGGCGTGCCCGAGGACCGTCGCGGCGTTGCCGCGTACGAGATCGAGCACGGCCTCGCGCCGTTCCGCGGCGGACAGCCCGTGCAGCCGCCCTGCGAGGGTGCTGCGGGTGTCCGAGTCCCGGCCGGCGGCCCGTCGGCCCAGTGGGCGGATCAGCCCGCGCAGCAGCGCCGGGACCGCCGTGTCGCGCGTGCGGTCGAGGGCGACGGGCACCAGGTGCGGGAGGTGCAGTGCGGACGCGGCGTCGAACAGTGCAAGGCCCAGCTCGGTGTCCAGCGTGGGGACCTTCCTGCTGCCGGACCTGCTCGCGGACGGTGCCGTCGAGGGGTCGAGCACATGGCCGGTCATCTCGCTGGCCTGTTCCCACAGACCCCAGCCCAGGGACTGCGCGGGCAGGCCGTGGGAGCGGCGCCACGAGGCGAGGCCGTCGAGGAAGCCGTTCGCCGCCGCGTAGTTGGACTGGCCGCCGGTGCCGAAGGTGGCCGCGGCGGAGGAGTAGAGCGCGAAGAGGGCGAGGTCGGCGTCGGCGGTCAGTTCGTGCAGATGGACGGCCGCGTCCACCTTGGGCCGGAGTACGGCGTCCAGGCGGGCGGGCGTCATCGCCTCGAACACGCCGTCGTCGAGGGCCCCTGCCGCGTGCACGACGCCGGTGAGCGGGTGTTCGGCGGGGACGGCCGCAAGGACCTCCGCCAGCGCCTCCTGGTCGGCGGCGTCGCAGGCCACGATCTCCGCCCGGGCTCCGAGCGCGTGGAGGTCGTCGAGCAGCTCGGCCGCGCCCGCGCTCTGTGTGCCACGGCGGCTGAGCAGCAGGAGGTTCCGGGCGCCGTGCTCGGTGACGAGGTGCCGGGCGAGCAGTCCGCCCAGCGTCCCGGTGCCGCCGGTGATCAGGACGGTTCCGTCGGGGTTGAGGGGTGCCGGTACGGTCAGGACGTTCTTTCCGACATGACGGGCCTGGCTGATGAACCGGAACGCGGAGGCCGCGTCCCGTACGTCCCACACGGTGGTGGGCAGCAGGGTGAGTGCGCCGCTGTCGAAGAGGGCGAGGACCTCGCGGAGGATCTCCCGCATGCGGTCGGCTCCCGCTTCGGCGGGGTTGAACGCCCGGTAGTGCGTTCCCGGGTGCTCGGCCGCCACCTGCGCGGCCTCGCGCAGGTCGGTGCGGCTCATGTCGGCGAACCGGCCGCCGTCGGCGAGGAGCCGCAGCGACGCGTCGACGAACTCGCCTGCCAGCGAGTTGAGCACCACGTCCACGCCGCGGCCGCCGGTCGCGGACCGGAAGCGGTCCTCGAAGGCGAGGTCGCGCGAGGAACCGATGTGAGCGTCGTCGAGGCCGGCGGAGCGCAGCGTGTCCCACTTCCCGGGGCTCGCCGTGCCGAACACCTCCAGGCCGAGGTGGCGGGCGAGTTGGATCGCCGCCATGCCGACGCCTCCGGCCGCCGAGTGCACGAGCACCGACTCTCCGGAGCGGGCTGCCGCCACGTCGGTCAGGCCGTAGTACGCCGTGGAGAAGACGACCGGCACGGTCGCCGCCTGGGCGAAGGACCAGCCTGTGGGGATGGGCGCCAGCAGGCGGCGGTCGGTGACGGCGCGTGAGGCGATGCCGCCGCTGAAGAAGCCGAACACGTGGTCGCCCACGGCCAGATCGGTGACGCCGGGTCCGGTCTCGGTCACCACGCCGGCCGCTTCGGCGCCCATCTGGGCCTGGTCGGGGTACATGCCGAGGGCGATGAGGACGTCCCGGAAGTTCACTCCGGCGGCGCGCACGGCGACCCGGACCTCGCCGGGTGCGAGGGGGGCGTCGGCTTCGGGGTTGGCGACGAGGGCGAGGTTCTCGAGGGTTCCTTCGTCGGTGACGTCCAGCCGCCAGGCGGTCGTCTCGGCGGGGAGTTCGAGCGCGCCGTCGGTGTCGCGGTGGGCGAGGCGGGGCACCCGGGCCCGGCCGTCGCGGACGGCGAGCTGCGGTTCGTCGTCGACGAGGGCCCAGGCGGGCCAGGTCTCGTCGTCGCCGCCCGCCGGGTCACGGTCGAGCAGGACGATCCGGCCCGGGTGTTCGGTCTGCGCCGAGCGGAGCAGGCCCCAGACCGCCGCCCCGGCGAGGTCGGTCACGGCCTGTCCGGGGGCCGCGGGGACCGCGCCGCGTGTGAGGACCACCAGGCGTGCCTGAGCGGACCGTTCGTCGGCGAGCCACTCCTGGACGGTGTGCAGGACGTCGTGCGTGGTCCGCCGGACCGCGTCCGCCGTGTCGGCCCCGGGCGTGGGGTCCGGCAGGGCGAGCAACGTGACCGGTGCGGGCGGGGTCGTGTCGGCCGGGTGCGTACCGGAGGCGGACAGACCGGTGGTGACCCAGTCCGTGGTGTCGGGCGGGGGGTTTCCGGTGTCCGGGAGGAGCGTCCAGTCGAGGGCGAAGAGGGTGGTGCGGACGGTGTGGTCCTGGGCCCGGGTCAGCGCCTGGGAGAGCGCGTCGGGGGTGATCTCGCGCAGGACGAGGGAGTCGATGGTCACCACCGGCAGTCCTGCCGGGTCGGTGGCCCGGACGGCGAGTCCGTCCTCTCCGACGGTCAGCGTCACCCGCAGGAACGTGGCACCCGTGGCGTGGAGGGACACTCCCTTCCACGCGAACGGCAGCCGTGTCCCCTGGTCTCCGGCCACGGTGGCCAGGCCCGCCGCGTGCAGCGCGGCGTCGAGCAGTGCGGGATGGATCCCGAACCCGTCGGTGTCGGACTCCTGCTCCAGTGCGATCTCCGCGAAGACCGTCTCGCCCTGTCGCCACGCGGCACGCAGCCCCTGGAACGCGGGGCCGTACGTGTATCCGGCGGCGGCAAGGCCGTCGTAGAAGCCGGCTGTCTCCACCGGACGTGCACCGGCGGGGGGCCATGCCTCCTCGCCGGTCGTGCCGGTGTCCGCCGGGGCAGGGGGCTCCGAGACGCCCAGCAGGCCTGCGGCATGGCAGACCCATTCCGCTTCGTCGGCGGGACGGGAGAAGATCTCCACCGAGCGGTCGCCGCCGTCCTCGGCCGCTCCCACTGCCACTCGGATCGCCACGCCCCCGGGCGCCGGGGCGAGCGGTGTCTGGAGCACGAGTTCGCGCAGCACTCCGCAGCCGACCTGGTCGCCGGCTTGCAGCGCCATCTCCACCAGCGCGGTGCCGGGCACGAGTTGCGCGCCGAGCACGACATGGTCGGCCAGCCACACGTGGGCGGAAGGTGACAACCGGCCGGTCAGCACCGCACCGCCGTCGGGGAGGGCGACGACCGCGCCCAGCAGGGGGTGGGTGAGCGCGGACTGGCCGACGGCCGAGACGTCTCCGGTCATGGCCTGCTTCGGCCAGTACCGCTCGCGCTGGAAGGCGTACGTCGGCAGCTCGATCCGGGGGCCGGCGGGCAGCAGGCTCGACCAGTCGACGTCCACGCCGGCGGTCCATGCCTGGGCCAGCGCGGTCAGGAACCGCTGTGCTCCGCCTTCGTCACGCCGCAGGGTGCCCAGGACGGTGCCCTCGACGTCGGCGGCTTCGAGGGTCTCCTCGATGCCAGGGGTCAGGACCGGATGCGGGCTGGACTCCAGGAACACCGACCGGCCGTCGGCCAGCAGCGCGGCCGTCGCCTCATCGAACCGGACCAGCGACCGCAGGTTCTCGTACCAGTAACCCGCGTCCATCACGACGGTGTCGATACGGCCACCGGTCACCGACGAATACAGCGGAACAATGGACGACTTGGGAACGATCGGAGCAAGGTCAGTAAGGATCTGCTCGCGCAGCTCCTCCACCTGCGGTGAGTGCGAGGCGTAGTCCACCGGGACGCGGCGCGCCCGAATCGCACGCGTCTCGCACAAGGCCATCAGCTCGTCCAGCGCGTCCGGTTCACCGGACACCACCGTCGAACCGGGACCGTTGACCGCGGCCACCGACGCCCGGCCCTCGAAGCCGGACACCAGCTCGGCGGCCACCTCCGGACCCGCCGCCAGCGACACCATCCCACCCCGACCGGCCAGAGCCCGCAGGGTACGTGAACGCAGCGCAACCACACGCGCCCCGTCCACGACCGACAGACCACCGGCCACCACAGCGGCCGCGATCTCACCCTGCGAATGGCCCACCACCGCGGACGGGACCACGCCGCACGACCGCCACAGTCGGGCCAGCGACACCATCAACGCCCACAGAACCGGCTGGACCACATCCACCCGACCCCACAACGCCTCGTCCTCGCTGTCGAGCACGTCCCACAGCGACCAGTCCACGAACGGCTCCAACGCCGCCGCACACTCCTCCAAACCCTCCCGGAACACCGGCGACCACGCCGCCAACTCCCGACCCATCCCCAACCACTGCGACCCCTGACCCGGGAACACCAACACCGGTCCGGTCTGCGCGGAACCCGCGACACCGGTCACCGCGTCGGCGACCTCGTGGCCCTCGGCCAGCGCCTCGAGCGCCAGGCGCAGGTCTGCCGGGTCCGAGCCCAGGAGGACCGCGCGGTGGCCCAGAGCGGCACGCGTGGCCGCCAGGGAGGAAGCGATCCGACCGACCATCGGTCCGCCGTCCGTGTCCAGCTCCTGCACGTGCGTGAGCAGACGCGCGGCCTGCCCTCGCAGGGCCTGCTGTGTGCGGCCCGACAGCACCCACGGCACCACGCCGTCGGACTCCCCCGCCGGGGCGGCGGGCACCGTGTCGGCGGGCTGAGGCGGGGCCTCCAGGATCACGTGCGCGTTCGTGCCGCTCATTCCGAACGAGGAGACACCTGCCCGGCGCGGCCGGTCGGTGTCGGGCCACTGGCGCGCCTCGGTCAGCAGCTCGACGGCCCCGGCCTCCCAGTCCACCCGGGAGGACGGCTCGTCCACGTGCAGTGTCGGCGGCAGCACTCCGTGGCGCAGGGCCATGACCATCTTGATCACGCCCGCGACGCCCGAGGCCGCCTGGGTGTGTCCGATGTTCGACTTCAACGACCCCAGGTACAGGGGCTCCTCGCGGTCCTGTCCGTACGTGGCGAGCAGTGCCTGCGCCTCGATCGGGTCACCCAGCGTCGTTCCGGTGCCGTGCGCCTCCACCACGTCCACGTCGGCGGTGCCCAGCCGCGCGTCGGCCAGCGCCCGCCGGATGACACGCTCCTGGGAGGGGCCGTTCGGCGCGGTAAGTCCGTTCGACGCGCCATCCTGGTTGGTGGCCGAGCCCCGCACCACGGCCAGCACCTCATGGCCGTTGCGCCGAGCGTCCGAGAGCCGCTCCAGCACCAGCAGGCCGACGCCCTCGCTCCAGCCGGTGCCGTCGGCCGCGTCCGCGAAGGCCCTGCACCGGCCGTCCGAGGAGAGCCCGCCCTGCCGCTCGAACTCGGCGAAGATGCTCGGCACGGCCATCACGGTGATGCCGCCGGCCAGTGCCAGTTCGCACTCTCCCTGGCGCAGTGCCTGCACGGCCAGGTGCATCGCGACCAGCGATGACGAGCACGCCGTGTCCACCGTCACCGCGGGGCCCTCAAGACCGAAGGTGTACGCGACCCGGCCCGAGATCACGCTGTTGGCGCCGCCCGCGAGGACGTGTCCTTCCGTCCCCGTGGCCAGGTCGGTGCCGATGCCGTAGCCGGACGAGGAGGCGCCGACCAGTACGCCGGTGGAGGTTCGGTGCAAGGAGAGCGGGTCGATTCCGGCGTGCTCGAGCGCCTCCCAGGAGGCTTCGAGCAGCAGGCGCTGCTGCGGGTCCATGGCCAGCGCCTCGCGCGGCGAGATGTTGAACAGGCCTGCGTCGAAGTCCGTCGCCGCGTCCACGAAGCCGCCGCGCAGCGCGTACGCCGCGTGGGCGACGTCGGCCTCCCAGCCGCGGTCGGCCGGGAAGGGGCCGGTTCCGTCGGCGCCGGAGACGACGGCGTCCCACAGCGCCTGCGGGCCGTCCACGCCGCCCGGCAGGCGGCAGCTCATGCCGACGATCACGACGGGGTCGTCGTCGGTCGCGGCCGGGGCGGGGAGCTGTGCCGCCGATGCCGTCGCCGGTGTCCGCGTTCCGCCGGACAGCTCGCCGAGCAGGTACTCGCTCAGCGCCACCGGGGTCGGGTGGTCGAAGACGAGGGTCGCCGGCAGCCGCAGTCCGGTCTCGGCGGTGAGGACGTTGCGCAGCTCCACGGCGGTCAGCGAGTCGAAGCCGACGTCCCGGAAGGCCCGGCGGGGTTCCACGGCGTCCGCTCCGGCGTGTCCGAGCACCCTCGCGGTGTGGGTGCGGACGGCTTCCAGCAGGAGGCGCGGCCATTCCGACTCGGGTGCGGCGGCCAGCGCGTCGCGTAGTTCGGAGGACACCGCGCCGGCGTCGGGGGCACCGGCCGGGTCGCCTGCCGCCTCGGCGGCTTCGGGAAGTTCGGCGAGCAGCGGGCTGGGCCGTCCGGAGAGGAAGGCAGGTGCGAACCGTTGCCAGTCGACGTCCGCGATGCTCACGTACGTCTCGTCGCGGTCCACCGCGCCGCCGAGTCCCCTGATGGCGAGCGTGGGGTCCAGCGCTCCCAGCCCTCGCCGGCGGTGCGCCTCCACGACCTCGTCGTCCTTGGCCATGCCGATCTCGGCCCACGGCCCCCAGGCGATCGCCGTGCCGGTCAGACCGCGCGCTCGGCGGTCGGCCACCAGCGCGTCGAGGTACGCGTTGCCGGCGGCGTAGGCGCCCTGTCCGCCGCTGCCCCAGGTCGCGGCGATGGAGGAGAACACGACGAACAGGTCGAGGTCGTGGGTGAGTTCGTCGAGCAGGGCCGCGCCCGTGACCTTGCCGTCGATCACGTCGGCGAGTCCGGCCTCGTCGGTCTCGAGGAGCGGGCTGCCGTCGCCGACCCCGGCGGTGTGCACGACGCCGGTCAGGGGGTGCTCGGCGGGTACCGCGGCCAGCAGGGCGGCCAGCGCCTCCCGGTCGGTGACGTCGCAGGCGGCGACCGTCACCCGTGCGCCGAGCTCGGTCAGTTCGGCCGACAGGTCGTCGGCGCCGGGTGCGTCCGGACCGCGGCGGCTTGCCAGGAGCAGGTGCGGTACGCCGCGTCCCGCGAGCCACCGGGCGACGTCGGCGCCCAGTGCGCCGGTCCCGCCGGTGACGAGTACGGTGCCGTCGGTCGTCCACTGCCGTGTGGGGGCCTCGGCCTTGGGGGCTCGTACGACTCGGCGGCCGTAGGCTCGCCCGTCGCGCAGGGCCACCTGGTCCTCGCCCCGGTGGCCGGCCAGCAGTGAGGTCAGCAGTGCGCCCGTGGTGCCGTCCACGGTCGGCGGCAGGTCGATCAGGCCGCCCCACACCGCCGGCTGTTCGAGTGCGGCGACGCGGCCCAGGCCCCACAGCAGTGCCTGTTCGGGGCCGGTCGTCAGGTCGTCGTCCGCGGTGGACACCGCGCCTCGGGTCAGGCACCACAGGGGGGCGTCGGACTCCGCGTCGCTGACTCCCTGGAACACCCGGAGCAGTGCCGCGAGTTCGGCCGCCGCGGTCTGCGGAGGGTTTCCGGCCGGGTTTCCGGCCGGGTTTCCGGCCGGGTTTCCGGCCGGGTTTCCGGTGACGTACAGGACCGCGTCCGGGGCGGCGTCGGTCACCCGCTCGGCGATGGCGGACCGGTCGTCGGTGGGTGCCAGCGTCATCTCGCGGACCTGGGCTCCGGCGGCGCGCAGGGCGTCCGCCACCTCCTGTGCGGGGGCGGTCTCCTCGGAGGTGAGGAGCAGCCAGGTGCCGGTGGGGGTGGTGGAGTCGGGGTCGTCGGCGAGCGGCTTCCATGCGACGTGGTAGCGCCACGTGTCGAGGACGGCGTCCTCGTGCTGGGAGCGCCGCCACGAGGAGAGGGCGGGTACGACCTCCTCCAGTGCGCCGGCGTGGTCCTGTATGCCGAGGGTCCGGGCCAGTTCGGCGAGGTCCTCCCGGTCGACGGCCTCCCAGAACCGGGCCTCGTCACCGTCGGCGGGGGTGGGGGCGGCGGCCGGGGCGTCCGTGAGCGGCTCGGGCCAGTAGCGCTCGCGCTGGAACGGGTAGGTGGGCAGGTCGACACGGCGCCCTTCGGGCAGCACGACGGACCAGTCCACGTCGGCTCCGGAGACCCACAGGCGGCCGAGCGCGGCGAGGCCGGTCTCCTGCTCGCCCCGGTCCCTGCGCAGCAGGGGTACGCAGACGAGGTCGGCGGCGCTCTGCTGCGCCAGGGCGCACAGCACCCCGTCCGGCCCCAGTTCGACCACGCGGGTCACGCCGTCGGCGCGCAGCTGCGTCACGCCGTCGGCGAAGCGGACGGGCTCGCGGACCTGGCGCACCCAGTAGCCGGGGGTGGCGAGGTCGCCCGGTGCGGTGGTGACGACGGGGATCTCGGGGGTGTGGTACGTCAACGCCTGTGCGGCGGCGGCGAACTCGTCGAGCATCGGCTCCATGAGGTGCGAGTGGAACGCGTGCGAGACGGTGAGCCGCTTGGTCCGGGTGCCCTGGGACCGGAGTCGCTCCTCCAGTGCCGTGATCGCGTCGGCGTCACCGGAGACGGTCACCGAGGCGGGTCCGTTGACGGCCGCGAGATCCACCCCGTCGGACAGCTCCAGCTCGTCCTCGGCGGCCTCCACGGCGAGCATCGCTCCGCCGGACGGCAGCGCGTCCATCAGCCGGCCGCGCGCCGACACCAGCCGGCAGGCGTCCTCCAGGGACAGCACTCCGGCCACGTGTGCGCAGGCCACCTCGCCGATCGAGTGGCCCAGCAGGACGTCCGGGAACATGCCCCAGGTCTCCAGGAGGCGGAACAGCGCGACTTCCAGCGCGAACAGGCCGGCCTGGGCATAGACGGTCCGGCCGAGCGCTTCCGCGTCGCCGAACACCACGTCCCGCAGCGGCCGTTCCAGGTCCATCCGCGCGCACACGGCGTCGAAGGCCTCCGCGAACGCGGGGTGGGTGTCGTACAGTTCGCGGCCCATGCCCATGCGCTGGGCGCCCTGGCCGGTGAACAGGAACGCCGTCCGGCCCTCGCCGACCACGCCCGTCACCACGCCCGCGGCGGGTCCGCCCGCCGCCAGCGCGCCGAGCCCGGCGAGCAGGTCCTCGTGGCCGGCGCCGGAGATCACCGCGCGGTGTGTCAGGTCGGCCCGGGTCGTCGCCAGCGACCATGCGACGTCGGCCGGGCTGTCGGGCCGTTCCCGGAGCTGCCCGGCGAGTCGCTCGGCCTGCACGCGCAGCGCGGCGGCGGTCTGTGCCGACACCGGCCAGACGACCGGCCCGTGGGGCCGTGCGGGGCGCGCCTCGTCCGGCTCGGAGCCGGTGGCGTCCGGCAGCCCTTCGGGGTCCGGGGCCGGCGCCTCCTCGATGATCACGTGGACGTTGGTGCCGCTGATGCCGAACGCCGAGACGCCGATCCGCCGGGGCGCCTCACGACGCGGCCACGGCCGTGCCTCGCTCAGCAGGCGGACGCCGCCGCCCGGCCGGGCGGCGTGGGGGCTTTCTTCATCGATGTGCAGCGTGCGCGGCAGCTGGTCGTGGTGCATCGCCAGCACGCTCTTCATCACGCCGGCGACGCCGGCGGTGGCCTGCGTGTGGCCGATGTTCGACTTGAGGGAGCCCAGCCACAGCGGGTGGGCGGTGTCCCGGTCCCGGCCGTAGGTGTCCTGGAGGGCCTTCAGCTCGATGGCGTCGCCCAGTCTGGTGCCGGTGCCGTGCGCCTCCACCGCGTCGATGTCGGCGGGGGTGAGCCGGGCGGCGGCGAGCGCGGCGCGGATGACGCGCTGCTGGGACGGGCCGTTGGGGGCGGTGAGGCCGTTGGACGCGCCGTCCTGGTTCATCGCGCTGCCCCGGACGACGGCGAGGACGTCGTGCCCCAGCCGGCGCGCGTCGGAGAGCCGTTCCACCACCAGGACCGCGACGCCCTCGCTCCACCCGGTGCCGTCCGCCCCGGCCGAGAAGGACTTGCAGCGCCCGTCGGAGGACATGCCGCCCTGCTTGCCGAACTCGCTGAACGCGTCCGGGGTGGTGATCACGGCGACGCCGCCGACGAGTGCCCGGCCGCACTCGCCCTGGCGGAGCGCCTGCACCGCCAGGTGCAGCGCGGCCAGCGACGAAGAGCAGGCGGTGTCCACGGTGACCGCCGGGCCCTCCAGGCCGTAGACGTAGGAGAGCCGGCCGGACAGCACGCTGTGGGCGCTGCCGGTCAGCTGGTAGCCCACCGTGCTCTCCGGCATCCGCCCGACCGTGGCATAGCCGGTCGGCGAGGCGCCGATGAAGACCCCGGTGTCGCTGCCGGCCAACGAGTGCGGGTCGATGCCCGCCCGTTCCAGGGCCTCCCACGACGCTTCGAGGAGCAGGCGCTGCTGGGGGTCCATCGCGAGGGCCTCGCGAGGGTTGATGCCGAACAGCGCGGCGTCGAAGTCGGTGGCGTGCGGTACGAATCCGCCCCGGCGGGCGTAGCCCTCCGGGGCGGGCCCGGTCTCCGTCCAGCCGCGGTCGGTGGGGAAGTCCACGATCGCGTCGGTGCCGTCGGCGACCAGCCGCCACAGCTCCTCCGGCGCCGCGACGCCGCCGGGGAGCCGGCAGCTCATCGCGACGATGGCCACCGGTTCGCGGGCGGCATCCCGCATCTCCCGGTTCTGCCTGCGGAGGCGTTCGACCTCCTTCAGGGAGGCCCTGAGGGCTTCTACGGCCTTCTCGTCACGAGTATTCATCGAGTTCTCCACCGCTCAGGGATGGTCTCGGCCGGCACCGACGACGCGCCATCGTAGGAAGCGGTGATCCGTACCCGGCAACCCCTAGCCGACCCCAGACAGCGTGGTCAGCCCGTGCGACGTGGCGTTGACGAGGACGGCGAAGTTGCCGGTGCCCTGACGGTTCTCGTAGAGCATCTGGTGGCCCTCGGCGATGTCGTCGAAGGTGCCGCACCAGGTGATGCACGGGTCGAGGCGGCCCTCGGACATGAGCCGGATGACGGCCCGGTTCTCGCGGGTGTTCGAGCCGTGCGAGCCCTGCAGCCGCTTGCTGCGCATCCAGAGGTAGCGCAGGTCCAGGTCGCCGTTGTATCCGCTGGTGCCACCGCAGATGACGACCATGCCCCCGTTGTCGCACACGAACATCGAGGTCGGCAGGGTCTCCTCGCCGGGGTGTTCCACGACGATCCGCGGGTTGCGGCGCTCGCCGAGGACCTCCCAGAACTTCGCGCCGAAGCGGCGGACCTCGGCGGTCCACGCCTTCGCCGCGGCCTTGTCGTCGAGGTCGGGCAGCCGCCCCCAGTGGTTGAACTCGGTGCGGTCGATGACGCCCTTGGCGCCGAGGTCGAGGGCGTACTTCGCGCGCTCCTCGCTGGAGACGACGGCGATCGGGATGCCGCCGCGCAGGTTCGTGACCTGGATGGCGGCCGAGCCGATGCCGCCCGAGCCGCCCCAGATCAGCACCGGGTCCCCGGGCCGCACGTCGTGCGGCGCCCAGCTGGTCAGCTGGCGGTAGGCCGTCGCGCCGGTCACCAGGAAGCTGCCCGCCCGTTCCCACGACAGGTTCGCGGGCTTCGGGTGGCACTGCTGCTCCTTGACGCGCGTGAACTGGGCGAAGGAGCCGTAGTTGGACTCGTAGCCCCACGCGGTCAACGACTTCGACGCGAGCGGGTCGACACCCATCCGGATGTCGTCGGCGGTCTCGTCCCAGATCGCGCCCGAGGTGACGACCTCGTCGCCCACCTTGAACTGCGTCACGCCCTCGCCCACGGCCCAGACCACGCCCGAGGCGTCGGTGCCGCCGATGTGGAAGTCCTCGGTGGCGCCGTGCAGTTTCTGCCGCATGGCGATCACGTCGATGGGCTCCCCGAGGGAAGCCCACACGTTGTTGTAGTTGATCCCGGCGGCCATCACGTAGACGAGGACCTCGCCGCGCCCGGGACGGGGCACCGGCATGACCTCGGTCTGCATCGCCTTGGCGGGCGGCCCGAAGCGGTCCTGGCGGATCACGTTCGCGTACATCTGCTCCGGGATCACGCCCAGCGGCGGGGGGTCGCCCAGCTCGTACAGCGGTTGTGACACGGTCGCCCCCTCACCCGGCGCCGACGCACGCGTGTGCCGGCCCGATTCGGATCTGCCTCATTGTTGACACTCATGCGGAGCGGGACGCTACTCACCGCCCCGGGGCCTGGACACCCCCTACTGGCCCGCCGGAACCCCAGTCCTGGGGGCCTGCGGGCGTACCGGGACCGGCCGCCCCCTGACATCCGGCACCGGGTGCCCCTGTTCCCCCGGCTTCCCCTTGTCCGCGCGCCCGCGAGGTGCTGGCATCACGGCAGCCTTTCCGCACGCGAGAAGTGGACGACCACATGACGACTCACGACACCACCTCGACCTGGGTCCGCGCCTACGCGCCCGCCCCGGCCGCGCCGATCCGGCTCGTGTGCCTGCCGCATGCCGGCGGCTCGGCGAGCTTCTGGCTCCCGGTGGCGAAGGCACTGTCCCCGCAGGTGGATGTCGTCGCGATCCAGTACCCGGGCCGCCAGGACCGCCGTCACGAGCCGTGCATCGACAACCTTCCCGAACTCGCCCTGCGCATCCACGAGGTGCTCGGCCGGCTGGACGACAAGCCGACGGCGCTGCTCGGGCACAGCATGGGCGCCACCGTCGCCTTCGAGCTGGCCCAGCTGATGGAGGCCGGCCGGCCCGCGGCCCACGTCTTCGTCTCCGGCCGCCGCGCGCCCTCGGCGACGCGCCACGAGACCGTGCACCAGCGTGACGACGACGGTCTGCTCGCCGAGGTGCGCGCGCTGGCCGGTACGGACAGCCGGCTGCTCCAGGACGAGGAGATCATGCGGATGGCGCTCCCCTCCGTCCGTAACGACTACCGGGCCGCCGAGACGTACGAGTGGAAGCAGGGCGAGCCGCTGAGCTGCCCGGTCACCGCGCTGATCGGCGACGCCGACCCGAAGGCGCACATCCCCGAGGTCGAGGCCTGGGCACGGCACACCACCGGCCCCTTCGCGATGGAGGTCCTGTCCGGCGGGCACTTCTTCCTGCTCGACCACAGCGCGCGGGTGCTGGACGTGATCCGTACCGCGCTCGCCAAGAGCTGAGCCGGCAGTCCACCGACGCACAGGGAGCGAAGGCATGAGCGCGCTGTACGACCTGAACGACCCCGCCCTGGCCGCCGACCGGTTCGGGTACTACCGGCGGCTGCGGGAGACAGATCCGGTGCACCGTACGCCGCTGGGCTACTGGGTGCTCACCCGCTACGACGACGTGTCCGCGCTGCTGCGCTCCCCGCACTCCTCGAGCGCGTTCCCCAAGGAGCCGGGCTGGGCGATGACGCGGGGCGGGCCGACCTGTCCCGTGATGCGCAGCGTGGACAAGTGGCTGCTGCTGCAGGACGGGGCGGACCACCGGCGGCTGCGCAAGCTGATCGCGCGGGTGTTCACGCCACGCTTCATCGACCGGCTGCGGCCGCGCATCACGGAGATCGTGGACGGTCTGCTGGACGCCATGGGTGACGGCGAGGTGGACCTGATCCGCGACCTGGCGCTGCCGATGCCGGTCGCGGTGGTCGGGGAGCTGCTCGGTATCCCCGTCGAGGACCGTGCGCGCTGCCGGGACTGGACGGACAAGGTGGGGTACGTCCTGGACCCGGACGTCTCGCCGAGCCGGCGGATCGCCATGAACAAGGCGGAGCCGGAGTTCCGCAGGTATCTGCTGGATCTGATGGCGTCCCGGCGCGGCGCCGACCCGGAGCACGACCTGCTGTCGGTTCTGATGCAGGCGGAGGACGGTGAGCAGCTCACCGAGGACGAGATCGTCGCCAACATCCTGCTCATCTTCAACGCCGGTCATGAGACCACCGTGAACCTCATCGGCAACGGCATGCTGGCTCTGCTGAAGCAGCCGGAGGCGCTGGAGGCGCTGCGGGCGGACCCTTCGCTGATGCCGACGGCCGTGGACGAGCTGTCCCGCTTCGACCCGCCGGTCACGCTGGCCACCCGGATCGCCACCGCCGACCTGGAGATCGGCGGGAAGCTCATCCCTAAGGGGGCTCACGTCATGGGGCTGCTGGACGCGGCCGGGCGGGACCCGGAACGCTATCCCGACCCGGACCGGCTGGACCTGGCCCGCACCGAGCCGAAGACTCTGGCGTTCAGTGCGGGCCCGCACTTCTGTCTGGGAGCGGTGCTGGGGCGGATCGAGGCCGCGACCGTCCTCTCCCATCTGCTGGAGCGGTACGCGAAGATCGAGCTGGTGCGCGAGGACCTGCCGGTCAACAAGCACTTCAACCTGCACGGCCTGCTGGAGCTACCGCTGCGTCTCACGCACTGAGCGCCCCCGCACCGGACCGGCGTCAAAGCGTGCGCAGTACCTCGCGCAGTGCGGCGATCACCGTGTCCTGGCGTTCCTCGGAGAGCGAGGCGTACATCGGCAGGGAGAAGATCTCGCCGGCCAGTGCCTCGGTGACCGGCAGCGAACCCTCGGGCTGTCCGAGGTGGGCGAAGCCGGTCATCGTGTGGACCGGCCAGGGGTAGCTGATGTTGAGCTCGACGCCGTGCGGGCGCAGCGCCTCGATGATGGCGTCGCGGCGCGGGTGCCTCACGACGTAGAGGTAATAGACGTGGTCGTTGCCGGAGACCACCTCCGGCAGGACGAGGTCGGTGTCCGCGAGCGCCTCGGCGTAGCGGGCCGCGACGCGGCGCCGGGCCTCGATGTAGCCGTCGAGCCGGCGCAGCTTGCGGCGCAGGATCTCTGCGTGCACCTCGTCCAGGCGGGAGTTGTGGCCCGGGGTCTGCTCGACGTAGTAGCGCCGCTCCATGCCGTAGTAGCGGTACCGGCGCAGTGCGGCGTCGGTGGCCGCGTCGTCGGTGACGACCGCGCCGGCGTCGCCGTAGGCGCCGAGGACCTTCGTCGGGTAGAAGGAGAACGCCGCGGCCTTGCCGGTGGTGCCGGCGAGGCGGCCGTGCTGCCGGGCACCGTGCGACTGGGCGCAGTCCTCCAGGAGCGCCAGGTCGTGGCGGGCGGCGAGCTTCTCCAGCGGGGCGAGGTCGGCGCACTGACCGTAGAGGTGGACGGGCAGCAGGCAGCGGGTGCGCGGGGTGACCGCGGCCTCGGCCTGCGCGGTGTCCATCAGGTAGTCGCTCTCGCGCACGTCCACGAAGACGGGGGTGGCGCCGACCTGGTCGATGGCGATGACCGTGGGCGCCGCCGTGTTGGAGACGGTGATGACCTCGTCCCCCGGTCGGACGCCGAGGGCGCGCAGGGCGAGGACGAGGGCGTTGGTGCCGTTGTCCACGCCGACGCCGTGCGCCAGCCCGTGGTAGGCGGCGAACTCCTGCTCGAAGCCGGTGGTGGAGGGTCCGAGGACCAGTTGTCCGGAGCGGAAGACCTGGTCCACCGCGTCGAGGATGTCCTCGCGCTCCGCCTCGTACTCGTCGAGGTAGTCCCATACGCGCAGGGTCATGACGTCTCTTTTCCCTCCCGGCCGGCCAGGCCGTGTAGACAGGCGAGGATGGAGCGGGCCTGGATGTTGAGGTAGTGGCTGTGGCGGAGCAGCGCGGCCGTGTCGTGGAGCGCCGTCCAGCGGTAGTCGGGGCAGTCCGCGAGGGAGAGGCCGGCGTCGGCCTCGACGATCACGTAGCGGTTGCGGGCGTGCAGGAAGCGCCCTCCTTCCTCGGAGTGGACGGCGCTGAAGAGCACGTTCTCCTCCGGCGCGGTCAGCACGGTGTCGAGGAAGCGGGGGCGGGCCTCGGGGGGCAGGTGCGCGTAGGTCTGCGGGGTGCACTGCACTGTGGGGGCAAGTTCGAGGACGTCGAGGTGGCCGGCTTCGACCCGGGCGTGCAGCAGCGCGTGCGGCACTCCGTCGATCTCGCGGACCAGCAGCGCCACCAGTCCGGTGCCGCGCGGGGCGAGCAGCGGCTGGTCCCAGCGGCCGACCTCGCGGCCGGCCGCCTCCACCGAGACTCCGACGACGTCGAAGAAGAGGCCGTCCCGGTGGGTGACGCGCCCGTCGCTGAGCTGCCAGCCGGTGACGGAGTTCAGCGGAATCTCGCGGACGTGGCGTTCGCGGCGGGTGCGCTCCTCGGTGATCCAGCGCAGGAGCTCTCCGTACGACGGTCCGGACTCGGCGGCCGTGGGGGCGGCGGCGGGGAAGCAGGACAGCACCGTACGAGTGTCCATGTTGACCAGGTCGTCCTGGCGCAGCAGGTGGTGGAGCTGTCCCAGGGTCAGCCAGCAGAAGCCGTCGAGGACCTCGACGGGGCCGGTGGTCTCGACGATCAGGTTGCGGTTGCGTTTGCGGTGGAACCAGGCGCCCTGCTCGGACTGGAGGACGTCGGCGAGCACCCGGTGGGAAGCGGTGTCGCGGAAGTACTCGAGGTAGGGGACGGCTTTGCCGCGGTGCACGCCGCTGTAGTTGCTCCGGGTCGCCTGGACGGTCGGCGAGAGCTGGATGCCGTTGATGTTGCCGGGCTCCGCCTTGGCCTGCATCAGGCAGTGCGGCACCCCGTCGAACTCCTTGACGAGGATGCCGAGGATGCCGGCCTCGGGCTGGCTGATGATGGGCTGCTGCCAGCGTTCCACGGCGGCGCCCGGCACCTGGACGTCGAGGCCGCGTACGGCGAAGAACCGGCCGCTGGAATGTCCGACGTCCCCGGTGTGCGGGTCCACCGACCAGCCTTGCAGCGCGTCCAGCGGGCGGAGTTCGACGGTGGTGTGGAAGCGGTCGCGGCAGTCGGCGAGCCAGGCGTCGAAGGCCGCCGTGTCCGTACGGACACCGTCGACGGCGCGTGCCGACTCGGCGAACCGCGTGGCGGATGCCTGCTCGGTCACCTGTGTCATGTCGGGCGGCCCGGTCAGGCGCGTACGGCGAGGAACAGTCCGCGGCCGTTCTGCACCCCGGGCAGGTACTCGGCGGCGAGACCGGCCTCGGCGAACGCCTTCTCGTACTGCTCCCGGGTGTAGAGGCGTGCCAGGTAGGTCTCGACGAAGTGGCGGATGCCGTCGTCCGGACCCGCCACGGTGTAGTGGACCTCCATACGGGACTTGTCGTCCTGGCGGGTGGCGTGGGAGACGCGGGCCATGGTGAGCCCGTCCACGGTGCACACGTCGCCCGCCACATGGCCCGGGGTGAAGGTGTCGTCGAACCACCACGGGTCGACGACGACCACGCCGCCGTCTTCGAGGTGCGCCTCGAACCGGCGCAGTGTGGCGACGAGTTCGGGCTCCGTCATGGCGTGACCGATGGAGCCGAACATGCAGGTGACGACGGAGAACCGGGCCCCGAGGTCGAAGTCGCGCATGTCGCCCTGGTGGACGGTGTCCCCCAGCTTGCGGCGGGCCACCTCGACCATGGGCGCGGACAGCTCCACGCCCGCGACCGTCTCGAACGTCTCGGCGAAGGCACCCAGGTGCGAGCCCGTGGCGCAGGCCACGTCCAGCAGCGAGGTGGCGGCCGGGGCCTTCTCGCGGGCGAGGCCGGCGACGAACTGCGCCTCTAGGGCGTAGTCCTTGCCCCGGCCCTGGTGGATCAGGTCGTAGATCTCGGCGAATTCTGCACCGTACACGGCTGTGGTCCCCTCGGACTGCTCAGACTGCGCTCTTGTGGCGGGCGGTGAGGTCCTCGAGGACCGGGACGACTTCGTTGGGCGAGGGCGCGGACAGCAGGTCCTTGCGGAGCGCCTCGGCGCCCGTGCGGAACGACGGGTCCTCGAGGAGTCGTACGAGGGAGTCGTGCACGCCCTCGGGTGTGACCTGGCCCGGCGGCAGGGAGATGCCCGCGCCGGACTGTTGGACGAGTTCGGCGCGTACGACCGTGTCCCAGAAGCCGGGCAGGATCAGCTGCGGGACGCCGTAGTAGGCGGCGGTGGACTGCACGCCCGCTCCGCCGATGTGGACCACGGCCGAACAGGTCGGCAGCAGGCCCTGCATGGGTACGAAGTCCATGACGGTGGCGTTGTCCGGTGCCATGTCCGCCGACTCCCCCGGGGCCGGCAGCAGCGTGGCGATCAGCTCGATGTCGAGGCCGGCGAAGGCCTGGAGGGCGCCGATGCTGAACATGTCGAAGCCGAAGTAGCCGCGTACGGAGATGCCGGCGGTGACGGCGACGCGGGGCTTGGACGGCTCGGCGGCGAGCCATTCGGGCAGCTCTGCCTGGCCGTTGTAGGGGATGTAGCGCACGCCGACCACCGGCAGGCCGTTGTCGATGCGGTGGCCGGGCGGGCTGACGTCGATCGTCCACTGTCCGTTGGCGACGGTCTCGTCGTAGGCCGCGCCGTGCCGGGCGAGCGACTCGGTGAGCCAGTCGCGCAGCGGGTCGGTCCGCTGGTCCTCGGGGAGCTCCGCGAGGCGGTCCAGGAAGTCGTTGCGGGAGCGGGTCACCACGTCCGCCCCCCACAGCATGCGGGCGTGTGCCGCACCGGTGACCCGGGCGGCGATGGCTCCCGCCCAGGTGAACTGCTCCCACACGATCAGGTCGGGCTGCCACCAACGGGCGTGGTCGACCAGCGCGTCCGTGAACTCGTCGTTGTTGACGGTCCGGAAGTACCGGGAGGTGGTCTCGTCGAAGAAGCGGAGGAGCTCCTCGTGGCCCAGGTCGGCCGAGCGCGTGACGGCTTCGGCGACGCGGGACCCCCAGCCTTCGTCCTGGCTGGCCTCCATGACCTGCTTCCACCGGTGGTCGCCGCCGAGCGGCACCGCCGTCAGCCCGGTCCTGGTGACGGTCTCCGCCATCTCCGGCTGGGTGGCGACCCTGACCTCGTGGCCCGCAGTGCGCAGCGCCCACGCCAGGGGCACCATGCTGAAAAAGTGCGTCTTCTCCGCATGTGCCACGAAGAGAATGCGCATTGCCGTCCTCCAGACGGGACCGTTGACGGGAACGGGCCGGGTTCGCTGAGGTGGTGTACTCGGCAGGAACATAGGGACTGGTCGTACGCGCCGAACACCCCCTACCCCCCCTACACCTGGCCTGCTCCACCCCAGTGCGCGGCCGTGGGCGCCAGCGCGGCGGCGGTGCGTCGCAGCGCGTCCCGCAGTTCCACCCGCGCACGCCAGCCCGTGACCGCGCGGAAGGGTGCCGGGTCGACCACCACGTCCTCGCTGTCGGCCGGGTCGGCGTGGTCGGGCGGGGGCACGGTCACGACGGGGACGGCCGGGCTTCCGGTCTGCGCGGCGACGGCCTCGGCGACGCCGGTGAAGAGGGAGAGCAGGGTGACGCCGGTGCCGGTGCCGATCTCCCAGTAGCCGCCCGAGAGCCGGTCGGCGTGGTCGTGGGCGGCCAGCAGGGCCTCCACCACGTCGTCGACGTAGACCAGGTCGCGGCGGACCGAGCCGTCGCCCCAGACGGTGAGCGGCTCGCCGGCCAGGGCCCGGCGGGTCATGGCGGCGACCACGCCGCGGTCGGGAGCGGTGGTGGCGGGGCCGTGGCCGAAGACCGTGGGCAGGCAGAGCGAGACGCTGCGCAGTACGCCCTCGGCGGCGGCGTGCGCGAGCACGTTCTCGGCGAGCAGTTTCTGCCGTACGTACGGGCTCTTCACGTCTCCCGGGTCGATCGCCCCGCCGGGGGCGGCGCCCAGGTGGGTGGTGGTGCTGGGGAAGACCACGACGGGGCGCCGTGCGCCACGGTCTCCGGCGCCGAGCGCCGCGGCGAGGTCGCGGACCAGGCCGACGTTCAACCGCTCGGCGGCGAGGTCGTCCTCGGTGACCCGCCAGCCCGCCTCGGTGGCCGCGACCAGGTGGAAGACGGCGTCGGCCCCCTCGACGGCGTCGGCGATCGCGCCCGGGGCGGCGAGGTCCGCCGTGTGCACCTCGATGTCGGCGACCGCCCCGTCGGGGACGGGGGTCTCGCGGCGGGCCACCAGCCTCAGCCGGACGGGTCTGGCGGCCAGGGCGCGGGTGAGCGGCGAGCCGATGAAGCCGGACGCGCCGAGCACGACGACCAGGGGACGGCCGTCGCCGCCGGGGCGTGCCGTCATGCGTACATCGCCTTCTCGATCTGCCGGCACTGCTCGTACAACGGCAGTGTCCCGGCCTCCGCCGCCTCGGCAAGGGTGGGGGCGACCGAGTCGCGGTCGGAGAGGACCATTCGGTCACGGTCCGGCAGCGGCAGGCCGAGCGCGGGGTCCAGGACCGTGAGGGCCAGCTCGTGCTCGGGGACGTAGCTGCTGGAGACCATGTACGACATGACCGTGTCGTCCTCGAGCGAGATGAAGGCGTGGCCGAGGCCGAGCGGGAAGTACACGGCGCGGTGGTCGGTCTGGTCGAGCAGCACCGAGTCCCAGGCGCCGAACGTGGGCGAGCCGACGCGGACGTCCACCACGATGTCGATGGCGCTGCCACGCGCGCAGTAGACGTACTTCGCCGCGCCGGGCGGCGTGAGGGTGTAGTGGACGCCGCGCACCACGTCGCGGGCGGAGACGCTGTGGTTGGTCTGGGCGACGGGGAAGAGCGGGTGACCGAGGGCGGCGGTGAACGCCGGCTCCTGGTACGGCGAGAGGAAGGCGCCCCGGCTGTCGGGGAAGACCTTCGGGGTGAAGGCGTAGGCGCCTTCCACTCGCAGGGGGCGGACGGACATGGAGCCGGTGACGGCGGCGTCGCGCGCGGTGGCGGACGGGACTTCGGGCACGGCAGACCTCACGGTTGGGCGGACGGGGCGCACGCGGTGTGGGTGGGGGGTGTGGGTGGGGGGTGTGGAGTGGGCGGGTGCGCTCAGCGGAAGCGGCGGCCCTCGTCGGCGCGGTAGGCACGGAACGCGATGAATGCGAGGACGACGGTCCAGACGCCCTGCGCGATCAGCGAGGCGGGCTGCGGGGTGTAGTCGCTCACCGCTGCCCACACCAGCTCCGCCGCACCGCGGACCGGGGTGTAGGGAGCGACGGTGGCGATGAAGCCTTCCGTCGCGTACGGGTCGGCGAGCAGGCCGCCGAGGACGACCAGGACCAGCGGGGTGATGCTGGTCAGCATGGCCACCAGGTAGGGGTTGACGGCGTACCCGATGGCCAGCATGAAGAGCGCGAAGGGCACCACCGCGAGCATCAGGGCCAGCAGTCCGAGCAGCAGCCGGCCCGGGGAGACACTGGCCTCGGTGCCGATGGCGGCGACCAGGATCAGCGGGATCGCGCCGAGCAGGGTCATCAGCAGGCTCAGCGTCACCATGGAGACCATGCGCGGCACCGGTCCGCCGGGCAGTGTGCGGACGTACCCTCCCCAGGGCTTCATCCGGGCGTCGGCGATGCCCATGCCGTACTGCGCGGAGCAGATGATGAGCACCGCGAAGAGGCACATGGAGGCCGTGCCCATGGTCGCCGTCGCGGGGTCGGAGCCCAGCGTGGGGACGACGAACACGAACATGCCGCCGGCGGGCATGAAGAGCAGCCCGAAGAAGACCGCGGGGATGCGGAGGGCCTCCAGGATCTCGAACTTCACATAGGCGAGAGTGGTGTTCATCGTGCGATCGCCTCCGCGACGGGCGTGGTTTCGCCGGTGCCCGGGGCCTCGTCCCGGTTACGGCCGAGCAGTGCGAGGAAGGCGTCCTCCAGGGACCCGGCGCTGACGTCGAGTTCGTCGAAGGCCGCGCCGGAGGCGACCAGGTCGCGCACCATCTGGTCGGAGTCCTGGGAGATCAGGTGCACCCGGTCGCCCTCCCGCTCGACGGCGACGAGGCCGGGCAGGGCGGGTACCTCGGCCATCCGGACGGTGACGCGGCGCAGGCCGCTCACCCGGCGCAGCGACGCGACGCTGTCGTCGGCGACGCAGCGGCCCTGGTCGATGATCACGACGCGTTCGGCCAGTTCCTCCACCTCGTCGAGGTAGTGGCTGGTCAGCACCACCGTGCCGCCGCCCTGGTGGAAGGCGCGGATGCCGTCCCACAGCGTGCGGCGGGCCTCGACGTCCAGGCCGGTGGTCGGCTCGTCCAGGAACACCAGGTCGGGTTCGCCGACGAAGGCGAGCGCGATGGCCAGGCGGCGCTTCTGGCCACCGGAGAGGCCGCCGACCTGGCGGCCGGCGAACTCGGTGATGCCGAACCGCTCCTGCAGTTCCTTCGTGTCGGCGGAGCGCGTGAAGTGCGCCGCCACGAAGTCCATCACCTCGGTGGCCTTGAGGGTCTCGGGCAGGCCGGTCTCCTGCGGGGTCATGCCCATCCGGCGGCGGGCCTCCACATGCCGGGGGTCGCGGCCGAACAGCTCGACCCTGCCCTGCGTGGGCTTGCGCAGGCCGGTGAAGAGGTTGATGAGGGTGCTCTTGCCGGCGCCGTTGGGGCCGAGCAGGCCGATCAGCTGGCCGGCGGGTATGTCGAGGGATATGCCGTCCACGGCCGTCGTCTCGCCGTAGCGCCGGGAGACCCCGATCGCACGGGCCAGCGGTTGGATGGTCATCGGGGTTCCTCCATGGAACGGGCGCTTCCGGATGCTCCCGGCGGGGCCGGCCGGACTGTCGGTGTGGTGGGGTTCACGGTGGTCATCGGGGAAGTTCCCCGATCCACCGGTGGACTGCGCGAGCCGTCGTCCCGACGTGCTCGGCCATCATCGTGAAGTGGTCGCCCGGTACGTCGACGACGTCGCGGGCGGCCTTCCACGTGCTGCGCCAGTCACGGCCGTCGGCGGGCTCGCGCAGCGGCTGTGAGGCACGCAGCAGAAGGGTCGGGAAGCGGGTGTCGGTGTCCGGGTTCGTCCAGAACAGGCTGCCGTACCAGGCCATCGCCGTGAGACGGCTGTCGTCCATGGCGACGAACTGCTCCACCCGGTCGAAGACTCCCTCGGAAAGCTCGGCGTTCCACTCCACCATCAGTGGGTCGTCCAGAGCGTAGACGTCCGCCAGCACCAACCCGGCAGGCGGGGCCCCCAGTTCGGCCATGCGCACCGCCAACCGGTGGGCGAGCAGCGCGCCTCCGGAGTGCCCGAAGAGGACGACCGGGGTGTCCTCGGCGTGGGCGAGGACGCCCTGCGCCTGCCAGTCCAGCGCGACTTCGGGGGTCGCGGGCAGCAGCTCGCCGCGGCCGTAGCCGAGGACGGGCACCGCGGCCACGCGGCGTGCGCCGCGCAGCGGTGCGGCCAGCCGTGCGAACTCGTGCGGGCCGCCGCCGGCCGTCAGGCCGCTGACGCAGACCAGCAGCTCGGGCGCCGGGCCGTCGGCGAGGGTGGTGAGCACGGCCGGTCCGCCCGCCTCGGCCACGTCGTCGGCCATGGGCCGGAACTTCGCCGTTTCGCCGACCAGTTCGAGGAACTCCTGGATCCGCCCGGTGCGCACGGCCTCCCGGTAGAGGGAGTCGAGCAGGCCGACCGGGTTGCGGTCGGTGGGCGAGATGCCGAGCACCGGGGCGGGCGCCGTCCCTGCCGGGGTGGTGCCGCCGTCGGCGGCCGTACCTCCGACGAGGTGGCGGGCGAGGGCGGCGGGCGTGGGGTGGTCGAAGACGAGGGTGCCCGGCAGCGACAGGCCCGTGGCCTGCTCCAGCGTGTCGCGGATCTCCAGCGCGGCGACCGAGTCGACGCCCAGCTCCAGGAACGGGCGGTCGGGAGTGACGGACGTGGTGTCGGTGTGCCCGAGCACGCTGGCGGCCGTCGTACGGACGAGGTCGAGCCCCGCTCGCTGCCGGTCCGGCCCGGTGAGGCCGGGTCCCGTGTCCGCGTCCGGTGCCGGAGTACGGGGGGCGGCCGACAGCCGCTGGACCTCAGGGAGTTCGTCGAACAGCGGGCGGTGCCGGGCCAGGGTGTAGGCGGGGTGGAAGCGTCCCCAGTCCACGTCGGCGACGACGGCGCAGGGCGCCGGCGCGGCCACCGCCTCGGCCAGGGCGCCCCAGACCGTGGCGGGGTCAAGGGGGCGCAGGCCGGAACGCGGGGCTTCCGGGTCCTCCTCGCCGGTCGCCCACGGCCCCCAGGAGACCGAGGTCGCGGGCAGGCCGAGGGAGTGGCGGTGCGCGGCGAGAGCGTCCGTCCGGGCGCTCCCGGCGGAGCGAACGG
Source organism: Streptomyces sp. NPDC022552 (assembly GCF_055561875.1). Lineage (NCBI taxonomy): Bacteria > Bacillati > Actinomycetota > Actinomycetes > Kitasatosporales > Streptomycetaceae > Streptomyces > Streptomyces sp. NPDC022552. Next base: position 53,948 of record NZ_JBVHGJ010000023.1, read on the forward strand.
AGGCTCCCGTGCCGCCCCAGACGCCGGTCCCCGAGGAGATCAGGACGAACGCCTCCAGACCGGTGGCCAGGTCGGCGGTCACGTCGTGCAGCACCTGGGCGCCGTCGGCCGTGGCCGAGGCGCGCAGGTCGCCCGGGCGCAGCTCCGTCCAGGGGGTGTCCGGCTCCGCGCCCACCGCGTGGACGACGGCGGTGAGCGGCCGGTCGGCGGGAATCGCCGCCAGCACCTCGGCGACGGCGGCCCGGTCGGTGACGTCCGCGGCGGCGAGGGTGACCTCGACGGGCAGGCTCGCGGCGAACTCGCGGGCGCCGGGCGCGTCGGCGCCCCGGCGGCTGAGGAGCACGAGATGTCCGGCTCCGTGCGCGGCGAGCGCCGTGGCCAGCGCCCGGCCGCGCCGGCCGGTTCCACCGGTGACCAGCACGCTGCCCGAGGGCTGCCAGGGCGCGGCGCCGGCGGGCGGCGGGGCGGTGGTTACCCTGCGGGCCATGGGGGTGGCCCGCAGGGCGATCTGGTCCTCGCCCGGCGTACCGGCGGCGAGCAGCGCGGCCAGGCGCGCCGCGGTCCTCGGGTCCGGGCTCGCGGGCAGGTCCACCAGGCCGCCCCAGCGGTGCGGAGCCTCCAGGCCCAGGGTGCGGCCCAGTCCCCAGACGGCGGCGCGGGCGGGGTCGGCGGGCGGGTCGGCCGGCCCGGTGGCGACGGCACCCGTGGTCAGGCACCACAGGCGGGCGTCCGCCGCGATGTCGTCGAGTGCCTGGGCGAGGGCCAGTACGGTGGCGGGTTCGTCGGCCAGGCAGAGCACACCGGTGACCGGGGACGCTTCCTCGTGAGCCCTCCTCAGCGCCTCGGCGCATGCCTGCCTGTCGTCCCCCGCGTCGGGAACCTCGGCCACCCGCATTCCCTGCTCGCGCAGTTGCGCGAGCAGGGCTGCGGCGCCGCCGTCGCCGGCGCCCACCGCGAGCCAGGTGCCGTGGGGCACGGCCCGGCCCGGCTCGGGCAGGGGGCGCCAGGTCACCTGGTAGCGGCCGGTCCGCTCGGCGTCCCGCGCCGCGACGGGGTGCGGTGCGGGCCAGTAGCGGCGCCGCTGGAAGGCGTACGTCGGCAGATCGGGGCGGGGCCCGGTGGCGGGCCCGAGGAGCGCCTCCCAGCCGACGGGGACACCGGCCGTGTGCAGCCGCGCGACGGCGGTGAGCAGGGCGACGGGCTCCTGCCGGCCGGAGCGCTGGAGCGCCACGGCGAGAGGGGCGATGGTGTCGTCGAGCGCGCGGGCGCGTTCCAGGGTCCGCTCCAGCGGGACGGTGAGCGCGGCCCCGGGCCCGATCTCGGCGAAGCGGGTCACGCCCTGGCCGAGGAGGGTGCCGACGGCGTCGGAGAAGCGGACGGTGGCGCGTATCTGTCGGACCCAGTACTCCGGGGTGGACATCGCACCGTCGTCGTCGAGACCGGTGACCGTGGACACCAACGGGATACGGGCGGGGCGGTATCCCAGGGTCCCGGCCACGGCGCGGAAGTCTTCGAGCACGGGATCCATGTGCGGGGAGTGGAAGGCGTGCGAGACGTCCAGGGAGCGGATCCTGCGGCCGGTGCGCCTGCCTTCCTCGGCCAGTTCCGCCAGAGCGTCGGCGTCGCCGGAGAGGACGACCTCGTCGCGCGTGTTGACGGCGGCGATCGCCACGCGGGTCTCGTACCCGGCGAGTGCGGAGCGCGCCTCGGCCTCGGACATCCGCACCGACACCATCGCGCCGCCCTCGGGCAGCGCCCCCATCAGCCGGGCCCGGGCGGCCACCAGGGTGCACGCGTCGGCGAGCGACAGGACGCCGGCGACGTGCGCGGCGGCGAGTTCGCCCACGGAGTGCCCGGCCAGCCGGTCGGGGGTCACGTTCCAGGACTCCAGCAGCCGGAAGAGGGCCACCTCGAAGGCGAAGAGGGCGAGCTGCGTCCAGGCGGTGCGGCCGAGGGCGTCGGCGTCATGGAGGACGACGTCGCGCAGGGGGCGGTCCAGGTCCGGGTCGAGGTGGGCGCAGACCGCGTCGAAGGCGTCGGCGAACACCGGGTACTTCTCGTACAGTTCGCGGCCCATGCCGGCGCGCTGTGCGCCCTGACCGGAGAAGACGAAGGCGAGGTCGCCGCCGGCGGCCACGCCGCGGACGATCTCAGCTCCCGTGACGCCACCGGCGGTTCCGGCGAGCCCGGTGAGCCCGCGGCGCAGGCCGTCGGCGTCGGGCGCCAGCACGACGGCCCGGTGCTCCAGGACGGCCCGGGCGGTAGCCAGTTGGCGGGCGACAGCGCGCAGGTCGAGCGCTGCGCCGGTGCGGTCGAGGTGCGAGCGGAGCCGGTCGGCCTGGGCTCGCAGCGCGTCCTCGGACCGGCCCGAGATCGGCCAGAGCACGAGCGAAGCGGCGCTGCCGGGCTCGTCGGCGGACGGCGGGGTCACCTGCGGCGACTGCTCACGCGGGGCCTCCTCGATGAGGACGTGGGCGTTGGTTCCGCTGATCCCGAACGAGGACACGCCGGCCCTGCGCGCGTGACCCGTCTCCGGCCAGGGCCGGTCCTCGGTGAGGAGCTCCACCGCGCCGGCCGACCAGTCCACATGCGGCGTCGGCTCGTCCACGTGCAGCGTCCGGGGCAGCACACCCCGACGGATCGCCTCCACCATCTTGATGACACCCGCGACACCCGAGGCCGCCTGCGTGTGCCCGATGTTCGACTTCACCGACCCCAGATACAGGGGCTCTTCACGGTCCTGCCCGTACGTCGCGAGCAGGGCCTGCGCCTCGATCGGGTCACCGAGCCGCGTACCGGTGCCGTGTGCTTCCACCGCGTCGACCTCGGACGTCTCCAACCCGGCCGCGGCCAGCGCAGCCCGCACCACCCGCTGCTGCGCGGGACCGTTCGGCGCCGTCAGACCGTTCGACGCACCATCCTGATTCACCGCCGAACCCCGCACCACACCGAGCACCTCATGCCCGTTACGACGCGCGTCCGACAGCCGCTCCAACAGCAGCAGACCCACACCCTCACCCCAGCCCGTGCCGTCCGCACCAGCCGCGAACGCCTTGCACCGACCGTCCGAAGCCAGGCCGCCCTGGCGGCCGAACTCGGCGAACACCGCGGGCGAGGGCATCACGGTGACGCCGCCCGCGAGCGCCATGGAGCACTCGCCGGTACGCAGCGACTGCGCCGCCAGGTGCAGCGCCACCAGCGAGGACGAGCATGCCGTGTCGACGGTCACCGCCGGACCCTCGAGGCCGAAGGTGTAGGAGATACGGCCGGACAGCACGCTGTTGGAGGTTCCGGTCAGGGCGTGGCTCTCGGAGCCCTCCGGCAGGACACCGGCCATGGCGTAGCCCGCGGCGGAGGCGCCGACGAAGACGCCGACGCGCGTGCCCCGTACGGAGGTCGGCGCGATGCCCCCGCGCTCCAGCAGCTCCCAGGAGGCTTCGAGGAGCACCCGCTGGTGCGGGTCCATGGCGACGGCCTCGCGGGGCGAGATGCCGAAGAGGTCCGCGTCGAACTCCGTGGCGTCGTGCAGGAATCCGCCCTCGGCGGTGAACCCGCCTGCTCCCGACAGGTCCCAGCCCCGGTCCGCGGGGAACGGCGACATGGCGTCGGTCCCGGCCGCGACCAGTTCCCAGAAGCGCTCCGGGGAGTCGGCGCCGCCGGGGTAGCGGCAGCTCATCGAGACGATGACGACCGGGTCGTCCGTCTCGGCGAGGGCGGCGGGCCGTGCCTGCGCGGGGGCGGCGCCCGGCTCCGCGACGCCCAGCCGGGCGAGCAGTTCGGCGGCGGCCACCCGTGCGGTGGGATGGTCGAAGACCAGGGTGGCCGGAAGCCGCAGTCCGGTCGCCCCGGCCAGGCCGTCGCGGACGCGGAGCGCGGTGAGGGAGTCGATGCCGAGTCCGGTGAAGACCTCGTCGGGGTCGACGGCTTCGGAGCCGCTGTGGCCGAGCACACCGGCGACGACGGTACGCACCAGGTCGAGCAGGATGCGGGTGCGGTCGGCGGGGACGGCGGCCCCGAGCCGCGCGCGCAGCTCGTGGCCGGCCCCGTCGTCGACGGTCGCGGGGGCTGCACCGTCCGCCTGCGCGGCGACCGCCTCCGGAAGGTCGGTCAGCAGCGGGCTCGGGCGGCGCAGGGTGAACGAGGGGGCGAAGAGGCCCCAGTTGACGTCCGCGATCACGCCGGTGGCACGGCCGGAGTCCACAGCGGCGGACAGCGCGGCCAGGCACAGCCCCGGTGGCATGGCCGTGATGCCCCGGTCCCGGAGGTAGTCCCCCGCTTCCCGGTCGGCGGCCATGCCGCTGCCACCCCAGGCGCCCCACGCCACGGACGTGGCGGCCAGGCCCCGGGCCCGGCGCTGTTCGGCGAGTGCGTCGAGGGCCGCGTTGGCGGCGGAGTACGCGGCCTGCCCGCCGCTGCCCCAGACCCCGGCGATCGAGGAGAACAGTACGAACAGCTCGGCGCTCTCCCCCAGCAGGGCGTCCAGGTGGAGCGCGCCGAGCACCTTGGCGTGGGCGGCCTCGGCGATCTCCGCCGGTGAGGTGACGGCCAGCGGCGCGGTGGCCGCGACACCGGCGGTGTGGACGACGCCGGTGACCGGGTGCTCGGCGAGCAGGGCGGCGAGTGCCTCGCGGTCGGCGACGTCGCAGGCGACGACGGTCGCCGCCGCCCCGAGCGCGCCCAGCTCTGCGACCAGTTCGGCGGAGCCGGACGCCTGGGGACCGGAGCGGCTCACGAGGAGCAGCTCGGTGACCCCACGTCCGGCGAGCCAGCGGGCGACCTCGCGGCCGAGCGCACCGGTCCCGCCGGTGACGAGCACCGGACCGCTGGGGGTCCACGGCTCGGTGACCGGCCGCGATTCCGGGGCGGCACGGCGTACCCGTCGGGCGAAGACGCCGGACGGCCGTACGGCCAGCTGGTCCTCGCTCTCGGCGGCGCCGGCCAGGAGCGCGCCGAGCCGAGTCGCGGACCGGGTGTCGGTGGCGGACAGGTCGATCAGTCCGCCCCATCGCTCGGGGTGCTCAAGGGCGGCGCTGCGCCCGAGGCCCCACAGCATCGCCTGGGCGCGGCTCACCTCGCCGTCGGCACGGCCCACGGCGACCGCACCGCGGGTGACGCACCACAGGGGTGCGTCGGATCCCGCGTCGCCGAGCGCTTGGAGCAGGGTGACGGTGTCGCCGGTACCGATGGGCAGAGCCGCGCCCTCGGGGTGCGGGCGCTCGTCGAGCGCCAGCAGGGAGACCACACCCGTCAGACCGTCCGTCTCCGGCAGCGCGGCAGCGAGCTCGGTACGCGTCGCCCCGGCGGGGACGGTGATCTCGGTGAGGTCCGCCCGATCGAGCGCGGTGCGCACGGTCGCGCGTTCCGCTTCCGCCCCGGACGACGGGAGGATCAGCAGCCAGCGCCCTGCCGGCGCGGTGGACGGCAGTCCGACCAGCGGGCTCCACGCCACGTCGTAGCGCCAGGAGGCGACGGCGGTCTCCTGGCGGCGGCCCTGCCGCCAGGCGGCGAGGGCGGGCAGCACCTGGGCGAGGTCCGGCGCGTCGATGCCGAGGGCCTTGGCGACGGCCTCGGTGTCGCCGCTCTCGACGCCGCCCCAGAACGCCTGCTCCGCCGGATCGGTGCCCGCCTGGGCCTCCGGTCCGGCAGCAGGGCGCTCGACGGGGGTGGGCCAGTAGCGGTCACGCGCGAAGGCGTAGGTGGGGAGGTCGACGGGCGGGGTGTCGGGCAGGACTCCTGTCCAGTCGACGGGGACGCCGGCCACATGGGCCTCGGCGAGGGCGGTGAGCCAGCGTGTCGAATCCCCGCGGTCGCGGTGCAGGGTGGCGAGGGTGACGCCCGGCTGCCCGGACGCCTCCAGCGACTGCTCGATGCCGGGGGTCAGTACGGGGTGCGGGCTGCACTCCAGGAACACCGACCGGCCATCCGCGAGCAGCGCACTCGTCGCCTCGTCGAACCGGACCAACGACCGCAGACTCTCGTACCAGTACCCGGCGTCCATCACCGCCGTGTCGATACGCGCACCCGTCACCGACGAGTACAACGGAACGGTGGACGACACCGGACGGACAGGCTCCAGATCGGCGAGAATCCGCTCCCGCAGCTCCTCCACCTGTACAGAATGCGATGCGTAGTCCACCGGCACGCGGCGCGCCCGAATCGCACGCGTCTCGCACAAGGCCATCAGCTCGTCGAGCGCGTCCGGTTCACCGGACACCACCGTCGAACCGGGACCGTTGACAGCGGCCACCGACGCCCGGCCCTCGAAGCCGGACACCAGCTCGGCGGCCACCTCCGGACCCGCCGCCAGCGACACCATCCCACCCCGGCCCGCCAGCACCCGCAGCGCACGTGAACGCAGCGCAACCACACGCGCGCCGTCCACGACCGACAGACCACCGGCCACCACAGCGGCCGCGATCTCACCCTGCGAATGGCCCACCACCGCGGACGGGACCACGCCGCACGACCGCCACAGTCGGGCCAGCGACACCATCAACGCCCACAGAACCGGCTGGACCACATCCACCCGACCCCACAACGCCTCGTCCTCGCTGTCGAGCACGTCCCACAGCGACCAGTCCACGAACGGCTCCAACGCCGCCGCACACTCCTCAAGGCCTTCATGGAACACCGGCGACCACGCCGCCAGCTCCCGCCCCATCCCCAGCCACTGCGACCCCTGCCCCGGGAACACCAACACCGGAGCGCCCTGACCCGTGCCGCGCACGCTCGTGACGACGCCCGGGACCTCACGGCCCTCCGCGAGCGCCTCAAGACCCCGCCGGAAGTCCGCCAGGTCCGAACCCAGAACGACCGCACGATGACCCAGCGCAGCACGCGTCGTCACCAGGGACGAAGCGATCCGACCAGCCGCGGTCCCGCCGTCCGTGTCCCACTCCCGTACGTTGGCGAGCAGACGCGCGGCCTGGTCTCGCAGGGACTGCTGCGTACGGCCCGACAGCACCCACGGCACCACCGTGCCGGACTCCACCGCCGGCGCGGCGGGCGCCTCGTCGGCGGGCTGGGGTGCGGCCTCCAGGATCACGTGCGCGTTCGTACCGCTCACACCGAACGACGACACACCGGCCCGGCGCGGCCGGTCCGTCTCCGGCCACTGACGCGTCTCCGTCAGTAGCTCGACGGAGCCAGCCGACCAGTCGACGTGCGGCGACGGCTCTCCGACGTGCAGGGTGGCCGGCAGCACGCCGCGGCGCATCGCCTCCACCATCTTGATCACACCACCGACACCCGCAGCAGCCTGCGTATGACCGATGTTCGACTTCAACGACCCCAGATACAGGGGCTCTTCACGGTCCTGCCCGTAGGTCGAGAGCAGCGCCTGCGCCTCGATCGGGTCACCCAACTTCGTACCCGTGCCATGCGCCTCCACCACATCGATGTCGACAGGACTCAGCCGGGCACTCTCCAACGCCTGACGGATCACCCGCTCCTGCGACGGACCGTTCGGAGCCGTCAGACCGTTCGACGCACCGTCCTGATTGACCGCCGAACCCCGCACCACCGCCAGCACCTCATGGCCGCGCTCCAGAGCGTCCGAGAGCCGCTCCACCAGCAGCACACCGACACCCTCACCCCAGCCCGTGCCGTCGGCATCCGCCGAGAAGGCCTTGCAGCGACCGTCGGAGGAGAGTGCGCCCTGCGTGCTGAACTCGATGAAGGTACCGGGCAGCGGCATCACGGTGACGCCGCCCGCCAGTGCCATGGAGCACTCGCCGTTGCGCAGCGACTGCGCCGCCAGGTGCAGCGCCACCAGCGACGACGAACACGCCGTGTCCACGCTGAGCGCGGGTCCCCGCAGGCCGAAGGTGTAGGAGATGCGTCCGGACAGCACACTGGCGGTGTTGCCGGTTCCCAGGTGGCCCTCGGTGGCGGTCTCGGAGCCGAGCAGCAGGGCGGCGTAGTCCTGGCCGTTGGTGCCCGCGAAGACACCGGTGTCGCTGCCGCCGACCGAGGTCGGGTCGATGCCGGCCCGTTCGAACGCCTCCCAGGAGGCCTCGAGGAGCAGGCGCTGCTGCGGGTCCATGGCGAGCGCCTCGCGCGGCGAGATGTTGAACAGGCCCGCGTCGAAGGCGGCGACGTCGTCGAGGAATCCGCCCGCGCGGCTGGACGAGAGTCCGTCCGGGCCGAGCAGGGTGTCGAGATCCCATCCGCGGTCCGTCGGGAAGTCGCCCATCGCGTCGGTGCCGGAGGCCACCAGGCCCCAGAGCGCCTCGGGCGAGTCCACGCCGCCGGGGAAGCGGCAGGCCATCCCGATGATGGCGATGGGCTCGTCCGTCGCCGCCCGGCCGGCGCCCGCAGCCGGGCGGGCCGCGGAGGCCGATGTCTGGCCGGACAGCAAGGTGAGGAGGTGCGCGGCGAGGGCCGCGGGGGTCGGGAAGTCGAAGACCAGACCGGCCGGCAGGGACAGACCCGTCCGGGAGGTCAGGAGGTTGCGCAGCTCCAGGGCGGTGAGGGAGTCGAAACCCAGGTCGTGGAAGGCGCGTTCGCGGTCCACGGCCGCGGGCGAGCCGTGGCCGAGGACGGCCGCGACGGCCTCCAGGACGAGGGTCTCGGCGCCGCGCGCCTGCTCGGCGGCGTCCGCGTCCGACGCGGCGAGCGCGGCGGGTCCGGTGGCCTCGACCGTGCGTACGACCGGGGCGGCCTCGGGAAGTTCGGCGAACAGCCTGCTGGGGCGTACCGCCGTGAAGCCCGGGGCGAACCGTTCCCAGTCGATGTCGGCGACGACCAGCGTGCCGTCTCCCTCGGACAGGGCTGTGGCCATGGCCCCCAGCGCCCTGTCCTCCGGCATCGCGGGCAGTCCGCCGCGCGCCAGCCGGGCCGCGGCGGCCGGATCGGCTGCCATCCCGGCTCCCGCCCAGGCGCCCCAGGCGAGGGCGGTGCCGGGCAGGCCCCGGGAGCGACGGCGTTCCACCAGGGCGTCGAGGTGCGCGTTGGCGGCGGCGTAGGACCCCTGCCCGGCGCTGCCGAGCACGCCCGCGACGGAGGAGAAGACGACGAAGTCGGTCAGTTCGCCGGCAAGTTCGTCCAGCAGGTCGGCGGAGTGGGCCTTGGCGTCGAGTACGGCGGCGAGCCGTTCGGGCGTCAGCGCGTCGAGCACACCGTCGTCGACGATCCCCGCGGCGTGCACGACCGCGGTCACCGGGTGGCGTTCCAGAAGGTCGGCCACCGCGTCCCGGTCGCTCAGGTCGCAGGAGACGACGACGGCGTCGCAGCCACGTTCCGCGAGGTCCGCGACCAGCTCGGACGCGCCCGGTGCGGCGGGACCGCGCCGGCTCGCCACGACGAGGCGGGTGGCGCCGCGCTCGGCCAGCAGACGGGCGACCTTGCCGCCCAGGGCGCCGGTGCCACCGGTGACCAGGACGGGCCCGTCGGTGCGCCATTCGGCGGGCTGCGTCTGCCCGGCCGCAGCGGTGGGGGCACGCCGCAGTCGGCGGACGTGGATGCCGGTCGGCCGTATGGCCGCCTGGTCCTCGCCCGCGTCCCCGGCCAGCAGTTGGGCCAGCCGCTCGGCCGCCCGTCGGTCGAGGTGCTCCGGCACGTCGACCAGGCCGCCCCAGCGGTCGGGGTGTTCGAGAGCGGCGACCCGGCCGAGTCCCCACAGCTGTGCCGCGGCGGGACGGCACTCGTCGCCCGGCACGGCCACGACCGCGCCGGAGGTGACGCACCACAGTGGCGCGGCGAGTCCGGCGTCGCCCTGGGCCTGGAGGACCAGCAGCAGCTCGGCGGCGGTGTCCACGCACGCGAGTACCCCGGCGACGGGGCGGCCGCCGTCGGCGGCGACGGAGGCCAGGTCGGCCATCCGGGCAGCGCACTGCGTACGGTCCGCGCCGAGTTCCGTCATCTCGACGATGTCGGCGCCCGCGGTACGCAGGCCGTCCACGAGCCCCTCGGGTGCCTTGCCGCCCGTGACCAGGAGCCAGGTGCCGCTGAGCCGCACCTGCCGGTCGGTGAGCTGGGTCCAGCCGACTCGGTAGCGCCAGGCGTCGGTGGTGGCCTTGTGCCGGCCCCGCTCCCGCCAGGCGGCGAGGGCGGGCAGGACGGCGCCCAGGCCGTCCCGCTGTTCCTCGTCCAGTCGCAGCGCGCCGGCCACGGCGTCGGTGTCGGCCGAGTCCACGGCCGCCCAGAACTCCCGCTCGACCGGGTTCTCGACCGCGACGGGGCGGGGTGCCACGGGAGTGGGCCAGTACCGCCGGCGGGCGAAGGGGTACGTGGGAAGGGCGATCCGGGCGCCCCCGAACGGGGCGAGGTACGCGGACCAGTCCACCGGTACGCCACGGGTGTGCAGGCGGGCCAGCGCACGGACGAGGGTGCCTGCCTCGGGGCGGTCCGGGCGCAGCGCGGGGACGGCGGCCAGGGTGTCGATCTGCTCCGGTACGAAGGCGGAGAGCACACCGGCAGGGCCCAGCTCCAGTGCCGTACGTACGCCGCTGAGTGAGGCGATCGCGTCGGCGAACCGGACGGGCTCACGGATCTGACCGACCCAGTAGTCAGGGGTCGCGATGTCGCCCGGTGCGGTGGTGACGATCGGGATCGTCGGGGCGTTGTACGTCAGCGACTTCGCGACCTTCGCGAACTCGTCGAGCATCGGCTCCATCAGGTGCGAGTGGAACGCGTGCGAAACGGTCAGGCGCTTGACCCGTACGTTCTCCGCCCGGAGCCGCTCCTCCAGCGCGCCGATCGCGTCCGCGTCGCCCGAGACCGTAAGAGAGGTGGGGCCGTTCACAGCCGCAAGGTCCACGCCGTCGGGAAGTTCCAGCCCGTTTTCAGCAGCCTCGACGGCCAGCATCGCGCCGCCCGACGGCAGCGCATCCATCAAACGGCCACGCGCCGAGACGAGAGCACAGGCGTCGTCCAGCGACAGCACTCCCGCGCAGTGCGCGGCGGCAAGCTCACCGATCGAATGGCCGACCAGCACGTCCGGGGTCACACCCCAGGACTCCACCAGCCGGAACAACGCCACCTCGACCGCGAACAGCCCCGCCTGCGCGTACACCGTCCGGGACAGAAGCTCCGCATCGTCCCCGAACACGACCTCGCGCAAAGGCCGTTCGAGGTCGACCCGCGCACAGATGTCGTCGAACGCGTCGGCGTACACCGGGAAGGCGTCGTACAGCTCACGGCCCATCCCGGCCCGCTGCGCGCCCTGCCCCGTGAACAACAGGGCCAGCCCGCCGTGCACGACCTGGTCACGCACCGCGTCCTGCGGCTGCTCACCGGCGGCCAGAGCCGTCAGTACATCGGTGTGGTCGCCGAAGACCACCGCTCGGTGGTCCAGGTCGGCGCGAGTGGTGACCAGGGTGAGCGCCAGGTCGGCGGGGTCCGCTGCCACGCAGGCGAGCCGTCCGGCCTGCTGGGCGAGGGCGTCCGGCGTGGCGCCGGACAGCGGGACGGGCAGCGGGAGGTCCGGGTGCTGAGGCTTCTGCTGGATGCCGGCGGGTACTTCGGCCGGCTCGGGGGCCTGCTCCAGAATGGTGTGCGCGTTGGTGCCGCTGATGCCGAACGACGACACCGCCGCCCTCCGCGGCCGGTTCGCCTGCGGCCACGGGCGGTTCTCGGTGAGCAGTTCCACCGAGCCGGCCGACCAGTCCACTTCCGGGGTCGGCTCGTCCACGTGCAGCGTCCGGGGCAGCACGCCGTGGCGGAGCGCCATGACGGCCTTGATCACGCCCACGACACCGGCGGCGGCCTGGGTGTGCCCGATGTTGGACTTCACCGAGCCCAGGTACAGGGGGTCGTCCCGGTCCTGCCCGTACGTCGCCAGTAGGGCCTGCGCCTCGATCGGGTCGCCGAGCCTCGTGCCCGTACCGTGCGCCTCCACCGCGTCCACGTCGGACGCCTCAAGCCCCGCCGAGGCCAGCGCGGCCCGGATCACCCGCTGCTGCGCGGGACCGTTCGGCGCCGTCAACCCGTTCGACGCGCCGTCGGAGTTGACCGCGCTGCCGCGGACCACCGCGAGGACCTCGTGTCCGTTACGGCGCGCGTCAGAGAGCCGCTCCACGAGCAGGACGCCCACGCCCTCGCCCCAGCCGGTGCCGTCCGCGCCCGCGGCGAAGGCCTTGCATCGGCCGTCGGCGGCCTGGCCGCGCTGCTTGCTGAACTCGGCGAAGACGGACGGCAGGGAGATCACGTTGACGCCGCCGACCAGGGCCAGGTCGGACTCCTGGTGGCGCAGTGACTGGCAGGCCAGGTGGAGGGCCACCAGGGAGGAGGAGCACGCGGTGTCCACGGTGACCGCCGGGCCCTCGAGACCGAAGGCGTAGGCGACACGGCCCGACAGCACGCTGGGGGATCCGCCGGTGACCAGATAGCCGTCGCCGGCCTCGGGGTCCGCCGCAAGGACGGTCAGGTAGTCCTGGCCGCCGGAGCCGGCGTACACGGCCGTACGCGACCCGGCCAGCGACCGGGGGTGGATACCCGCGCGCTCCAGTGCCTCCCAGGACGCTTCGAGGAGCAGCCGCTGCTGCGGGTCCATGGCCAGCGCCTCGCGCGGCGAGATGCCGAACAGGTCGGCGTCGAAGGCGGTCGCGTCGGGGAGGAAGCCGCCCGTCCGCGGGTAGTCGCCGCCTGGCGCGTCGAGGTCCCAGCCGCGGTCGGCGGGGAAGGGGCCCATCGCGTCGGTGCCGGACCGGACCAGCTCCCACAGGTCCTCCGGGGAGCGGACGCCGCCCGGGAAGCGGCAGGCCATGCCGACGAGGACGATCGGGTCGTCGTCCGCCGCGGCGGCGTCACCGTGTACGGGCACGGCCGGGGCCGCGGTGTCGGGAACCGGTCCGGCGTTCCCGCCGGTGATCTCGGCGGCCAGGAAACGGGAGAGGGCCAGCGGGCTGGGGTGGTCGAAGACGAGGGTGGCGGACATGCGCAGACCGGTGGTGAAGGTCAGGCGGTTGCGCAGTTCGACGGCGCCCGCCGAGGTGAGGCCCAGCTCGCCGAAGGCCCGGCCGGGCTCCACCTCGGAGGCGGACTCGTGGCCGAGCACCAGCGCCACCTGGTCACGGACCAGGTCGAGCAGGAACCGGTTGCGCTCCGCCTCCGAGGCCCCGGCCAGCCGTTGGGCCGGCGGCAGGTTCTCCTGGTCGGCGGCGGGGCCCTGGGCCGCGCTCTGTTCGGCTGTCTGCCGGAGGCTGCGGACGTCGGGGAGTTCGTCGAGCAGGCGGCTGGGGCGGGTGGCGGTGAAGAACCAGGAGAAGACCTCCCAGCGGATGTCGGCGAGGGCGAGCGTGGTCTCGTCCCGCTCCAGCGCCGTACGCAGTCCCGCGAGGGCGTGTGCGGGCTCCATCCGGAGGATGCCGTGGCGTTCGAGTACGTCGCCGAAGCCTCCCTCGGCCATGCCGGCGCCCGCCCATGATCCCCAGGCCACGGAGGTCGCGGGCAGTCCCTGGGCACGGCGGTACTGCGCGAAGGCGTCCAGGAAGGCGTTGCCGGGGGCGTAGTTGCCCTCGCCGGCCGAGCCGAAGACGCCGGCCAGCGACGAGAAGAGCACGAAGGCCGAGAGGTCCAGGTGCGCGGTGAGCCGGTGCAGGTTGAGGGCGCTGGCGACCTTGGCGCGCAGCGCGGTCTCGACGCGGTCCGGCGTGAGGGAGTCCACGATGCTGGAGTCGACGACTCCGGCGGCGTGGAAGACGGCGGTCAGCGGCTGTGCGGCGGGCAGCTCGGCGAGAACGGCCGCCAGGGCGTCGTGGTCGGCCGCGTCCACCGCGGCGACGGTGACCTCGGCGCCCGCTTCCCGCAGTTCGGCGGCGAGTTCCGCCGCGCCGGGGGCCTCCGGGCCGCGCCGGCTGAGCAGGAGTAGGTGTTCGGCGCCCGAGGCGGCGAGCCAACGGGCGACGTGCGCACCGACGCCACCGGTGCCGCCGGTGACCAGCACGGTGCCGGACGACTGCCATGTGCGGCCGGGCGGGGTCGGCTCGGCTCTGCGCAGGCGGGGCACGAAGACCCCGGTGGCGCGTATCGCCGCCTGGTCCTCGCCCGTGCCGGCGAGGACCGCCGCCAGCCGGGACATCGCGCGCGGCTCGGGGTCGGCGGGCAGGTCGACAAGGCCGCCCCACTGGGTGTACTCGTGGGCGGCGACCCGGCCGAGACCCCAGGTCAGCGCCTGTGCGGGGCGGGTGACGGTGTCCCCCGGCCCGGCGGCGACGGCGCCGGAGGTGGCGCACCACAGACGTATCGGCTCGCCGGTGTCGTGCACGGCGTGGAGCAGAGTGATGCCGGCGGCGAATCCAGCCGGGGTGGCGGGGTGTCCGGGGGCGGGGTCCTCGGCGAGGGAGAGCAGCGACAGCACGCCGTCGGCGCCGCGCAGTCGCTCGGCGAGGGTGCCGCGGTCGTCCTCGGGGGCCACGGGCAGCAGTTCGGGGGCGGCGCCGGCCTCTTCGAGGGCCGCGAGAACCGCGGTGACCAGCGCGTGCGCGTGGTGGTCCGGGTGTACGGCCACCAGCCAGCGGCCGTCGAGCCGGCCGGCGGGGGGCTGCGCGGGCGTCCACGCGGTCCGGTAGCACCAGCTCTCGGCGCGACTGCGTTCGCGGTCGCGCCGGTGCCAGGAGGAGAGCGCGGACAGGGCTTCGTCAAGCGGGGTCCGGCCGCTGACGTCGAGCATGCGCTGGAGGGCTGGGAGGTCCTCGTTCTCGACGGCGGACCAGAACCAGTCCTGTGCGCGATCGGTGGCGGGCAGTTCGGGCTCGGCGGTGTCGAGCCAGTAACGGCGTCGCTGGAAGGCGTAGGTGGGCAGGTCGACGGGCCGGGCGTCGGGCAGGACGGTGGTCCAGTCGACCGGGACACCCGCCACGTGAGCTTCGGCGAGCGCGGTCAGCCAGCGCGTCGCGTCGCCGCGATCACGGTGCAGGGTGGCCAGCGTGACGCCCGGCTGCCCGGACGCCTCCAGCGACTGCTCGATGCCAGGAGTCAGGACCGGATGCGGGCTGGACTCCAGGAACACCGACCGGCCGTCGGCCAGCAGCGCGCCCGTCGCTTCGTCGAACCGGACCAGCGACCGCAGGTTCTCGTACCAGTAACCCGCGTCCATCACCGCGGTGTCGATACGGCCACCGGTCACCGACGAATACAGCGGCACCGAAGACGACTTGGGCACGATCGGAGCCAGATCGGTAAGGATCTGCTCGCGCAGCTCCTCCACCTGTACCGAATGCGACGCGTAGTCCACCGGCACGCGACGCGCCCGAATCGCACGCGTCTCGCACACAGCCATCAGCTCGTCCAGCGCGTCCGGTTCACCGGACACCACCGTCGAACCGGGACCGTTGACCGCGGCCACCGACACCCGGCCCTCGAAGCCGGACACCAGCTCGGCGGCCACCTCCGGACCCGCCGCCAGCGACACCATCCCACCCCGGCCCGCCAGCACCCGCAGCGCACGTGAACGCAGCGCAACCACACGCGCGCCGTCCACGACGGACAGACCACCGGCCACCACAGCGGCCGCGATCTCACCCTGCGAATGGCCCACCACCGCGGACGGGACCACGCCGCACGACCGCCACAGTCGGGCCAGCGACACCATCAACGCCCACAGAACCGGCTGGACCACATCCACCCGACCCCACAACGCCTCGTCCTCGCTGTCGAGCACGTCCCACAGCGACCAGTCCACGAACGGCTCCAACGCCGCCGCACACTCCTCCAAACCCTCCCGGAACACCGGCGACCACGCCGCCAGCTCCCGGCCCATCCCCAGCCACTGCGACCCCTGCCCCGGGAACACCAACACCGGAGCGCCCTGACCCGTGCCGCGCACGCTCGTGACGACGCCCGGGACCTCACGGCCCTCCGCGAGCGCCTCAAGACCCCGCCGGAAGTCCGCCAGGTCCGAACCCAGAACGACCGCACGGTGGCCCAGAGCAGCACGCGTCGCCGCAAGCGAGAAACCGATCCGACCGACCGTCGGCCCGCCGTCCGCGTCCAGCTCCTGCACATGCGCGAGCAGACGCGCGGCCTGGCCTTGCAGCGCCTGCTCGGTCCGTCCCGACAGCACCCACGGCACCACACCGTCGGCCTCCACCGGGGCGGCGGGCACCTCGTCGGCGTCGGGCTCGGCGGGCCGGTACTCCTCCAGGATCACGTGCGCGTTCGTACCGCTCACACCGAACGACGACACACCCGCCCGCCGCGGCTCCTCGCCGTCGGGCCACTGGCGCGCCTCCGTCAGCAGCTCGACGGCTCCCGCCTGCCAATCCACATGGGGTGTCGGCTCGGCCACGTGCAGGGTGGCCGGCAGCACGCCATGGCGCATCGCCTCCACCATCTTGATCACACCACCGACACCCGCAGCAGCCTGTGTGTGCCCGATGTTCGACTTCAACGACCCGAGGTACGCGGGCCGATCGGCCGGCCGGCCCTGCCCGTACGTGGCGAGCAACGCCTGCGCCTCGATCGGGTCACCCAGCGTCGTGCCGGTACCGTGCGCCTCCACCACGTCCACGTCGGCCGCCGTGAGCCGCGCGGCGTCCAGCGCGGCACGGATGACCCGCTGCTGCGAGGGGCCGTTGGGAGCCGTCAGCCCGCTGGAGGCGCCGTCCTGGTTGACGGCCGAACCGCGCACGACCGCCAGCACGCGGTGTCCGTTGCGCACCGCGTCCGAGAGCCGCTCCACGAGCAGCACACCGACGCCCTCGCCCCAGCCCGTGCCGTCGGAGTCCGCCGAGAACGCCCTGCACCGGCCGTCGGCGGAGAGTGCGCCGGACATGCCGAAGTCGATGAAGGTGTTGGGTGTGATCATCACGGTGACGCCGCCCGCCAGCGCCATCGAGCACTCCCCGCTGCGCAGCGACCGCACCGCGAGGTGCAGCGCCACCAGCGACGACGAACACGCCGTGTCCACCGTCAGTGCGGGGCCCTCGAGGCCGAGGGTGTAGGACACCCGGCCGGAGACGACGCTGCCGCTGCTGCCGGTGCCCAGGTGTCCGGCGACCTCCTCGGGGACGGACAGGGCACGGGAGGCGTACTCGTTGTACATGACACCGGTGAAGACACCCGTACGGCTGCCGCGCAGGGAGAGCGGGTCGATGCCGGCGCGTTCCACGGCCTCCCAGGAGGTCTCGAGGACCAGGCGCTGCTGCGGGTCCATGGCGAGCGCCTCGCGCGGCGAGATGTTGAAGAGCGAGGGGTCGAAGTCGGCGACCGCGTCGATGAACCCGCCCTCGCGGGTGAACTCGACGCCGGCGGCGGCTCCGGCGTCGAAGGGTGCCATGTCCCAGCCCCGGTCCACGGGGAAGCCGGAGACGGCGTCGACGCCGTCCCGCACCACGCGCCACAGCGCCTCGGGCGAGTCGACGCCCCCCGGGTAGCGGCAGGCCATGCCGATGACGGCGATCGGCTCGCGCTCGGCCGAATCGGCGGCACGGAGCCGCTGGCGCACCGCGGCGAGGTCCGCGGTGGCGCGCTTCAGGTAGTCCCGCAGCTTGTCCTCGGTGGATACGGCACGTGCGCCGGCTGTCTTGTCCTGCACCGCCTCAGACTCCTCTTTCGTTGTCGATGAAGGCGAAGAGTTCCTCGTCTCCTGCCGCGTCGAAGTCCGCGGCGGTGCCGACCGCTCCCGTGTCGTCGCCGGCGTCGTACCGGGCGAGCAGCGCATGCAGCCGCGCGACCACGCGTGCGCGTGTCTCGTCCTCCGGGCCGGTGCCGGAGAGGGCGGTGTCGAGCCGGTCCAGCTCGGCCAGCAGCGCGGCGGGGCCGGTTCCGGTGTCCTCGACGACCAGGTGCTCCAGCAGGTGGTCCGCTAGGCGCGCGGCGTTCGGGTGGTCGAAGATCAGCGTGGTGGGCAGCCGCAGTCCGGTGGCCGTGTTGAGCCGGTTGCGGATCTCGACCGCGGTGAGGGAGCTGAACCCCAGGTCGGTGAAGCCCTGTTCGGGTTCCACTGCGTCGGCCGAGGTGTGCCCGAGCACCGTGGCGGCGTGGCCGCGTACGAGATCGAGCACGGCCTGCCGCCGCTCGGACGGGTCGAGGGCGGCCAGGCGGGTGGTGAACGACGCGGCGTTCTCCCCCGCCTCTGCCGCCCGCCGCGCGGGCTGCGGGACCAGGGAGTACAGCAGCGGCGGCACCGGGACGCCGGCCGCACGTGTCCGTAGCGTCGCCAGATCCAGGCGGGCCGCCACGAGGTGGGGCCGGCCGGAGATGAGGGCGGCGTCGAGCAGGGCGAGACCGTCCGCGTCGGACAGGGCCGTGCCGTCGCCGGTCGCGCGCCCGCGAACGTCCTCCGGGAGGTGACCGGTCATGCCGGTGGCCGTGGCCCACATGCCCCAGCCGATGGAGAGCGCGGTGCGGCCCTGTGCGTGGAGGCGGGCGGCGAGGGCGTCCAGCACCGCGTTGGCGGCGGCGTAGTTGGCCTGGCCGGCGCCGCCGAAGGTGCCGGAGGCGGAGGAGAAGAACACGTACGTCTCGGCCTCGACCAGTTCGGCCAGGTGGAGCGCCGCGTCCGCCTTGGGGCGCAGCACCGTCGCGAGGCGCTCGGGCGTCATCGAGGTGAGGACCCCGTCGTCGAGTACGCCCGCCGCGTGGACGACGGTCCCGATCCGGCGGCCGGCGAGCACCTGCGCGAGCCGGTCCCGGTCGGCGGCGTCGCAGGCCACGATCTCCGCCCGGGCTCCGAGCACGGCGAGCTCGTCGGTGAGGGCGGCGGCCCCGGGCGCCTGCGGGCCGGAGCGGCTGAGCAGGAGCAGTTCGGTGACTCCGTGCGTGGCCGCGAGGTGCCGGGCCACCAATGCGCCGAGGCCGCCGGTTCCGCCGGTGATCAGAACGGTCCCGGACGGCAGCGCGGGCGCCGCGGGCGCGTCGGCGGACCGGGCGCGCACGAGGCGCGGCACGTGCGGGGTGCCCTTGCGGAGGGCGGTCTCCGGCTCGCCGGGGAGGAGCGCCTCGGTCAGTCCGCCGAGGCTGCCGTCGGAGTCGATCGTCGCGAAGCGGCCGGGGTGCTCGGAGTGGGCCGTGCGCAGCAGTCCCCGGGCGGCCGCGCCGGGCAGGTCGGTGATGTCCTCGCCGGGGTGGACGGCGACGGCTCCCGAGGTGAGCAGGACGATGCGTGATCCGTCGAAACGCTGGTCCGCGAGGAGGGTCTGTGCGGCGGCGAGCACCTCGGTGAGCCGGCGGTGCACGTCCTCGTGCGTCGCGGCGGTCCCGGCCGGCCCGGAGAGCAGGACGACCTCGGGCACGGTCATGCCCGCGTCGATGGACTCGGTCAGCGCGGCCGTGTCGGCGTGCCACTCGACGGCGTACGTCTCTTCCGCCAACTGGTCGGCGGCGCCGAGGGCATCGGCGCCGACCACGGCCCACGAGACGGGGACCGGGCCTGCGGCGCCGGGCGTCCATTCGACGGCGAACAGCGCGTCGCGCGGTCCCTGCGCGGAGGCCAGCTGTGCGGCGGAAACCGGACGGAACTCCAGCGTCTCCACCTGTACGACGGGTGCGCCCGAGGTGTCCACGGCCTCCAGGCGAAGGGCGTCGCGCCCGGCGGAGCGGGTGATCCGGACCCGCAGTTCGGTGGCGCCCGCGGCGTGCACGGTGACGCCCTGCCATGCGAACGGCACCCGCACCTCGCCGGTGTCGGGGAACAGGCGGCCGGCTCCGGCGGCGTGCAGGGCCGCGTCGAACAGCGCGGGGTGCAGGCCGAAGCCGGCGCTGTCGGTGCGGGCTTCCTGGGGAAGCACGATCTCGGCGAAGACCTCGTCGGCCCGCCGCCAGACGGCACGCAGGCCCTGGAAGGCCGGCCCGTATCCGTAGCCGCCTTCGGCCACGGCCGCGTAGAACCCGGCCGGGTCGACGGGTTCGGCGTCCCGGGGCGGCCACGGGACCGGCTCCGGGGCGGGCCCGGCGGGAGTTGCGCGCAGGGTGCCGGTGGCGTGCCGGGTCCAGGCGCCCTCGTCGCCCTCGGCGCGGGAGTAGACGGTGACCGCACGGCCGTCGTCCGCGGAGGTGCCGTCACCGACGGCGACCTGGACGACGACCGCCCCGTCCCCGGGCAGGGTGAGCGGGACCTCCAGGGTCAGTTCGTCCAGGTGCGGGAAGCCCGCAGACTCGCCGGCTCGGAGGGCGAGTTCGACGAGGGCGGTGCCGGGCAGCAGGACCGTGCCGAGCAGGACGTGGTCGGTGATCCACGGGTGGGTGCCGGCGGCGATCCGCCCGGTGAGCAGTACGCCGTCGCTGCCGGCCATCGGCACCGACGCGCCGAGCATGGGGTGATCGGCGCGGCCGAGACCCACGGCGGAGACGTCGGTGGGCAGCGCCCGCTTCTCTGGCCAGAAACGTTCCCGCTGGAAGGCGTAGGTGGGCAGGTCGACCGCACGGCCCGTGCGGTCCTCCAGGACGGTGGTCCAGTCGACGGGGACACCGGCCACGTGGGCCTCGGCCAAGGCGGTCAGCCAGCGTGTCGAATCCCCGCGATCACGGTGCAGGGTGGCCAGCGTGACGCCCGGCTGCCCGGACGCCTCCAGCGACTGCTCGATGCCGGGGGTCAGGACCGGATGCGGGCTGGACTCCAGGAACACCGACCGGCCGTCGGCCAGCAGCGCGGCCGTCGCCTCATCGAACCGGACCAGCGACCGCAGATTCTCGTACCAGTAACCCGCGTCCATCACGACGGTGTCGATACGGCCACCGGTCACCGACGAATACAGCGGCACCGAAGACGACTTGGGAACGATCGGAGCCAGATCGGTAAGGATCTGCTCGCGCAGCTCCTCCACCTGTACCGAATGCGATGCGTAGTCCACCGGCACGCGACGCGCCCGAATCGCACGCGTCTCGCACAAGGCCATCAGCTCGTCCAGCGCTTCCGGTTCACCGGACACCACCGTCGAACCGGGACCGTTGACCGCGGCCACCGACACCCGGCCCTCGAAACCAGCCACCAGCTCGGCGGCCACCCCCGGACCCGCCGCCAGCGACACCATCCCACCCCGGCCCGCCAGCACCCGCAGCGCACGCGAACGCAACGCCACCACCCGCGCCCCGTCCACGACCGACAGACCACCGGCCACCACAGCGGCCGCGATCTCACCCTGCGAATGGCCCACCACCGCGGACGGGACCACGCCGCACGACCGCCACAGTCGGGCCAGCGACACCATCAACGCCCACAGAACCGGCTGGACCACATCCACCCGACCCCACAACGCCTCGTCCTCGCTGTCGAGCACGTCCCACAGCGACCAGTCCACGAACGGCTCCAACGCCGCCGCACACTCCTCCAAACCCTCCCGGAACACCGGCGACCACGCCGCCAGCTCCCGCCCCATCCCCAACCACTGCGACCCCTGACCCGGGAACACCAACACCGGAGCACCACCGGAACGCGCCACACCCCGCACCACACCCGCATGCGACACATCCCGCGCCAACGCCCGCAGCGCCCCCGCACGGTCCTCCCCCAACACCACCGCCCGGTGCTCCAGCACCGCACGACCGGTGAGCAGCCGCCAGGCGATGTCGGCGGGGTCCGCCTCGTCCGTCAGCCCGGCGAGCCGTGCCGCGGCCGCCTGGAGCGCGCCCGCGCTCTTGCCGGCGAGCAGCCAGGGCGTGGGGGCGGACACGGGCTCTGCATCGGCCGGGGCGGCAGGCGCCTCGTCGGCGGGCTGGGGTGCCGCCTCCAGGATCACGTGCGCGTTCGTACCGCTCACACCGAACGACGACACACCGGCCCGGCGCGGCCGGTCCGTCTCCGGCCACTGACGCGCCTCGGTCAGGAGCTCGACAGCCCCCGCCTCCCAGTCCACATGCGGCGACGGCTCCCCCACATGCAGGGTGGCCGGCAGCACGCCGTGGCGCATCGCCTCCACCATCTTGATCACACCACCGACACCCGCAGCAGCCTGCGTATGACCGATGTTCGACTTCAACGACCCCAGATAAAGAGGCTCTTCACGGTCCTGCCCGTACGTCGCGAGCAGCGCCTGCGCCTCGATCGGGTCACCCAACTTCGTACCCGTGCCATGCGCCTCCACCACGTCCACATCGGCCACCGTGAGCCGCGCGGCATCCAGCGCGGCACGGATCACCCGCTCCTGCGACGGACCGTTCGGAGCCGTCAGACCGTTCGACGCACCGTCCTGATTGACCGCCGAACCCCGCACCACCGCCAGCACCTCATGGCCGCGCTCCAGAGCGTCCGAGAGCCGCTCCACCAGCAGCACACCGACACCCTCACCCCAGCCCGTGCCGTCGGCGTCCGCCGAGAAGGTCTTGCAGCGGCCGTTGGAGGAGAGTGCGCCCTGCGTGCTGAAGTCGATGAAGACGGCGGGGGTGGAGAGCACGGTGACGCCGCCCGCCAGTGCCATGTCGCACTCGCCCGCGCGCAGCGCCTGGCACGCCAGGTGCAGCGTGACCAGGGAGGACGAGCACGCGGTGTCCACCGTCATGGCCGGGCCTTCGAGCCCGAAGGTGTAGGAGACACGGCCGGCCAGCACGCTGCCGGAGGTACCGGTGCCGAGGTAGCCCTCGACGCCCTCGGGCAGCACGGTCATGGTCGAGCCGTAGTCGTGGTACATGAGTCCGGCGAAGACGCCGGTGCGGCTGCCGCGTTGCGAGGTCGGGTCGATGCCAGCCCGTTCGAAGACCTCCCAGGAGGCCTCGAGGAGCAGGCGCTGCTGCGGGTCCATCGCGAGCGCCTCGCGCGGCGAGATGTTGAAGAGCGCGGGGTCGAAGCGGTCGGCGTCGCGGACGAAGCCGCCTTCGAGGACGTACGACTTGCCCGACGCGTCGGGGGTGGGGTCGTAGAGGTTCCCGATGTCCCAGCCGCGGTTGTCGGGGAACGGGCCGATCGCGTCGGAGCCCTCGGCCACCAGCCGCCACAGGTCCTCGGGGCTGTTCACCCCGCCGGGGTAGCGGCAGCTCATCGCGACGATCGCGATGGGTTCGTCGTTCGCGGCGGCCGTTCGGGAGGCGCGTACGGCCGACGTGGGGGCCTTGCGCTCCTCACCGATCAAGCGGGACAGCAGGTGGGCCGTCAGTGCCTGCGGCGAGGGGTGGTCGAAGACCAGGGTCGCGGGCAGCCGCAGGCCGGTCACGGTGCCGAGGCGGTTGCGCAGTTCGACGGCGGTGAGTGAGTCGAAGCCCAGGTCCTTGAACGTGCTGTGGTCCTCCACCGGGTCGGTGGCGGCGTACCCCAGCACGCCGGCGGCTTCGGACCGCACCAGTTCGGCGATGAACTCGGTGCGCTCGAGCTCGCCGAGCGCGGTGAGACGCTCGCCCAGCGGGGAGGCGGCGCCGGGTACCGCACGCGTCGCCGCAGCGGGGCGCGTGGTGCGGGTGACCAGGCCGCGCAGCAGCGGGGGCGCCTGGCCGGCGGGGTCGCCGTCCAGGGCCTTCCGGAGTTCGGGGAGGTTCAGGTGGAGGGCGACCAGGTGCGGGGTGTCACCTGCACCGACGGCGTCCAGGATCGTGAGTGCCTCGGCCGTGGTGAGTGGCCCGCCCGCGCGGGTGATCCGCGCCCGGCCCATCTCGTCCAGCCCGGCGGAGATGCCGGAGGTCTCCTCCCACAGTCCCCAGCCGACGGAGACGGCGCCCGGCCTGCGCTGGGCGAGGGCGTCGAGCACCGCGTTGGCGGCCGCGTACCCGGCCTGGCCGGCCGAACCGAACGTCGCCGAGGCGGAGGAGAACAGTACGAAGAGCGGAACGTCTCCGACCAGCGCGTCCAAGTGCAGCGCGGAGGCCGCCTTGGCGTCCAGCACCGCGTCGATCCGCTCCGGGGTCAGGCCGGTGACCACGCCGTCGTCCACGATCCCGGCGGCGTGCACCACTCCGGTCAGCGGGCGGTCCTCGGGCACGGTGGCGAGTACCGCGGCGAGCGCATCGCGGTCGGCCACGTCGCAGGCGACGACCCGTGCGTGGGCGCCCAGTTCGGCCAGTTCGGCGATCAGTTCGTCGGTCCGGGCGGCTGCCGGGCCGCGCCGGCTCACCAGCAGCAGCTCGCGGACGCCGTGCTCGGCGGCGAGGTGCCGGGCCACCCGGGCGCCCAGGACACCGGTGCCGCCGGTGACGAGTACGGTCCCGTGGGCCACCGTCGCCCCGGAGCCGGCCGGCGGCGCGGAGGCGGCGGCGCGGGCGAGGCGCGGGGCGTGCCACCGGCCGTCCCGCAGCGCGAGCTGCGGCTCGTCGGTGTCGGCCGGTCCCGTACCGGGTACGTCGCCGTCCGCGGGGTCCAGGTCGAGCAGGACGAATCGGCCGGGGTGTTCGGTCTGCGCGCTGCGGACCAGGCCCCACACGGCGGCCCCGGCCGGATCGACCGTGGCCGGGCCGACGGGCATGGCACCCCGGGTGAGCAGGACGAGCGTGGAGTCGGTGAAACGCCCGTCGGCGAGCCAGGTCCGTACGCACTCCAGAGCGCGGTGCGCGGCGACGCGGACGCGGGCGGGCTCGTCGGTGTCGGCGCCGGACACCGGACCGGCGTGTACGGCCACCAGCGCGGGGACCTCCGGCAGGGCCGCCAGGTCGGCGAGTTCGGCCGGCCCGGCGACGACCGTCCAGGGGCGGGCGCCCTCCCGGCCGTCCGTCGCGGGCAGGGCGGTCCACTGCACGCGGAAGAGCGTGTCGGGTCGTACGGCGCCGCCCGTGGCCCCGGCGGGGCGCAGGACGAGGGACGCGACGGAGGCGACCGGCCGGCCCTCCGGGTCGGCGAGGTCGAGGGAGACGGCGTCCGTGCCCGCCGGGGCCAGGCGTACGCGCAGAGCGGTCGCGCCGGTCGCGTGCAGGGTGACACCGGACCAGCTGAACGGCAGCCGTACGGACTGCTCACCCTGCGCCGGAGTGCTCTGCGCCGGGTCGTACAGTGCCGCTCCGTGCAGGGCGGCGTCGAAGAGTGCCGGGTGCAGGCCGAAGCCACCGGGCTCCGGAGCGCCCGCGCCACCGAGTGAGGGCAGCGCCACTTCGGCGTACACCGCTCCGTCGGCGCCGCGCCACGCGGCCTGCAGGCCCTGAAAGTACGGCCCGTACTCGAGGCCCGCGTCCGCGGCGGTGGCGTAGAAGTCGCCCAGCTCCACCGGCGCCGCGTCCTGCGGCGGCCACGGGGCGAGCGGGGTGCCGGCGGCGGCAGACGGGGCGGCCGAGAGGATGCCGCTCGCGTGCCGTACCCAGTCGCCGGCCGGTTCCACGGCTCCGGTCAGGTCGTCGGGGCGGGAGTAGAGGGCGATCTCCCGGGAGCCGTCCGCGAGCGGCGCTCCCACCTCGGCCTGGATGCGGACCCCGCCCCGCTCGGGCAGCACCAGCGGCGTGTCGAGGGTGAGTTCGTCCACGGCGGGGCAGCCGACCTGCTCGCCCGCGTGCAGGGCCAGCTCGAGGAGCGCGGTGCCCGGGACCAGGACCGTGCCGGCCACCCGGTGGTCGGCGAGCCAGGGGTGGGTGGCCCGGGAGAGCCGCCCGGTGAAAACCAGGCCGTCGCCGCCTGCCACCGTGACCACCGCACCGAGCAGCGGGTGATGGGTGCCGCGCAGCCCCACGGCTCCGAGCGCGGCCGCACCGCCGAGCGCCGGCCAGTAGCGCTGCCGCTGGAAGGCGTACGTGGGCAGGTCGATGCGTCGGGGGGTCCAGGGTGCGTACACGGCGGCCCAGTCGGGCGTGGCGCCGGCGGTGTGCACATGGGCCAGGGCGGTGAGTACGGACTCGGTGTCGTCCCGGTCACGGCGCAGGAGGGGGACGGCGGGCGTGCTGTCGTGCAGGTACGGGAGGAGCGC
>NZ_JBVHGJ010000024.1:0-52026 GCF_055561875.1 Streptomyces sp. NPDC022552
CAGTTGAGGAAGGCGACGTCCTGGGTGTTGCCGAGCTGCGGGGTGGCGATCCGCTTGCCCTTGACGTCGTCCAGGGTCTTGATCTTCTCCGGGTTCACGACCAGCTTCACACCGCCGGAGGCCGAACCCCCGATGACCCGCAGGTTCTTGCCCTGGGACTTCGTGTAGCCGTTGATCGCGGGAGAGGGGCCGATGTACGCGATGTCGATCGACTCGGCGTTCAGCGCCTCGATCGCGGAGGGACCGGCGTTGAAGGTGGAGACCTTAAGCCGGGTTCCGCCCAGCTCCTTCTGGATGATGCCCTCTTCGTCACCGACGAGTGCGGTGGCGTGGGTCAGGTTCGGGAAGTACCCGAGCCGGACCGTGTCGGCCGAGAGCTTCTCGCCCACCGCCGCGACCTTCTGCTCGTCGCTCTTCGCCTGGGACCCGTAGCCGCAGGAGGCCAGCGCGCCGATCAGCAGCGGCAGGGCCGCGGCGGCGACGAGTGAGCGGCGTGGAGTCGTACGGGAGGCAGGCACGGAGGTGGTTCCCCTCAGGGTCTTCGAAGGCTTCTTCGGCTATGTCGGTCGTGGAACGGGTGGGGCGGAATCGCGCCGCGTACGCGACGCGCCGGCATCAGCACGCACATCGCGCGACCCCTCCGCTGCCCGCGCCGAGGGCGCCGGAACCCACACGGCCGCCCTCCTTGGCGAAGGTGCCGTAGGCGTCGTACGTCATGTCAGAAGTCCCAGCCCTCGTCGTCCGCGACGGCCGTCACGACCTTGGCGTCGGCGAAGGACGTGCCCGCCATGCCGGCCGCGAGCGTGGTGCCGTCCGCGGGGTCGATCAGCAGGAACGAACCCGTACGGCGAGAGTCGGCGTACGCGTCGAGCGCGAGCGGCTCGGCGGTACGGACCTTGACCCGGCCGATGTCGTTGGCGACCAGCTGCCCCGGCTCGGGGTGCTGGGAGAGGTCGTCCAGGGTCAGCCGGGACGGGATCTCCTTGACGATCGCCTTGACCGTGCGCGTGGTGTGCTTGAGCAGCACGCGCTGGCCCACGGTCAGCGGCTGGTCCGCCACATGGCAGACCGTCGCCTCGACGTCCTGGCTGGTGGCCGGGGCGTCACCGCTCGGGGCGAGGAGATCGCCGCGCGAGATGTCGATGTCGTCCGCCAGCCGGATCGTGACCGACTGCGGCGCCCAGGCGATGTCCACCGACTCGCCCAGCGCGTCGATCGCGGTGATCGTGGAGGTCTTCCCCGACGGCAGTACGGTGATCTGCTCGCCGACCCGGAAGGCACCGGCCGCGATCTGACCGGCGTAGCCCCGGTAGTCCGGGTGCTCGGCGGTCTGCGGGCGGATCACGTACTGGACGGGGAACCGCGCGTGGCAGGCCGTCAGGTCGTGGCTGACCGGCACGGTCTCCAGGTGCTCCAGGACGGTCGGGCCGCCGTACCAGTCCATGTTGGCGGACGGCTCCACCACGTTGTCGCCGGCCAGCGCGGAGATCGGGATCGCGGTGATCTCCGGGACGCCGAGCTCGGAGGCGTACGTCGTGAACTCCTCGGCGATCGCGGCGAAGACGGGCTCCGCGTAGTCGACGAGGTCCATCTTGTTGACGGCCAGGACCACGTGCGGCACCCGCAGCAGCGCCGCGACGGCCGCGTGACGGCGGGTCTGCTCGACCACGCCGTTGCGCGCGTCGACCAGGACCACGGCCAGCTCGGCGGTGGAGGCGCCGGTGACCATGTTCCGGGTGTACTGCACGTGCCCGGGGGTGTCGGCCAGGATGAACCGGCGCCGGGGCGTGGCGAAGTAGCGGTACGCCACGTCGATCGTGATCCCCTGCTCCCGCTCGGCCCGCAGGCCGTCGGTGAGCAGCGCCAGGTCCGGGGCCTCCTGGCCGCGCTTGATGGACGCCGCCTCCACGGCCTCCAGCTGGTCCGTCAGGACCGACTTGGAGTCGTGCAGGAGGCGGCCCACGAGCGTGGACTTGCCGTCGTCGACGGATCCGGCGGTCGCGAAACGCAGCAGGGTGGTCGCCGAGACGTCGGCGAACTGCTCGGTGGTGCTCGTCATGGCTAGAAGTACCCTTCGCGCTTGCGGTCTTCCATCGCGGCCTCGGACATCTTGTCGTCGGCGCGGGTCGCACCCCGCTCGGTGAGGCGGGAGGCGGCGATCTCGGCGATGACGGCGTCCAGCGTGGTGGCGTCGGAGTCGACGGCGCCCGTGCAGGACATGTCACCGACGGTGCGGTAGCGGATCAGCCGCGTCTCCACCGTCTCGGTGTCCTTGGGGCCGCCCCACTCGCCGGCCGTCAGCCACATGCCGTTGCGGGCGAAGACCTCGCGCTCGTGGGCGAAGTAGATCTCCGGCAGGTCGATGGACTCGCGGGCGATGTACTGCCAGACGTCCAGCTCGGTCCAGTTGGAGAGCGGGAAGACGCGGACGTGCTCACCGGGCGCGTGGCGGCCGTTGTAGAGCTGCCACAGCTCGGGGCGCTGGCGCCGCGGGTCCCACTGCGAGAACTCGTCGCGCAGGGAGAACACCCGCTCCTTCGCGCGGGCCTTCTCCTCGTCGCGCCGGCCGCCGCCGAAGACGGCGTCGAAACGGTGCTGCTGGATCGCCTCGGTCAGCGGCACGGTCTGGAGCGGGTTGCGCGTCCCGTCGGGACGCTCCCGCAGCTTCCCGGCGTCGATGTACTCCTGGACGGAGGCGACGTGCAGCCGCAGCCCGTGCTCGGCCACGACCCGGTCGCGGTACTCGATGACCTCGGGGAAGTTGTGCCCCGTGTCGACGTGCAGCAGCGTGAACGGCACCGGCGCCGGCGCGAACGCCTTGAGCGCCAGGTGCAGCATGACGATGGAGTCCTTGCCGCCGGAGAAGAGGATCACCGGCCGCTCGAACTCCCCCGCCACCTCGCGGAAGATGTGGACGGCCTCGGACTCGAGCGAGTCCAGGTGCGACAGCGCGAACGGGCTGTCGGTCTCCTCATGAACATGGGCAACGATGGTCACGCTGCACCCCTTTCGTGAGCTTCTCCGCCCGCGCGGCGCAGGGGCGCGGCTTGGGTATCCGTCTGCGGCTGAGCGGCCGCGCGCGCGTCGCTCACAGCAGGCCCCTCTCGGTGAGCAGCGCGTGGAGCTGCGCCGCCGACTCCTGCACGGTCTGGTTCTGGGACTCGATCCGCAGATCGGGGTCGGCCGGCTCGTCGTACGGGTCGTCGACCCCGGTCAGGCCGCTGATCTCGCCCGCGGCCTGCTTGGCGTACAGCCCCTTCACATCGCGTACGGAGCACACGTCCACCGGAGTGGCGACATGCACCTCGACGTACGGGGTGCCCTCGGACTCGTGACGCTTGCGGACGGCCTCCCGGCTGTCCGCGTACGGAGCGATGACCGGGACCAGCACCTGCACACCGTTCGAGGCGAGCAGTTCGGCGACGAAGCCGATCCGCTGCACATTGGTGTGCCGGTCCTCGCGGCTGAAGCCGAGGCCCGCGGAGAGGAACTCGCGGATCTCGTCGCCGTCGAGCACCTCGACCCGGCGGCCCTCGCCGCGCAGCCTGGCGGCGAGCTCGTACGCGATGGTGGTCTTGCCGGCGCTGGGCAGGCCCGTGAGCCAGATGGTGGCACCGGTCACGTGGTTCTCCTGGGAAGTCTCAGTGGTGGTCATCAGCCGTGCAGCCCGCATTCCGTCTTGGCCCGGCCGGCCCACCGGCCGGCCCTGGCGTCCTCGCCCTCCGCGACGCGGCGGGTGCAGGGCGCGCAGCCGACGGAGGCGTAACCGTCCATGAGGAGCGGGTTGGTGAGGACGCCGTGCTGGGCGACGTACGCGTCGACGTCGTCCTGCGTCCAGCGGGCGATGGGGGAGATCTTGACCTTCCGCCGCTTCTCGTCCCAGCCGACGACCGGGGTGTTCGCCCGGGTCGGGGACTCGTCGCGGCGCAGGCCGGTCGCCCACGCGCGGTACGCGGTCAGGCCCTCTTCGAGCGGCTTGACCTTGCGCAGCGCGCAGCACAGGTCCGGGTCCCGGTCGTGCAGCTTCGGGCCGTACTCGGCGTCCTGCTCGGCGACCGACTGACGCGGGGTCAGGGTGATGACGTCGACGTCCATCACCGCGTCGACCGCGTCACGGGTGCCGATGGTCTCGGGGAAGTGGTAGCCGGTGTCGAGGAAGACGACGTCGACCCCGGGCATGGCGCGTGAGGCGAGGTGGGCGACGACCGCGTCCTCCATGGAGGACGTGACGCAGAACTGCTTGCCGAAGGTCTCCCCCGCCCACCGGAGGATCTCCAGCGCGGAGGCGTCCTCCAGGTCGCGTCCGGCCTGCTCGGCGAGCGCCTTCAGGTCGGTGTCCTCGGTGATCGCCTGAGTCGTCGTCATATCGGTTCCCCTCCAGTGGAGTTGCTCGAAGTACCGGGGGCGAGGAGCCCCAGGAACTTCAACTGGAAGGCTCGACTGCACGCCCGGCATTCCCAGGCCCCGTGACCGTTCTCGTGCGGGAACAGGTCCTCGTCGCCGCAGTACGGGCAGTAGAAGGGCGCGGCACGCTCGCTCATGAGAGGGCCTCCTCCGACGCGCGCGCCGCCCAGGTTGCGAAGCGCTCGCCGTCCTCGCGCTGCTCCTGGAAGCGCGTGAGGACCCGCTCGACGTAGTCCGGCAGCTCGGCCGACGTGACCTTCAGGCCACGGACCTTGCGGCCGAAGCCGGCCTCCAGGCCGAGGGCGCCGCCCAGGTGCACCTGGTAGCCCTCGACACGGTTGCCCTCGTCGTCCAGGACCAGCTGGCCCTTGAGACCGATGTCCGCGACCTGGATGCGGGCGCAGGCGTTGGGGCAGCCGTTGATGTTGATGGTGATCGGCTCGTCGAACTCGGGGATGCGGCGCTCGAGTTCGTCGATCAGGGAGGCGCCGCGCGCCTTGGTCTCGACGATCGCCAGCTTGCAGAACTCGATGCCGGTGCAGGCCATCGTCCCGCGCCGGAACGGCGAGGGGTTGACCCGCAGGTCCAGGGACTCGAGGGCGGAGACGATCGACTCGACCTGCGCCTCCTCGACGTCCAGGACGATCATCTTCTGCTCGGCGGTGGTACGGACCCGGCCCGAGCCGTGCGCCTCGGCGATCTCCGCGATCTTGGTGAGCGTGGTGCCGTCGACGCGGCCGACGCGCGGGGCGAAGCCGACGTAGAAGCGGCCGTCCTTCTGCCGGTGGACGCCCACGTGGTCGCGCCACTGGCCGGCCGGCTGCTCCGGGGCGGGACCGTCCGTCAGCCTGCGCTTCAGGTACTCGTCCTCCAGGACCTGGCGGAACTTCTCCGGGCCCCAGTCGGCGACGAGGAACTTCAGCCGGGCGCGGGTGCGCAGCCGGCGGTAGCCGTAGTCGCGGAAGATCGAGATGACGCCCTCGTAGACGTCCGGGACCTCGTCGAGGGAGACCCAGGTGCCGAGGCGGACGCCCAGCTTGGGGTTGGTGGAGAGGCCGCCGCCGACCCAGACGTCGAAGCCGGGGCCGTGCTCCGGGTGGTTCACGCCGACGAAGGCGATGTCGTTGATCTCGTGCGCCACGTCGAGCAGCGGCGAGCCGGAGACGGCCGACTTGAACTTGCGGGGCAGGTTGGAGAAGTCCTTGTTGCCCACGATCCGGCGGTAGATCTCCTCGATGGCGGGGGTGCCGTCGATGATCTCGTCCTCGGCGATCCCGGCGACCGGGGAGCCGAGGATGACACGCGGGGTGTCACCGCAGGCCTCGGTGGTCGACAGGCCGACGGCCTCCAGGCGGTTCCAGATCTCGGGGACGTCCTCGATCCGGATCCAGTGGTACTGCACGTTCTGCCGGTCGGTGATGTCCGCCGTCCCGCGCGCGAACTCCTGCGAGATCTCGCCGATGACCCGCAGCTGCTCGGTCGTCAGCCGGCCGCCGTCGATGCGGACCCGGAGCATGAAGTACTCCGCGTCCAGCTCCTCCGGCTCCAGGACACCGGTCTTGGTGCCGTCGAGGCCTTCCTTGCGCTGGGTGTACAGACCCCACCAGCGCATGCGGCCCCGCAGGTCGTTGGGGTCGATCGAGTCGAATCCGCGCTTGGAGTAGATCGTCTCAATGCGTGTCCGCACATTGAGACCGTCGTCGTCCTTCTTGAACTGCTCATTGCCGTTCAGCGGGGTGAAGTGCCCCACGGCCCACTGGCCCTCGCCACGGTGACGGCTCACCTTGCGGCGGGGCGTTGCGGGTGCGGGGTTTTCCGGGGTGGCGGCCATGGCGATGTGTCCTTCGGGACTGCGGGAGGGCGGCTCTGACCTGCACACTCGTACATGGGTCAGGGGATGGCGCGACGGTGCGCAGCAGGGTCGGTCTGAAAGGTGCTCGGGGAGGTGCTGGTTCTCTCAGCGCGCCGAACACATGGCGCTGGACATGCGGCCGAGGTCGACGTGCCGCCGACTCACCAAGGCAATTCCAGTTCCAGACATGACGGAAGCGTGTCACGGGGCTTTGGACTCAGTCCAGCTTCGTCCGCAATGTGGACATGAGTGTCCCGCATCGCGAGACGGTGTGGCGTGGGTCACGTCCCGGGCCCTCCCGCGGGCCCGGGACGGACGTGGGCGACCGGTCAGTGCGCGCCGGGCCAGGGGCCGGGCGTCTCGGACTCCTCGACCTCCTCCACCTTGGTGTCGAAGAGCCGGAAGCCCCGGCGCAGATAGTTGTCCATCGCGTGCGGGCCGTCCAGCGAGCACGTGTGCAGCCACACCCGACGGGTCGCCTCCCGCTCCGGCCAGCGCTCGGCCAGGTCCCAGGCGCGCTGGACCCCGTACGAGAGCAGATGCCCGCCCATCCGGCGGCCCCGGAAGGCGGGGATCAGTCCGAAGTAGACGATCTCCACCACACCGTCGTCCTGCGGGTCCAGCTCCACGTACCCGGCCGGCGTCCCCTTCTCGTACGCCACCCAGATCTCGGCCCCGGGCTTCTCGACGATCTCCTGCCACTGCTTGTACGTCAGCGACAGCCGGTCGTTCCAGCGGATGTCGCCGCCGACCGCCGTATAGAGGAAGCGGCTGTACTCGGGGGAGGGCACCTCGGCGCGCCGGATCGTGAGGTCGTCCCCCTCCGGCGGGGTGGCGGGACGCAGATCGGACGGCGAGGTCTGTTCGAGGGACCAGGTGGTGAGAGTGATGCGCATGACCTCATCGGATCATGCGGAGCCCAGGATTCCCAGGGCGGCCCCGGCTCGGTGAGCGCCGCCGGAGGCGCCGGGCGGTGTACCGGGACCGGCCGTGTGGGCCACCTGTCCACATGGTGGACAAGCGGGCTCGGTCGACCGCGGGAGAGCCACCCGCCAGGCGGCGCGCAGCCTCCCCGCCTACCCCCGCCCCAGCCGGGCGGACCGTACCGCCGGGGCCGTCGAGTGGGGGAGGAGGTCCGCCGGGTGCTCGGGGGTCACGATCGCGACCTCCACCTCCTCGCTGAAGCGGTACGGGCGGTGGGCCAGCACACTCGCCAGGTTCCGGCGGATCCGCGACATCTCCGCCCGTACCGTCACCGTCCTCGTCCGGTCGCCGAACACGTCCTCGGCCAGCTCCGCCGCCGTCCGCCCGTCACGGTGCAGCGCCAGTACGTACAGCAGCTCGGCGTGGCGCGGGCTCAGCTGCTGGGACCAGCTCCCCGCCGCCCCCGAGACCGCGACCGACCACCGGCGTGGCCGGCTCAGGTCGAGCACCACCCGGCTCGCCGACTCCCCGGCCGGCGCCGCGCCCGCCCGGTCCTCGTCCTCGACCCGCAGCAGCCAGCCGCCCGGCAGCGGCTCCACCGCGCACATCCCGAGCGACGGCAGCCACACCCGCCCTGCGCGGAACGACTTGGGCAGCACGATCCGGTCCACCGGCGCCATCCCGGTCACCGCCGCCGTCCAGCCGTGCGTGTCCACCGCGACCGCCCGTCCCCCCACCCGGCACAGGATCGGGGCGGCCACCGACCTCAGCCGCTCGATCGACCGCAGATGACGGTCACGCATCTCCGCCTCCGCGAGCTGGGCGACCGAACCGACCAGCGCGAGCGTCGACGGATGGAAGCTGGACGCCGGCCCGCTCACATCCACGATCCCCAACAGCCGGTGGTCGCGCGGATCGTGGACCGGGGCCGCCGCGCAGGTCCAGTTGTGCAGCGTATGGACGTAGTGCTCGGCCGAGTGGACCTGGACGGCCCGCCGCATCGCGAGCGCCGTCCCCACCGCGTTCGTCCCGGTGGTGTGCTCGGTCCAGGCCGCGCCCTCCTCCAGACAGATGCCGTTGGCCTGCCGCATCACCGCGAGGTTGCCCTCGCGCCACAGCACCCGGCCCTGCTCGTCCGTCACCACCATGATCTGCATCGAGGCGTCCGCGATCCCGGTCAGCATCGTGCTCAGCGTGCGCATCACCTCGCCGAGGACCGTCGTGCGCCGGCGCTCCTCCAGCTCGTCCC
Source organism: Streptomyces sp. NPDC022552 (assembly GCF_055561875.1). Lineage (NCBI taxonomy): Bacteria > Bacillati > Actinomycetota > Actinomycetes > Kitasatosporales > Streptomycetaceae > Streptomyces > Streptomyces sp. NPDC022552. Next base: position 8,430 of record NZ_JBVHGJ010000024.1, read on the forward strand.
GCTGGAGCAGCACCGTGCTCGTGCCCTGGTCCGGGTCGAGACCCAGCCGGAACATCCGCTGCCAGGAGGCGTCGATGACCGGTCTGGGAGCGATCGGCGGCGTGCGGCCGGCCAGCGTCTCCTCCCGTACGCGATGCAGCAGTCGGGTCGCCTGGGCGGCGTCCATGGCGGCGAGCCGCTTCATGTCGAGACGCGTGTTGTTCAGCCGAGTGTTCGTCATCGGTCTCTCCCAGCCACCCGCGGCGCTGTATCGGTTCTGCAGATTTGCGGAGCCCTGGTGCCCATCGTGCCGTCCTGAACTCCCCCGCGAAGGGCGGTTCGGGTAATCCTGCAACCCTTTGCAACTCTGGAAGCAACCGCTCTCGTGCATGAGGGTGGTGCGAGCGGCGGGTGGTGCCGTGTCGGCGCAGCACCACCCACCGCTTTTCGTATGCGCCGCGCCCTCGGCGGACGCGCCGGGCGACGCCGGCCGGCCCGGCGACGTACCTGATCAGACCTCCGCCCGCGCCCGTTCCACCACCGCGGCCAGATCCAGCGTCGACGGCAGCGTCCCGAACGCCGCACCCCAGTCGCCGCCGAGCCGTGACGCGCAGAAAGCGTCCGCCACCTCCGCCGGGGCCCACCGCACCAGCAGCGCCCCCTGGAGGACCAGCGCCATCCGCTCCACCAGCCGCCGCGCGCGCCCCTCGATCCCGTCCAGATCGGCCAGTTCGGTCAGCATCCCCTTGATCGCCCGGTCGAGCCGGTGATCCGCGCCCCGCGCCTTGCCGACCTCCGTCAAAAACGCGTTCAGCGCCATCGGCTCCTGCCGCAGGACCCTCAGCACGTCCAGGGCCTGGACGTTGCCGGAGCCCTCCCAGATCGAGTTGAGCGGCGACTCGCGCAGCAGCCGCGGCATCCCGGACTCCTCCACGTAGCCGTTGCCGCCCAGGCACTCCAGCGCCTCCGCCACCAGCGGCGTGCACCGCTTCGTCACCCAGTACTTGGCCACCGGCACCGCGATCCGCGCGAACGCCCGCTCCGCCTCCGAGTCGGCGTCGTACGCCGCCGCGAGCCGCATCCCGAGGACCGTCGCCGCCTCCGACTCCAGGGCCAGATCGGCCAGCACATTGCGCATCAGCGGCTTGTCGATCAGCTCGCCCCCGAACGCCCGGCGGTACGAGGCGTGGTGCACGGCCTGCGCGACCGCCTGCCGCATCAGCGCCGCCGAGCCCAGCACACAGTCGAGGCGCGTCGCCGCCACCATCCCGATGATCGTGCGGACCCCGCGCCCCTCGTCGCCGACACGGCGCGCCCACGTCGTCCCGTCGAACTCGACCTCGGCGGAGGCGTTGGACCGGTTGCCGAGCTTGTCCTTGAGCCGCTGGATCGCGAACGCGTTGCGCGTCCCGTCCGGCAGGACCCGCGGCACCAGGAAGCACGTCAGCCCCCCGGGCGCCTGCGCGAGCACCAGGAAGCCGTCCGACATCGGCGCCGAACAGAACCACTTGTGCCCCGTCAGTACGTACCCGTCCCCGTCCGCCCCCGAGAGCGCCCGCGCCTCGGTCGTGTTCGTCCGGACGTCGCTGCCGCCCTGCTTCTCCGTCATCCCCATCCCGAGGAGCACCCCGCTCTTCTCCTGCGGCGGCCGCAGCTCCTCCTCGTACACACGGGACGTCAGCAGCGGCTCCCACACGGCGGCCAGCTCCGGGTCCGTGCGCAGCACGGGAACCGCGGCGTGGGTCATGGACACCGGGCAGCCGTGCCCCGCCTCGACCTGCGTCGTGAGGACGAAGGCGGCCGCCCGTCGCACATGACCACCCGGACGGCCCCACGCGTCCGTGAGACCGGCGCCCACGGCCCGGCCCAGGAGCCGGTGCCAGGCGGGGTGGAACGCGACCTCGTCGATCCGGTTCCCGTACCGGTCGTGGGTCCGCAGCCGTGGGGGGTGCTCGTTAGCCAGCACCCCCCACTCCGCCGCCTGCGCCGACCCGGCGGAGCGGCCGAGGTCCGCCAGATCCTCGCGTGCGTCCGCGAAGACCTCCGGCGGCAGATGCCGCTCCACCGCCTCCGCGAGTGCCCGGTCCGCCGTGAACACGTCGTATCCGACCAGGGGCGGAGGCTGGTTGGTCACGGTGTGGGTGCTGGGTGCCATGCCGATACGGTAAGGAGGTGCAGGCAGCAAACGAAACACCCGAGCGGCGGCCCGGGAACAGACTCCACCGGGCGCGCGTCCTCTACCGCAACGTATCCAAGCGGAAGATGGTCTGGCTGCTCCTGAAGGACACCGTCAACTCGTGCATCGAGTACCGCATCCTCGGTCTCGCCGCCGAGGCGGCGTTCTTCACCCTGCTGTCCCTGCCCCCGCTGCTCCTCGGACTGATCGCGCTCCTCGGCTACGCCGACGACTGGACCAACACCGACACCGTCGCCAGCATCGAGGAGAACATCCTCAACGCGGCCCGGACGGTCCTCTCCGACCGGGGCGTACGCCAGATCGCCAAACCGCTCCTGGACGACGTCACCCAGGGCACCCGCCCCGAACTGGTCTCGCTCGGCTTCGCCATCGCCCTGTGGTCCGGCTCGCGCGCCGTGAACGTCTTCATCGACACCATCACGGTGATGTACGGACTCGACGGCCACCGCGGCATCGTCAAGACCCGGCTCCTCGCCTTCCTGCTCTACATCGTGGCGCTGCTCATCGGCGCGGTCGTGCTGCCGCTCGCCGTGGTCGGACCCGACCGGGTGGTGGAGCTGATCCCCTGGGGCACGGAAGTCGCCTCCGTCCTGTACTGGCCGGTCGTCATCCTGCTCTCCATCGCGTTCCTCACCACGCTCTACCACGTGTCCGTGCCCGTCAGATCGCCGTGGATCGAGGACATCCCGGGCGCGCTGGTGGCGCTCGCGATGTGGGTGCTCGGCAGCTTCCTGCTGCGGATCTACCTCACCAGCCAGGTCGAGGGCCCGACCATCTACGGCTCCCTCGCGGCGCCCATCGCCGTCCTCCTCTGGATCGGCATCTCGGCCTTCGCCGTGCTCGTCGGCGCGGCGGTCAACGCGGCGATCGACCGGGTCTGGCCCTCGGTCGCCACCGCCGCCGCCCGCGAGGCCAGCGACCGCGTCCGCGCCGCCCAGGCCGCCGAGCTGGTCGCGCGGCTGCGCGCGGAGGCGGAGGAGGTGGACGAGGACGACCCGGACATGCCGTCGGAGTTCCCCGAACGCTGGTCCCGCTTCCTCCCCCCGGACGACGTGAAGTCACGACTCCACTCCGGCTGGGAGAAGGACTAGCACCGGGCCTAGGCTCGGGAGGGTGTACGAGGAACGCCCCGCGCGCCTGGACGGCGCGGTCGTCTGGACCCTCACGCCACGCCCCGCGGGCGCCGGTCCGGTACCGGTACTGCCCGACGGGTGCATGGACCTGCTGTGGTGCGACGGCCGGCTGCTCGTCGCGGGCCCCGACACCTTCGCGTTCCTCCCCGAGGGCGGCCCGGGCCGCTACGCCGGGATCCGGTTCGCACCCGGTGACGCACCCGCGCTGCTCGGCGTACCGGCGAGCGCCCTGTGCGACCGGCGGGTCGAGCTGGGCGCGCTGTGGGGAGAGGCGCGGGCCCGGCGGCTCGGCGAACGGATCTCCGCCGCGCCCGACCCCGCCGCCGCCCTCGAGGGCGTCGCCGTCCGCCGCGCCGCCGACGCCCCGGAGCCCGACCCGCTGATCCGCGCCGTCGCCCGGCGCCTCGCCGCCGGCCGGCCCGTCGGGGAGACGGCCGACGCCGTCGGCGTCGGCGCGCGGCAGCTCCACCGGCGGTCCCTGGACGCCTTCGGCTACGGGCCCAAGACCCTGGCCCGGATCCTCCGCCTCCAGCGCGCGCTCGCCCTGGTCAGGGCCGGGGTTCCCTACGCCGAGGCCGCGCTCGGCGCGGGCTGCGCCGACCAGGCCCACCTGGCACGCGAGACCAGGGCGCTGGCCGGCACGACCCTGACCGCCTACGCGTCGGCCTGGGCGAAGAGGGAGACCCCGCAGCCGTCCGGGTCGAGCACGACGGCGTAGCGCTGCCCCCACACGGCGTCCCAGGGCTTCAGATGTCCCCGGTACCCGGCGGCGACGAGCGACTCGTACGTGGCGTCCACCTCCCGTGGAGAGTCGCAGAGGAACGCGAGCCCGACCCGGTCACCGCCCTCGGGCCGGCTCCAGCCGGGGTCGAAGGAGGCGATGACCTCCTCCGTGTCCCACGCGATCCGCATCCCTCCGGGCAGAGCGGCCTCCACGTGCGGCGCGGTGTCGGCGTCGGCCGGAATGTCGAGCCCGAGCCGCCGGTAGAAGGCGAGCGAGGCGGCCATGTCGGAGACGACGAGGCCGATGACGTCCAGTCGTGGTGTGTTCATGGGGCAACGGTAGGCAGGGGGCGGATACGCGGTCTTGTACGAATCGGACGTCGGGTGGGGCGGAGGGCGGAGGGCGGAGGGCGGAGGGGTCGGAGGGGGACGGAGTTGGGACCGAGGGCCGCGCTCGGTTCGACGGTCCCGTCCATGTCAGCGGAACCGCCACCTCCGGGGCACCTCGTCCGCTCGTCGGGTAGCCCGGCCTGGCCGGACGTACGCTGAGAGCGGGACCGCGCCCCACGGAGGTGTCGGCATGACCGCATCGGCCATTCCCCGAGGGCCCGGCGCGACCGCCTGGGTGCCCGAGACGGTGACCACCGAGCCGTACAACGCGCAGACGCCGATGGCCGCGCTGGCCGATCCGGTCACGCCCGCCGACGCCCTCTTCGTACGGGACCACTTCGGCGTCCCGCCCACGGAGACCGCCCACTGGCGGCTGCGCGTCGACGGCGCCGTGACCGCGCCGCTCACCCTGGACTACGAGGACCTCATCGCCCTCGGGCGCCCCGGCCGCCGCGAGTTCGACGTCGTCCTGGAGTGCGCGGGCAACGGACGCGCCCTGATGAACCCGCGCCCGCCAGGGCTGCCCTGGGGCCGAGGGGCCGTCGGCTGCGCCCGGTTCGCGGGCGTGCCCTTCCACCTCGTCGCCGACCGGGCCGGCCTCGACCCGGCGACGGTCGAGTTCGTCTTCGCCGGAGCCGACGCCGGCACCGTCCACGGCCACCGCACGGCCTTCGAGCGCGCCCTCCCGCTCGCCGAGGCCCTCCACCCGGACACCCTTCTCGCCACCCACATGAACGGCGAACCGCTCCCGCCCGAGCACGGCGCCCCGGTCCGGCTCGTGGTCCCCGGGCGGTACGCGGTCGCTGACGTGAAGTGGCTGACCGGGGCGCGGGCCGTCACCGAGCCCTTCACCGGCGTCTTCCAGACCGAGGAGTACGTCTACATCGCCTCGGACGGCGCCCCCGACGGTCCCGTCACGGCCATCCGCGTCAAGTCGCTCATCACCGCGCCCGAACCGGACGAGGATCTGCGCCGCGGCACACAGACCGTCGTACGCGGCAGGGCCTGGTCGGGTGCCGGCCGGACCGTGGGCCGGGTCGAGATCCGGGCCGAGGACGAGGACGGCACCGGCCCGGGGGAGGGGGTCCCGGAAGCGGAGTGGCACGACGCCGAACTCGAGCCGCCCACCGGCCCGTACGCCTGGACGGGCTGGTCGTACCGCTGGACGCCGCGCCGCCCGGGCCGGTACCGGCTCCTGGCCCGCGCGACCGACTCCCACGGCGCCACCCAGCCCGACCGCGCCCCGTGGAACGCCCAGGGCTACGGCTGCAACCCCGTGGCCACGGTCGAGGTGGTCGTCGTCTGAGGCCTTCCGGCCTCCGGTGTCGTGAGCCGCACGGCGGGTCGTAGGGCAGGGCGGGCGACACGAACTCGTTCCAGACGTCGGGGGTCATGGCGGAGCGCCGTCGACGCGCGCAGAGACGCCTTGGCCACGGCGGGATCGGTCTGCCGGAGCCGTACGGTGCCCCGTCCTGCCCGGCGGACAGCAGTGCCCCGCCGCGACGACGGTGCCGGTGTGGCGTCCGGAGCGAAGGGCATGCTCCACACGCTGCCGCCGGTGGGCATCGGCCGGCCGAAGACCTTCGGCGAGGGCCGGGATCGCCACCCGCTCCCCGTGCAGTACGGCGCGGCGCGCTCGGCGGCCCACTCGTACAGCGCGTCCGCGAAGCCCCGCGCGATCGCGTCCCGCGACGCGTCCTGGGGTTCCTGATGGGGAGTCATGTGGGCCGAGTCTGCATCAACACCGGCTCGTGGATGGTGCGTTGCTTGTGCATCCCTGGTGTGCAGGGGGCGCCAGGCCGCGGATGGAGCCGTGGTCGGAAAAATGGGTGGCGGGCCTCCAGGGGCCGTGGTTACGATCCTCGTGTTCTTCGGCGGCCGACTGACGGCCGCCGGTCAGTCGAGCGTGTTCTCTTCAGGAGGTGTGGACCGATGGCTGCTGTCACGTCGGGCGCTGCCCGCTTCGCGTACGTCTTCCACGACACCTCCGTGGCCGCCGGCTGACTCTTCCTTTCTTCCACGCCGTTCGGCGTGTGCCGGGGCCACCCTTCGAAGGGTTCCCCTTGTCTTTCTCCTCTCCTGTCCGTTCCTCCTCTTCTCTCTCGCACGCTCTCGTCCCGTACGGCTGGGACGAAGGGTGGGAGGCCGCGTTCGCTCCCTACGCCGAGCAGGGGCTTCTGCCCGGCCGGGTGCTGCGGGTCGACCGCGGTCAGTGCGACCTGATGACCCCGGTCGGCGTCGTGCGGGCCGACACCGAGTTCGTCGTGCCGCGCGACCCGCTGAAGGTCATCTGCACGGGCGACTGGGCCGTCGTCGACGCGGACGGCGATCCCCGTTACGTACGGGCGTTGCTCCCGCGCCGCACGGCATTCGCGCGATCCACGTCGTCCAAGCGGTCCGAGGGCCAGATCCTCGCCGCCAACGTCGACCACGCGATCATCACCGTCTCCCTCGCCGTCGAGCTCGACCTCGGCCGCGTCGAGCGCTTCCTCGCCCTGGCGTGGGAGTCCGGCGCCCAGCCGCTCGTCGTGCTCAGCAAGACCGACCTCGTGCCCGACCCGGTCGGCCTCTCGTACCTCGTCGAGGACGTGGAGACCGTGGCGCCGGGCGTGCAGGTGATTCCCGTCAGCTCGGCGACCGGCGAGGGGCTGGACGTGCTCCGCGCGGTCGTGGGGGGCGGGACGAGCGTGCTGCTCGGGGTCTCCGGCGCCGGGAAGTCCACGCTCGCCAACACGCTCCTCGGCGAGGACGTGATGAGCGTCCAGGCGGCCCGTGACGTGGACGGCAAGGGCCGTCACACCACGACCACGCGCAACCTGCTCGCGCTGCCCGGGGGCGGTGTGCTCATCGACACGCCGGGTCTGCGCGGCGTCGGGCTCTGGGACGCCGAGACCGGTGTCGGCCAGGTCTTCTCGGAGATCGAGGCCCTGGCCGATGGCTGCCGGTTCCACGACTGCGCCCACGAGGCGGAGCCCGGCTGCGCCGTGACGGCGGCGGTCGATGACGGCACCCTGTCCGTGCGCCGGCTGGAGAGCTACCGCAAGCTCCTGCGCGAGAACCAGCGCATCGTCGCCAAGACGGATGCCCGCGTGCGCGCCGAGATCCTCAAGGACTGGAAGCGAAAGGGCGCGGAGGGCCGCGCGGCAATGGAAGCAAAGCGCGGCGGCGGCCGGCACACGGGCCGCTAGGCGACCACCCCGCCGGCCCGCCGCCCGGCTCGGCGGCAGGCCGCCTGCCCCGCCGTCCGGCCCGCCGACGATGGCCTGCGGCCTGTCGCCCGACAGTCGGCAGGCCGCCGAGTCGCAAGGCGGTCGTCCTGCTGGCCGGTCGGGTTCGCCGCCCGTGGTCAGCAGGCTCGTCGGGGCGCCTGCGGTCGTTTCGTCGGCCGGGGGTCCGCCGGCCTGTCAGCCCGTCGGCACGCCGCCGAGCTGTTGGCCGCTCGTCCGATGGCCAGCGGGCCGAATCGGGCGCTCGCGGCGAAACGCTGGCCTGTCAGTCCGCTGGGCCCGCTGGCCGGGCGGCCCCCGGCCGTCGGCCCGGCAGGCCGGCCCGCCCGCCCGGCCCTGCGGCCGGCGCGGCTGGCTGCCCGGCCCTCCCGGGGTGACCGGGCTGGTCCGGCGGCATCCCGTGGACCGCCATCGTCGTGTCCGAAAACCGCCAGCGCCGGGCCATCACCCCCCCGCACACTGGATCTCGTGAGGCACCAGGAACTGACTTCGGTCACCAGCGAGGACACCCGGTACGAGGCGGTCAGCAGTCGGGACGCCCGGTTCGACGGGGCGTTCTTCTTCGGTGTCGAGACCACCGGCATCTACTGCCGGCCCAGCTGCCCCGCCGTCACCCCCAAGCGGAAGAACGTCACGTTCTTCCCGACCGCCGCCGCCGCCCAAGGCCACGGCTTCCGCGCCTGCCGACGCTGCCGGCCGGACGCCGTGCCCGGGTCCGCCGAGTGGAACGTCCGCGCCGACGTCGTCGGGCGCGCGATGCGCATGATCGGAGACGGCGTCGTCGACCGCGAGGGCGTCCCCGGGCTCGCCGGACGGCTCGGCTACAGCGCCCGGCAGGTGCAGCGCCAGCTCACCGCCGAGCTCGGCGCGGGCCCCGTCGCCCTCGCCCGCGCCCAGCGGGCGCACACCGCCCGGCTGCTCCTGCAGACCACCGGGCTGCCGGTCACCGAGATCGCCTTCGCCTCCGGCTTCGCCAGCGTGCGCCAGTTCAACGACACGATCCGCCGCATCTACGCCCGTACCCCCACCGAGCTGCGCACCGAGTCCGGCACCGGCGCGGGGCCCCGTACGGCACTCGCCGCCGGCGTCCCGCTCCGGCTCGCCCACCGGGGCCCGTACGCCGCCCGCGAGGTCTTCGGCCTGCTCGCCGCCGAGGCCCTGCCCGGCGTCGAGGAGGTGCTCGGCGACCCCGGGTCCCGCACCTACCGCCGTACGCTCCGCCTCCCGTACGGCACCGGCATCGTCTCCGTCGACGAGCGCGCCGCCGGGCCCTGGCTGGAGGCCCGGATCCACCTCACCGACCTGCGTGACCTGACCACCGCCGTCCAGCGGCTGCGCCGCCTCCTCGACCTGGACGCCGACCCGTACGCCGTCGCCGAGCGCCTCGGCGCCGACCCCGCCCTCGCCGCGCGGGTCGCCGCCCGCCCCGGCCTGCGGTCGCCCGGCGCCGCCGACCCCGAGGAGTTCGCGCTGCGGACCGTGGTCGGTCCGGACGAGGCGGCGCGGCTGGTACGCACCCAGGGCACGGCCCTGGAGAACGCCTGCGGCACCCTCACCCACCTCTTCCCCGAGCCCGCCGCGCTCACCGCCCACCCCCAGGCCGGCCCCCTGGCCACGGCGCTCGCCGGCGGAGCCGTACGCCTCGATCCGGGCGCCGACCGGGACGAGGCCGAGATCGCCCTGCGCGCCGTCCCCGGAGTCTCGCCCGCCCACGCCACCCTCATCCGCATGCGGGCCCTCGGCGACCCCGACGTGGACCCCGGGGGCGGGGCCCGCTCCGAGGCATGGAGGCCCTGGCGGTCGTACGCCCACCGGTATCGGGAGCTCGGACCCCGCACGTCAGAATGACTACATGATCGAAACAGACCTGCTCGGCCCTGACGACCGTGACGCCTGGGAGCGTCTCTTCCGCGCGTACCTGGACTTCTACGGCCGCAGCGAGCCCGACGCCCTCTACGAGCGGGCCTGGGCCGCCTTCCAGGACGGCACGCGGGTGCACGCCCGGGCCGCGCGGCTCGACGGCCGGCTCGTCGGCTTCACCCACTTCTTCGTCCACCCCAACACCTCGGGGCCGGACGTCTGCTACCTGCAGGACCTGTTCACCGACCCCGAGGCGCGCGGCCGGGGCGTGGCGCGGGCCCTGATCGCGGCCGTGGCCGACTGGGCGAAGGAGCAGGGCTGCGACCGTGTCTACTGGAACACCCAGGCGTCCAACACCACCGCCCGGCACCTCTACGACAAGGTCGCCCGCGACACCGGCTTCATCAAGTACCAGATCGATCTTCCGAAGGGTCCGTGACGCTCTCCGGGAGCCCCCAGCTGTGGATGCGGCGGGGGTGGATCCGGATGACCTCCTGGCTGAAGTGCGGGCCGAGCTCGTGCGGCCCCACCCGCAGCTCGGCCTCGCCCCGGATCTCCACCCCGCGCACCCGCCACGGACGGACGCTCGCGAGATCGTCGACCACCAGCGCCACCTTGGGGTTGGCGCGGAGGTTGCGCCACTTCTTCGAGCGGCCCATCGCGAGCCCGCCGACCAGGACCGTGCCGTCCTCCTGGGGGAAGAAGCCCACCGGGTTGGCCTGCGGCTGGCCGGAGGGGTCGACCGTGGCCATGCGACCGAGCCGCTGGGTGCGGAGGTAGGCGAGCTCGGCGACGCTGAATCCCTCGAAATCCCTCATACGGTCAGCATCGCTCCCGTCCCGGGCCGTGCGCATCGGCGGTGCGACCGACGAGGCAGGGGGCCGTGGTCCTAGGTCCTCAGCCCCAGATCACCGCGCCGGCCCACGCGCCGACGATCAGCAGGCAGGCGAACATCTCCACGAGGATGCTCGTCCCGGCCGCCCGCATGACCGTCCGCGTGGAGGCCATGGCCTGGCCGTGACCGCCCAGGCGGAGCCGTTCGCAGAGGTAGATCCCGCCGATGAAACCGGGGACGGCGCCGATCACGGGGATCAGGAAGAAGCCGAGGAACGCGCCGAGCCCGGCGTACGTCACCATCCGCCGGGTGATGCCGACGCCGCGGATCCGGCGTTGCGGCAGCAGCCACACCACCACCTGGGTGAGCAGGAGCAGCGCGGTCGAGGCGACGAGCAGGATCCAGGCGAGGCCGCTCTGCTCGTGCAGCGACCACCAGAGCATGGCCGCCCACACCAGCCACGGCCCCGGCACGCCGGGAGCCAGTACCCCGAACAGGCCGAGCAGCATCACCATCGCGACGAGCAACAGCTGCCACACACCCATCTGCCCAGCGTGCAGGACCCATGATCTTCCCGCAGGTCGCAGGGTACGTACGGGGGGCCCACCCACCTCTCTGCTCCGCCGTCCGGGGCGCGTCCACCCCCTGTCCGGCTCCGGCCTCCGTAGCGCCCGCTCCCTGTCCGTCCGCCGTCCGGGCGCTCGTCCGTCGCTAGCGGCGGGCCACCCACCCCTTCTCGTACGCGTGCCAGCCCAGCTGGAGCCTGGTCGTCACACCCGAGAGTTCCATCAGGCCCTTCACCCGGCGCTGCACCGTACGCAGGCCCAGGTCGAGCTGCTTGGCCACGCTCGCGTCCGTCATGCCGGCCAGGAGCAGCGAGAGGATCTCCAGGTCCGTCACGTCAGGACCCGCCACATCCGCCTCCGTGATCTGCGCGCTCGCCCCGAGCCGCAGCGGCAGCGCGTCGCGCCAGACCGCCTCGAAGAGGCCCATGAGCGACTCCAGGAGCCCGCTCGCGTGAACCACGAGCGCCGCGGGCTCCGCCCCGCGTCCGGTCAGCGGGACCATCGCCAGGGTCCGGTCCGCGATCACCAGCTTGGTGGGGACCCGGTCCACCACCCGGATCTGCTCGTCACGGCCGAGCGCCGCTGACAGCTCGACGATCCCCGACGGCAGGCTCAGCACCTCGCGCTCGATGACCACCCGGTAGGAGACGCCCCGCCCCGCCGCCAGCTCCTCCGCGTCGTTCTCCATCCCGGTGACCGCGATCGGCTTGCCCGTCACCAGCGCGCAGACCTCGTCGGTCGCGCCCAGCTGGAGCTGGAGGAAGCGGTGGGTGACGGCGCTCGCGCCGGTCACCACCTCCACCAGGTCGTGGACGGCCGGCTCCGCCGCCTCCGCCCGGTACTCCTCCGCGAGCAGCGCCGCCGCCAGCTCGGCCTGTTCCAACTCGTGCCGCTGCTGCGTCAGCAGCGCGCCCAGGGCCACCCCCGGTGGCGCCGCGACCCACCGGCCCGTCCGTGCCGAGGACTGCGCGGCCAGGCCCTGCGACTCCAGGCGCCGCAGCGCCCGCTCGGTGTCCGTCTCGGGCAGGGCGAGCCGGTGTGCCAGATCCGCGACCTCCGCCGCCCCCAGCGCGACGAGCGCGCGGTACGCCGATTCCTGCCGTTCGTCGAGACCTATCGCTCCGAGCATCGCTGTCCCACCCCTCGCCGGACGTCCTGGGACGTCCCGGGCATTCCCAGGACGTTCACCGGACGCATTCGTTCCGTTGGCCCCCTGGCGGAAATCGGCCACGACGTATTCCCGCCGCGCCCATCATCCCTGCACCACCCTCACCTCTGCCAATGTGGCGTCACCGCAGCACCAACAGCCTCCGGGCATGGGCCTTTTGCGTGCCTTTGGTCCGGATTCAGATGGGGAGAGCGATGCGCCCGATTTCGCGTACGGCCCTGGGGGCGGCGACCGCCGCCGTCCTGGCCGTCACCGCGGTCGCGCCGTCCTCGGCCGCCGCGCCGCAGGACGACACGACCGGCAATCGACCGCTGGTCGGCAGCGAGGCCCAGGCCCGCGCCGGGGAGCGGGCCGCCACCGTCACGCTGGTCACGGGCGACCGGGTCGTCGTCACCCGGGACGCGGCCGGGAACCCGGCCGCCGCCGCGCTGCCCCGCGAGGACGGGACGGTGCCCTTCGTCCAGACCCGCCGCTCGGGCCAGGACCTGTACGTCTACCCCGAGGGCGCCGCCGCCGCCCTCGCCGCGGGCCGCGTCGACGAGGAGCTCTTCAACGTCACCGGCCTGATCCGGCAGGGCTACGACGACGCCGGCAGCGAGACGCTCCCCCTGATCGCGGTCTATGGCTCCGACCTCGCCCGCTCCGTCCCGGCCGCGCCCCGCGGAGCCGGCCGCGGGCAGGTCCTCAAGGCCGTCGACGGCGTCGCGCTCAAGGCCGACAAGAAGCAGGCCGCCGCCTTCTGGGCGGATGTGAACACCCCCGCCGCCCGGTCGGCCTCCGGCCTGAAGAAGCTCTGGCTCGACCGCAAGGTTCAGGCCACCCTGGAGCGGTCGACCCGGCAGGTCCACGCGCCCGAGGCCTGGGCCGCCGGCTTCGACGGCAAGGGCACCAAGGTCGCCGTCCTCGACACCGGCGCCGACGTCGAGCACCCCGACCTCAAGGGCCGGGTCGTCGCCTCGGAGAACTTCACCGACTCCGACAGCGCCGACGACCGCCAGGGTCACGGCACCCACACCATCTCCACCGTCGGCGGCTCCGGCGCGGCGAGCGACGGCAGGAAGAAGGGTGTCGCGCCCGGCGCGGACCTCCTCAACGGCAAGGTCCTCAACGACTCCGGCTCCGGCGCCACCTCCTGGATCATCGCCGGCATGGAGTGGGCCGTCGCCCAAGGGGCCGACGTCGTCTCCATGAGTCTCGGCAACCCCTCCGAGACCGACTGCACCGACCCGATGAGCATCGCCGCCGAGGAACTCGCCCAGAACGAGGGCACGTTGTTCGTCGTCGCCGCCGGAAACACCGGCCCCTCGCTCAACACGGTCTCCTCGCCCGGCTGCGCGCCGAGCGTCCTCACCGTCGGCGCCACCGACCGCGACGACTCCACCGCGTCCTTCTCCAGTCGCGGCCCGACGACCCTCAGCCACACCCTCAAGCCGGAGATCGCGGCCCCCGGCGTCGGCATCTCCGCCGCGGCCGCGGGCGGCCGGGGCGTGTACGCCTACCAGGGCATGTCCGGTACGTCGATGGCCACCCCGCACGTCGCGGGCGCCGCGGCCATCGTGAAGCAGCGCCACCCCGACTGGACGGCCCAGCAGATCAAGGCCGCGCTCGTCTCCTCCGCCGAGAGCTCCGTCCCCGGCGACGTACGCGAGGTCGGCGGCGGCCGGCTCGACGTCAAGGCCGCGATCGACCAGAGGATCCTCGGCGCCGACGCCGTCCAGGGCGGCACCTTCAACTGGCCCCAGGACACCAGCGACCGCACCTCGGTCTCCGTCCCGTACACGAACACCTCCGACAAGGCCGTCACCCTGACGCTCGCCGTCGAGAGGGTCACCGGCAACGACGGCTCACGCGTACGGTCCTCCGTCGCCCGGCTCGGCAAGCGCACCGTCACCGTCCCGGCCGGCGCGACCGTCGAGGTCCCGCTGCACCTGGACCCGACCGCCGGTCTGGAGCGCGCCCAGTACGGCGACGTCACCGGCCGCGTCCTCGCCACCGCCCCCGGCGGCGTCCACGTCTCGACGCCGTTCTCGCTCTACGTCCAGCCCGAGACCGTCACCCTGCGGGTCAAGCTGATCGACCGTCAGGGCAAGCCCGCGGCGGGTGCCTCGTCCCTGGACCTCATAGGCACCGACACCGCGAGCGGCGAGCGCCGCTTCAACGAGGGCGCCACCGACCAGGTCTTCCAGGTCCGGCCCGGCAGCTACTTCCTCACCTCCTTCGTCACCACCCCCGACGCCGGCGAGGGCGCCACGCTGAACGACTCGCTCAGCTACCTGGCCCGCCCGCAGATCGAGGTGAAGAGGGACACCACCGTCGTCCTCGACGCCCGCAAGGCCCACAGGCTGTCGGTGAGGACCGACAGGCCCGGTGAGCAGCGCGGCACCACCCTGGCGTTCTCCCGCTCCTGGGACGACACCTGGATGCACTCCGGCTCGGCCGCCGGTACGCGCTCGATCCGCGGTTACTACGCCTCGGTCGAAGGCAGCGCCGACGAGGGCGACTTCGAGTTCGGCAGCTACTGGCGCACCGCCGCCCCGCAGGTCTCCGAGCTGAAGACGGGCGACGGCACCGTCCTACAGCCGTACACGACCTCCCTCGGCTCCGACAACCTCGACGGAACCGGCTCCGCCCGGCTCGTCGACGCGGGCACCGGAACCCCCGAGGAGCTGACGGCCGCCGACGTCCAGGGCCGTGTCGCCCTGGTCCGCATCCCCGACACCTCCACCCTCGTGGCCACCGTCGCACGGAACGCCAAGGCCGCAGGCGCCGTCGCGGTCCTGGCGTACCGGACCTCGCCCATCCGCTGGATCCCGACCGCGGGCTTCGGGGGAGCCGGTCTCCCGGTCCTCGCAGTCGGCTCCGCCGAGGGCCAGGCGCTTCTGGCCAAGCTCTCCGCCGGCGAGGTCACCCTCTCCTGGAAGGCCACCGCGAAGAGCCCGTACCTCTACAGCCTCGCGTTCCCCGAGTCGGGTCAGGTCAGGGACGCCAGGACCTACCGGGTCCGCGACGGACAGCTGGGCCGCACCGAGTCCACCTACGGCTCCATGGGTGTGGCCACCGACTTCATCGACAACGCGGCCGCGTACCGGCCGAACGGCACGGCCATCTTCTTCGGTGCCATCGAGCCGGTCCCCGCGCCTGGCACGCGGACGGAGTACTACACGGCCGGGGACACCCAGTGGGACCAGGTGCTGTCCTCCAGCTTCCCGTTCGGCGAGTTCATGATCGGGGCCAAGCACGCCTACAAGGCGGGGGAGAAGCGCACCGAGCGCTGGTACGACGGCGTCGTCGCCCCGACCGCCCCGCTCGACGCGTCCGGCGAACCGGCCCTCGTCGCCGAGCGTCAGGGCAACCTGATCGGCTTCGCCGACTCCATGTGGGGCGACAGCACCCACTACTCCCAGCCCGGATCCTTCGGCGACATCGGCAACCTCCGGTTGAGCAGGGACGGTGAGGCGCTCGGGGAGACCGGATGGCCGTTCGGGGTCTTCGAAGTCCCGTCCGAGCGCGGCGCGTACACGCTCGAACAGAACACCATGAAGATCGGCAGCAAGGTCTGGAACCGCTCCACATCCGTCAACTCGGTGTGGGAATTCACTTCCCAGGCCGACGAGAGCGTCTACTCTCAAGGCATCCCGATTCTCTTCCCCCGGTACACCCTTCCGGAGGACGGACTCAAGACCCTCGCCGCGACCGACGGCCAGAAGATCGGCCTCACCGCGACGGGTCACGCGGGCTACAAGTCCGCCGCTCTCACCTCGGCCAGGCTCTCGTACTCCTATGACGGAGGCACGACCTGGACGGAGGCGCAGGTCTCGAAGCAGGGCGGCGCCTGGACCGCGACCGTGAACCACGCGGGCGCGGCCGGCAAGCCGGTCACCCTGAAGACCGAACTGACGGACGCCAACGGCAACTCCGTCACCCAGACCGTGGTCCGCGCTTACGACGTGCGCTGATCACGCCGGTCCGCCGGGCGTCCTTCCCGTGGGGGGTGGGGTCGCCCGGCGGACCCCTTTTTCGTCATGTCCCGTTTTCTGCGGGCCTGTGCGGTGGACAATAAGGGCATGACTCAGCAGGGGGACAACTGGTGGGACAAGCTCTACGACGAGTCGGCGCCGGACACGGCACCGACCACGACGGGCGACACGCTCGACGACCGCTTCGACTCCGCGTCGCAGGCGACGACGGCGCCTCCGGCGACGGCATCCCCGCCGGCGTCGCCCCTGCCGGCGGGCGGCGCGGCGGCGATGTCGCCCCGGGCTCCCTGGGAGCCGCTCGACGACCCCGGCTCCGCCCCTGAACCACGCTCCTTCCCCGCACCCCCGCCCCGCCCACCGGCGCCCCCCGCGCCGCCAGTCCCGGACACTCCCCCTGCACCGGCGCAGGTCGCGCCCCCAGCCCCGGCGCCTGACGCGCCCCCGGCCCCCAGGCCGGCCGCGGCCGCGGCCCCGGCGCCTGACGCGCCCCCCGCCCCCAGGCCGGACGCGCCCCCCGCCCCCAGGCCGGACGCGCCCCCCGCCCCCAGTCCTGACGCGCCCCCGACCCCCAGGCCGGACGCGGACGCGCCCCCTGCCCCGGCCGACGGCGATCCCGGGCCGCGCGCGCCGGAGGCGGACGCCGTACCCGTGCCCCGTCCCCGTACCGCCCACATCGGCAACCGCCCGCCCACCTACGAGGCCGAGCCCACCGCGCTTCCCGCGGCCAGGCCCGGAGAGCTCGGCGAGCTGGTCGCCGACACCGTCCTCGACGGCGCGCGCTACGGCTCGTACACCCTGCGCGCCGCCTCCCAGCGCGGCGACTCCGCCCGCTACCGCGGCGAACCCCGCAGGGACGCCCTGCTCACCGCTCGGTTCGGCCAGGAGGAGGCCGCGCTCGTCCTCGTCGCCGTGGCGAGCGGCGCCCGCGCCGCCGAGGCCGCCCATCTCGCCGCGGCCGACGCCTGCCGCTGGATCGGCGAGGCGGTCGGCCGCAGCCACGCCCGGCTCGCCGAGGACATCCGCTCCGGCCGCCGCGGCGATCTGAAGTCGGGGCTCCACCGGCTCACCGACCGTACCTACGGCAAGCTGCGCGCCCGAGCCGCCGAACTGGGCGTGGGGCCCGAGGAGTACACCGCGGGCCTGCGCTGTCTGCTGCTCTCCGCCGACCCCGCCTGCCGCACGCGCGTCTTCTTCGGGATCGGAGCGGGCGGCCTCTTCCGCCTCCGCGACGGCGCCTGGCAGGACATCGAACCCCTGCTCCCGGAGCCCGCCGCGCTCACCGGCGCTCCCGTCGTCGGCTTCGGCTCGCCCCCCGCGGAGACGGCGGAGGGCGACCGCCAGACCATGAGACTCGGCGTCACCGGCCCCCCGGGCACCCCCGTCGGCGAGAACCCGCCCCCGGCCTCCGGCTGGGGCGACCCCCGTACCGCTTCGCTCACGCCGCCCGCCGAACCGTTCCGATTCCGCGCCTCCGTCGCCCGTCCCGGTGACACCCTCCTCCTCGCCTCGAACGGTCTCGCCGAGCCGATGCGCGGCGAACCGGCCCTCGCCAAGGAGCTCGCGGAGCGCTGGGCGGCCCCCGAGCCGCCCGGGCTCGCCGCCTTCCTCGCCGACACCCAGCTGCGGGTGAAGGGGTACGCCGACGACCGTACGGGCGTGGCCGTCTGGGAGGCGTAACGGTCCGCCCCATGGGTTGATGGATCCATGGCCAAGCAGAACGTCGCAGAACAGTTCGTCGACATCCTGGTCCGGGCCGGCGTCAAGCGGCTGTACGGAGTCGTCGGTGACAGCCTGAACCCCGTCGTCGACGCCATCCGCCGTACGCCCGACATCGACTGGATCCAGGTCCGGCACGAGGAGACCGCCGCCTTCGCCGCCGGAGCCGAGGCGCAGATCACCGGCCGGCTCGCGGCGTGCGCCGGCTCCTGCGGCCCGGGCAATCTCCACCTGATCAACGGCCTGTACGACGCACACCGCTCCATGGCCCCGGTCCTGGCGCTCGCCTCGCACATCCCCTCCAGCGAGATCGGCCTCGGCTACTTCCAGGAGACCCACCCGGACCGGCTCTTCTCCGAGTGCAGTCACTACAGCGAGCTGATCTCCAACCCCCGCCAGATGCCACGGCTGCTCCAGACGGCCATTCAGCACGCCATCGGGCAGAGCGGGGTCAGCGTCGTCTCGCTGCCGGGCGACATCGCCTCCGAACCGGCCCCGGACAAGGCCTGGGAGACCGCGCTCGTCACCTCCCGGCCCACCGTTCGTCCGAGTGACGCCGAGATCACGGCCTTGGCGCGGATGATCGACGAGGCCGAACGGGTGACGCTGTTCTGCGGCAGCGGTACAGCCGGGGCGCACGCGGAGGTGATGCAGTTCGCCGAGCTGGTGAAGGCGCCCGTCGGGCACGCGCTGCGCGGCAAGGAGTGGATCCAGTACGACAACCCGTTCGACGTCGGGATGAGCGGGCTGCTCGGCTACGGAGCGGCCTACGAGGCCACCCACGAGTGCGATCTGCTGATCATGCTCGGCACGGACTTCCCCTACAACGCCTTCCTGCCGGACGACGTCAGGATCGTCCAGGTGGACGTCCGGCCCGAGCGCCTCGGCCGCCGTTCCAAGCTCGACCTGGCGGTCTGGGGCGACGTCCGGGAGACGCTGAGCTGCCTCATCCCGCGCGTCCGGGCGAAGACGGACCGCCGCTTCCTCGACAGGATGCTGAGGAAGCACGCCGAGGCGCTCGAAGGCGTCGTCAAGGCGTACACCCGCAAGGTCGAGAAGCACGTCCCGATCCATCCCGAGTACGTCGCCTCGGTGCTGGACGAACTGGCCGACGACGACGCGGTGTTCACCGTCGACACGGGCATGTGCAACGTCTGGGCCGCGCGCTACGTCTCGCCCAACGGGCGGCGTCGCATCATCGGCTCCTTCTCGCACGGCTCGATGGCGAACGCCCTGCCGCAGGCCATCGGCGCGCAGTTCACGGACCGGGGCCGTCAGGTGATCTCGATGTCCGGCGACGGCGGATTCTCGATGCTGATGGGTGACTTCCTCACCCTCGTCCAGTACGACCTCCCCGTGAAGATCGTCCTGTTCAACAACTCCTCGCTCTCCATGGTCGAGCTGGAGATGCTGGTCGCCGGCCTCCCTTCGTACGGAACGACGAACCACAACCCCGACTTCGCCGCCGTCGCCCGAGCGGCGCGCGCCTACGGCATCCGCGTGGAGAAGCCCAAGCACCTCGCGGGCGCCCTGAAGGACGCCTTCAAGCACAAGGGCCCGGCGCTCGTCGACATCGTGACCGACCCCAACGCGCTCTCGATTCCCCCGAAGATCAGCCGCGAGATGGTCTCCGGCTTCGCCCTCTCGGCAAGCAAGATCGTCCTCGACGGCGGCGTCGGCCGCATGCTCCAGATGGCCCGCTCGAACTTGCGGAACGTTCCCCGGCCCTAGCCGGCGGACCTCGCTACGGCGACGCGGGCAACGGCAACCCCGACACCCCGGGACGGCGTCAACGGCAACGACGCCGCCCACGGCGGGATCCGGCACCGGCGACTTCCGCGACAGCTGCCCTCGATGAATGCGGGCCGGTCGGTGGGGCATGCATCTCCGTGAGCCTGTTCGAGGAGATGTGTACCGACATGTGGGTGGGGGTTATGGCCGGGGAGGCGCGACAGCCGACTCAACTGCTGAGAAAGGTGGGATGCGAGGATCTCACCGCTGTGCCGGAGGTGCGCCATGCGTTGCGCAAGATGCTGCGGACCTGGGGCGGACCGGGCGCCTCCGACGTCGCGGAGCTGCTCATCAGCGAACTCGTCACCAACGCGCTGATCCACACCGATCACGGCGCCGTGGTCACCGCGACCGTCGTCCCGGACAGCCTCCGGGTCGAGGTGCGTGACTTCGTCTCCGGGATCCCCGAGCCGCGCGTACCGATCGCCGACGACGGTACGAACGGCAGGGGTCTGGTCCTGGTCCAGGAGCTGGCCGACTCCTGGGGCGTGGAGGCCCACGGCGTGGGCAAGGTCGTGTGGTTCGAGCTGAACGGCGGGGCGGCGTGAGTGCTCTCACGCCGCCCCGCCGTTCGCGTCGGCGTCTCAGCCGAACTGCTGCTCCAGGTCCTTCAGTTTGCGCTCCAGCGAGTCGAGCCGGGGCAGTGTCTGGGTGTCGTCCTCGGCGGTGAGGTCCACCGTCCGTGGCTCAGTACCCTTCACGGCCTGGAGGGAGGGCCGGTGTCGAAGCGGCAGCTGTCCGGGGTCCGCTATGGCAGGCTCCGCGACGGCCGTCCCCACGGACGGAGTCGCGGAGCCCGCGCCGGAGTTCAGGGCCGGCACCTCGACCTGGCGCCCGCCGCGGCCCAGGCCGAAGGCGCGGTGCTGGCGGTTGATCGCCTTGATCCTGGCCCGGTCGAGCTTCTCCCGCTCGCGCCTGCGCATCCGGTTCTGCTCCTTCTCGCGCCGGTCCTCACGGACCTCGTCGACCGCCTCGTCCAGGGTCCGTACACCCTCCAGGAGCATCAGCGACCAGGCGGCGAAGGTCTCCCTGGGCGCCCTCAGCCACCGTACGATCCGGATCTGCGGCAACGGACGGGGGACCAGGCCCTGCTCGCGCAGTGCCGCCCGGCGGGTCTGCTTGAGGGCCCGGTCGAAGAGGACCGCTGCCGAGAGGGACATGCCCGCGAAGAACTGCGGGGCGCCCGCGTGGTCCAGACCCCGGGGGGCGTGGACCCAGTTGAACCAGGCGGCCGCGCCCGCGAACGTCCACACCAGGAGCCGCGAGCCGAGGGCCGCGTCACCGTGGCTGGCCTCGCGCACCGCGAGCACCGAGCAGAACATCGCCGCGCCGTCGAGGCCGAACGGGACGAGGTACTCCCAGCCCCCGGTGAGGTTCAGGTTCTGCCGGCCGAAGCCGACCAGGCCGTGGAAGGAGAGCGCGGCGGCCACGGCCGCGCAGCAGAAGAGCAGGACGTAGGAGGCGGTTCCGTAGATCGCTTCCTTGCGTCGGCGGCGTTCCTCACTGCGCTCCCAGGAGTCGTCCGCCGCGGCCTGGTCACCGGCGCGCTTGCCGCGCGCGAGCACCGCCACCGCCGTCAGGACTCCGGCCACCATGACGCCACCCGGAAGCAGCCAGTCCAGCGATATGTCGGTCAGTCTCATGCGGTGTCCCTTGCATCGCAGTAGGGCGTTTCGGCCGCCCATACTGGCCGACCCCGGAGGCCGCTCAAGGGGTTTCGCGGCAAGAGCACGCCATTGGGGCCGAACGGCATACGAATAGGTGCGATCTGCTCGAACGACCGCACGGAGCAAGGGAGTTGTGTTCGATTCACGCCACCCGTACGAGTGGCGTAATCCGTCCGACGGTCAGGCGGCCTCGGTGAGCCTGCGGACCCTCTCGGCGTCACACGTACGCGGACACGTCAGACAGGTGTCCTCGGGGCGCAGTGTGTAGAAGAAGCAGCACGCCGCGCGGTCCCGGGTGGTGCGGGGTGTCCCGTCGGGTGCCTCGGCGCCGGCGAGCTCGCGGAAGCCCGCGGATCCCGCGTACGGCTTGGCGGTGCCGGGCAGCAGCAGCTCCAGCTCGGCCATGGCCCGCGGCTCCTCGCCGAACAGCGCCCCGACGTACCAGAGTCCCTCGACGATCTCGTCCGTCGCCATGCCCCACAGCGCCCGCCTGCCGCGCCGCATCCGCGGCCCGAAACCGGCCAGGATGGACTCGAAGTGCTCGGCGAGGGAGTCCCTGACCTCGGCGCGCAGCGCCTCCTCGTCCGGGACGACCCGGGCGCCGGGCAGGGCGGCTGCGGGGTCGTCGGGCAGGCAGGCGAACTCCTCGATCCGGACGGTCATCCGTCCGAGGGCCCGCTGGAAGGCCACGTTCCGTACGGGCAGCCGCGGGACCCTGCGGTGCAGGAACCAGGGGACGGTGACCAGGAGGCAGGCGGGCCAGGCGTACCGGTGCAGTCCGAAGCCCGCGACCACGTCGGGGCGGGCCTGCTGTCCGTAGTCGCGCAGCACCTGGGCGTTGTCCCAGGCGAGGAAGGCGTCGAGCACGGCACCGCCGGCCGCGAGCTCGTCCGCGCCGACCCAGCCGGCCCCGCGTGGCGACTGCTCGCCACTGTCCAGCTCCTCTATCCGCAGGCCGGGGAACACCTCGCCGAGGCGGGCGTAAGAGGCCGCGACGGGGGAGGTGAACGGGGCGGGGAGCAGGGCGGGGAGGGCCATACGGGGACCACCGAATCGCGATCGTTAGCAGGTTAGCCTTACCTTACCCGATGCCATCGATGTTTGAACTGCAGCCCTGTCCGCCTATGGTGCACACGGGGCCTCGGTATCGCATGCCAGGCCCGGCACGACCCCGCAGGAGGACCCGGGTGGAGCAGGGCAGAGCGCGCGAGCGGGCGGCCGACCGTCCGCTCCCGCCGCACGACGGCGCGGCACGGGTCCCGGAACAGGCGCGCGGCGAGCAGGCGCGTGGCGAACACACCCACGGAGAGTTCACCCGGAGGGAGCTCACCCACGGGGAGCCGACTCACGGCGAGCGGGCCGTGCCGGGCCTTGCCGCCCCCCGTACCGTGCAGCGCCACTCCGTACGGGGCCAGATCCTCCAGGCCCTGCGCACCGCCCTCGTCGGCGGCGAGCTGGTCCCGGGCGAGGTGTACTCCGCCCCCGTCCTCGCCGAGCGCTTCGGCGTCTCCGCGACCCCCGTGCGCGAGGCCATGCAGCAGCTCGCGATCGAGGGCGCCGTCGAGGTCGTGCCGAACCGCGGATTCCGGGTCGTCGAACGCACCCCCCGCGAGCTCGCCGAGCTCGCCGAGGTCCGCGCGCTCATCGAGATCCCGATCATGCTCCGCCTCGCCCGCACGGTCCCGGCCGCCCGCTGGGCCGAGCTCCGGCCGCTCGCCGAGGCGACCGGGGCCGCCGCCGCCCGCGGCGACCGCGCCCACTACGCCGAGGCCGACCGCGCCTTCCACCGCGCCGTCCTCTCCCTCGCCGGGAACGAACAGCTCCTCACCGTCGCCGACGACCTGCACCGCCGCTCCCAGTGGCCCCTGGTGAGCGGCCCGGTGACCCGGCACGGCGACCTCGTGGCGGACGCGGCGGAACACACCGCCCTCCTCGACGCCCTGATCGCCCAGGATGTCACCGTCGTGCAGTCACTTGTCAGAGAGCATTTCACCGGATCGGCGGAGTGACGACTAAGGTCAGTGCCGTCGGCCGGTGCCCTTGGCCCGTGCCGCCGTTGGCTGTTGCCGTCGTCCCGCCCGTACCGCGCCGTCCGTGAGGTGTCCCATGCCGTCCGCGACTCCGTCTTCGGCACGGGGAAGGTGCCCGTGACCGGATCCGTCCGCGGAGACCGCCCCGCCGGTACGGAGGCCGAGGCGGCGGCCCTGCTCGGCTGGCTCACCGACCCGGAGGCCCCGCGCCTCTGCCTGGTCGTCGGCGGCCCCCGCCGGGGCAAGTCCGCCCTGCTCTCCTGGCTCGCCGCGCACGGCACCCGCCCCGGGGCGCGCCGCCGGCGTGCGGCGCGCGAGCTGATCCCGCTCACCGGCCAGTGCGCGCTCGGCGCCGCCTGGACGATCGCCAACCGGCTCGGTGTGGTGGCCAGGACGCCCGGCGAACTCGTCCAGGCCGTCGCCACCACCGAGGCGCGGCGCGTGGCCCTCGTCCTGCCGGACCTCCATGCCGCCGCCGAGCCGGAGGCGATCGCCGAACTCGTGGGGGAGCTCGCCGCGTCGGGCCGTGTCCGGCTCGTCGTGGAGACCTGTACGGGAACGCCGTCGTACGCCCTCCTCGCCGACCGCCGCGTCACGGTCGTGGACCTCGACGGGGACGCCGAGACGGCCGAGGAGGCCCAGGAGGGCGCCGAGCGGGGGGAGTCGGCGCACGGGGTCCCCTCCGAGCCGTACGAGGCGCGCCACGCGGTCGATCTGGCCGACCCGGTCGCCGTGTGCACGGTCGACCCGCTGCGCGTCACCACCGTGTACGCCACCGGCCCCGGCGACGACCGCGGCGGTCTGCGGACCGCCTGGCTGCGGGCGGGCCAGTCCCTCTGCCGCGACCAGAACCCGGCGGACCGGGCCGTCGTCCTGCTCGGTGCCCTCGGCGACGGCGCGGACCCTCGGCTCCGTCCCGCGCTGCGCACCCTCGCCGCCGACGCGCCCTGGCGGGTGCGGTGGACCCGGGTACGGGGCGACCTGACCCCGCCCTGGCCGGGCCCGGTCACGGCCCTGGGCGCGATCGGCGACCGCCTCCTCGTCGCGGGTACGACGGACGAGGTGCGGGTGCTCGACGCGGCCGACGCGACCCCCGCGGGCGAGCCCCTGCGGACCCCCTCGGGCGGCCGGGTCAAGGCGCTGGCGCCCGCGCCGGACGGCACGGTGCTGCTCCTGGACGAGCGGGGTCGGCTGCAACCTGTCCCCGGGCCCGAGCCCCGGCCGCCCTATCTGGAGCGGCTCACGACGGCCGTCGCGGCGACCCTCACCCGGCACCCGGGCAGCGCGCTCGCGGCGATCAGCGGCTCGGTGGTGGTCGGGGACCGGCTCGGCTCCGTCCACGCCTTCGGCCTGACGGGCATTCACCAGGCCGCGCTGCACAGCGGCCGCGTCACGGCCGTCACGGCGGTCGAGACGGCCACCCCGTTCCTCTGCAGCGGCGGCCTCGACGGCACGGTCCGCCGCTGGATCCCGGGCCGGGACCCGGACCCGGCCCCGATCGCCGAACGCCGGGCCGCGGTCGTGTCGTTGCACGCCGCCGAGACTGCCGAGGGTCCGTCGCTCGCGATCGCCTGGGCGGACGGACTCGTCGAACTCCACGACCTCGACAGCCGGACCCGCCGTACCTTCCGTCCCGGACCGCCGGTCCGCGCGGTGGCCCTGACGCCCGACGGGGCGCTGGTGGTGGGGATGGAGGAGGGCCTGCTCTGCCTGCATCGGGGGACAGGCCGGGCGAGGTGACGGTACGTCATGTACGTCGGCGCTCGTGACGGTGCGCCGCGTCTTCCGGGGGCTCGGCAAAGGGTGGGCGGATCACTCTCCGCCCACCCCCAGTCTCTGGACGCTCCGTCAGATCGCGGGCCGAGGAGTCAGTTGGGCCGCGAGCCAGGTCGGTACGCCGCCCAGGAGGCGGAACAGGCGGCCCGCCTCGGCTCGGAGGCGGCCCGCCTCGGGCTCCGTCTCCGTGTCGGCGAGGGCCGTCAGGGCCGGGGCCGTACCGACCAGGTAGCCGAGCTCCTCACGGATGCGGAGGGACTCCGCGAAGCCGTGCCGTGCCTCCGCCAACTCGCCTTCCCGTAAAGCGAGTCCGGCGAGGTGGCGCCAGGTGGAGGAGAGCAGCAGTTCGTCCCCCTGGGCCGTCGCGCCCGCGTGGGCGCGACGGTAGGCGGCGCGGGCGGCCTGGGGTGAGTCGCCGAGGTTCTGTGCCATCAGCCCGCGCCGGTAGTCGAGCAGCGGGCGCCCCTCGCCCTCGGGGCTGATCAGCGCTGCCGCCCGCCCGAGCGCCGCGGTCGCCTCGTCGGCCCGGTCGCGGACGCCGAGCAGCGTCGACGCGTAGGCGAGATAGCCGCGTTCACACGCGGCCGCACCTCGCTCCTCGTCCGTCTGGGCCACGGCCTCGGCCGCCCGGAGCGCCTCCTCGGCGTCCGCCCACCCCTGTTCGGTGTACAGACACCGTTCGATCAGCAGGGCCGCCCGTTCCAGTGCCGCCGCCGGTTCCGCCGCGCGGGGCGTGAGCAGGGCAGCGGCGTCCGTCCAGCAGCCGCGCGAGCGGAGACGCCATATGGCCGTCTCCATCGGGGTCGCCCCGCCGTAGCCAAGGGACGGATCGTCGCCACCCGTTGTTTCGGAACCAGACATGGCGGTGTCCGCCACATTGCCCTCCCCGAGCGCGCCATTGAGCTGTTGAGTCAGGCCCGCATCTCAGCACGAACGCGTGGCGCTGGCCAAGGGGTCAGGTGAAACTTTTCACAAGTGCTGGACCTTGACCGCTATGCGGACGCGTGCGTTCGGCATGGCCCGATGGCCGATCCGCTCCGCCTGTGGCCTGCCTCTGGGGGGCGCCACGGCGCGTGGGCCGCCGCTCCGTCAGGGCCTCGGCACCTTCCGTACCGCTCGGGCCCGCATTCCCCCGAAGAGATGAATCCCGCCATGATCCCTTCGGGTGACGGCCCGGGATTCGCGGGCGCCTGGGCCACGCGGGTGACCCGCGTGGCCCAGGCGCCCGGCCCCGCGCACCGGCCCGGCCCCGACGTGCCAGGCCCCGCGTGCCCGCCCCGGCTCCGGGCAGACGGCGTCCCTCGGCCCCGGAGGGTCAGCTCATGCGCAGTGCCAGGAAGAAGTCGAGCTTGTCCTCCAGACGCGACAGGTCGCGGCCCGTCAGTTGCTCGATCCGCCCCACCCGGTAGCGCAGGGTGTTCACATGCAGGTGAAGCCGGGTCGCGCAGCGGGTCCAGGAGCCGTCGCAGTCGAGGAAGGCCTCCAGCGTGGGGATGAGCTCGGCGCGGTGGCGGCGGTCGTAGTCGCGCAGCGGGTCGAGCAGCCGGGCCGTGAAGGCGCGGCGGACGTCGTCCGGGACGAACGGCAGCAGCAGCACGTGCGAGGCGAGCTCGTGGTGGCCCGCGGCGCAGACGCGGCCCGGGCGGGCGGCGGCGACACGACGGGCGTGCCGGGCCTCCTCCAGGGCGCCGCGCAGGCCCTCCGCCGAGTGGACGGCGGCGCTGACGCCGAGCGTGAGCCGGCCGTCGTCGGCGAGACCGGACGACAGGGGGTCCCGTACGGCCGCCAGCAGCGCGTCGGCGTGCAGCCCGATGCCGGTGGTGCCCTCGTCCTCGCTGTCGGGGAGCGGGCCCGTGGGCAGCGGCACCAGGGCGATGGCCTCGTCCCCGTGGTGCGCGACCGCGATCCGGTCGGTGGACTCGGGGCCCACGGTCGCCGGGTCGACGAGGATCTCCTCGAGGAGCGCCTGGGCGACCGGACCGGTCTCCACCGGGCTCTGCCCGCCCTCCGGCTCCCATTCGACGCGCGCGACGACGACCTGCCAGTGCGGGGCGGTCCCGAGGCCCGGCAGCAGCACCGGGGCGGCGACCCGCAGACGCGCGGCGATCTCGGCCGGGGCGGCGCCCGTCTGGACCAGTTCCAGGACCTCCTGCGCGAGCCGGCGCCGTACCGTACGGGCCGCGTCCCGCCGGTCACGCTCCACGGCGATCAGCTGCGTGACGCCCTGGAGCAGGTCGAGCCGGGCCGCCGGCCAGTCGCCCGCGTCGGCCTCGACGGCCAGCAGCCAGTCGGACAGCACGGTCTCCCGTACGTCACGCACGGCGGGGGCCGCGCCGCGCCCGGTGTTGCGGATAGGGAAGAGGGAGTACGTGGTTCCGGCGGCGCTGAGCCGGTGCGGACCGCGCCGTCCGGTCCTCGTCGCCGCCAGGTGCTCGCCGGCCAGGGTCGCGGCGAGCGAGGCCTCCAGGGGCTCGCCCGCGCCGGCGATCTGGCGGCCGGTGGGGGAGAGGACCCAGGCCCGGAGGTCCAGGTCGGAGCCCAGGAGGTCCAGAACGACCTCGGGCCCGCCGCCCGCCGGTCCGGAGGTCATCAGCCGCCGGTGGCGGTCGACGACCGCCGCCAGGTCGCCCGCCCGTTCGCCGGACACCTGTCGAACAACATGTTCGGTGATCGTCGCGAACGCAACGGTCTCGTTGACTGCGAACAACGGCAGCCGATGGCGAGAACACGCCTGTACGAGATCGTCGGGGATGTCCCCGAGCTCCGCCTCGCCGGCCGCGAGCGCGGCCACCCCGGCGGAGGCCAGGATCCGGACGAACGGCTCGGCGTCCTCGGGGTCCCGGAGCCAGGCGAGGCCGGTGAGGACCAGCTCGCCGCCGGACAGATACCGGCTGGGGTCCTTGAGGTCCGTCGTCATCACGCCGCGGACGGTGCGGTCCAGCTCGTCCTCACCACCGAGCAGGCGCAGCCCCAGCGCGTCGGTTTCCAGCAGTGCGCGCAGCCGCATCTCGTTGCCGCCGTTCCTTCTCGTCCGTCACTCGTCTGTCACTTTCGGGGGTACTCGCCCGTCGCGCCCCCCGGGGCCGACGGCACGTCCGACGGTCACCAAGACTGTCGCGTTGTCGTCGGTGGCCCGGTGCCACTGTTTCCAGGGGGAAACGGCGAGGTTGCCGAGTACCGCCGTTCGTTCGAATCTACAAGACGAACAAGGTCACCAGCCAACTCCTTCATGTTTTCGGTGACTGCACCCCGGCGGGCAGGCCTTGTGTACTAGGCCACACATCGCGTTAACAGCACGTGAACATGAATTCGAAGTCGAGGGCCGGCCGTCCCCCCGGGCCCGTCAGACCGACCGACCCCCGATCACTAGAAGCACTAGAAGAGAGCCACCATGGACTTCCTTCGCCCCGCCAGCTGGGAGGAGGCGCTCGCCGCCAAGGCCGAGCACCCCACGGCCGTGCCCATCGCGGGTGGTACCGACATCATGGTCGAGATCAACTTCGACCACCGGCGTCCCGAGTGCCTCCTGGACCTGAACCGAATCGAGCTGCTGCGCGAGTGGGAGGTCGGCGAGGAGAACGTCCGCCTCGGCGCTTCCGTTCCGTACACCCAGATCATGGAGAACCTGCGGGCCGAGCTGCCGGGCCTCGCGCTCGCCTCGCACACCGTGGCCTCCCCGCAGATCCGCAACCGCGGCGGCGTCGGCGGCAACCTGGGCACCGCGTCCCCCGCCGGTGACGCGCACCCCGCGCTGCTCGCCGCGGGTGCCGAGGTCGAGGTCGAGTCGGTGCGTGGCAACCGGTTCATCCCGATCGACGAGTTCTACACGGGCGTGAAGCGCAACGCGCTGCAACCCGACGAGCTCATCAAGACCGTCCACGTCAAGAAGGCGGACGGCCCCCAGCAGTACTCCAAGGTCGGTACGCGCAACGCGATGGTCATCGCGGTCTGCGCCTTCGGCCTGGCGCTCCACCCGGAGACCCGCACGGTCCGCACCGGCATCGGTTCGGCCGCGCCCACCCCGATCCGCGCCAAGGAGGCCGAGGCCTTCCTGAACGCGGCTCTGGAGGAGGGCGGCTTCTGGGAGAGCGGAAAGATCATCACCCCGTCGATCGCCAAGCAGTTCGCGGAGCTCTGCTCGGGCGCCGCCAACCCGATCGACGACGTCCGTGGCACCGCCAAGTACCGCCGCCACGCCGTGGGCATCATGGCCCGCCGCCAGCTGGGCTGGACCTGGGAGCAGTACCGCGGCACCGGCCGCACGCTTGAGGGAGCTGCATAACCATGCGCGTCAATTTCACGGTCAACGGTCGTCCGCAGGAAGCCGACGACGTCTGGGAAGGCGAGTCCCTCCTCTACGTTCTGCGTGAGCGGATGGGCCTGCCCGGCTCCAAGAACGCGTGCGAGCAGGGCGAGTGCGGCTCCTGCACCGTCCGTCTCGACGGCGTGCCGGTCTGTTCCTGTCTGGTCGCGGCCGGCCAGGCCGAGGGCCGCGAGGTCGTCACGGTCGAGGGTCTGGCGGACTACGCCCAGCACCGCGAGGACGCCCACCCGGGCGGCGCCTGTGGCACCGGCGGCTGCGGCACCAGCCTGGACGCCGCCAAGCGGTGGCAGGCCAAGCCGGGCGACTCGCAGACCGGCGAGGGCGTCGAACTGTCTCCGATCCAGCAGGCGTTCATCGACGCCGGTGCCGTGCAGTGCGGTTTCTGCACCCCCGGTCTGCTGGTCGCGGCCGACGAGATGCTGGAGCGCAACCCGTCCCCGACGGACGCGGACATCCGCGAGGCGCTCTCCGGCAACCTCTGCCGCTGCACGGGTTACGAGAAGATCCTCGACGCGGTCCGCCTCGCGGCCGCTCGCCAGGAGCGTCAGGGAGAGGCGGTCTGACGATGGCTCAGAACACACGCACGGTTCCGGTGGGCACGCCCACCGAAGTCACGCAGAACCACGTCAAGGGCGGCATCGGGGAGTCCACTCTCCGCCCGGACGGCACCCTCAAGGTCACCGGTGAGTTCGCGTACTCCTCGGACATGTGGCACGAGGACATGCTGTGGGGCCAGATCCTGCGCTCCACGGTCGCGCACGCCGAGATCCTGTCCATCGACACCTCCGAGGCCCTCACGATGGACGGCGTCTACGCCGTCCTGACGCACGAGGACCTGCCGGCCGCGAAGAACTACGGCATGGAGTTCCAGGACACCCCGGTCCTCGCCTACGGCAAGGTCCGTCACCACGGTGAGCCGGTCGCCCTCGTGGCCGCCGACCACCCGGAGACCGCCCGCCGCGCCGCCGCGAAGATCAAGATCGAGTACCGGGAGCTCCCGGTCATCACGGACGAGGCCTCGGCCCTCGCCCCGGACGCGATCCTGGTCCACGAGAACCGCGACGACCACCACTCCGGTCATGTCCCGCACCCCAACATCGTGCACCGCCAGCCGATCATCCGCGGCAACGCCGACGAGGCCGCCAAGCGGGCCGACGTCATCGTCACGGGCGAGTACACCTTCGGCATGCAGGACCAGGCCTTCCTCGGCCCCGAGTCCGGCCTCGCCGTGCCGGCCGAGGACGGCGGCGTCGACCTGTACGTGGCCACCCAGTGGCTGCACTCGGACCTCAAGCAGATCGCTCCCTGCCTCGGCCTGCCCGAGGAGAAGGTCCGCATGACGATGGCCGGCGTCGGCGGCGCGTTCGGCGGCCGCGAGGACATCTCGATGCAGATCCTCGCCTCCGTGCTCGCGCTGCGCACCGGCAAGCCGGTCAAGATGGTCTACAACCGGTACGAGTCCTTCTTCGGGCACGTCCACCGGCACCCGGCGAAGCTCTGGTACGAGCACGGTGCCACCAAGGACGGCAAGCTCACGCACATGAAGTGCAAGATCGTGCTCGACGGCGGGGCGTACGCCTCGTCCACGGCCTCGGTCGTCGGCAACGCCTCCTCCCTCTCGGTCGGCCCGTATGTCATCGAGGACGTGGAGATCGAGGCGATCGGCCTCTACACCAACAACCCGCCCTGCGGCGCCATGCGCGGCTTCGGCGCGGTCCAGGCCTGCTTCGCCTACGAGGCCCAGATGGACAAGCTCGCGGCGAAGCTGGGCATGGACCCGGTCGAGCTGCGCCAGCTCAACGCCATGGAGCAGGGCACGATCATGCCGACCGGCCAGGTCGTGGACTCGCCCGCCCCCGTCGCCGAGCTGCTTCGCCGGGTCAAGGCCCGCCCGATGCCGCCGGAGCGCCAGTGGGAGACCGCCGGCGAGGGCGCGGACGTCCGCGCGCTGCCGGGCGGCCTCTCCAACACCTCGCACGGCGAGGGCGTGGTGCGGGGCGTCGGCTACGCCGTCGGCATCAAGAACGTCGGCTTCTCCGAGGGCTTCGACGACTACTCGACCGCCAAGATCCGCATGGAGGTCATCAACGGCGAGGCCGTCGCCACGGTCCACACCGCGATGGCGGAGGTCGGCCAAGGCGGTGTCACGATCCACGCGCAGATCGCCCGTACCGAGCTCGGTGTCCAGCAGGTCACGATCCACCCCGCCGACACCCAGGTGGGCTCG
The DNA here is from genome assembly GCF_055561875.1 of Streptomyces sp. NPDC022552. Classification (NCBI taxonomy): domain Bacteria; kingdom Bacillati; phylum Actinomycetota; class Actinomycetes; order Kitasatosporales; family Streptomycetaceae; genus Streptomyces; species Streptomyces sp. NPDC022552. Next base: position 40,016 of record NZ_JBVHGJ010000024.1, read on the forward strand.
GCCGGTTCGACCTCCGCGGGCCGCCAGACGTACATGACCGGTGGCGCCATCAAGAACTCCTGCGAGCTCGTCCGCGAGAAGGTCCTGGAGATCGGCCGGCGCAAGTTCGGCTCGTACCACCCCGCGTGGGCCAACGCCGAACTCCTCCTGGAGGGTGGCAAGGTCGTCACCGACGGCGGCGAGGCCCTCGCCTCCATCGCGGACGTCCTCGAGGACCAGGCCGTGGAGATCGAGGAGGAGTGGCGACACCGTCCCACCCAGGCCTTCGACCTCGTCACCGGCCAGGGCGACGGCCACGTCCAGTACGCCTTCGCCGCGCACCGCGCGGTGGTGGAGGTCGACACCGAGCTCGGCCTGGTCAAGGTCATCGAACTGGCCTGCGCCCAGGACGTCGGCAAGGCGGTCAACCCGCTCTCCGTCGTCGGTCAGATCCAGGGTGGTACCACCCAGGGCCTGGGCGTCGCGGTGATGGAGGAGATCATCGTCGACCCGAAGACCGCGAAGGTGCGCAACCCCTCCTTCACGGACTACCTCATCCCCACCATCCTCGACACGCCGACCATCCCGGTCGACTACCTCGAGCTGGCGGACCCGAACGCCCCGTACGGAGTGCGCGGCATCGGTGAGGCCCCGACCCTCTCGTCCACCCCGGCCGTCCTCGCGGCGATCCGGGCGGCGACGGGCCTGGAGCTCAACAAGACGCCGGTCCGCCCCGAGGCGCTCACCGGCACCCTCTAGAACTCTCCGGGCGGTGTGTGCCTCCCAGGAACGTCACACTTCCCCGCCCGCACCGCCCGGAGCAGCCCCCGGTATCACCGCTCACCGATACCACCAGCAGTACCGAGCACCACCAGCACCACCAGCACCACCAGCACCACCAGCAGTACCGAGCAGCACCAGATTGACCTGATTCACACAGTTCGTCTCGGGCCGTCCCCCGGGTCGTGCAGCCCACGCAGCATCCCAAATCCCGCAGCTTGTCTGACCTTCGGAAAGTCTTATGCGGGTGCCCCTTTGAACCTTGGGAGTAGGCCCCATGACCCAGTCGTCAGTGGAGCCCAAGACCGCCTCGGAGGACGCGGGCTCCGGCTCGAACGTCCCCGCCGGCCGCTCTTGGCTCGACCGGTACTTTCACATCTCGGAGAGAGGATCCACCGTCGCGACGGAGATCCGCGGCGGCGTCACCACCTTCATGGCGATGGCGTACATTCTCCTGCTCAACCCCTTGATCCTCGGCGGCAAGGATGTGGACGGCAACGTCCTCAGTCAGCCCGCCCTCATCACGGCGACCGCTCTGGCCGCCGCGGCGACGACCCTGCTGATGGGCTTCTGGGGCAAGGTCCCGCTCGCCCTCGCGGCGGGGCTCAGTGTCTCCGGTGTCCTCTCCTCGCAGGTCATCTCCGTCATGACCTGGCCGCAGGCGATGGCCATGTGTGTGGCCTACGGTGCGGTGATCTGCCTCCTGGTGGTCACCGGCCTCCGCGAGATGATCATGAACGCGATCCCGCTGGCGATCAAGCACGCGATCACCATCGGTATCGGCCTCTTCATCGCGCTGATCGGCTTCGTCAAGGCCGGCTTCGTCCACGAGAACCCCTCGCCCGGCGGTGGCCCGGTCGTCCTCGGCCCGGCCGGTGAGCTGGCCGGCTGGCCGGTCCTGATCTTCGCCTTCACCCTGCTGCTGATCTTCGCGCTCCAGGCCCGCAACGTGCCCGGCGCCATCCTGATCGGCATCGTGGCGGGCACGGTCATCGCCGCGATCGTCAACGCCGTCGGCGACCTGCCGGCCAAGGCCTGGTTCTCCGGCCCGCCGGAGCTCAGCGGCAGCGCCGTCTCCACGCCGGACTTCTCGCTCATCGGTGAGGTGTCCTTCAGCGGCTGGGGCGACGTCGGCTACATCACGATCACCATGATCATCTTCACCCTGGTGCTCGCCGGCTTCTTCGACGCCATGGCCACGATCATCGGTGTCGGCTCCGAGGCCAAGCTCGCCGACTCCCAGGGCCGGATGCCGGGCCTCTCCAAGGCCCTGTTCATCGACGGTGCCGGCGGTGTCATCGGCGGCGGCGTCGGCGGCTCCGGCCAGACCGTGTTCGTCGAGTCGGCGACCGGTGTCGGCGAGGGCGCCCGTACGGGTCTGTCCTCCGTCGTCACGGGCGCGTTCTTCGCCGCCTGTCTCTTCTTCACCCCGATCACCGCGATCGTGCCGGCCGAGGTCGCCTCCGCCGCCCTGGTCGTCATCGGCGCGATGATGATGCAGAACGCCAAGCACGTCGACTGGAGCGACCGCTCCGTCGCGATCCCGGTGTTCCTCACCGTGGTGCTGATGCCGTTCACGTACACCATCACCACGGGTGTCGCGGCCGGTGTCATCTCCTACGCCGTCATCAAGACGGCGCAGGGCAGGGCGCGCGAAGTCGGCGCCTTCATGTGGGGCCTGACCGCGATCTTCATCGTGTTCTTCGCCATCCATCCGATCGAGAGCTGGCTGGGCGTCAGCTGACGCCCGTAACGTCGCCCTCCACACACGTATCGAGGAGTTCGAGATGCTGGACATCGCCGAAGAGCTGCACCGGTGGGTCGAGCAGGGACGCACGTTCGCCGTCGCCACCGTCGTGGCGGTCGGCGGGAGCGCGCCCCGGCAGCCGGGCGCCGCGCTCGCCGTCGACAGCGACGGCACGGCGATCGGCTCGGTCTCCGGCGGATGTGTGGAGGGCGCGGTCTACGACCTGTGCCGACAGGCACTCGAAGACGGCGAAACCGTCGTCGAGCGCTTCGGCTACAGCGACGAGGACGCCTTCGCCGTGGGCCTGACCTGCGGCGGGATCATCGACATCCTCGTCACCCCGGTACGCGGCGGGGTCTTCCCCGCCGCCCTGGCCGCCGCCGTCTCGGGGGAGGCGGCAGCCCTCGCCAGGATCGTCTCCGGACCCTCCGACCTGATGGGCCGGGCGCTCCTGGTCCGTCCCGGCGGATCGTACGAGGGCGGCCTCGGCGGCCACCCCGAGCTGGACCGCACCGCGGCCGGCGAGGCCGTGGCCATGCTGGACGCGGGCCGCACCGGCACCGTCGAGATCGGCGAGGACGGCAGCCGCTGCGGACAGCCGCTCACCCTCCTCGTCGAGTCCTCCGTCCCCGCCCCACGCATGATCGTCTTCGGTGCCATCGACTTCGCCTCCGCCCTGGTCAGGGTCGGGAAGTTCCTCGGCTACCACGTCACCGTGTGCGACGCCCGGCCCGTCTTCGCGACGCCGGCTCGCTTCCCCGAGGCCGACGAGATCGTCGTCGACTGGCCGCACCGCTACCTGGAGTCGACCGAGGTCGACGGGCGGACCGTCCTCTGCGTCCTCACCCACGACGCCAAGTTCGACGTCCCGCTCCTCGAAGCGGCCCTGAAGCTGCCCGTCGCCTACGTCGGCGCGATGGGCTCCCGCCGTACCCACGAGGACCGCAACGAGCGACTGCGCGAGGTCGGTGTCACCGAGATCGAACTCGCCCGCCTGCGCTCCCCGATAGGGCTCGACCTCGGCGCCCGTACCCCGGAGGAGACGGCCGTCTCCATCGCCGCCGAGATCGTCGCCAACCGCCGCGGCGGCACCGGCGTCTCCCTCACCGGCGCGCACACCCCGATCCACCACGACGGACCGCGCGCACCCGATGGCCGGATAGGTTCCGTCGCCTGAGAGGCAGTCCACCCGGCGGTTAGGGTCCGGATCATGGACATTCGTGACGTACCCGAAGTGCATCTCGACCGCGCCCTCGATCTCGCGTACCTCGTCTTCCACGAGCGTCACGAGGAGGAGCAGCGCAAGCACCACCGCGAACTGCTGCTCCCCTGCGAGCGGATCGGGGCGTACGACGGCGAGACCCTCGTCGGCTTCGTCGCCGCCCACCGCTTCACACTCTCCGTGCCCGGCGGCGAACTGCCCTGCCCCGGACTGACGTTCGTCTCCGTCGCCCCGACGCACCGGCGTCGTGGCGTGCTCTCCGCCCTGCTCGCCGAGCTCTTCCGCCGGTCCGCCGAGCGCGCCGTGCCGATCGCCGCGCTCTGGGCCTCCGAGGACGCCATCTACGGCCGCTTCGGCTTCGGCCCCGCCACCCAGGGCGTCACCGTCGAGATCGACTCACGGCGTCCCCTCGCCCTGCGCATCGACCCCGACGAGCGCCCGCTGCGGCTCATCGACCCGGCCGACGCGCCGGCCGTCGTCGGGCCCTACTTCGAGGCCACGCGCGCGGACCGGGCCGGCCGGATCGGGCGGGACGACGAGCGCTGGAGCGGGGAGTGGCTCGCCGACGAGGACGAGGAGGACGACGAGCTCTCCCCGCCCCGGACCGTCGCCCTCGGCGACCCCGTCGCCGGGTACGCCGTCTACCGCACCAAGGGCGAGGACGAGGACACCCGCACCCCCGGCCTGGTCCGTGTCGACGAGCTGGAGGCCGACACCCCGGCCGTGGCCGCCGCGCTCTGGCGGTACCTCGCCTCCATCGACCTGACCGGCACCGTCCGCGCCTGGGGCCGGCCGCTCGACGACCCGCTGCTGCTCTTCGCCGCGGACCGCGACCAGGTCCGTGTGACCGGCCAGTTCCCCGCGCTGTGGGTGCGGCTGATCGACGTCCGTGCCGCGCTCACGGCCCGGGGCTGGCTCGCCGGCGTCGATCTCGTCCTGGAAGTGCACGACAGCCGCCTTCCGGTCAATTCCGGCCGCTTCCGCCTGACGTCGGGCCCGGACGGGACGCGGTACGAGCCGACGGGCGACCCGGTCGACCTCTCCTTCGGCGTACGGGACCTGGCGGCCTGCTACCTCGGCGGTACGAAGGTCGTGGACCTGGTCGCCGCGGGCCTGGTCGAGGAGCACACGCCGGGCGCGGCGGCCACGCTCGACGCCGCGCTGCGCACACCCCGACTGCCGCACACCGACGACGAGTTCTAGGGCACGGCTCTCGGATCTCGCTGGGCCTGTGCAGCTCGGCGAGAGCGAAGCGACGGCCCCGGGCTCCGGCCGTCCGGTGGCCGCGTCCAGGCTATGTTGATCACATGACACGCAGTCACATCGCGATAATCACATCTCTTCTGGCGTGCCTGACGCTTTCCGCGTGCTCGGCGGGCAAGGCTTCGGAGGGGGCACCGCCGCCCGCCGGGGCGCCGTCCGCGAGGGGAAAGGGCGAGCCGCAGCCTTTCAAGGACGACACCGACGTGCCGCTGACCAGGCAGCTCGACCGGGGCGAGCTCACCCAGGCGATCCCCGACGCCGAGGACGTGGTCCCCGACTACTACCCCGGCAGCCTGCACAAGAGCATGCCCGGGGAACCCGATGACTGCGCTCCCCTGAAGGCTCCCGCGCCGACGGGTTGGCAGCGAGCGGGCAGCGGCGACTACGACTACCAGGGATCGACCCTCTCGCGTGGGATCGACCTGGACGTCTGTCAGTTCGACACCGCCGCCCACGCGAAGGCTGCGTACGACCGGTGGCCGGACAGGGACGAATCGGCTCCCGTCAAGGTGCGCACTTCGGTCGGAGAGGAATCGGTCTTCCTCGCGCACAGCGGATCGAGCGGCACGGTCTACGGCTACAGCCGGTCCGGCACGGTCATCGCCCGGGTCCGCGTCGAGGACGCGGGCGGGGATACCACGGACGCCCATGACGTACTGGCTGCCACGATCAAGCGACTCCAGCAGGTCCAAGCGGGCCGACGGGCCACAGCGACGGCGCCCGAGATCGCCGCGGCCGAGGAGGCCCGGGGCTAGCCCGTTTCCTGCGGATCATCCGATCGCTGGTTGATGGACCCATCTCCGCCGGCGCGGGATTCGGACGGTGATCCCTCAACCCTCCGACCAGGTTGCCAACCGCAAGAAGCGAGGCCGATCAGGCGCCCGCCCGCCTTCGGCAAGGAACGGCCTGGACCGGGCCCCGTACACCGGGGCCGGAAGGCCGGTATCGGTGCGCCGGGGTCGGAGGGCCGGTGCGGCTCGGGGGGCTGTGAGGGGCGCTCTCAGCTCTTGCGCAGGCCGTTCAGAAGCAGCTCGGCCAGCTGGCCGTACGCCTCCGCGTCCGCCAGGCCCGTCGTCGCCGCGACCTGCCGCTGCTGGATGCGGACCATGACCGAGGCGATGACATCGGCCGCGAACGTCACGTGGACCTCGCGGAAGACGCCCGCCCGCACGCCCTCCTCGATCAGCTGCTGCACCCGCCCGGCCGCCGCGCGCGTATTGCGCTCGTAGACCTCGGCGGCCGGTCCGAACGCCGCGACGTCGTCGAAGAACTGCGGGGAGACCGGAGCCAGCTCCGCCGCGACCGCCCGCAGGTACGCGGCCAGCCGCTCCGCCGGGTCCTGCTCCGCCGCGAGGACCGCCTCGACCCGGGTGGTCGCGCGGCGGAAGAAGTGGACGACGGCCGCCCGCACGAGCTGCTCCTTGCTGCCCGCCAGGCCGTACAGCGTGCGCTTGGAGCAGCGCAGCCGGGCCGCCAGATCGTCCAGGGTCAGCTGGGCGAAGCCCTCTCCGACGAGGAGTTCCACCAGCTCCTCGAAGAGGGCGGACCGGCGGGCCGCGCCGCGGCCCGTCAGCTTGGGGGCGCCGGGGGCTGGAGTGTCGATCACCCGAACAGTATGCCGGTCGGCCCGTTCCGGGGGTTACGGCAGACCCCTTCTGCGCTACGCTAAGCGGTACTGCCGTACCGCCCGCAGTACCGTTACAACGGTGCTGAGTGGCTGAGTGTCAATGGAGTCGCCATGGATGTCGACCGCCTGCTTCCCACCCCCGAGGCAGCGGACCTCATCGCCCTCACCCGGGAGATCGCCGACAAGGAGCTCTCTTCCCGGGTGGACGAGCACGAGGCCGCGGAGACGTATCCCGAGGGTCTTTTCGCCACACTCGGCCGGGCCGGACTGCTCGGCCTCGCCTACCCCGAGGAGTACGGCGGCGGAGGCCAGCCGTACGAGGTGTACCTCCAGGTCCTCGAGGAGCTGGCGGCGCGCTGGGCGGCCGTCGCCGTCGCCACCAGCGTCCACACCCTGGCCTGCCACCCCCTGCACTCCTTCGGCACCCCGGAGCAGAAGGAGCGCTGGCTCCCCGCGATGCTCGCCGGCGAGACCATCGGCGGCTACAGCCTCTCCGAGCCCCAGGCGGGCTCCGACGCGGCCGCCCTGGCCTGCAAGGCCGAGCGCGTGGACGACGGCCCGGACGGCGCCGCGTACCGCGTCACCGGCACCAAGGCGTGGATCACCCACGGCGGCAAGGCCGGCTTCTACGCCCTCTTCGCCCGTACGGCCCCAGGCAGCCGCGGCATCTCCTGCTTCCTCGCTCCCGGCGAGACCGAGGGCCTCTCCTTCGGCAAGCCCGAGCGCAAGATGGGCCTCCAGGCCGTCCCCACCACCTCCGCCCACTGGGACGGCGCGCTGCTCGGCGCCGACCGGCTCATCGGCGACGAGGGCCAGGGCCTCCAGATCGCGTTCAGCGCGCTCGACTCCGGCCGCCTCGGCATCGCCGCCTGCGCCACGGGCCTCGCTCAGGCCGCGCTCGACGCAGCCGTCGCGTACGCCAACGAGCGCACCACCTTCGGCCGGAAGATCGTGGACCACCAGGGGCTCGGCTTCCTCCTGGCCGACATGGCCGCCGCCGTCGACTCCGCCCGCGCCACCTACCTCGACGCGGCCCGCCGGCGCGACCTCGGGCGCCCGTTCAGCCGCCAGGCCAGCGTGGCGAAGCTGACGGCGACCGACGCGGCCATGAAGGTGACCACGGACGCCGTCCAGGTCCTCGGCGGGTACGGCTACACCCGCGACTTCCCGGTCGAGCGCTACATGCGCGAGGCCAAGATCATGCAGATCTTCGAGGGCACCAACCAGATCCAGCGGCTGGTCATCAGCCGCCAGCTCGTCCGCTGACGCCCGCCCTTGCCCACGCCCGCTCCCTCCCGCTGATTTCCCGCTGACGTTTCGAGGAGTTCCATGGACATCGCCGGCTCCGCCGCGCTCGTCACCGGCGCCGCATCCGGTCTCGGCGCCGCCACCGCCGCCGCACTCGCCGCCCGTGGCGCCACCGTCTACGGCCTGGACCTGGACAAGGCCGTCGCCGCGGCCGGGCCCCTGCCCGAGGGCGTCACCCTGCTCGCCGCCGACGTCACCGAGGAGGCGCCGGTCCGCGAGGCGCTCGCCCGGATCGAGGCCGACGGCGCGGAGCTGCGGCTCGCCGTCAACTGCGCGGGCATCGCCCCCTCCGCCCGTGTCCTGGGCCGCAAGGGCCCGCACGACCTCGACCTGTTCCGTTCCGTCCTGAACGTCAACCTGCTGGGAACGTTCAACGTGATGCGGCTGGCCGCCGAGGCCATCGCCCGTCAGGAGCCGGACGAGCACGGCCAGCGCGGTCTCGTCGTCAACACCGCGTCGATCGCGGCCTTCGAGGGCCAGGTCGGACAGATCGCGTACGCCGCCTCCAAGGCGGGTGTCGCCGGTATGACCGTCACCGCCGCCCGTGACCTCGCGCAGTTCGGCATCCGGGTCGTCACCATCGCCCCCGGCATCGTCGACACCCCGATGATGGCCGGATTCAGCGAGGAGATCCGCGCCGGGCTCGGCGCGAGCGTCACCTTCCCGCAGCGCCTGGCCCGCCCGGACGAATACGCCAGGCTCGTCACGATGGTCGCCGAGCACGACTACCTGAACGGCGAGACGATCCGGATGGACGGGGCCCTCCGGATGGCTGCCCGCTGACACGCCCGTCCAGAGAGCACTTGGTGCCGGTGAAAGCTGGCACCAAGTGCCGCGTACCCTCCGCCGGATGTTAGGTTCTGGCCATGGGAACAGCCTCGACGAACTCCGCGAAGCCCGCGATGCGGGACTCCCTCATCGCCGCGGCTTTCCAGCTCTTCCTGGAGCGGGGGTACGAGCAGACCACCGTCGACGACATCGTCACCCTCGCCGGGGTCGGCCGCCGGTCGTTCTTCCGGTACTTCCCGTCGAAGGAGGACGTGGTCTTCCCCGACCACGAGCAGAGCCTCGCCGACATGACCGCGTTCCTCGCCGCGAGCGGGGACACCGACGACCCGCTGGTCAGGGTCTGCGACGCCACCCGCCTCGTCATGCGGATGTACGCCGAGAACCCCACCTTCTCCGTCCAGCGCTACCGCCTCACCCGTGAGGTGACGGGCCTGCGGACGTACGAACTGTCGGTCGTGTGGCGGTACGAGAAGACCCTCGGCGACTACCTGCGCACCCGCTACGCGGACCGGCGCGACGGCACCCTGCGGGCCAACGTGGTCGCCGCCGCCGTGGTCGCCGCGCACAACCACACGCTCCGGCACTGGCTGCGCTCGGGCGGCGAGGGCGATCCGCTGGCCGAGGTGGACCGGGCCCTGGGGTTCGTCCGCGACACGTGGAGCGAGGGCGGTGAGGGCGGCGGTGCCGGCCAGGGCGAGGAGGCCGAGGACGTCGTCGTGGTGATCACCAAGCGGTCGACGCCGATGTGGCGCGTGGTGCGCGAGGTGGAGTCGAGCCTCGGCGAGAGCTGAGAGACGCCTGAGGGATCTCAGTATCTTCAATTGAGGGAACTCAGGTCTTTATTTGATGGCACTCAGTGCCATATCTTTGCTCCATGCACGGTCGAGCCGCCGAGTGCAAGGAGAACGCATCGTGTTCCACACCGGGTCCGTAGCACTGAGGAACGGGAGCACCGCCGTCCGGGCCGAGGAATCGGTCGACGACGCCGAGCTCTACTACCAGCTCTGCCGCTGGTGCCACACCACGACCTTCCAGCGCCTGCTCTGTCCGACCTGCGGGTCGACCGACCTGGCCCCCGAACGGAGCGAGGGCGAGGGCGTGATCTCCGTGCGCCGCGGGGTCGCCGCCGCCGACAACGACCTGTGGCCGGTCCACATGGCCGAGGGCTTCGTCGTACGGTGCCGGGTCGACGGACCCCCGCACGCGGTACGCCCCGGCGTCCGCGTCAGGCTGTCCGCCCGCCCGGCCGCTGCGGGGCAGCCGGTCGTCCGGCTCTGCGAAGAGGTCCCCCTCGACGGCTGGATCTGATCAGGACACGACGAAGCGGCCCGGTGGCACTCTGTGCCACCGGGCCGCTTCCGCTTGCTGGGGGACCGGCCCCTACCGTGCGCCGATCTCGCCCGTCAGCTGCGGCAGGACCTCGAAGAGGTCACCGACCACGCCGTAGTCCACCAGGTCGAAGATCGGGGCCTCCGCGTCCTTGTTGACGGCCACGATGGTCTTCGAGGTCTGCATACCCGCGCGGTGCTGGATCGCACCGGAGATGCCCGCCGCGATGTACAGCTGCGGCGAGACCTGCTTGCCGGTCTGGCCGACCTGGTTGGAGTGCGGGTACCAGCCGGCGTCGACGGCGGCGCGCGAGGCGCCGACGGCCGCACCGAGCGAGTCCGCGAGCTTCTCGACGACCTCGAAGCCCTCGGCCGCGCCGACACCACGGCCGCCGGAGACCACGATCGCGGACTCGGTCAGCTCGGGGCGGCCGGTGGAGACGCGCGGGGTGCGCGAGACGACCGTGGCCGCGTTGCCGGTGAAGGCGACGGTGACGTTCTCGACCGTGCCGGCGGCCGGGGCGGCCTCCGGGGCGGCGGAGTTCGGCTTGACGGTGATGACCGGCACGCCGTGCGAGACCCGCGACTTCACCTGGTACGACGCGGCGAAGACGGACTGGGTCGCGACCGGGCCCTCGTCACCGGCCTCCAGCTCCACGGCGTCGGTGATCAGACCCGAGCCGAGGCGCAGCGCGACGCGCGCGGCGACCTCCTTGCCCTCGCCCGAGGACGTCACCAGAACGGCGGCGACGCCCTTGTCCTTCGCGATCTGGGTGAGCGCGTCGACCTTCGGCACGACGAGCTGGTCGGCGAACTCGGCGCCGTCCGCGACGTACACGGTCGCCGCGCCGTACTCACCGGCGGTGGCGGCGATCGACGCGGCGGCCTCGCCGGCGCCGAGCACGACGGCCGTCGGCTCGCCGATCCGGCGGGCCAGCGTGAGCAGTTCGAGCGCCGGCTTGCGGACCGCACCGTCGGCGTGGTCCACGAGAACCAGGATCTCAGCCATGATTCCTTGCTCCTGAACGATAGTGACGGTGGGTCAGATGAACTTCTGGGCGGACAGGAACGCGGCGAGCTGCTTGCCGCCGTCGCCCTCGTCGGTGACGATCGTGCCCGCGGTACGGGCCGGGCGCGCGGTGGCCGACTCGACCAGGGTCCAGGACCCGGCGAGACCGACCTCGTCGCCGTCGATGCCGAGGTCGTCCAGGTCCAGTTCCTCGACCGGCTTCTTCTTGGCGGCCATGATCCCCTTGAAGGAGGGGTAACGCGCCTCGCCCGACTGGTCGGTGACCGAGACGACGGCGGGCAGCGGGGCCTCGATCAGCTCGGTGGCGGCGTCGCCGTCCCGGCGGCCCTTCACCAGGGTGCCCTCCACCGAGACCTCGGAGAGGAGGGTGACCTGCGGGAGGCTCAGCCGCTCGGCGAGCAGCGCCGGCAGCACACCCATCGTGCCGTCGGTCGACGCCATGCCGCAGATGACCAGGTCGAAACCGGTCTTCTCCAGGGCCTTGGCGAGGATGGCGGAGGTGCCGATCACGTCGGTGCCGTGGATGTCGTCGTCGTTGACGTGGACGGCCTTGTCGGCGCCCATCGACAGCGCCTTGCGCAGCGCGTCCTTGGCGTCGTCCGGGCCGACGGTGACGACGGTGACCTCGGCGTCGTCGGACTCCTCGGAGATGCGCAGCGCCTGCTCGACGGCGTACTCGTCGAGCTCCGACAGCAGGCCGTCGACCTCGTCGCGGTCGACCGTCAGGTCGTCGGCGAAACCGCGGTCGCCGGTCGCGTCGGGTACGTACTTCACACAGACAGCGATCCTCAGGGTCACGGCCTGGCTCCTTTCAAGCGATCAAGCGGGCAGGTGACGGACGATTACGGGAGGTTGCGGGCCATGACGATGCGCTGGACCTGGTTGGTGCCTTCGTAGATCTGGGTGATCTTGGCGTCGCGCATCATGCGCTCGACGGG
>NZ_JBVHGJ010000025.1:0-38880 GCF_055561875.1 Streptomyces sp. NPDC022552
GTCGTGTTGTCGGTGCCGCGGGAGTGGGATGCGGAGGGCACGGTCCTTGTCACGGGTGGCACGGGCGCACTGGGCGCACTCACCGCCCGCCACCTCGCCGCACGGGGCAGCCGTCGACTCCTCCTGCTGAGCCGCAGCGGCCCCGGCGCCCCCGGCGCCGCCGAGCTTGTGGCGGACCTGCGAGCGGCCGGAGCCGACGCCGAGATCGTGGCCTGCGACATCACCGACCCCGCGGCCCTGGCCGACGCGGTGCGTGGCCGGCAGATCTCCTCCGTGTTCCATGTCGCGGGCGTCCTGGACGACGGCGTGGCCACCGCCCTCACCCCCGACCGCGTCGCCCCCGTCCTCGCGGCCAAGGTCGCCGCGGCCCGTCATCTGCACGAACTGCTCCCCGATGCCGAGGAGTTCGTCCTCTACTCGTCCGTGTCCGCGGCGCTGGGCACTCCCGGGCAGGGCAACTACGCGGCGGCCAACGCCTACCTGGACGCGCTCGCCCGCCACCGGCACGTCCGCGGCCTGCCCGCGCTCTCCCTCGCCTGGGGGCCGTGGGACGTGGGCGCCGGCATGACCGGCACCCTCACCGACGGCGACCGGGAACGAGCCGCTCGCTCCGGTCTCCCGGTGACCACCGCCGAGGACGGGACGGCCCTCCTCGACGCGGCGCTGTCCGGGGCCGACCCCGCCGTGCTGCCGGGCGCCGTGGACATCGCCGCGTTCACCGGCCGGCCGGAGGTGCCGCACCTGCTGCGCGGCCTGGTGCGGGGTCCACGGCGTACCGCGGCCTCCCCGGCAGGGGAGACCGGCTTCGCCGACCGGCTGCGCGCCCTGCCGGCGGACGAACGCGCACGGGTGGTCCTGGAGCGGGTGCGGGCAGAGGCAGCCGCCGTGCTCGGGTTCGCCACGGCGGAGGCCGTGGAGCGGGACCGCCCCTTCAAGGAGCTCGGTTTCGACTCGCTCACCGCGGTGGAACTGCGCAACCGGCTCGGTGCGGTCACCGGCGTCCGGCTGCCCGCCACCCTGGTCTTCGACCACCCCACCCCCGAGGCGCTCGCCGAGCGGCTCGGCACCGAACTGGTGCCACCCGCGCCGGGGGCGGCAGACGCGCTGATGGCCGGTCTCGACGAGCTGGAGGCATCGCCCCACGAGCTGTCCGCGGGCGACCGGTCCCGGCTGCGGGTCCGGCTGAGCGCCCTCCTCGCGCGGTGGTCGGACGATCGGGCCGGGCAGGACCCGGACGACGACGAGGGCCAGGACGCCGACCTGCGGGACGCCACCGAGGAGGACATCTTCGCCCTCATCGACAACGAACTGGAGAGCCCGTGAAGCCCCGTGAAGCTCCGGCGAAGAGATCGCACTCGTGAACGAAACAACACCCCTACAGGGGCGCGTTCCCATGATTAGGGGGTGTTGACGACGGACCGGTGCGGGGACCATCGGAGGAGCCGGCCGAGCTGAGCCCCCTCAGCACCCCCCACTCGGTACGCGCGCGGACGCAGACCGCCGTATTCCGGCCTGTCTGGTGAGCGAACTCGCGAGCACGACAGGAACGTTGGCAGGATGGCCAGCAGGACCGAGAGGCCCGCACTCCGCTGGGCCGCCCTGTGTCTCACGTAGAAGGAACGCGGTGGACGACGTAACTCAGCACACGACCATGACGGACACGACCGGAAGGGACTCCGGGAGAGAAGAACCCGCGTTCCGCCTCGAGGGCCTGCACAAGGTCTTCGGGGACTACACGGCGGCGGATCACGTGGATCTCACCGTGCGGCCCGGCTCCTTCTACGGACTCGTCGGACCGAACGGCGCCGGCAAGACCACCACCCTCTCGATGGCCGTCGGCCTCCTCAGGCCCGACGCGGGCACGGCCAAGGTCCACGGCGTCGACATCTGGGGGGAGCCGCTGAAGGCGCGCCGCCTGCTGGGTGTCCTGCCCGACGGGCTGGCCATGCCCGAGCGGCTCACCGGCCGGGAACTGCTCACCTACCTCGGCCAGTTGCACGGCCTCGACGCCGACGAGGTGGACCGCCGCGCCGACGAGCTGCTCGCCGTCATGGAGCTCGACGGTTCCGCCGAGCGCACCCTGGTGGTCGACTACTCCACCGGTATGCGCAAGAAGGTCGGCCTGGCCACGGCCCTGCTGCACGCCCCCAAGATGCTGGTGCTCGACGAGCCCTTCGAGGCGGTCGACCCGGTCTCCGCCGCCACCATCAAGCAGATCCTGCGGCGGTTCGTCGACGGCGGCGGTTCGGTACTGATCTCCAGCCACGTCATGGCACTCGTCGAACAGCTCTGCGACACCGTCGGCGTGATGGCCCGGGGCCGTGTCGTCGCCGAGGGGCCGCTGGACGACGTGCGCGGCAGCCGCTCGCTGGAGGAGACCTTCGTCGACCTGGTCGGCGTGACGATCGGCGGCGGGGAGGGACTGTCGTGGTTGGCGTCCTGATCCAGATGAAGCTGGCCGTGCTGCGCCACAGCACGTCCGATTCCAAGATGGCCCTGAGCGGCCTCGGCTGGGCCGCCGGGATCTGCCTCGCCGTCACCACCGTCATCCTGGCGTTCCTCGACTTCTCCCAGCCGCGGATGCTGATGGACGTGCTCGCGGTCACCTTCGCGCTGTGGGCGCTGGGCTGGATCGTCGGCCCGATCTTCGCGGGCGAACCCGCCCTCAACGGCGAGCACTTCCACCGCCAGCCGATTCCGCGCCGCACCCTGACCACGGGGCTGCTCGCCGCCGCGCTGGTCGGCGTCACCACGGCGATCACCGTGCTGGCGTTCGGCGCGACGACGGCCTTCGCGGCCCGGTTGAGCTGGCAGGCCGTCGTGGTGTCGGTCCCCGCCGTGGTGCTGCTCCTGCTGCTCGTGGTGATGCTGTCCCGGGTGGTCACCCTGCTGTTCCGCGCCCTGGCCCGATCCCGTATCGGCGGCGCCATCACCGCGACCGTCACCGCCGCGATCGTCTCGCTGTGCTCGTTCTCCTGGGTACTGATGATCGGGATCTACCTCCTGCTGGAGTACGGCTTCCCGCCCACCTTCTCCACCGTGGTGCGGGCACTGCCCTCCAGCTGGGGACTGCTCGCCGTCGAGGCGGCGGGCCGCGGCGACTGGCTGTGGACGTTCGGGCCGCTGCTCGCGCTCGCCGTGCTGGTGGCGGCGCTGTTCGCCGCGTGGAGCGCGCTCCTCGGACCGCAGCGGCTGGCCCGCCCGGTCGTCCGGGGCTCCTCCGCACGCGAGGCCGTACGGCGTCCCCGGTTGTTCCGCGGCGACGTGGGGATGATCTGCCTCAAGGAGCTACGCACCTGGTGGCGCGACCCGATGCGCACACAGAGCATCGTGCTCGGCCCGGCCTTCGCGGTCATCACGGCACTGTTCCCGCTGATTTTCGACTTCACCGCCGCGTTCCCGTTCGTCGGCGCAGCCGGCGCGCTGATGGCCGCGGCGACCTGTGCCAACCTCTACGGCCAGGACGGCACCGCGCTCTGGCTGACCCTCACGGTGCCAGGGAAGGAGAAGGCCGACGTCCGCGCACGCCAGCTCGCCTGGCTGATCGTCTTCGGCCCGCTCACGCTGCTGCTGACGCTCGCCGGATCGCTCGTGCACGGTGACCCCGCCCTGGTTCCGTGGGCGCTCGCGGGCAACCTCGCCGCGCTCGGCGGCGGTTCCGGCCTGCTGATCTGGGCCTCCGTCGCGGTCCTGGTCCCCGGCCCGGACCCGCACAAGAGCAAGAACTCGCCGATGGACCACGGCGATGTCACCGGCCAGTCGTTCCTGATGTTCTTCCTGGTCGCGCTGGCCATGTGCCCCGCGCTGGGGGTCGCCTGGGCGGGCCACGCGCTGGAGCAGCCCGCACTGCTGTGGGCGAGCCTCCCGGTCGCCCTGCTCACGGGTGTCCTCAGCCATGTGCTGCTCGGCTCGGTGGCGGCGAGGAAGCTCCGGGACCAGGGCCCGGAACTGCTGCACCTGATGCGCTCGGGTGCCCCGTCGTCGACGGCCACCAGCGAGGAGGAGGCCGGCAAGTCCCCCTTCGAGACGATGTCCGCCGCACGCCAGACCCTCCTGTGGACGGCCATGGCCGTCGGCATCGTCGGCCTGCTCCCGCAGGGCCTCGTGCCGCTGGGGATCAAACTCAGCGGCTCCCCGGACAAGGTCTGGTTCCTCGCGCTGCACGTCTCCGACCCGTGGCAGTGGCCGGTGATCGCCGCCATGGTCCTGATCGGCGTCACGGGCTTCTGGGCCGCCTACTGGCTCTACCGCGCCGAGAAGAACCGTATCCAGGCGGTCGCCGCGTGAGCAGCGCCCCCCGGCCCGCGCACCTCTGAGCCGGCCGCGCCGCCGCCCCCTGGCCAGGTGGTTTAGGGGCGGCGGCGCGGAGGCTAGGGGTTGGCCGCCCGTCGGGCCCTGGCTAGCGTCCGGAGTGCTTCAGTCGAGGAAGCAGCCGGACCACACGGCTGGCGCGCACGCGCCCGCCCCGGCCGTCGGCCGGAAGACTCGGTTCCGGTGAAACTCGCGACGTCGAGTGATTCGGGGCATTCATGTCGTATACGTACACCGGTGGTTCCGAGGCCGTGGCGATCATCGGGTACGCGTGCAGGCTGCCCGGCGCACCCGGACCGGCACCGCTGTGGGACCTGCTCGCCGCGGGCGCCGACGCGATCACCGAGACCCCCGCCGACCGCGCTCGCGTGCCCGGCGTCCCGCGCGGCGGATTCATCGAGCACGTCGCCGACTTCGATGCCGCCTTCTTCGGCATCTCCCCGCGCGAGGCCGCCGCCACCGACCCCCAGCAGCGCCTCGCCCTCGAACTCGCCTGGGAGGCGCTGGAGGACGCCCGGCACATCCCCGCCGGCCTGAGCGGCAGCCGCACCGGAGTCTTCCTCGGCGCGATCTGGGACGACTACGCCACCCTTCTGCACCGCGAGGGCGACACCGGCATCGACCGGTACTCGATGCCCGGTCTGCAGCGCGGTGTCATCGCCAACCGCGTGTCCTACACGCTCGGCGTGCACGGCCCCAGCCTCACCGTGGACGCCGGCCAGTCCTCCTCCCTTGTCTCCGTCCACCTCGCCTGCGAGAGCCTGGCGCGCGGCGAGTCCGACCTCGCCCTCGCCGGCGGTGTCAGCCTGATCCTGGCCCCCGACAGCACCGTCGCCGCGCTGCGCTTCGGCGGACTCTCCCCGGACGGCCGCTGCTTCACCTTCGACGAGCGCGCCAACGGTTTCGTACGCGGAGAAGGCGGCGCCGTCGTCGTCCTCAAGCCGCTGGCCCGGGCCCTCGCCGACGGCGACCGCATCCACGCGGTCATCCACGGGAGTGCCGTCAACAACGACGGAGGCGGCCCCAGCCTCACCGCGCCCAGCGCCGCGGCCCAGGAAGCCGTCCTGCGCACCGCCCACGCCCGCGCGGGGATCGCCCCGGACGCGGTCGGCTACGTCGAACTGCACGGCACCGGTACCCCGGTCGGCGACCCCGTCGAAGCCGCGGCCCTGGGCGCCGCACTCGGCGCCGCGCGCACCGCGCCGCTTCCCGTCGGCTCGGTGAAGACCAACATCGGACACCTGGAGGGCGCCGCCGGTATCGCGGGCCTCCTGAAGGCCGTGCTCGCGGTCGAGCGGGGCGTCGTGCCGCCGAGTCTCAACTTCCGGTCCGCACCGGTCGGCATCCCCCTGGAGCGGCTGAACCTGCGGGTGCAGACCGAGACCGGCGCCCTGGGCGGCGAGGGCTTCGCCGGAGTCAGTTCGTTCGGCATGGGCGGCACCAACTGCCACCTCGTGCTGGGCCCGGCGCCCACCCCGACGGCCCGTCCGGCCGCCGCCTCCGGGGCGCCGGCAGCCGCTTCCGCGGCTCCGGCCGCGGCGCTGCCCATGCCGGTAGCCGACGGGAACGTGCTGCCCACGCCCGTCGTGGTCTCCGGCCACACCGCGCAGGCGCTGCGCGCCCAGGCCGCCCGGCTGCGGGACGCGGTGGAGGAAGCGGACCTGGCCGTGGCGGACGTGGCGCACTCGCTGGCCACCACCCGCACGCGCTTCGCCCGGACCGCCGTGCTCCTGGCCGAGGACCGCGAGCAGCTGCTCGCACAGCTCGGCGCGGTGGCCGCCGGACTTCCGGCGCCGGGCGTCAGCGAGGCCACCGCGCGCACCGGACGGCTCGCCATGCTCTTCTCCGGGCAGGGCCCCCAATGGCCCGCCATGGCCGCCGGACTCCTCGACGTCGACGAGGTGTTCACCCGTACCATCCACGCCTGCGAGGAGGCGCTCGCCCCGCACACGGACTTCTCACTGACGGACGTCCTGCGCGGCGTCGAGGGCGCGCCCACGCTGGAGCGGGTCGACGTGGTGCAGCCCGCGCTCTTCGCCGTGATGGTGGCCCTGGCCGAGACCTGGCGGTCGCTGGGCGTCCAGCCCGACGCCGTCGCCGGACACTCCCAGGGTGAGATCGCCGCGGCCTGCGTGGCGGGCGCGCTGTCGCTGGAGGACGCCGCCGCGGTGGTCGCGCTGCGCAGCCGCGCCCTGCGCGCCCTGGCCGGTCAAGGCGGAATGCTGTCCGTGCAGGCCGGGGCGGCCCAGGTCCGCCCGTGGCTGGACGAGGACCCCGCGCTCTCGCTCGCCGCCGACAACGGGCCGGCCGCGATCGTGGTGTCGGGCCCGGACGGCGCCCTCGACGGCTTCGCGGCACGGTGCGCGTCGCACGGTGTCGGGACCAAGCGGATACCGGTGGACTACGCCTCGCACTCGGCGCACGTCGAACGGATCCACGACGAGCTGATGACGGCACTGGCCGGCATCCGGCCCCGCACGTCCGAGGTGCCGTTCCTGTCCACCGTCACCGGGGAGTGGACCGACACGGCCGGCCTGGACGCCGCCTACTGGTACCGGAACCTGCGCTCCACCGTCGAGTTCTCCGCCGCCGTCCGGCGACTGGCCGAGGAGGACTTCCGCTTCCTCGTCGAGGTCACCCCGCACCCGGTCCTGGTGCCCGCCGTCCGCGACACCCTGGCCGAACTGGACGTACCCGGCACCGCGGTCGTCGGCTCGCTGCGGCGCGGAGAGGGGCACCTGACCCGACTGCTCGGATCGGCCGCCGAACTGCTCGCCCACGGCCGCGACGTCCGCCTGCCCGCCCCACCCGGCGAGGTCGTGGACCTGCCCACCTACGCCTTCCAGCGCGAACGCCACTGGCGGCCGGGCACGGCCGCCGCGCAGTGGAGCGGCTCCGGCGAACCCGCTCGGACCACCGCGGCGCCGGACACCGCCGGCCCGGAGACCGCCACCGACCGGGACGACCCCCTGCGCCGGCAACTGCGCGCCGCCTCGCCGCAGTCCGCCCGCGGCACCGTGCTGGAACTGGTCCGGTCCCACGCCGCCGTGGTCGGCGGGTTCAGCGCGGCCGCGGACGTGGACCCGGAACTGACCTTCAAGGCCCTGGGACTCGCCTCCCTGACCCTGGTCGAACTGCGGGACCGGCTCGCCGCCGCCACAGGTCTCACCCTGCCGCCCACCTACCTCTTCGACCGTCCGACCCCGGCCGCGGTCGCCCGTCACCTGTGCGACGCGCTGCGCGGCGAGGACACCGACGCCCTGCCGCACGGCACGGCCCCCGCGGAACACGCGGTCCCCGGCGAACCCGTCGCCATCGTCGCCATGGCCTGCCGCTTCCCCGGCGGCATCGACTCGCCCGCGGCGCTGTGGGACGTACTGAGCGAGGGCCGCGAAGTACTCGGCGACCTCCCCTCGGACCGAGGCTGGCAGCCGTCCCTGGACGCCCTGGACACCGAACTTCCCTCCTCCGGCGGTTTCCTGGACGACATCGCGGGCTTCGACGCCGAACTCTTCGGCATCTCACCGCGCGAAGCCCTGGCGATGGACCCCCAGCAGCGCCTTCTCCTGGAGACCTCCTGGGAGGCCCTGGAACGGCTCGGCACCGACCCGGCCGCCCTGCGCGGCAGCCGCACCGGCGTCTTCATCGGCGCCACCGCGCAGGACTACGGCCCCCGGATGCACGAGCCCGCCGAGGGCTCCGAGGGCTACCTGCTGACCGGCTCGACCGCGAGCGTCGCCTCCGGCCGCATCGCCTACACCTTCGGGTTCGACGGCCCGGCGGTGACCGTCGACACGGCCTGTTCGTCGTCACTGGTGGCGTTGCACCTGGCCGCGCAGGCGCTGCGCGCGGGGGAGTGCTCCACGGCTCTCGCGGGCGGCGTCACCCTGATGGCCACGCCCGGCGTTCTCGCCGAGTTCGCGCGGCAGGGCGGGCTCTCGCCCGACGGCCGATGCAAGGCGTTCGGCGCGGAGGCCGACGGCACCGGCTGGTCCGAAGGCGCGGGCATGCTGGTCCTGCGCCGCCTGTCCGACGCGCTGGCCGACGGGCAGCGCGTCCTGGCCGTGGTACGGGGCTCCGCCGTCAACTCCGACGGCGCGTCCAACGGTCTGACCGCCCCCAACGGTCTGGCGCAGCAGCGCGTCATCCGGGCGGCGCTGACGTCCGCGGGCCTGGAACCGTCGGACGTGGACGTGGTCGAGGCGCACGGGACGGGGACCCGGCTCGGCGACCCGATCGAGGCGCAGGCCCTGCTGGCGACGTACGGGCAGGATCGCGACGAACCCCTGTACCTGGGGTCGGTGAAGTCGAACATCGGGCACACCCAGGCCGCGGCCGGTGTGGCCGGCGTCATCAAGGCGGTCATGGCGCTGCGGCACGGTGTGCTGCCCCGCACCCTGCACGCCGACGAGCCGTCGCCGCACGTCGACTGGAAGTCGGGCGCGGTGCGGCTGCTCACGGAGAACGTCACCCTGCCCCCCACGGACCGGCCGTACCGGGTCGCCGTGTCGTCGTTCGGCATCAGCGGCACCAACGCCCACGCGGTCATCGAGGCGGCACCCGAACCGGCCACCCGGGAAGACGAGGGACCGACACCCGGCCCGGCGCTTCCCGTGCTCCTCTCCGGGCGCGGCGATGCCGCGCTGCGCGCCCAGGCAGCCCGGCTGCGGGCCTTCCTGGCCGCCGAACCGTCCGTACCGGTGGCCGCGATCGCGCGGTCGTCGGCCACGACCCGCTTCCCCCTGGACCGCCGCGCGGCCGTGTTCGCCGCCGACCGCGAGGAACTGGCGGCCCGCCTCGGCGCGCTGGCGGAGGGCCACGACGCCGCGGGCGTGCTCCGCGCAGTCGCGTCGTCCGGGCGTACGGGCTTCCTGTTCTCGGGTCAGGGTGCGCAGCGGGTCGGGATGGGGCGTGAGCTGTACGAGGCGTTCCCGGTGTTCGCGGACGCGTTCGACGCGGTGTGTGCCCGGGTGGATCTCGAACGGCCACTGCGTGATGTCGTGTTCGAGGACGGCGAGGCGCTGGATCGCACCGTCTATGCGCAGCCTGCCCTGTTCGCGGTCGAGGTGGCGTTGTTCCGCTTGGTGGAGTCCTGGAGTGTCACCCCGGACGTGCTCGTGGGGCATTCGATCGGTGAGCTGGCTGCCGCGCATGTGGCGGGGGTGCTGTCGCTGGACGACGCGTGCCGTCTGGTGTCGGCGCGTGGTCGGTTGATGGACGCGCTGCCGTCGGGTGGCGCGATGCTGGCTGTCGAGGCGGCCGAGGACGGGCTCGAGCTGCCCGAGGGCGTGGATCTGGCGGCCGTCAACGGGCCCGCCTCGGTGACGGTCTCCGGTGACGCGGACGCGATCGATGCGCTGGAGGAGCGGCTGCGTTCCGAGGGCGTACGGGTGAAGCGTCTGAGCGTCTCCCATGCGTTCCATTCGCACCTGATGGAGCCGATGCTCGACGAGTTCGCGGCGGTCGCGAAGTCGTTGACGTACCACTCCCCGACGATCCCGGTCGTCACCACCGCACCGGGGGACCTGGCGACTCCGGACTACTGGGTCGGTCAGATCCGTGAGCCCGTCCGGTTCGCCGACGCGGTCGCCTCCCTCACCGACACCCGGACCTTCCTCGAACTCGGCCCGGACGCCACCCTCTCGGCCCTCGTCCCGCACATCGTCGAGGACGCCACCGCCGTGCCGCTGCTGCGCCGCGACCAGGGCGATGTCGGCTCCGCGCTCACCGCCGCTGCCGCGCTGTGGACCCGGGGCGTGGCGCCGGACTGGGCAGCCGTCGCCGGTCCGGGCGGCCACCACCCCGTGGAGCTGCCCTCCTACGCCTTCCAGCGCACCCGCTACTGGACGTCCCAGGCGCTCTCCACCACGGCACTGGCCGTCGCCGGTCTGGGCGTCGCAGGCCACCCGTTGCTGGGGGCCGTAGTGCCGCTCGCGGGCGACGGCGGTCAGGTCTGGACCGGTGTCATCGGCCTCGCCACCCACCCCTGGCTGGCCGACCACGTCATCCACGGCCGGATCGTGCTGCCCGGCACCGCCCTCGTCGATCTCGCCCTGCACGCGGGAAGCCGGACCGGACTGACCGGACTCGCCGAGCTGATCGTGAGCGAGCCCCTCGTGCTGCCCGAGCACGGTGGCACCCATCTCCAGATGACGGTGACCGGGCAGACCGTCGAGATCCACAGCCGCCCCCACGGCGACACCGGAGCACCCTGGACCACCCACGCCGTCGGCACCCTGGAGCCCGTCCGCCCGCCCCAGGCGGACCTCGGACCCGGCGACACCTGGCCACCCACGGGCGCGGCCACCTCACCGGAGTACGACACACTCGCGGCGCACGGACTCTCCTACGGCCCCGCCTTCCGGGGCCTGCGCGCAGCCTGGCGCGACGGCGACACCGTGCACGCGCAGGTCGAGCTGCCCGAAGGGCCGCAGGCCGCACTGTACGACGCCGCGCTGCACGCGCTCGGTGCCGCCGGCCTGCTCCGCGAGGACGGCACCGCCCTGCTGCCGTTCGCCTGGTCCGGTGTAACCCGGCACGCCGACGGTGCCACCGCCCTGCGCGTCACGCTGACCCGGCGCGGTCCCGACGAGTACGCGGTCCGCCTCACCGACCCGGCGGGCGCGCCCGTGCTGACGGCGCGATCGCTCGCCTTCCGGCCCGTGACCGCCGACCGGTTGGCCGCCGCGTCCACGGGTGTGCTCTACGGCGTCGAATGGACTCCCGCCGGTGACGGCGAGCGCGAAGCGGCGCTCGCGGCCGTGCCCGTGGGCACCACCGAGCTGCTCGACACGGTCACCGCGGTGACCGGGCTTCGCGGCCTTGACACCCTCACGGAGACGGAGGACGTGCCCGGCACCGTGCTCGCCTGTGTGGGGGCCGGCCCAGAGCCGTTCGAGGCCGGAGCCGCCCTCGCGCGGCGCACGCACGACACGGTCACCGCCGTCCTCGACCTGCTCCGCGACTGGGCGCACGACGAGCGTCGCGCCGACAGCCGGCTGGTCGTCGTCACACGGAACGCCGTCGCCACGAGCGACGGCGAGACGGTCGACCCGGCCGCCGCCGCGGTCTGGGGCCTGGTGCGATCCGCGCAGACCGAACACCCCGGCCGATTCGGCCTGATGGACCTGGACGGTACGGACGCGTCTGTCTCCGCGCTTGCCGAGGGCCTGCCCGGCGACACCCCCCAGACCGCCTTCCGCTCCGGCACCCCGCTGACCCCGCGCGCGACCCGGCTGAGGGGCGGCACCACCCCGCCGTGGGGCCCGCACGACACCGTCCTGATCACCGGCGGCACCGGGGCGCTCGGCGCCCGCGTCGCCCGACACCTGACCGCCGCACACGGGGTCACGGGCCTGGTCCTGCTCAGCCGGCGCGGCCCCGAGGCGCCGGGCGCCACCGAGCTGGCCGCCGAACTGACCGCCCAGGGCGTCATCGTGGCGGTCGTCGCCGGTGACGCCGCCGACCGGCGCGACCTCGACCGGGTGCTCGCCGACCACCCCGTCACCTCCGTCGTCCACACCGCAGGCGTCCTCGACGACGGCCTGCTCACCTCGCTCACCCCCGAACGCGTCGCCGCGGTGCTGCGCCCCAAGGCCGAGGCGGCGGCACTCCTCGACGAGGCGACCCGCGATCTCGGCCTGACCTCCTTCGTGCTGTTCTCGTCCGTGGCCGCATCCTTCGGCACCGCCGGCCAGGCGTCCTACGCCGCGGCCAACGCCTTCCTCGACGGTCTCGCCGCCCGACGCCGTGCCGAGGGCCTGCCCGCCGTAGCCGTGGGCTGGGGGCTGTGGGGCGGGGCCGGGGGCATGGCCGACGGCCTCGGGACGGCGGACCGCGCACGCTTCGCCGCGCTGGGCGGCGCACTCGACCCGGACCAGGGCGTACGGCTCCTCGACGCGGCCGTGACCGCCGGGCCCGCGCACATCCTGGCCATGGCCGCCGAGCCCGCCCCCGAAGGCTCCGTGTCGCCGCTGCTGCGGCATCTGGCGCGCCCCGTGCTCCGCTCGGCGTCCGCGGCCGGCCCGGCCGCGGACGCCGACGGCCTCGCCGCGCTGCCGGAGCCCGAGCGGACGCGCGCCGTCGAGGAGTTGGTACGGAGGACGGTCGCGGCCGTGCTGGGGCACTCCTCCGGTGCGCGCGTGGACGCCGACCGGACCTTCAAGGACCTCGGGTTCGACTCCCTCACCGGCGTCGAGCTGCGCAACCGGCTGGCCGCCGCCACCGGGCTGAGGCTGGCCGCCACCCTCGTCTTCTCCCACCCCAGCCCCGCCGCGCTCACGGCCCACCTCCGCGAGGAGCTGAGCGGAGCCGCGGCCGTCACCACTACGCCGCGCCCCCGGCCCGCCGCCGCGACGGACGAGCCGATCGCCATCGTCGCGATGAGCTGCCGCTACCCGGGCGGTGTGGACAGCCCCGAAGAACTCTGGCGCATGGTCCGGGAGGGACGCGACGGCATCACCGCCTTCCCCACCGACCGTGGCTGGGACCTCGCACGCCTCCACGACCCCGACCCGTCCCGCCCCGGCACCACCTATGCGCGGCACGGCGGCTTCCTGCACGACGCCGCCGCCTTCGACGCCGGGCTCTTCGGCGTCTCGCCGCGTGAGGCGCTGGCGATGGACCCGCAGCAGCGGCTGATGCTGGAGCTGTCCTGGGAGACCTTCGAGCGGGCCGGCATCGACCCGGCCGGTCTGCGCGGCAGCGACACCGGCGTCTTCGCCGGCGTCATGTACCACGACTACGCGGCTGCCGCCGAGATCCTCCCCGAGACCGAGGGCTACCGGGCCACCGGTGGCGCGGGCAGCGTGGTGTCCGGCCGGATCGCGTACACGTACGGGCTCGAGGGCCCGGCGGTCACCGTGGACACGGCGTGCTCGTCGTCCCTTGTCGCCCTGCACCTGGCCGCCCGGTCGCTTCGGGCGGGCGAGTGCTCGATGGCCCTCGTCGGGGGCGTCACCGTGATGTCCACGCCCAGCGTCTTCGTGGACTTCAGCAAGCAGCGGGGGCTCGCGCCCGACGGTCGCTGCAAGTCGTTCTCGGCGGACGCGGACGGCACCGGCTGGTCCGAGGGCGCCGGTGTGCTGCTCGTGGAACGGCTGTCCGACGCCCGGCGCAACGGGCACCAGGTGCTGGCCGTGGTGCGCGGCTCGGCGGTCAACCAGGACGGCGCGTCCAACGGCCTCACCGCGCCCCACGGTCCCTCCCAGGAGCGCGTCATCAAGGCGGCGCTCGCCGACGCGGGCCTGACCCCCGGCGACGTGGACATGGTGGAGGCGCACGGCACGGGCACCAAGCTCGGCGACCCGGTCGAGGCGGAGGCGCTGCTGGCGACCTACGGACGCGACCGCGACCCCGAACAGCCACTGTGGCTGGGGTCGTTGAAGTCCAACATCGGGCACACCCAGGCGGCGGCAGGAGTCGGCGGCATCATCAAGACGGTGATGGCGCTGCGGCACGGCGTGCTGCCCCGCACCCTGCACGCGGGCGCGCCCTCGCCGCACGTGGACTGGTCGGCCGGTGCCGTGGAGCTGCTCGCCGAAGAGCGGCCCTGGCCGACGACCGGGCGGCCCCGGCGCGCGGCGGTCTCGTCGTTCGGGATCAGCGGCACCAACGCGCACACCATGATCGAACAGGCACCGGACGAGCCCGTCGTCGACCACCCACTGCCCCAGGTGCCGGACACGCTCGTGCCCTGGGTGCTCAGCGGGGCCTCGCCGGAGGGCCTGCGCGCCCAGGCGGCCCGGCTGCGCGCCACGGCCGCCGCCGAGAAGCCGGCCGATGTCGGGCTCTCGCTGGTGACCCGGCGTACTGCGCTGGAGCACCGGGCGGTCGTCCTGGGAACGGGACGCGAGGAACTCCTGCGTGAACTCGATGCGCTCGCGGTGGGGCGCGGCAACGCGCCGAGCGGAGGCGCGTCGTCCGGGCGTACGGGCTTCCTGTTCTCGGGTCAGGGTGCGCAGCGGGTCGGGATGGGGCGTGAGCTGTACGAGGCGTTCCCCTTGTTCGCGGAGGCGTTCGATGCGGTGTGTGCGCGAGTCGACCTCGAACGGCCGTTGCGTGAGGTGGTGTTCGGGGAGGACGCGGAGCTTCTGTCCCGGACGGTCTATGCGCAGGCGGGGCTTTTCGCGGTCGAGGTGGCGTTGTTCCGCTTGGTGGAGTCCTGGGGTGTGACCCCGGACGTGCTGGTGGGTCACTCGGTCGGTGAGCTTGCTGCCGCGCATGTGGCGGGGGTGCTGTCTCTGGACGACGCGTGCCGTCTGGTGTCGGCGCGTGGTCGGTTGATGAATGCGCTGCCGTCGGGCGGTGCGATGCTGGCTGTCGAGGCGGCCGAGGACGGGCTCGAGCTGCCCGAGGGCGTGGATCTGGCGGCCGTCAACGGGCCCGCCTCGGTGACGGTTTCCGGTGACGCGGATGCGATCGATGCGCTGGGGGAGCGGCTGCGTTCCGAGGGCGTACGGGTGAAGCGTCTGAGCGTCTCCCATGCGTTCCATTCGCACCTGATGGAGCCGATGCTCGACGAGTTCGCGGCGGTCGCGAAGTCGTTGACGTACCACTCCCCGACGATCCCGGTCGTGACCACGGCGCCGGGGGACCTGGCGACTCCGGAGTACTGGGTCGGTCAGATCCGTGAGCCCGTCCGGTTCGCCGACGCGGTCGCCTTCCTCACCGACATCCGGACCTTCCTCGAACTCGGCCCGGACGCCACCCTCTCGGCCCTCGTCCCGCACGTCGTCGAGGACGCCACCGCCGTCCCCGCCCTGCGCTCCGGTCAGGGCGAGCACGCCACGCTGCTGCGAGCCGTCGCCGCGCTGTACGTACACGGCACCGACGTCGCCTGGGGGACGTACTTCGCGCCGCTCGGGGGCCGTCCCGTCGAGCTGCCGACGTACGCCTTCCAGCGCGAGCGCTACTGGCCCGACGCAGTGTCCGACGCCGGCATCACGGCCGGTCGCGACCAGGCCGAGGCCGGCTTCTGGACGGCCGTCGCCGGGCGGGACGTCGAGCGGCTCGCCGACACGCTGGGTCTGCCCGACGACGACGCCCGGCGCGGCCTGGCCGGACTGATGCCGCACCTCTCGTCCTGGCACGATCGCCGGCGCACCGAGGCGACTGTCGCTTCCTGGTACCACCGGACCGTGTGGCGGCCCGTCGCCGCAGCGCCCGCCGTACTCGACGGCGTCTGGCTCGTCGTCGGCACGGACAGCACGGACGGCCCGCAGAGCACGGACAGCACGCAGAGCACGCACACCACGGACAGCACGGGCGCGCAGATCGCCGACGCGCTGCGGCGTGGCGGAGCCACCGTCCTCGGCCTGCCGCACCCCGGCGACGACCGGTCCGCTCTCGCCGAGCGGCTGCGCTCGTACGGAGAACTGGCGGGCGTCGTCTCGCTGCTGGGAACGGACACGAGGGCCGTGCACGAGGGCGCCGCGCTCAGCCGCGGGCTCGCCGCCACGCTCCTGCTCACCCAGGCCTGCGCCGACGTCGACGTCCCGCTGTGGGCCCTCACCCGGGGTGCGGTCTCGACCGGCCGAGCCGACGGGCCGCCCGACCCCGCCCAGGCCCAGATCTGGGGCTTCGGCCGGGTCGCCGCGCTTGAACTGCCCCACGTCTGGGGCGGGTTGCTCGATCTGCCCGAGACCCTGGACGTCCGCGCCGGGAACCGGCTGTGCGCCGTACTCGCCACCGGGAGGACGCGCGACGGAGACGGCGACGTGGAGGACCAGGTCGCGGTCCGGGCCGACGGCGTCTACGCGCGCCGTCTCGTCGCCGCCGCGCCGCCGGCGCTCGCCGTGGTCCCCGGGCCCCGTACCGATGGCACCGTGCTGGTCACCGGCGGCACCGGCGCGCTCGGCGCTCAGGTGGCCCGTCTGCTCGCCGCACGGGGCCACACCCGGCTGCTGCTCGTCGGCAGGCGCGGACCCGACGCGCCCGGCGCCGCCGAGCTGGTCGCCGAACTGGCGGCCGCGGGCACCACCGCCACGGCCGTGGCGTGCGACATCGCCGACCGTGACGCGCTCGCCGCACTGCTCGCCGGCGTACCGGAGCAGCACCCGCTCACCGGCGTCGTCCACGCCGCCGGAGTGCTCGACGACGGTGTGCTCGACGGCCTGACCCCGGACCGCTTCGAGCAGGTCCTACGGTCCAAGACGCTGGCAGCCGAGAACCTCGACGCCCTCTCGCGTGACCTCCCGCTCGACGCGTTCGTCCTCTTCTCGTCCTTCACCGGCGCCGTCGGCACGGCGGGCCAGGCCAACTACGCCGCCGCCAACGCACACCTCGACGCACTCGCCGAGCGCCGCCGTGCCCAGGGACTGCCCGCCACCTCGATCGGCTGGGGACCGTGGGCCGAGACCGGCATGGCCGAGGACGAGGCCCTCACCCAGCGGCTGCGCCGCTCCGGTCTCACCCCCCTGTCCCCGGACCTCGCCGTCACCGTCCTGGGCCGGTCGCTCGACGGTACGGAGGCGGCCGGCGACGGCGCGGCCGTCGTCGTCGCGGACGTCGACTGGGAGCGGTTCGCGGCCGGGTTCACCGCGGCGCGACCGAGCCGCCTGCTCCGCGAACTCGTCCCCGCCGGCCCGCCGGACGGCGCCGAGGACCCGAACGGAGCCACCGGTCTTGCCGCACGCCTCGCCGCCGCCGGTGAGGGCGAGCGGCGCCGGATCACCGAGGACCTGGTGCGCACCCTGGCCGCCTTCGTGCTCGGCCACGGTACGGCGGCCACCGTCGCGCCCGACAAGGCGTTCCGTGACCTGGGCTTCGATTCGCTCACCGCCGTCGAACTGCGCAACGCCCTGCGGGCCGCCACCGGGCTCCCGCTCCCGGCGGGCCTGATCTTCGACCACCCGACACCGGCCGCCCTCGCCGCCCGGCTGCGCGCCGAACTGACGGGCGCCGCCGAGGCCGCCGCCCCGGCCGCCTCCCCCGTTCCCTCCGCGTCCGCCTCGGCCGACGACCCGATCGCCATTGTCGCGATGGGCTGCCGGTTCCCCGGCGCGGCCACCCCGGAGGAGTTCTGGGAGCTGCTGACCGAGGGACTCGACCTGGTGGGGGACATCCCCGCCGACCGTGGGTGGGACCTGCGCGACGCCCCCGACTTCGCCCGCCGCGGAGCCTTCCTGCCCGACGCCGCCGGCTTCGACGCGGACCTGTTCGGCGTCTCCCCGCGCGAGGCGCTCGCCATGGACCCGCAGCAGCGGCTGATGCTGGAGACCTCCTGGGAGACCTTCGAGCGGGCCGGCCTGGACCCCGCCTCCCTCAAGGGCAGGCGTATCGGCGTCTTCGCGGGCACCAACGGACAGGACTACGCCGGTCTGTTCCCGGCCGTCGGGTCGGGCCTGGAGGGTCACGTGGCCACCGGCAGCGCGGCCAGCGTGCTGTCCGGCCGGATCTCCTACACGTACGGGCTCGAGGGCCCGGCGATCACGGTGGACACGGCGTGCTCGTCGTCGCTGGTCTCCCTGCACCTGGCGGCGCAGTCGTTGAGGTCGGGGGAGTGCTCGATGGCGCTCGCCGGCGGCGTCACGGTCATGGCCGGGCCCATCGCGTTCCTCGAGTTCGCCCACCAGCGCGGCCTGGCGGCCGACGGGCGCTGCAAGGCGTTCGCCGCATCCGCCGACGGAACCGGCTGGGGTGAGGGCGTCGGCCTGGTGCTGCTGGAGCGGCTCTCGGACGCACGGGCCAACGGCCGCCGCGTGCTCGGGATACTGCGGGGCAGCGCGGTCAACCAGGACGGCGCGTCCAACGGCCTCACCGCGCCCAACGGGCCCGCGCAGCAGCGGGTGATCCGCGCCGCGCTGGCCTCGGCCCGACTGTGGCCGTCGGAGGTGGACGCGGTCGAGGCGCACGGCACGGGCACGAGGCTCGGCGACCCGATCGAGGCGGAGGCGCTGCTCGCCACGTACGGCAAGGACCGTGCGGAACCCCTCTACCTGGGCTCGGTGAAGTCCAACATCGGGCACACCCAGGCAGCGGCGGGCATCGCCGGTGTCATCAAGATGCTGCTGGCGATGCACCACGGCGTGCTGCCCCGCACGCTGCACGCCGACGAGCCG
This sequence comes from Streptomyces sp. NPDC022552, assembly GCF_055561875.1. Taxonomy (NCBI): domain Bacteria; kingdom Bacillati; phylum Actinomycetota; class Actinomycetes; order Kitasatosporales; family Streptomycetaceae; genus Streptomyces; species Streptomyces sp. NPDC022552. Next base: position 18,372 of record NZ_JBVHGJ010000025.1, read on the forward strand.
TCACCGGCCGTCGACTGGAACACGGGCAGCCTGCGTCTGCTCACCGAGACGACCCCGTGGACCCCATGGGCCGGCCGCCCGCGTCGGGCTGCCGTCTCCTCCTTCGGGATCAGCGGCACGAACGCCCACGTCGTCCTGGAGCAGGCCGACGTCGCCGCACTGTCGGCGCCCGCCCAGCACTCCGTGCTGCCCTGGGCCTTCTCTGCCCACTCCGACGCGGCACTGCGGGCCCGGGCAGAGGCGCTCAGGACGCTGTGCGACACCCCTGGTGTTCCCGCCGTCGCGGCGGGCCGGGCGCTCGCCATGACGAGCCTCGGGCAGGCACATCGCGCCGTCGTGCTCGCCGAGGACATCGCCGGCTACTCCGCCGGCCTGACGGCACTGACGGCGGACGAGCCGGCCGCCGGGACCATCCGGGGCACGGTGCGCGAGGGCCGGACCGGGTTCCTGTTCTCGGGTCAGGGCGCGCAGCGCGTGGGGATGGGGCGTGAGCTGTATGACGCCTTCCCGGTGTTCGCGGACGCGTTCGACGCAGTCTGTGCACGCGTGGACCTCGAACGGCCGCTGCGTGAGGTGGTGTTCGGAGACGGTGAGGCGCTGGACCGGACCGTCTACGCGCAGGCTGCGCTGTTCGCGGTCGAGGTGGCGTTGTTCCGGCTGGTGGAGTCCTGGGGTGTGACCCCGGACGTGCTCGTGGGGCATTCGATCGGTGAGCTTGCTGCCGCGCATGTGGCGGGGGTGCTGTCGCTGGAGGACGCGTGTGCCCTTGTCTCGGCGCGTGGCCGTTTGATGGACGCGCTGCCGTCGGGCGGCGCGATGCTGGCTGTCGAGGCTGCTGAGGACGGGCTTGAGCTGCCCGAGGGCGTGGACCTGGCGGCCGTCAACGGGCCGACCTCCCTGACCGTTTCCGGTGACGCGGACGCGATCGACGTGCTGGAGGAGCGGCTGCGCTCCGAGGGCGTACGGGTGAAGCGACTCACCGTTTCCCACGCGTTCCACTCGTACCTCATGGAGCCGATGCTCGACGAGTTCGCGACGGTCGCGAAGTCACTGACCTACCACGCTCCGAACGTCCCCGTCGTCACCACGGCGCCCGGGGACCTGGCGACCCCGGAGTACTGGGTGGGCCAGATCCGTGAGCCCGTCCGCTTCTCCGACGCGATCGCCTCCCTCGCCACCGAGCACACCCGCTACCTCGAACTCGGCCCCGACGGCACCCTGAGCGCGCTCGTCCCCGGTGCGGTACCGGTGATGCGCCGCAAGCGTCCGGAGACGGATTCCCTGTTCGCCGCCCTGGCCCGACTGTGGGTCGAGGGGACGGCGGTGGACCTGGCCGCGGCGTTCCCCGAGGCACCGCCCGTCACCCTGCCGTCCTACCCCTTCCAGCACACCCGCTTCTGGCCCCAGGCCGCCCCGGCGGCACATCGCACCGCTTCCGGTGAGGGACGGTACGAGGTGACCTGGGTGCCGGTGACCGAAGGAGCCTCCCGGCCCACCGGTGAGTGGCTCCTCGTCACGCCGCCGGGCGGGGACGACCGCGGTGACGCGGAGGCCGACGAGGTGGGCCGTGCGCTGCGAAGGGCCGGCGCCCGTGTCGTCGTCGTCCCGGGCGGCACCGACCGTGCCGACCTCGCGGCCCGGCTGCGCGCCGCGACGGAAGAGACCACGCCGGCCGGGGTGCTGGCCCTGCCGTCCGGCGCGGGCGGCCTGCCCTCCGTGGTGGCCCTCGTGCAGGCGCTCGACGACGCCGGAGTGCCGGGTCCGCTGTGGTGCGCCACGCAGGGCGCGGTGCAGGTCTCCACGGACGACCCCGGGCCCGACCCGGACCAGGCGGCCGTCTGGGGCTTCGGCAGGGTCGCCGCCCTGGAGATGCCCCGCACCTGGGGCGGGCTTGTCGACCTGCCCGCCGAGTGGGACGACCGGACCGGTGTACGGCTGGCCGCGCTGCTCGGCGCGGACGGGTCCGAGGACCAGGTCGCGATCCGTCGGACCGGTCTGCTCGGCAGGCGTCTCGTCGAGGACGCCCCCCGCCGCGGGGACCGTACGACCGACGCATGGCGGCCGACCGGCACGGTGCTGGTCACCGGCGGCACCGGCGCCCTCGGCGCGCACACCGCCCGCCGGCTCGCCCGGCAGGGCGCCCCGCATCTGCTGCTCGTCGGACGCCGGGGCCCGGACGCGCCCGGAGCCACGGAATTGACCGCCGAACTGACCGCGCTCGGCAGCCGCGTCACCATCGCCGCCTGCGACGTCGCCGACCGTGCCGCGCTCGCGGAGCTGCTCGCGGGCATACCGGAGGAACTGCCGCTGACCGGTGTCGTACACGCGGCCGGGACGGTGGACGACGGCGTGATCGGCTCACTCGGCCCCGACGGGGTCGCGGATCTGCTGCACACGCGCCTGGCTGGCGTCCGTCACCTCGACGAGCTGACGTCCGGTCACCGCCTCGACCGGTTCGTGCTGTTCACCTCCTTCGCCGGTGTCGTCGGCAACCTCGGGCAGGCCGCCTACGCCGCGTGCAACGCGGCGCTCGACGCCTTCGCCGAGCGGCGCCGCGCCGCCGGGCGTACCACCACGGCCCTCGCGTGGGGCCCGTGGGCCGGAGGGGGAGTGGGCGCAGGCGCGGCGGTGGGCGAACAGCAGCAGCGCACCGGAGTGACACCGCTGCCGCCGGACGAGGCCCTCCTGGCGTTCGACGAGGCCCTCGCCGAGGACCGGACGACGGTCTGTGTGGCCGGCATCGACTGGAGCCGCTTCGGCCCCGTGCTGGAGGCCGGGCGCGGCGGGCGGCTGCTCGACCTGCTGCCCGCCGCACCCCGGCCCGCGCCGCCCGTCGCCGACGGGCAGGGGAAGGGGGCGGACCTTGCGGAACGGCTCGCCCGGGCGCCGCAGGCGGAACAGGAGCGCATCCTGCTCGACCTGGTCGTCTCCCGGACCGCTGCCGCGCTCGGCCACCGCACCCCGGCCGCCATCGACCCGGACCGGCAGTTCCGTGACCTGGGCACCGACTCGGTGATGGCCGTCGAGCTGCGCAACATGCTCGACGCCGCCACCGGACTGTCCCTGCCCGCGACCCTGGCCTTCGACCACCCGACCCCCTCCGCTCTCGCCGAGCACCTGCGAGCACACCTCGTGGGCGGCCCGGGTCCGGCCACCGACGCGGCGGGTACGGAGAGCGCGGTCACCCGGCTGGAGAAGTTCGAGGCCGGGCTCCTCGAGACCCCGCCCGACGCCGAGGAGACGGCGGTCCTGCTCGCCAGGCTGCGCGACCTCGCCGACCGGCTCCGCACCGCGACCGCCGCACCCCCCGCCACCGCCGGCCCCAATGCCGGGGACGGCGAGATCGATCTGGAGTCGGCGAGCGCGTCCGACCTCTTCGACCTGATCCACAAAGAATTCGGCAAGTCCTGATGACACGTACGGTCCCGCCTGCTGGGAGTCACGCTGATGGCGAATGAAGAAAAGCTGCTCGATCACCTGAAGTTCGTCACGGGTGAGCTCCGGCAGGCGCACCAGCGACTGCGCGAACAGGAGGAGCGGGATTCCGAGCCCATCGCCATCGTGGCCATGGCCTGCCGGTTCCCCGGCGGTGTCCGTACCCCGGAACAGCTGTGGGAGCTGGTCACCGAGGGCCGTGACGCGATCGGCCCGTTCCCGGCCGACCGGGGCTGGGACCTGGACGCGCTGCGCGACCCCGACCCCGAGCGGCCCGGCGGCAGTTACGCCCACGAGGGCGGATTCCTGCCCGACGCGGCCGAGTTCGACGCCGGGCTCTTCGAGATCTCGCCGCGCGAGGCCGTCGCCATGGACCCGCAGCAGCGGCTGCTCCTGGAGACCTCCTGGGAGGCGTTCGAGCGCGCGGGCATCGACCCGAAGTCGATGCGCGGCAACCGGGTCGGCGTGTTCGCCGCCACCAACGGACAGGACTACGCCACCGCGCTCGCCGCCGACCCGGCGGCAGCCGAGGGCTACCTCGCCACCGGGGCCGTCGCGAGCGTGCTGTCCGGCCGTATCTCGTACGTCTTCGGCCTCGAAGGCCCCGCCCTCACCGTGGACACCGCGTGTTCGGCGTCCCTGGTGGCGCTGCACCTCGCGGTGCAGTCGCTGCGCAGGGGCGAGTGCACCATGGCGCTCGCGGGCGGCGTCACGGTGATGGCCACGCCTGCCGCCTTCGTCGAGTTCAGCCGCCAGCGAGGGCTCGCGGCCGACGGCCGCTGCAAGGCGTTCGGCGACGGTGCCGACGGCACCGGCTGGGGCGAGGGCGTCGGCGTGCTGCTGGTGGAGCGGCTCTCGGACGCCGTGCGCAACGGGCACGACGTGCTGGCCGTGGTGCGCGGCTCGGCCGTCAACCAGGACGGCGCGTCCAACGGTCTGACCGCCCCCAACGGCCCCTCCCAGCAGCGGGTCATCCGCGACGCGCTGGCCTCGGCGGGGCTGACACCCTCCGACGTGGACCTGGTCGAGGCGCACGGTACGGGCACGCGGCTGGGCGACCCGATCGAGGCGCAGGCGCTGCTCGCCACGTACGGCCGGAACCGTCCGGCCGACAGCCCGCTGTGGCTGGGGTCGGTGAAGTCGAACATCGGGCACACCCAGGCCGCGGCCGGTGTGGCCGGCGTCATCAAGGCGGTCATGGCGCTGCGGCACGGCGTGCTGCCCCGCACCCTGCACGCCGACGAGCCCACCCGGCAGGTGGACTGGTCGGCCGGCGCCGTCCGGCTGCTCGCCGAGAGCCGACCCTGGTCCGGCCCCGGCCGGACCAGGCGCGCCGCCGTCTCCTCCTTCGGAGTGAGCGGCACCAACGCGCACACGGTGCTGGAGCAGGCCCCCGAACCCGGCCCCGGCTCCGAGGAGGCCCCGGCCGCGCCGTCGCCCACGGCGGCCGAACCGCCTCTGATCCCGCTCCCGCTCTCCGCCCGCACCCCGGGCGCCCTGCGCGAGCAGGCGGCCGGTCTCCGCACGCTCCTCACCGAGCGGCCCGACGCACGCCTGGCCGACCTCGGCTACTCCCTGGCCACGACGCGCGCGTCGCTGGCCTCGCGGGCCGTGGTGCTGGCGGCAGGGCGCGTCGACGCGCTGCGTGCCCTCACCGGGCTCGCCGAGGGCACGGTCCCGCCGGAGGCGGAGTCCGGCATGGCGGCCCCTGGCCGTACGGCGTTCCTGTTCTCGGGTCAGGGTGCGCAGCGGGTGGGGATGGGGCGTGAGCTGTACGACGCCTTCCCGGTGTTCGCGGAGGCGTTCGACGCGGTGTGTGCGCGCTTCGACCTCGAACGGCCTTTGCGTGAAGTCGTGTTCGGGGAGGACGCGGAGCTTCTGTCGCGTACGGCGTACACGCAGCCTGCGCTGTTCGCGGTCGAGGTGGCGTTGTTCCGGCTGGTGGAGTCCTGGGGTGTGACCCCGGACGTGCTGGTGGGTCACTCGATCGGCGAGCTGGCCGCCGCACACGTGGCCGGAGTGGTGTCCCTCGACGACGCCTGTGCTCTCGTCTCCGAGCGTGGCCGTTTGATGGACGCACTGCCGTCGGGCGGCGCGATGCTGGCTGTCGAGGCGGCCGAGGGCGAGCTCGATCTGCCCGAGGGCGTGGACCTTGCGGCCGTGAACGGCCCCACCTCCCTGACGGTCTCGGGCGACGCCGACGCGATCGGTGCGCTGGAGGAGCGACTGCGCTCGGATGGCGTACGGGTCAAGCGGCTTGCCGTCTCCCACGCGTTCCACTCGCACCTGATGGAGCCGATGCTCGACGAGTTCGCGACGGTCGCGGAGTCGTTGACGTACCACTCCCCGACGATCCCCGTCGTCGCCACGGCGCCGGGCGACCTGGCGACCCCGGGCTACTGGGTCGGTCAGATCCGTGAGCCCGTCCGCTTCGCCGACGCCGTCCGCCGCGCCCACGACTCCGGTGCAACCCGCTTCCTCGAACTCGGCCCCGACGGCACCCTGTCCGCCCTGGTCCCGCACATCGCCGAGGACGCGACCGCCGTCCCCACCCTGCGCTCCGGCCGGGACGAGGCCGCGTCGCTGCTGCACGGCATCGCGCGTGCCCACGTGCACGGCACACCCGTCAACTGGTCGGCGCCGCTCGCCGCGGCGGGTGCCTTGCGCGTGGAACTGCCCACGTACCCGTTCGAGCGGCAGGCGTACTGGCCGAGCGCCCGGATCGGTTCCGGGGACCTGACGTCCGTCGGGCTCGGCGCGGCCGGTCACCCGCTGCTGGGCGCCGCCGTGTCGCTGGCCGCCGGCGGAGGAGTGCTGCTCACCGGGCGGCTCACCGCCGCCACGCACGGCTGGCTCACCGACCACACGATCCACGGCAGTGTGCTCGTCCCGGGCACCGCTTTCGTCGAACTCGCCTGGCAGGCAGGGGAGTACGTCGGCTGCGGGACCGTGGAGGACCTCACCCTCGCCGTACCGCTCGTGCTGCCCGCACAGGGCGGAGTGCAGATCCAGGTCAGCGCCGGGGCGGAGAACGAGGACGGCACCCGCCGCCTGGAGATCCACTCGCGTCTCGACGGTGAGGAGGAGTGGACGGGCAACGCCGTCGGCATACTCGCCGCCTCCGGCGCCGACCCGGCCGGAGCGGCGCAGGTGTGGCCGCCGGAGGCCGACCCGGTGGACCTCGACGGCTTCTACGGGCGGGCCGCCGCGGCCGGTTTCGCCTACGGCCCCGTCTTCCAGGGCCTGAAGGCCGCCTGGCGCGCGGGCGACGAGCTGTACGCCGAGGTGGAGCTGCCCCACAATGCCCACCGCGAGGCGGGCCGCTGCGGACTGCACCCCGCCCTGCTCGACGCGGCGCTGCACCTGACCGGTCTCGACCCGGAGCGGGCCGGGCTGCCCTTCGCGTGGGAGGGCGTCACCCTGCACGCGACCGGCGCCACGAGCGCCCGTGTCCACCTGGCACCCGCCGGGTCGGACGCCTGGACGCTGCGGATCAGCGACCCCGAGGGCGGCCCCGTCGCCACCGTCGAGTCGCTCACCCTGCGGGCCGCGACCGCCGTCGGCCCGCGCCACGACGACGCGCTGTTCACCCTCGACTGGACGACCGTACCCACGCCGGAACGGCGGGGCTCGCTCGCCACGGCCGCCGACGGACTCGGCATCTTCCTCGCCGGGTTCTCCGGCACGGCACCCGACGTCGTCGCATGGCCCCTGGCCGAAGCCGACACCGACACCGCCGTCACCGAGGTCCTGGCCGGCCTCCAGGCGTGGCTGGCCGACGAACGGTTCGCCGGGTCCCGTCTGGTGCTGGTCACCCGCTCCGCCGTGGCAGCCGCGACCGGTGACGACGTCACCGGTCTGTCCGGCGCGGCCGTCGGCGGACTCGTACGCTCCGCGCAGGCCGAGCACCCCGACCGGTTCGTGCTGCTCGACACCGACACCACTCCCGACGACGACCTGCTCGCCGTGCTCGCGCACGGCGACGAACCCTGGCTCGCCCTGCGCAACGGCGCCCTGCTCGCCCCCCGGCTGGCCCGCGCGTCCGCATCCGGCACCCTCGCCGTGCCCGACACGGAAGCGTGGCGGCTCACCGCCGACCGCGCCTCCGGCTCCCTGCGCGACCTGGCCCTCACCCCCGCTCCCGAGACGACCGCGGAACTGGCTCCGGGCGAGGTGCGGATCGCGGTCCGTGCGGCCGGCGTCAACTTCCGCGACGTGCTGATCGCGCTCGGCCAGTACCCGGACCCCACGGCGCCGATGGGGTCGGAGGGCGCGGGCATCGTGGTCGAGGTCGGCTCCGACGTCACGGACCTCGCGCCGGGTGACCGCGTCTTCGGCCTGTTCGCGGGCGGCTTCGGGCCACTGGCGGTGGTGGACCGGCGGATGGTGGCGCCGGTGCCGCAGGAGTGGACCTTCACGGACGCGGCCACGGTGCCGATGGCCTTCCTGACGGCGTACTACGCGCTGGTGGACCTGGCGGGACTGGCGCCCGGCGAGTCGGTGCTGATCCACGCCGCCGCCGGCGGCGTGGGGATGGCGGCCGTGCAGATCGCGCGGCACCTCGGCGCGGAAGCGTACGGAACGGCCTCGCCCGCGAAGTGGGCGGCGACCGGCCTGGACGCCGCACATCTCGCCTCCTCGCGTGACCTGGGCTTCGAGGCGGCCTTCGCCGAGCGCACCGCAGGGCGCGGCGTCGACGTCGTCCTCAACGCGCTGGCCGCCGAGTTCATCGACGCCTCGGCGCGACTCCTCGCCCCCGGCGGCCGTTTCGTCGAGATGGGCAAGGCGGACCTGCGCGACCCCGACTCGTTCGGCGACCGTACCTATCGCGCCTTCGACCTCGGCGAGGCGGGACCGGACCGCCTCCAGGAGATGCTGCGGGAGGTCCTGGAACTGTTCCGTACGGGCCGCCTCACGCTGCTGCCCGCGCGGACCTGGGACGTCCGGCAGGCCGCAGAGGTCTTCCGGTACGTCGGTGCGGGCCGGCACGTCGGCAAGAACGTCCTGACGCTGCCGCGCGCCCTCGACCCGGACGGCACGGTCCTGATCACCGGCGGCACCGGTGTGCTCGGGCAGCGACTGGCCCGCCACCTGGTCGAGCACCGGGGCGTAGGCCACCTGGTGCTGGTGAGCCGGAGCGGACCCGCCGCGCCCGGCGCCGAGGAACTCGCGGAGCAACTGGGCGCGCTCGGCGCACAGGTGCGGATCGCGGCGTGCGACATCACCGACCGGGAGGCGCTGGCCGCGCTCCTGGGCAGCCTCCCCGCCCAGCACCCGCTCACCGGTGTCGTGCACGCGGCAGGCGTTGCCGACGACGGTGTCATCGAGGCACTGACGCCCGAGCGGATCACCGGCGTACTGCGCCCCAAGGCCGGCGCCGCGCTCGCCCTGCACGAGCTGACCGCCGGCCACGACCTGGCCCTGTTCACCCTCTACGCCTCGGCTTCCTCGGCCTTCGGCTCCCCGGGCCAGGCCAACTACGCCGCCTCCAACGCCTTCCTGGAGGCGCTGGCCCAGCATCGCCGTACCCGGGGACTCGCCGCGACCGCCCTCGGCTGGGGCCTGTGGGCGGAGGAGAGCGCCATCAGCGGCGGCCTCGACGCCACCGGTGTCGCCCGCGCGACCCGCGTCGGCGGCGCGCTCACCACCGACGAGGGGCTCGCCCTCTTCGACGCCGCCCACGACACGGGTCTGCCGTACCTGCTTCCCCTGCGCTTCGACCTGTCCACCGCCCGGACGCTACGGCCCGTGCCCGCGCTGCTCCGCGGCCTGGTGCGCGCCCCCGCGCGCCGCATCGCCGGTACGGTCACCGGCGGTTCGGGGCTCGCCGAACGCCTCGCCGCGCTCCCCGCCGCCGAACAGCACCGCCTGCTCACCGGCCTGGTACGCGCCGAGGCCGCCGCCGTCCTCGGGCACGCCGGCGTCGACTCGGTCGCCCCGGACCGGGTGTTCAAGGAACTCGGCTTCGACTCGCTGACCTCCGTCGAACTGCGCAACCGTGTCAACGCGGCCACCGGGCTGCGCCTGCCCGCGGGCCTCGTCTTCGACTTCCCCACCCCGGCCGCCCTCGCCGCCCACCTGCGGGAGCTGCTCGCCGGCGGCGGAACCGCCACCGTCACCAGCGCCGCGGCCCCCGCCGACGAGCCCATCGCGGTCGTCGGAATGGCCTGCCGCTTCCCCGGCGGCGTGCGCTCGCCCGAGGACCTCTGGCGGCTGGTCTCCGAAGGCGGCGACGCCACCGGACCGTTCCCCACCGACCGCGGCTGGGAACTGGAGACGCTGTACGACCCGGACCCCGACCGCGTCGGCACCACCTACGCCCGCGCCGGCGGATTCCTGTCCGACGCGGCCGAGTTCGACGCCGGGCTCTTCGAGATCTCGCCGCGCGAGGCGCTGGCGATGGACCCGCAGCAGCGCCTGCTCCTGGAGACCTCCTGGGAGACCTTCGAACACGCCGGCATCGACCCGCACGTGCTGCGCGGCAGTCAGGCAGGCGTCTTCGTCGGAGCCGCCTCGTCCGGCTACGGAGTGGGCGTACGCCTGCCCGAGGGGGTCGAGGGCCACTTCCTCACCGGCAGCTCCACCAGCGTCGCCTCCGGGCGCCTCGCGTACACGTACGGCCTTGAGGGCCCGGCCGTCACCGTCGACACGGCGTGCTCGTCGTCGCTGGTCGCCCTGCATCTGGCCGTGCAGTCGCTGCGCAACGGCGAGTGCACCATGGCGCTGGCCGGCGGCGTGAGTCTGATGGCGACGCCGGCGATCTTCACCGAGTTCTCCCGCCAGCGCGGTCTGTCCGCCGACGGACGGTGCAAGTCGTTCTCGGCGGACGCGGACGGCACCGGCTGGTCCGAGGGCGTCGGCATGCTGCTCGTCGAGCGGCTCTCCGACGCCGTGCGCAACGGGCACCAGGTGCTGGCCGTGGTGCGCGGCTCGGCCGTCAACCAGGACGGCGCGTCCAACGGCCTCACCGCCCCCAACGGCCCCGCACAGCAGCGGGTGATCCGGGCCGCGCTGGCATCGGCCGGCCTTGAGCCCTCCGACGTGGACGCGGTGGAGGCGCACGGCACGGGCACGAAGCTCGGCGACCCGATCGAGGCGGGGGCGCTGCTCGCCACGTACGGGCAGGACCGCGACGAACCCCTGTACCTGGGCTCGGTCAAGTCCAACATCGGCCACACCCAGGCCGCCGCGGGCGTCGGCGGCATCATCAAGACCATCGAGGCGCTGCGCCACGGCGTGCTGCCCCGCACCCTGCACGCCGACGAGCCGACGCCGCACGTGGACTGGTCGGCCGGCCGCATGGCGCTGCTGACCGAGGCGCAGCCCTGGCCGTCGGCCGGGCGGCCCCGGCGCGCGGGTGTCTCCTCCTTCGGCGTGAGCGGCACCAACGCGCACGTCATCATCGAACAGGCACCCGACCGGCCCGAGCCGACCGCACCGTCCGCCGTGCCCGTGCCCGAGCCCGCGCACCCGGTGCTGGTGAGGGTGTCCGCGCGGTCCGTACCCGCACTCACGGGCCAGGCGGCCCGGCTGCTCGACGTCCTGGAGCGCGACGAGACACTGCGCCCCGTCGACCTGGCCCACTCCTTGGCAGTGTCCCGTCCCGCCCTCGACCACCGCGCCACGCTGGTGGCCGCCGACCGCGCGGAACTCGTCGCGGAGCTGACAGCGCTGGCCGCGGGCGAGGCGCCGACCGACGCCGTACGGGGTGGCCGTGCTGCCTTCCTGTTCTCGGGTCAGGGTGCGCAGCGGGTGGGGATGGGGCGTGAGCTGTACGACGCCTTCCCGGTGTTCGCGGAGGCGTTCGACGCGGTGTGTGCGCGCTTCGACCTCGAACGGCCTTTGCGTGAAGTCGTGTTCGGCGAGGACGCGGAGCTTCTGTCGCGTACGGCGTACACGCAGCCTGCGCTGTTCGCGGTCGAGGTGGCGTTGTTCCGGCTGGTGGAGTCCTGGGGTGTGACCCCGGACGTGCTGGTGGGTCACTCGATCGGTGAGCTTGCTGCCGCGCACTGCGCGGGGGTGCTGTCCCTCGACGACGCGTGTGCTCTCGTCTCGGCGCGTGGCCGTTTGATGGACGCGTTGCCGTCGGGCGGCGCGATGCTGGCTGTCGAGGCGGCCGAGGGTGAGCTCGATCTGCCCGAGGGCGTGGATCTGGCAGCCGTCAACGGGCCCACTTCGGTGACGGTGTCCGGTGACGCCGCCGCGATCGCGGGCCTGGAGGAGCGGCTGCGCTCCGAGGGCGTGCGGGTCAAGAGGCTGACCGTCTCGCACGCGTTCCACTCGCACCTGATGGAGCCGATGCTCGACGAGTTCGCGGCGGTCGCGGAGTCGTTGACGTACCACGCTCCCACCATCCCCGTGGTCACCACCGCATCGGGCGACATGGCGACCCCGGAGTACTGGGTCGGTCAGATCCGAGAGCCCGTCCGGTTCGCGGACGCGGTCGCCTCCCTCACCGACATCCGGACCTTCCTCGAACTCGGCCCCGACGGCACCCTCTCGGCCCTCGTCCCGCACATCTCCGAGGACGCGACCGCCGTCGCCGCGCTGCGCTCCGGGCACGACGAGGCGGCGAGCCTGCTGCGCGCCGTCGCCCGCCTGCACAGCCACGGCGCACCCCTTGAACTCACCCGCCTCACCGCAGGCGGCCGGCTGGTCCAGCTGCCCTCGTACGCATTCCAGCGCGAGCGTTACTGGCTCGACGCCACGCCCGCCCGTGCCGCGAACGAGGCGACCGGCGAGGCCGAGGAGCGGTTCTGGGGCGCCGTCGACGCGGCCGACCGGGGTGCGGTGGCCGCGGCGCTCGACCTGGACGACGACGACACGGGCCTCGACACCGTACTGCCCGCCCTCACGGCCTGGCGCCGGGAGAGCCGCAAGCGCTCCGTGGTGGACTCCTGGCGGTACCGCACGGCCTGGACGCCGCTGGAGAGCGGGCCCGGGACCGCGCTCACCGGCACCTGGCTGCTCGTCGGCGAACCCCACCCCGACGTGGCCGACGCGCTGCGCGCCTCCGGCGCCGACGTCGCCGAGTGCGCGCCCTCGGAGCTCCGTCCCGAGCTGCTCCTCGCCGACGACCTGGCCGGAGTCCTGGCTCTGAATCCCGACGCGGGCGGTCTGGTCGCCCTCCTCCATGCCCTCGACCGGGCCGGCGGCGCCGTGCGCTGCTGGGCCGTCACCCGGGGCGCCGTCTCCACGGGGCGCCTCGACCCGCTCACCGACTCCGCCGCCGCCCAGATCTGGGGTCTCGGCCGCGTCGCCGCGCTGGAACACCCCGACCGCTGGGGCGGACTCCTCGACCTTCCCGAGACGCTGGACCACCGGGCGGGCGCCCGACTGGCCGCCGTCCTGGCCGGCATCGGCGTCGAGGACCAGCTCGCGATCCGCGACACCGGCGTCTTCGCGCGCCGTCTGCGCCACGCCGCGCCCGAGCCCGCCGCCACGCCCTGGCGGCCGGACGGCACCGTCCTCATCACCGGCGGCACCGGTGCCCTCGGCTCCCACCTGGCCCGTACGCTCGCCGCGCGCGGCACCCCGCACCTGATCCTGACCAGTCGCCGGGGGCTCGACGCCCCCGGCGCGGCCGACCTCGTGGAGGAGCTGGCCCGGTCGGGCGCCACCGCCTCGGTGGTGGCCTGCGACGCCGCCGACCGTGACGCGCTGGCCGCAGTCCTGGCCGGCGTACCCGAGGCCCACCCGCTCACCGCGGTGGTGCACGCGGCGGGCGTCAGCGACGACATGGCCCTCACGGAGCTGACGGAGGAGCGCCTCGGCGCCGTGCTGCGCGCCAAGGCCGACGCCGCGGACGTCCTCGACGACCTCACCGGCGAACTCGGCTCGCTCACCGCGTTCGTCACCTACGCGTCCATCGCCGGCGTCTGGGGCAGCGGCGGCCAGGCCGCGTACGCCGCGGCCAACGCCCACCTGGACGCGCTGGCCGAACGCCGCCGCGCCGCCGGACTGCCCGCCACCTCGGTGGCCTGGGGCCCCTGGGCCGAGGCCGGCATGGCCGCGAGCGACGAGGCGGTCGCCCACCTGCGCCGTCGTGGGCTGCGGCCGCTCGACCCCGAGCTGGCCGTCACCGCCCTGGACCGGGCCGTCGCCTCCGGTGATGCCTGCGTGACTGTCGCCGACGTCGAGTGGGAGCGGTTCGCCGCCACCTTCACCGCCACCCGGCCGAGCCCGCTGCTGACGGAGCTTCCCGAGGTGGGGGACACCGCCACCACCCCCGCGCCCGCGGCCGGTGCGGCACTGCGCGACCGGCTCACCGCGCTGCCCGCCGCCGAGCGCGAGCGGGTCCTGCTCGATCTCGTGACCACGACCGTCGCCGGAGTCCTGGGCCACCGTGACCGCGCCGCCGTCGACCCGTCGGCAGCCTTCCGCGACCTCGGTCTCGACTCGCTGACCGCCGTCGAACTGCGCGACCGGCTCGCCGCGGCCACCGGCCTGCCGCTGCCCGCCGCCCTGGCCTTCGACCACCCCACCGCGCTGCTGCTCGCCGCCCATGTCCGTGGCGAGCTGCTCGGCGGCACGGACACGGCACCGGTCCACGGCTCCGGGACCGTCACCACCGACGAGCCTCTCGCCATCGTCGCCATGGGCACCCGGCTGCCCGGCGGCGTACGCTCGCCCGAGGACCTGTGGCAGCTGGTCGCCCAGGGAGGCGACGGCATCTCCGGCTTCCCGACCGACCGCGGCTGGCAGCTGGACGGCCTCGGCCACACGACCGAGGGCGGGTTCCTGTACGACGCCGCCGAGTTCGACGCCGAACTCTTCGGCATCTCGCCGCGCGAGGCGCTCGCCATGGACCCGCAGCAGCGGCTGCTCCTGGAGACCTCGTGGGAGACGTTCGAACGGGCCGGCATCGACCCGACCTCGCTGCGCGGCAGCAACGCCGGCGTCTTCGTCGGCGCCTCCCACAGCGGATACGGCACCGGCACCACCCCGCCCGAGGAGGTCGGCGGGCACCTGCTCACCGGCACCTCCAACAGCGTGCTCTCCGGACGCCTCGCGTACACGTACGGGCTCGAGGGCCCGGCGCTCACCGTGGACACCGCCTGCTCGTCGTCGCTGGTCGCGCTGCACCTGGCCGCGCGGGCACTGCGCACCGGTGAGTGCGACCTGGCCGTGGTGGGCGGCGTCGCCGTCATGCCCACGCAGGCGGGCTTCAGCGAGTTCGCCAAGCAGGACGGCCTCGCGGCCGACGGACGGTGCAAGTCCTTCGCGTCCGCGGCCGACGGCACGGGCTGGTCCGAGGGCGTCGCCGTCCTCCTGGTGGAACGGCTCTCCGACGCCGAGCGCAACGGCCACGAGGTCCTGGCCCTGGTGCGCGGCTCGGCCGTCAACCAGGACGGCGCGTCCAACGGCCTCACCGCGCCCAACGGCCCCGCGCAGCAGCGGGTGATCCGGGCCGCGCTCGCGTCGGCGGGTCTTGAGCCCTCCGACGTGGACGCGGTGGAGGCGCACGGTACGGGCACGCGGCTGGGCGACCCGATCGAGGCGCAGGCACTCCTCGCCACGTACGGACGGGACCGGGACGCGGAACGGCCGCTGTGGCTCGGCTCGTTGAAGTCCAACATCGGGCACACCCAGGCCGCCGCGGGGCTGGCCGGCGTCGTCAAGATGGTCATGGCGCTGCGCCACGCCGAACTGCCCCGCACCCTGCACGTGGACGAGCCGACGCCGCACGTGGACTGGTCGGCCGGCACGGTCGCCCTGCTCACCGAGCACAGCCCGTGGCCGCAGGCGGACCGCCCGCGCCGGGCGGGTGTGTCGTCGTTCGGCATCAGCGGCACCAACGCACACGTCGTCATCGAACAGGCGCCGGACACGGATCCCGACACCGAGCCGGACATGGAGCCGGGCGGGATGCCCGCGCCGGTCTCCGTCCCGCCGGTGCTCGCCTGGCCGGTGTCCGGCCGTACGGCCGACGCACTGCGCGCTCAGGCTGCCCGGCTGCGGCAGGCACTCGACGAGCGTCCCGAGGCCGACCTCATCGGCCACGCCCGCGCCCTGGCCGCCGGCAGGGCGGTCCTCGACCAGCGTGCCGTCGTGATCGGCTCCGGCCGGGACGACCTCCTCGCGGGCCTCACCGCCCTCGCGGAGGACCGCACGACCCCGGCCGTCGTCCGAGGCACGAACGCCTTCGGCGGTGCCGCCTTCCTGTTCTCGGGTCAGGGCGCACAGCGGGTCGGGATGGGACGTGAGCTGTATGACGCCTTCCCGGTGTTCGCGGACGCGTTCGACGCGGTATGTGCGCGGGTCGACCTCGAACGGCCCCTGCGGGAGGTGGTTTTCGAGGACGGCGAGGCGCTGGACCGGACCGTCTACGCCCAGGCCGGTCTGTTCGCCTTCCAGGTGGCGCTGTTCCGTCTGGTCGAGTCCTGGGGTGTCACCCCGGACGTGCTGGTGGGCCACTCGATCGGCGAGCTTGC
Organism: Streptomyces sp. NPDC022552; assembly: GCF_055561875.1. Classification (NCBI taxonomy): domain Bacteria; kingdom Bacillati; phylum Actinomycetota; class Actinomycetes; order Kitasatosporales; family Streptomycetaceae; genus Streptomyces; species Streptomyces sp. NPDC022552. Next base: position 34,241 of record NZ_JBVHGJ010000025.1, read on the forward strand.
CGCCGCCCACTGCGCGGGAGTGCTGTCCCTGGACGACGCGTGCCGACTGGTGTCGGCGCGTGGTCGGTTGATGGACGCGCTGCCGTCGGGCGGCGCGATGCTGGCCGTCGAAAGGGCCGAGGGCGAGCTGGAGCTGCCCGACGGCGTGGACCTCGCGGCCGTCAACGGGCCTGCCGCGGTGACGGTGTCCGGAGACGCGGACGCGATCGGCGCGCTGGAGGAGCGGCTCCGGGCAGAGAACGTACGGATCAAGCGACTCACCGTCTCCCACGCGTTCCACTCGCGTCTGATGGAGCCGATGCAGGCCGAGTTCGCGACGGTCGCGGAGTCGCTGACGTACAACGCCCCGACCATCCCCGTGGACACCACGGCGCCCGGCGACATGGCGACCCCGGAGTACTGGGTCGGCCAGATCCGCGAGCCCGTCCGGTTCGCCGACGCCGTGCGCAAGGCCCACGACGCCGGCGCCGACGTCTTCCTGGAGCTGGGCCCCGACGGCACCCTCACCGGGGCCACCCTGCGCTGCCTCGACGGGCTCCCCGTCGCGGCCACGCCCGCACAGCGCGCCGAGAGCTCCGAGCCCGAGGCGCTGCTGCGCGCCGTGTCGGCGCTGCACGTCCACGGCGTGTCCGTGAACCTGTCCGCCCTCGTACCCGCCGGTGCCGTACGGGCCGGCGGCCTGCCCACCTATGCGTTCCAGCGGCGCCGCTTCTGGATCGATCCCACTCCGCAGCCCGCGGCCGGGGCCGATGCGGTGGAGAGCCGATTCTGGGAGGCCATCGAGCGGCAGGACGCCGTCGAGGTCGCCCGGACCCTCGGCCTCGACGCCGACACCCTCGACGCCGTCCTGCCCGCGATGTCCGCCTGGCGCGGGGGACGGCGCGAGCGGGCCGTGCTCGACTCGTGGCGCTACCGCGCCGTCTGGCAGCCGCTGCCCGAGCGGACGGCCCTGCCCACCGGCACATGGCTGGTCCTCACCGCCGACGGCTCGGTCCCCGACGACCTCGCCGAAGCGTTCTCCGGCCGCCTCATCGGCGCCCGCTTCGACGCCGCACCGGCGTCCTTCACCGATGTCGCGGGAGTGGTCTGCCTTCCGTCGGCACCGGACGACCTGCTGCCTCTCTTCCGTGCCGAACTCCCCGCGCCGCTGTGGGTGCTGACGCGCGGCAGCGTCGCGGTGGGCCGTGCCGACCGGCTCACCGACCCCTCCGGCGCCCTGCTGTGGGGCCTGGGCCGCGTCGCCGCCCTCGAACGTCCCCGCGGCTGGGCGGGGCTGATCGACCTGCCCGCCGCGCTGGACCGCCGTGCCGCCGCCCGGCTCCTCGCCGTCCTCACCCACGCATCGGGCGAGGACCAGGTGGCGATACGGGAATCCGGCGTGCTGGCCCGGCGGCTGCGCCGGGCCCCGCTGACCGACTCCGCGTCCAGCTCCACCGAGCCCTGGCGTCCGTCGGGGACCGTGCTGGTCACCGGCGGTACCGGCGGTCTCGGCGCCCGCGTGGCCCACTGGCTGGCGGACCGCGGGGCCCGCGACCTGGTGCTGACCAGCCGTCGCGGACCCGACGCGCCGGGCGCGGCCGACCTGGTCGCCGCGCTGGCGGAGCGCGGCGTACGGGCCGAGGCCGTCAGCTGCGACGTGGCCGACCGCGACTCCCTGGCCGCACTGCTGGCCGCGCACCCCGTCACGGCGGTGATCCACACCGCGGGAGTGAACGGGACGCAGCCGCTGGAGACGGTCACCGGCGGGGAGTTCGCCGAGGTCCTGCGGGCCAAGGTGGCGGGCGCGACCCATCTGCACGAACTGCTCGCCGACGCCGACCTGGACGCGTTCGTGCTGTTCTCGTCGATCGCCGGGGTGTGGGGGAGCGGCGGCCAGCCGGCGTACGCGGCTGCCAACGCCTACCTGGACGCCCTGGCCGAACACCGCCACGGCCTGGGACTGCCCGCCACCTCGGTGGCCTGGGGCCCCTGGGCCGAGTCCGGCATGCTCGTGGACGCCGAGGCCGAAGAGGCCCTGCGCCGCCGCGGCCTGAACGCCCTGCGCCCCGACCGTGCGCTGGCCGCGCTCGGGGACGCCGTCGACGCGGGCGACACCTGCGTCACCGTCGCCGACGTCGACTGGAGCCGCTTCGGCGCCGCCTTCACCAGCGGGCGCCCGAGCCCGCTGCTTGAGGAGTTCGTCGCGGCGGCCGACCAGGAGACCGCCACCGGTGCCGCGACCGAGTTCGCCGCCCGGCTGCAGGCCGCGCCGCCCGCCGAGCGGATCCGGCAGCTGACCGACCTGGTCCGCGCCGAGGCCGCCGCCGCGCTCGGCCACCGTTCCGCCGAGGACGTCGCCGCGCAGCGGGCGTTCGCCGATCTGGGCTTCGACTCGCTGACCTCCGTCGAGCTCCGCAACCGCGTCAACGCGGCCACCGGGCTGCGGCTGCCCGCCGGCATCGCCTTCGACCACCCCACGGCCGCCTCCCTCGCCGCCCGCCTCGCCGAGCTGCTCGGCGAGCCCGCCGACCCGGCACCGTTCGCGGCCGAAGCCCGCGGCACGGTCGCCGCCGGCGACGACCCGGTGGTCATCGTGTCCATGGCCTGCCGCTTCCCCGGCGGGGTGACCGACCCCGAGACCATGTGGAAGCTGGTCACCGACGAACGCGACGCCGTCCGGGCCTTCCCCACGGACCGGGGCTGGGACCTGGAAGCGCTCGCCGCCGGGGACGGCCCCGGCACCTCGTACGTCGACGAAGGTGCGTTCCTCGACGACGTGGGCCGCTTCGACGCCACCCTGTTCGGCATCTCGCCCCGCGAGGCGCTGGCGATGGACCCCCAGCAGCGGCTCCTCCTGGAGACCTCCTGGGAGACCCTGGAACGCGCGGGCATCGACCCGCACGCGCTGCGCGGCAGCCGCACCGGCGTCTTCGCCGGCACCAACGGCCAGGACTACACCCGGCTCACCCTCGCCGACTCCGGCGAACTGGAGGGTCACGTAGCCACCGGCGGCTCCGCGAGCATCATGTCCGGCCGCGTCGCCTACGCCTTCGGGCTCGAGGGCCCGGCGGTGACCGTGGACACCGCGTGCTCATCGTCGCTGGTCGCCCTGCACCTGGCCGCCCAGTCGCTGCGCAACGGCGAATGCGACCTCGCACTGGCCGGCGGCGTGACCGTCATGGCCACCCCCGGCGCCTTCGTGGAGTTCAGCCGGCAGCAGGGGCTGGCCGCCGACGGCCGCTGCAAGCCCTTCTCCGACGCGGCCGACGGCACCGGCTGGGGCGAAGGGATCGGCCTGCTGTTGGTGGAGCGACTGTCCGACGCACGCCGCCACGGCCACCCGGTGCTCGCCGTGGTCGCCGGCTCCGCGACGAACTCGGACGGCGCGTCCAACGGTCTCACCGCCCCGAACGGCCCGTCGCAGCAGCGGGTCATCCGCGCCGCGCTGGCCTCGGCGGGACTTGAGCCGGCGGACGTGGACGCGGTGGAGGCGCACGGCACGGGCACGAAGCTCGGCGACCCGATCGAGGCGGAGGCGCTGCTGGCCACGTACGGCCAGGGCCGGGACGCCGAGCGACCGCTGTACCTGGGGTCGGTGAAGTCCAACATCGGGCACACCCAGGCCGCTTCGGGCGTCGCGGGCGTCATCAAGATGGTCGAGGCGATGCGCCACGACCTGCTGCCCGCGTCCCTGCACGCCGACCGTCCCGCGTCGAGCGTCGACTGGTCGACCGGAGCGGTGGAACTGCTCGACCGCCCCCGGCCGTGGTTCCGGTCCGGACGACCGCGCCGGGCGGGCGTCTCGTCGTTCGGCATCAGCGGCACCAACGCCCACGTCGTCCTGGCGGAGCCGCCCGCCCCGGAGGAGCCGGAGCAGGCAGTGGCCGCCGCGGCCCCGCAGCCGGAGCCCGCCGTCGTGCCGTGGCCGTTGTCCGGGCACACCGCCGATGCGCTGGCCGCGCAGGCCGGCCGACTGCTCGGCGCGCCGGACGCGCGACCGGCGGACATCGGCCACACCCTGGCGACCGGCCGGGCCGCGCTCGTCCACCGCGCTGTGGTGCTGGCGCACGACCCGGAGCAGGCGGCGCTGGCGCTGAACTCCCTCGCCGAGGGCCGCCCGGACCCGGCAGTCGTCCGGGGCACGGCACGCGAGGGCCGGACCGCCTTCCTGTTCAGCGGGCAGGGTGCGCAGTACGCCGGTATGGCGAGCGAGCTTTACGAGGCGTTCCCGGTGTTCGCGGACGCGTTCGACGACGTCTGTGCGCGGGTGGATCTCGAACGGCCGCTGCGTGAGGTGGTGTTCGGGGACGATGCGGAGCTTCTGTCCCGTACGGTCTACGCGCAGCCTGCGCTGTTCGCGGTCGAGGTGGCGTTGTTCCGGCTGGTGGAGTCCTGGGGTGTGACCCCGGACGTGCTGGTGGGTCACTCGATCGGCGAGGTGGCCGCCGCGCACTGCGCTGGGGTGCTGTCGCTGGACGACGCGTGCCGTCTGGTCTCGGCGCGTGGCCGGTTGATGGATGCGCTGCCGTCGGGTGGTGCGATGCTGGCTGTGGAGGCGGCCGAGGACGGGCTTGAGCTGCCCGAGGGCGTGGATCTGGCGGCCGTGAACGGCCCCACCTCTCTGACCGTTTCCGGCGACGCCGACGCGATCGGCGCGCTGG
>NZ_JBVHGJ010000026.1:0-36580 GCF_055561875.1 Streptomyces sp. NPDC022552
CGTGTTTCCAGCTTAGCAGATCCGTTTTCCGTTTCTGCCACCCGCTGGAGCGGGCTGCCGGGCTGTTCTTCGCTTTCGCGTTTCCCTTTCCGGCGATTCCGACTTTATCAGATTCATTTCGGCCGACCTAATCGGTGGCTTCGTGATTCGAATAAGGAATCGGGGTGGCTCCGTGGAAATCAACTTCCCGACCGGAGCGAGAGAGACTCTAGCTGCTGGCCTTCGAACTTGTCCAGTCCGAGGCAACCGTTTGAATCTACCTCCCCACGCGAACCGTGTCAACGGTTTTTGTGGGCGAGGAGGAGACTAGCAGGTCAGCGGGGTCGTCCGCACATCAGGCAGCCGTCGGCAGGGCCGCGCTGCGGTCGGTCTCCTCGACGTCGCCCGTGTCCCCCGCTCGTACGGCGCGGGCGCCCAGGACATAGACGTAGACGAGAAATGCCAGCTCGGCGGCTATTCCGATGGCGATGCGCGCCCAGGTCGGGAGCCCCGACGGGGTCACGAAGCCTTCGATGAGGCCCGAGAGGAACAGGACCAGGGCCAGGCCGATCGCCATGCCCACGGCCGCGCGGCCCTCTTCGGCCAACGCGGCTCGGCGGGTCATCGGGCCCGGTTCGATGAGGGTCCAGCCGAGGCGGAGACCCGTGCCCGCGGCGACGAATACGGCGGTCAGTTCCAGGAGGCCGTGCGGGAGCAGCAGGCCCAGCATGACGTCGAGGCGGCCTGCCGCGGACATCAGGCCGATGGCCACGCCGAGGTTCAGCATGTTGAGGAAGAGGATCCAGAGCACCGGGAAGCAGAGGAACGCGCCGAGGACCAGGCACATGGCTGCTGCCTGGGCGTTGTTCGTCCAGACCTGGGCGGCGAAGGAGGCCGCCGGATGGCTGGAGTAGTACGTCTCGTACTGGCCGCCGGAGCGGGTCATCTCCCGCAGCTCCGCCGGGGCGCCGATGGCCGACTGCACTTCCGGGTGCGTACCGATCCACCAGCCGATGAGTACCGCGAGGAGGGTGGAGAGGACTGCCGTCGGGACCCACCAGTGGCGTGAGCGGTACACGGCCGCCGGGAAGCCGGCTGTCAGGAAGCGGACCGCGTCGCGCCAGGAGGAGCGGCGGGTGCCGGTGACCGTGGCGCGGGCGCGTGCGACGAGTTGGGTGAGCCGGGCCGTGAGCATGGGGTCCGGGGCACTGGACTGGATCAGGGAGAGGTGGGTGGCCGTCCGCTGGTACAGGGCGACGAGCTCGTCGGCCTCGGCACCGCTCAGCTTGCCGCCGCGCCGCAGGAGCTGGTCGAGGCGGTCCCACTCGGCGCGGTGGGCGGTGACGTAGACGTCGAGGTCCATGATCGGCTGCTGCTCCAGGCACTGGGTGCGTACGGGTCCGTACTACTGCGGCGCGCTGCGGGTCAGCTTGGCAGACTGTCGTACCGAGGGGTCGGGGTAGGTCGGTGAAGGGTGGGTGCCGTGAGCGGGGTGGTGACGGGGGACGCCGTCGTACTGGGGTTGCAGCCGGCGCGGCTGCCGAGCCGGGCTCTGGCGCTGCTACTCGACGCGCTCGTGGTGTGGGCGGTCTATCTGTTGATCACGGTCGGTCTCGCGGTGGCGACGGCATCGCTCGACGAGGCGGCGCAGACGGCGATGTCGATCGCCTCCTTCCTTCTGGTCCTCGTGGGCGCGCCGATCGCGGTGGAGACGCTGTCGCGCGGGCGGTCGCTGGGGAAGTTGGCCTGCGGGCTGCGGGTGGTGCGGGACGACGGTGGACCGATCCGCTTCCGGCACGCGCTGGTGCGAGGGGCGATGGGGGTGGTGGAGATCCTCATGACGTTCGGGACGGTCGCCTGTATCGCCTCCCTCGTCTCCGCGCGCGGACGGCGGATCGGGGATGTCTTCGCCGGGACGCTCGTCGTGCGGGAGCGGGTGCCGGCCGCTCGGACCTCGGTCGTGCCCCCTCCCCCGCCGTGGCTCGTGGGACGGTTCACGGAGCTGGATCTCTCCGCTGTGCCGGACGCGCTGTGGCTGGAGATACGGCAGTACCTGACGCGGATGCGACAGCTGGACCCGGCCGTGGGGCAGCGGATCGCGGAGCGCCTGGCCGACGAGCTGGTCGCGCGGACGGGGACCCCGCCGCCGGCCGGTGTGCCGGCGGCGGCGTATCTGGCCGGGGTCGTCGGCGAGCGGCAGGCGCGGGACGCGCGGCGGGCTTTCGCTTCCTCCCCTTCTCCTGGTGCCTCTGCCGGTGCCTCTTCTGCTTCCTCTCCTCCGTCCCCTTCTGCGCTCTCTCCCTCGCCGGGAACGGCGGGCGGTGTGCCGGGGTTCGTGGCACCTGCCCCGCCGGCCGTGGAGCCCCGGCGATCCACCGGGTTCGCGCCGCCCGCCTGATGGCCGGCGCCGGTCGTCAGGGGAAGACGGACGGCGGGGTGTCGAGGGATTCGAGTTCGATGCCGGGGGCGGAGAGGACTACGTCTCCGGCGATGTGAACCGTGTGCTGTTCGCCCGTGTCCAGGGCGTTGACCTGGTACTCGTCCACGATCAGACGGTCGTTGTCAGTGGGGTGCGCTTCACTGTTCACCAGGGCCCAGGACTGGTCGATGGTGAGGGGGGCGAGCACGGGATCCGTGAAGGCGACGAGCCTGACGCGGGTCGCGGGGGAAGCGGGGGTGAGTCGCAGGAGTCGCGTGATCGCGACGAGGAACGCCGGGGACGTGCCGGTGAAGGCGTGGGCGCGCACATTGCCTTCGGTGGCATGGGTTCCGGTGGGGTCCGTGCGGACCCAGGTGACGCCGTCGAGGGCGGCGCCGCGGACCTGCCAGCTCGCGGCGTGGAGTTCGAGTCGGATGGGGCGGCCGAGTTCGTCGATGGCCAGGTCGACGGAGCCGGCGTGCTCGCCGGAGGGGGTGGTGGTCTGTGAGACGTAGCGCCAGCCGGAGGGGCCGGGCGCGCAGTTGAAGTGCTCTTCACCGAGGGGGGTGTGATCGTGCGGATCATGGAGCGAATAGCGGCCGCGGGGCATGGGTCCTCGGGGTGCTTGCGGGGGCGATAGACGAGGCAGGCCCCCGGCACGGGGGTGCGGGGGCCTGCCTGATTCCTCTACGGGTGCGCGGGACGGGCGTGCGTCAGTTCACGGGCGCCGTCCGGACCGGCATCAGTAGCGGTAGTGGTCCGGCTTGTACGGGCCTTCGACCTCGACGCCGATGTAGGCGGCCTGCTCCGGGCGGAGGGTCGTGAGCTTCACACCGAGCGAGGCGAGGTGGAGGCGGGCGACCTTCTCGTCCAGGTGCTTCGGGAGCACGTACACGTCGGTCGGGTACTGCTCGGGCTTGGTGAAGAGCTCGATCTGGGCCAGGGTCTGGTCCGCGAAGGAGTTCGACATCACGAACGACGGGTGCCCGGTCGCGTTGCCCAGGTTCAGCAGACGGCCCTCGGAGAGAACGATGATGACCTTGCCGTCGGGGTAGGTCCAGGTGTGGACCTGGGGCTTGACCTCGTCCTTGACGATGCCGGGGGTGGCGGCCAGGCCGGCCATGTCGATCTCGTTGTCGAAGTGGCCGATGTTTCCGACGATGGCCTGGTGCTTCATCCTGGCGATGTCGGACGCCATGATGATGTCCTTGTTGCCCGTGGTGGTGATGAAGATGTCGGCCGTCTCGACCACGTCCTCCAGCGTGGTGACCTGGAAGCCGTCCATCGCCGCCTGGAGCGCGCAGATCGGGTCGATCTCCGTGATGATGACGCGAGCGCCCTGGCCGCGGAGCGACTCCGCGCAGCCCTTGCCGACATCGCCGTAGCCGCAGACCACGGCCGTCTTGCCGCCGATGAGGACGTCGGTGGCGCGGTTGATGCCGTCGATGAGGGAGTGGCGGCAGCCGTACTTGTTGTCGAACTTCGACTTCGTCACGGCGTCGTTGACGTTGATCGCCGGGAAGAGGAGGGAGCCGGCCTGCTGCATCTCGTACAGGCGGTGGACGCCGGTGGTGGTCTCCTCGGTCACGCCGCGGATCTCGGACGCGAGCTGGGTCCACTTCTGCGGGTTCTCGCCGAGGGTGCGGTTGAGGAGGCGGAGGATGTGGCCGTACTCCTCGCTGTCCGCGGTGGACGGGTCCGGGGCGGAGCCGGCCTTCTCGAACTCGACGCCCTTGTGGACGAGGAGGGTGGCGTCACCGCCGTCGTCGAGGATCATGTTCGGGCCGCCGGTGGGCGTGTTCGGCCAGGTCAGGGCCTGCTCCGTGCACCACCAGTACTCCTCCAGGGTCTCGCCCTTCCAGGCGAAGACCGGGACGCCCGCGGGGGCCTCGGGGGTGCCGTTCGGGCCGACGGCGATGGCCGCGGCGGCGTGGTCCTGGGTGGAGAAGATGTTGCAGGAGGCCCAGCGGACCTCGGCGCCGAGGGCGACCAGGGTCTCGATGAGGACGGCCGTCTGCACGGTCATGTGCAGGGAGCCGGTGATCCGGGCGCCGGCGAGCGGCTGCTGGTCGGCGTACTCGCGGCGGATCGACATCAGACCGGGCATCTCGTGCTCGGCGAGGGTGATCTCCTTGCGGCCGAAGGCGGCCAGGGACAGGTCGGCGACCTTGAAGTCCTGCTGGGTGGCGGCAGTCGTCATGACTGGGCTGCTCCTCGTGGATCGGGTTCGAGGGTCGGTGGGGCGCCTGACACCGCGACGTGCGTAGCGCGGGCACACGAATGCCCGGGTACTCCCGCGGTGCAGTCGTCGGAGGCCCTCTCTCCCTCGGCCGGTCCCGCGGACCGCCCGACCGCCATCAGCAGCGACGTCTGGCTGGTCACGAATCTACACCGATCAGTGCGGCGACCTACAGTCCGGCCTGCCCCGGGATTCGGCCGGTTTCGCCGCCCGCGGCGGGCCCAGAGGCCCGAACAGAGCGGACTTCAGGGACTTTTGACTGCGCGCGCCTGAGGTGCGCTGCTCTGGAATCAGCAGCGAGCGCGAGGAGAGGCCTGTGGCCAGGCCGGCGAGCGAGGAGCGGAGGGTGCGGCTGCTCGCGGTGACCGCCTGTCCGAGATCCAAGGGTCCGTCGGGCCCGACGACGCCCTCCCCGACAACGATGTCAGCACGTCGGGCGGGGCGGCATCATCGTCGCGACCGACAGGCGGAGGGGCCCGGGGTCGTGATGACCCCGGGCCCCTGTGGTGCGGGCGCCGTGTCCTGATGACCCCGGGCCCCTGTGGTGCGTGTCAGTGGCCCGGGCCGCCCGGGGACTTGGCCGGGTTGACGCCTGCGGCGGCCGCCGATTCGCTGTAGACGTCCGGCTCCAGGTAGATGACCCGGGCGATCGGGACCGCCGCGCGGATGCGCTCCTCGGCCGCGTTGATCGCGTGAGCCACCCCGGTGGCCGACTCGTCGTGGCGGACGGCGATCTTGGCGGCCACGAGGAGCTCCTCAGGGCCGAGGTGGAGCGTGCGCATGTGGATGAGGCGGGTGACCGACTCGCCGTCGACGACCGCGTCCTCGATCTTCTTCACGTCCTCGACGCCCGCGGACTCACCGAGCAGCAGCGACTTGGTCTCGGCGGCGAGGACGATCGCGATCACGATGAGCAGGACACCGATGCAGAGGGTGCCGATGCCGTCCCAGACGCCGTCGCCCGTGAGCAGCGCGATGCCGACACCGCCGAGGGCGAGGAAGAGGCCGATGAGCGCGCCGAGGTCCTCCAGGAGGACGACCGGAAGCTCGGGCGCCTTCGCGCGGCGCACGAACTCCTTCCAGGACTGGCCGCCGCGGATCGCGTTCGACTCCTTGATGGCCGTGCGGAAGGAGAAGGTCTCGGCGATGATCGCGAAGACGAGCACGCCGATCGGCCAGTACCAGTCCTCGATCGGGTGCGGGTGCTTGATCTTCTCGTAGCCCTCGTAGACGGCGAACATGCCACCGACCGAGAAGAGCACGATCGAGACGAGGAAGGCGTAGATGTACCGCTCGCGGCCGTAGCCGAACGGGTGCTGCGGAGTCGCCTCGCGCTTCGCCTTCTTGCCGCCGAGGAGCAGCAGGCCCTGGTTGCCGGAGTCGGCGAGCGAGTGCACGCTCTCGGCCAGCATCGAGGACGAACCGCTGAAGAGGAACGCCACGAACTTGGCTACCGCGATCGCGAGATTCGCGGCGAGTGCCGCCACGATCGCCTTGGTTCCGCCTGACGCGCTCATGGGTGTACGTGTTCCCTTCGTCGGTACTCCGGCACTGTCGCCATTCGGCCGGTCATTGTTGCATCAGGCCACGACGGTGGCGCGGAAGACCGTTCCCGTACCGGACAGTTCGGTCGTTTCGCCCGCCGGTACGAAGACGGACTCGCCGGGGGCGAGGGTCACGTCGCCCGCCTTCGGCCGGCCCGCGACGGCGAGCAGGATCTGCGGGGTGGTGGCGGTGACGTCGGTGGGCGCCGCGCCTTCGGCCCGTACGAAACGGGAGAGGCGGAACTCGTCGATGGGGGTCTCGTAGACCTCCTCGCCCGAGGGGGAGGCCTCCGGGCGCAGGACGCCCGGGTCGGTCGGTTCGAAGCGGACGATCCGCAGCAGCTCCGGGACGTCGACGTGCTTGGGCGTCAGACCGCAGCGCAGCACGTTGTCGGAGTTGGCCATGATCTCGATGCCGAGGCCGTCGAGATAGGCGTGCGGCACGCCGGCTCCGAGGAAGAGGGCTTCGCCGGGCTGGAGTTGGACGGGGTTGAGCAGCATGGCGGCGATGACGCCGGCGTCGCCCGGATAGTGGTGCGCGAGGGCCGCGTACGGGGCGTGGGCGCCGCCGAGGCGTTCCGCGGCGGCCGCGGCCTCGGCGACGGTGTGCGCCATCTCCTCGCGGTCGGCGGCGAGCAGGGCGGTCATGACCTCGCGCAGCGCGGCCTCTTCGGGGTGGGCGTGCAGCAGATCGACGTACGGCTTGAGGGAGTCGACGCCGAGCGCGGCGATCGTGTCGGCGGCCTCGATCGGGTCGCGGAAGCCGCAGAGCCCGTGGAACGGCGTGAGGGCGCAGATCAGTTCGGGCTTGTGGTTGGCGTCCTTGTAGTTGCGGTGCGGCGCGTCGATGGGGACGCCGGCCGCCTGCTCGGCGGCGAATCCGGCCTTCGCCTGGGCGAGGTCGGGGTGGACCTGGAGGGAGAGCGGGGCTCCGGCGGCGAGCACCTTGAGGAGGAAGGGCAGGTGCGGGCCGAACTTCCCGACGGCCGGGGCGCCCAGCTCGCGTACGGGATCGGCGTCGATGACCTCGTTGAGCGGTCCGCGCTCCGTGCGGGAGGGGGCTCCAGGGTGGGCGCCCATCCACATCTCGGCCTGGGGCTCGCCGGTGGGGGTGGTCCCGAGCAGCTCGGGGATGGCCGTGGTGGAACCCCAGGCATAGGGGCGGACGGTGTTGACGAGGCGGTCCATGGAGCCTTCCAGCTTTCCTCGGTGCGGTGATGGAGGTGGGGGCGTCGTGGGACGTGGCGGCGTCGTGGGACGGGTGGTTCGTCGGGGGCGGTCTTGGGTTGTGGGTGGGGCGGGGTCGGGTCGCGTATGACGGTTATGCGTGGGGTGGTGCGATCCCGGCCGACGCCAGCGACAGGTAGACGGCGGCGAAGTCGGTGACGGCGAGCAGTTCGGCCAGTGTCTCCAGGAGCTCGCCGCTCTCCCCCGACGCCTCCTCCGCCACCAGCGGTTCCAGCTCGCTGATGGCGGTGCCGTGGCTGAGGGCCAGCTCCCGCGCGGCGGGGGCGGCCGTCAGACCGCCGGCGTCGGCCGGGCGGTCGCGCAGCAGGACGACCCGGGCGCGCAAGGCCTGCTGCTCGTCCACCCGGTCGCGGAAGAAGTCGTCGGGGTCGGCGCCCGCCGCGTAGTCGCCCGCGAGCAGGACACCGTGGGCGGGCAGCGCCTCGGGCAGTTCGGCGGCGAGCGCGGGCAGGCCGGCCAGCTCGGCCAGTACGGCGGCGAAGCGGCGGCCGACGGGTCCGGCGGCGTCGCCCTCGGTCCAGATCAGCGGCAGCGTGTCGGCGAGTTCGGCGGCGAGCGTCTTGGCCGGGTTGCTGTACGTGGCGATGGCCGGGCCGCAGCGCTCGGCCGTGCTGTCGAGGCGGTCGGCGACCTTCTCCAGCGTCTCGGACGGCGCTTCGAGGAGGCCGACGCGGTCCAGCAGTGCGAGGAGCGGCGTGAACAGGGCCCACAGGGCTCCGGGGCCCGCGGCGAGCGTCTCCTCGTACTCCACGGCGCTCTCGTGCGGTGCCATGGCCATCGGTACGAGCAGTCCGCGCGGGGCGCTGACGGTCTCCGCCAGCGGGGAGGTCTTCGGGGCGACGGCGACGACGGTGATGCCGCGGCGGTACGCCTGTTCGGCGAGGAGCGCGAGCCCGGGTTCGGAGCCGTCGGTCGTCGGGATCAGGAGCAGATCCAGGGAGCCTGCCCAGCCGGGCAGGGCCCAGCGCAGGGCGCCGGAGGCGGGGGCGACGCCGGTGGGCTGGAGGCGGATCACGGGGGCCGCCGCTCCTGCGAGCGCGCCCACCAGGTCGGCGACGCCCGCGGCGGCGGTGCCGGGTCCCGCGACGAGGACGGAGCGGGGGCGGCCCTCGGGGCTGAGCTCGGAGATGCCCGCTTCGGCGGCGTGGCGGGCGGCGGTCCGCACCCGTGCGCCGGCCTCGGCGGCGCCGCGGAGGAGACCGCGGCGGTCGGCGAGTGCGAGGGCGTCCGGGGCGTCGAGGACGGTCTCGTCGAGCATGGGGCGGTGCCTCCGGGTACGGGCGGGGCGGGGCCCTGCGGGCGGGCGCGGTGCGGGGTCTTGGGCCGGGGCGCTTGCGCGGTGCGGACGCTTGCGCGGTGCGGGCCCTCGTGGGGGCGCGGTCGGGGCGGACGCACCCGCAGGGGCGCCGTCCCGTGTGCCCACCCTCCCCCGGATTTCGTCCGGGGGACCCCCACCGCCCAGAGGGACGATTTGCCAACAGGGGGGTGGGTGGGGGTTGCGGGCGATTGCCGACGGGCACGCGTCCCACGCGGGGTTGCTACGGGTGGCGGGCCTCGTCCACCAGGAGGACCGGGATGCCGTCGCGGACCGGGTACGCGAGGCCGCAGTCGGGACTCGTGCAGATCAGTTCGGGGGTCTCGGCCGTCGTACGGTCGTTCAGCGGCGCGTGGCACGCCGGGCAGGCCAGGATCTCCAGGAGGCCGGCTTCGAGCGGCATGAGGTGTCCCTTCGAACAAACGAGATGATGGTGCTGCCCTTTGGGCCAGGTCAGCCTACCGCCGGGGGACGGGGCGCGCGGCTCGGCCGTCCGTGCCGTCCCCCGGCGGGAAGAGTGGTGTCAACCGGTCGCGCGGACCAGGTCCAGGACCTCGTCGCGGATCTTGGCCATGGTGGTCTCGTCACGGGCCTCCACGTTCAGGCGCAGCAGTGGCTCAGTGTTCGACGGGCGCAGGTTGAACCACCAGTCGTCCGCCGCCACCGTCAGACCGTCCAGCTCGTCGATGCCGATGCCGTCCTGCCCGGCGAACGTCGCCTTGACGGCCGCCGTGCGGCCCGCCTGGTCGGAGACCGTGGAGTTGATCTCGCCCGAGCCGACGTAGCGGTCGTACGAGGAGACCAGCTCCGACAGCGGGCCGTCCTGGCCACCGAGGGCGGCGAGGACGTGGAGCGCCGCGAGCATGCCCGTATCGGCGTTCCAGAAGTCCTTGAAGTAGTAGTGCGCGGAGTGCTCGCCGCCGAAGATCGCGCCCGTCTTGGCCATCTCCTCCTTGATGAAGGAGTGGCCGACGCGGGTGCGCACCGGATTGCCGCCGTTCTCGCGGACGACCTCGGGGACGGACCAGGAGGTGATCAGGTTGTGGATGATCGTGCCGCCGGGGGTCTTCGCCAGCTCGCGCGCGGCGACGAGGGCCGTGATCGCGGACGGGGAGACCGCCTCGCCGCGCTCGTCCACCACGAAGCAGCGGTCGGCGTCGCCGTCGAAGGCGAGGCCGAGGTCGGCGCCCTCGGCCCGGACGCGGGCCTGGAGGTCGACGATGTTGGCGGGGTCGAGCGGGTTGGCCTCGTGGTTCGGGAAGGTGCCGTCGAGCTCGAAGTACATCGGTACGAGGTCGAGCGGGAGGCCCGCGAAGACGGTGGGGACGGTGTGGCCGCCCATGCCGTTGCCCGCGTCCACGACGACCTTCAGGGGGCGGATCGCGGCCAGGTCCACCAGCGCCTTCAGGTGTGCGGCGTAGTCGGCGAGGGTGTCCCGCTCGGTGATCGTGCCGGTCGTGGCGGCGGCCTCGGGGGCGCCCTCGTCGGACCAGCGCTCGACGAGGGTACGGATCTCGGAGAGGCCCGTGTCCTGGCCGACGGGGGCGGCGCCCGCGCGGCACATCTTGATGCCGTTGTACTGGGCGGGGTTGTGGGAGGCGGTGAACATCGCGCCCGGCAGGTCGAGGCTGCCCGAGGCGAAGTAGAGCTGGTCGGTCGAGCAGAGCCCGATCAGGGTGACGTCGGCGCCGAGGCGGGCCGCGCCGCGGGCGAAGGCGCCCGAGAGCCCCGGCGACGAGGGCCGCATGTCGTGGCCGACCACGATCGCGTCGGCGGCCGTCACCTGGACGAACGCGGCGCCGAACAGTTCGGCGAGCGTCTCGTCCCACTGCTCCGGCACCACCCCGCGGACGTCGTACGCCTTCACGATCTGCGACAGATCAGCAGCCACGGAACAACCCTCCTGAATACGCCATCTTCGGCACGCGTGTGCGGCGCGTGTAACAGGAGGCCCAACCTACCGGGGGCCGCTCACGGGAGGGCAGAGCGCCTTGACCGGTCGGGGGAGGAATGCCCGGAAATCGGGGGTGGGGCAGGGCGGGGGGAGGCTTCAGCCCGGCAGGGCTCAGAAGCCGGGCTCAGCAGCCGGGCCGACGGCTCCGGAGCGGGTTGCTCCTCGGGAGACTCAGGAGTCCGGGGAGCGGAGAACGCGCAGGTGTCCGCGACGGCCGACCTCCATGGGGTCCCCGCCACGGCCCCCGCCACCCTTGCCGCCGGCCTCCGCCGCGCGTTCCTGGGGGCGGGCCGCCTCCCGTACCGCGTTGGCGAGGGCCTCCAGGTCGTCCCCGCTCGGGCGGGCCGGGGCGGAGCCGTCGGAGAGCCGCACCACCTCCCAGCCGCGCGGCGCGGTGAGGCGCTCGCTGTGTTCGGCACACAGGTCGTAGCAGTGGGGCTCGGCGTAGGTGGCGAGCGGGCCGAGGACCGCAGTCGAGTCGGCATAGACGTACGTCAGTGTCGCGACGGCAGGGCGGCCGCACGCGGTGCGCGAACAGCGACGTACAGGGCTCACGACGTTGGACGGTACCGCACTCTTGAGCGGGCCGCGACGACTCTCCACCAGGTCACTCCACCGTGTCGCGGTGTGACGTCGGCCACGGCCCCTCTCGGGAGGGCCGTCCTGACCTGCGCGTAAGGAAGCGAACGGGGGCGGGGACGGCGGTCGATCCGGACACGGTCCGAGCGGAATCCGGTCAACCACGGCCAGATGGCCGATCGCGGGACCCTACGGAATCGAGCCCGCGCTTGGCCGGAACGTTCAACTATCGACAGCGCGGGTGCGGACGAATCGCGGTGGCACGTGTGCGCCACGGCCGACTGACACCGAGGAGAGTTACGCTGCGTCAGTGATGGACAGTCCTGTGCCGCCGCGCCCCTCGTCCCGTCCGGCCGAGTCCCACGCGGGCGGACACCCCGCCGGCGAACCCCACGGGGGCGAGTCCCACTCCGCCGAGGCCCGCCCCGCTGAGGCGCGGCCGGATCCGGAGCCCCGGACGCGCCGCCGCGACCGGCACGGCCGCGGGATGCGGGGGCCCGTCGCCCCGCCGCAGGTGCCGCTGTCGGCGAGCCGGGCGGACACGTTCCGCGATCTGGTCCTGGATTCGGTGGAGCGTCTGGAGCGGCGCTGGCCGCAGCTGGCGGACGTCGAGTTCCTGGTGCTCGACGTGCCGCCCTCGGTGCCGGGCGAGGCGGTGCCGCTCGGCGGCTCCGCGCCCGCCGCGAAGGACGGGCCGGCCCGGGTGATCGTCTACCGGCGGCCCGTCGAGATCCGCTCGAAGAGCCGCGACGAGCGGGCGCTGCTCGTCCACGAGATCGTGGTCGAGCAGGTGGCGGAGCTGCTCGGCCTCTCCCCCGAGTCTGTCGATCCCCGGTACGGGCAGGACTGACGCGTGTACGGGCAGGACTGACCCGGTACGGGAAAAACTGACCCCCGGCCCCTCGTACGGGGTACCGGGGGCCGCTGGGGTGTCGGGCGTTCAGTCGTCCAGGACCGACAGGTCCTGCTTCGCCGTCGGGACCTCGACCGTGCCCCGGTCGTCGAGCAGGGTCTGGACCGTGAACATGGGGATGCCGTCGTCCGGCAGGGCCAGCATGCGGGCCGCGTGGACCGGGCCGCCCGAGACCGGTTCGACCGTCACGGCGTAGGAGCCCTTGAGCCCGGCCGGGACCAGTTCGGTCACCTTCATCGTCGTCCCCTCCTTGACCGTGACGGTCTTGGAGACCGGCGTGCCGCCGCCCGTACCGGCCGAGGCGGTGACCTTGACCTGGGCCGCGGCGCCGGGCGCCGTCAGCGTGAGCGTCGACCCGGAGGCGCGGTTGTCGGCGACGGTGGCGCGGGAGGCGATCGCCGCGGTGGCCGGGATGTACGCCACCTCCTGCTTGTCGCCCTTGCCGCGCACGACGCGCAGGGCGGCCACGAACGGGGCGGACTTCTTGGCGTCCGAGGGCGTGAGCAGCAGCGCGCCGACCTCGCCGCGGGTGAGGTCCGGCAGGTCGACCGCCGCGGTCATGCCCGACTTCACGTGCAGGGCCTCCGCGCTCGCCGGGACGATCGTGCCGGCCTCGCCGACCAGCTGGATCTTCAGCTCGGCGTCGTCCTCGCCAGGTGCGTACGCCACCAGGCGCACCGAGGTCGCGTCGGACGGGATGCCGGGCAGGACGGCGGTGCCGGCCGGGTCGGCGGCGGCGGGGAGCCAGTCGCTGCCGAGCTTGTCGTCGGCCGAGCCGATGACCGCGCCCACCCGGCCGCTGCGGGTCGTGACGTGGACGGTCACGTCGGCCGCCGGGGCCGCGCCGGTGAGCGTGGAGAGCAGCACGGGGACGGTGGAGTGGGCCGGGACGGGGATGCCGTCGGTCAGCTGCGACGCGAGTTCGCCCTCGGCGCCGTAGAGCTGGATGTCGGCGACGGCGGCGGTGTCGTCGGGGTTGGTGAGGTGGACGTAGTCCTGGCGCTGCTTGGCCGTGGAGGCGGCCGGGAACCAGAAGTCCGTGTCGGGGGCGGTGCAGGTGACGCCGAGCACGCCGCGCGCGCCGCCCGCCGGGACGACGGTGGTCTGCTGGACCGTCCAGCCGGGGGCGAGGCTGCCCGTGGCCGAACCGGCCAGGGCGGGGGCCGCGCCGCCGTTCGCCTCGGCGGCGACGGGCTTGCCGGGCTCGGTGACGGTGGCCGGGGCCTTGCCGGCCGCGGGCTTCTTCGCCGCGGTTCCGCCGGGGGTGGCGACGGCCGCGGCGGCCTTGAGTTCGGCCTTGGCGGCGGCACCGGGCTTGGCGGAACCGCCGCCGGTGGCCCCCGGGGTGTACGAGGTGTAGTCCGTCTCGGCCACCTCGGAGGTGGTGGGCGCCGGGCACAGCAGGCTGGAGCGCTCCACGGGCAGCTTCGCAGGGGCCTTGGCCCCTGCGGTCGCGGAGCCGTCGGGCGCGGTCAGCGCGGCGAAGCCGGTGACGGCGGCGAGGGCGGTGGCGACCGCGATCAGGGAGAGGGTGGGGCGCTTCACTGGTTGCTGCTCCCGTCGGGACGCTGCTCGGTCTCGTAGCCGTAGGTGTACGGGTCGTACGTCTGCTGCTGGTCGTAGCCCTGCTGCTGCCCCTGCTGCTGGTACTGCTCGTACTGCTGCGGGTCGTAGCCCTGCTGGGGGTACTGCTCGTACTGCTGCTGGTACGGGTCGGTGCCGTACTCGGCGTACTGCTGGGGCTGGGCGTAGTAGCCCTGCTGGGCGTACTGGTCCTGCTGCTGGTCCGGCTGGTGGTGCTGGTCCGGCTGCTGGTGGTCCTGGTGCTGCTCCGGCCAGTCCGCGGCGGCGTAGGTCTGCTGCTGCGGTACGGGATGGGGAGCGGGCTCGGGGTCCTCGTAACCCTGCCCCTGCTCCTGCCCCTGGTGTCCCTGCTCCTGCGCGGCTTCGGCGGCTGCCTCGGCCTCCGCCGCGGCGCGCAGGCGGCGGGCACGGCGGCCGTCGCCCTCCATGGCCTGGGCGGGGATGGCGACTTCCTCCTCGGGCAGGTCGTCGTCGATCTCACGGCGCCGCCCCGGCAGGGCGAGGACGAGCAGGACGACGGCGAGACCGACCTGGGCCCAGATCCACAGGGTGTGGGTGAGCGGCTGGTCGTAGGTGAGGTCGAGCTTGCCGCCGTTCGCGGGGAGTTCGAAGCCCTGCGCCCACCCGTCGACGGTGGTCCTCGTCAGCACCTTGCCGTCGAGGGTGGCGGTCCAGCCCTCGTCGGCGCGGTCGGCGATGCGCAGGACGCGGCCCGCGGGGCCGGACGGGATCTTCGTGTGCGCCTCGACGGGGCCGGCGGCCACGGCGACCGGCGTGGCCGCCGCGTCGGCGGCCTTCGCCGCATCGGCCGTCGCATCGGTCGTCTTCCCCGTGTCCGTGGTCCTCGCCGCCGGGACGATGGTGGCGCGGGCGACGACACGCTCGCGGTCGACGGTCCACAGGGCGCTGCCGTCGAGCTGGCTGAGCCGGCTGAGGCCGGGGGTGGCGTCGAGGACGCGGCTCATCTGGCGCGGCGCCCCGTCCCGGACGAGGACGTAACGGATCGCGAAGCCGCTGAGCTCCTCGGTCTGGTCGGCGCCCGAGCCCGCCACCAGGTGCGCGACGACCTTGTCCAGGCGTGCGTCACCGCCGCCCGCGGCGGCCAGTTCGGCGTCGCCGAGACGGCCGCCGGAGCCGCGGACCAGGGTGTACGAGACCTCACCGGGCGAGGTGCCGCCCAGGACGAGGGTGCGGGGCTGGTCGTCGGTGTCGCTCTCCTCGGCGACGAACGCCGGGACCTGGACCGGATCGCGCCGGGTCAGCGGGCCGTCGGCGCCGGCGATCATCCAGCCCGTGGCCGCCACGACCGGGCCGAGGGCGGCGGCGAGCGCGATCAGCGCGGCGACCGGCTGGCGCCAGCCGAAGCCGTGCGCGGCGACGCGGGTACGTCCGTACTCGGCGCCGATCATGCCGGCGGCGAGCAGCGCCGCGCCGTAGACGAGGGTGGCGGGACCCGCCCAGCCGGTGCCGCCCGCTCCGTTGGAGAGCGCGGCGAAGAGGAGGCCGACGAGGGCGACGGTCCAGGCGGCGCCGACGGCGAACCGGCGCTCTTCGCGCAGCAGTCCGGCCAGCGCGGCGAGCACGATGCCGATGAGGAGGAGGCCGCCGGTGGTGCCCGGGCCGCCTGGGCTGATCCCGAGCAGGTCGAGGGCGGAGGCCGTGCCCGTACGGATGTCGAGTCCGGCCTCGCGCAGGAAGGCGGAGGGGCTGGTCAGCAGGGAGAGCGACCAGGGCGCGAGGACGAGGAGCGGGGTGCCGACGGTGGCCAGGAAGCGCAGACCGTAGGCGGTGATGTCGTCGCGGCGCAGGACGAGCGCGGCGATGCCGAGGACGACGGCGAGCGGCCAGACGATCGGCGTGAACGCCATCGTGAAGGTGAGCAGGAAGGTGTACGCCCAGGTGGCGCGCCAGCTGCCGCGTGCACCGCCCGGGCCGCCGGTGAGGCCGTGGGCGGCGACGGCCGCGCGGGCGATGAGCGGGAGCAGGATCGCGAGGACGGCGGTGCCGAGGCGGCCGGCGGCGAGCGCGCCGGTGGCGGCGGGCAGGAAGGCGTACGCGATGGCACCCCAGGCGCGCAGCAGCGGGGACTCGACGATCGGCCGGGCGGCGAAGTAGGCGGTGAAGCCGGCCAGCGGGACCGAGCAGACGAGCAGCACGGTGAGCGCGAAGGAGGTGGAGCCGAGGAAGAGGGCGGAGAGTCCGGCCAGGACGGCGAGGTAGGGCGGTGCGGTCTGGGTGCCGCCGGTGCCGAGGGCGTGCCAGCTGTCCGCGTACCGTCCCCAGAGCTCGGAGACGGTGTCGGGGGCGGGCAGCAGGGTGCCGCCGGCGAGCGCGCCGCCGCCGTACAGGCCGCGGCAGGCCACCACGGAGGCGATCAGGAGCAGGGCGAAGAGGACGGGCCCGGGCTTGCGGGCGATCTTCTTCAGCCGGGCGAACTGCTCGATCTCCAGGAAGTCGGCGTCGTCGCCGCCGGGTCCGGATTCGACCGCGCCGTGGCGCGATCCGCCGGAATCGGCGTCGGAGCCGCCGAAGTTCGCGACGATCTGTTCGGCGGTGGCGCGGACGGTGGCGCCGGGCGGCGGGAAGAGCGCGCGGAGTTCGCTCGCGGGCACCGCGGGGTTCTTGCGGCGCCGGCGCGCGGCGAGGATCTTCTCGGGGCGCAGCAGGGTGGCGAAGAGGCCCATGACCTCGTCGACGGCCTGGCCGGGGACCTTGCCGACGAGGTAGGCGAGGGTGCGCAGCAGGGTGCCGAGGATCAGCCGGATCAGGACGTACGGCAGGGCGGCGCCGCGGCTGTTGGCGAGGAGGGTGTAGACGGCGCCGGCCTTGTCGACGCGGTGCGGGTTGGCCACGGAGCGGCCCGCGCAGTCGACGGTGCGGCGTTCGCGGGCGGAGGCCTCGGCGTGCCGCAGGACGGCGTCGGGGGCGACGAGGACGCTGTGGCCGGCGGCGTGGGCGCGCCAGCACAGGTCGACGTCGTCGCGCATCAGGGGCAGGCGCCGGTCGAAGCCGCCGAGCTCCTCGAAGACGTCGCGGCGGATGAGCATGCCGGCGCTGGAGACGGAGAGCACGGAGCGGACCTGGTCGTGCTGGCCCTGGTCCTGTTCGCGCCGGTCGAGGCCGGTCCAGCGGCGGCCGCTGCGGGCGATGGAGACGCCGGCTTCGAGCAGCTGCCTGCGGTCGTACCAGCCGCGGAGCTTGGGTCCGACGACGGCCGCGTACGCGTCCGAGTCGGCGACGCGCAGGAGTTCGGCGAGGGCGTCGGGCTCGGGGGCGCAGTCGTCGTGGAGCAGCCAGAGCCACTGCACGGGCTCGCCGTGCGGGAGTTCGGGCAGGTCGTAGGCGTCGTCGCTCCAGGTCCTGCTGACCGGGTCCCAGCCACTGGGCCTCTTGAGATAGGTGAGTTCCTCGGGTCCGAGCACGGGCGCGGTGCGGGCGGCCTCCTCGACGGCGGCACCGAAGCCCGTACGGCGTGCGAGGTGAAGCACGCGGTCGGCGCCGATCGCGTCGGCGAGCAGCTGCGCGGAGTCGTCGGCGCTGCCGGTGTCGGCGGCGACGACGTTCTGCACGGGTCGTTCCTGGGCGAGCAGCCCGGCGAGGGCGTCCGGCAGCCAGCGGGCGCCGTCATGGGCGACGAGCACGGCGGTGACGACGTGTCGCGGAAACTCAGGAGTTGAGGACATCGAGGTACGGGCCCTCCGGCCGGGGGTCGCCCGCGGGGGGCGTGGGTACGTCTCGGACGGGGCCCCACACTAACGGCTGCCAAGAAAAGGGTCCGCCTCCTGTGGACAGAGCACAGGAGGCGGACCGTTCGATGTGTACGGGTGTGCGTGGTTCGGCGGGTGGGACGCCGGTCAGACGGCCGCCTTCTTCAGGCGACGGCGTTCGCGTTCCGACAGACCGCCCCAGATACCGAATCGTTCGTCGTTCTGCAGGGCGTACTCCAGGCATTCGGAGCGGACCTCACAGGCGAGGCAGACCTTCTTGGCCTCGCGGGTCGAGCCGCCCTTCTCGGGGAAGAAGGACTCGGGATCGGTCTGGGCGCACAGCGCGCGCTCCTGCCAGCCGAGTTCCTCGTCCGCGTCCTCGACCAGCAGTTCCTGGAACAACTCGGTCATGTGCGCCCCTCGTCTGTTCTTTGCGTCCCCGTGATGTTGCCGTTACCGACTCCGGTCGAACGACACGAGTGAAATTACAAGTTCGTGCTCTGTGCGAGTCAAGCCGGAATCTGCTATTGGGCCCGGTATTCACTCTGCGGAACCAAGGCTATGCGGAAAGTGTTCAAATCACCAAAAACCTGACACATGCCACTGGCCTGGCCACACCGTCCCCTCTCACGGAGGGAGACGCCCGAAGCGTGGATCTTGTTGCGATCCCACCGCGGAAGCGATCCGGATCACAGTCTGATCACGGGACCCCAGCCGCGTTTACGGACACGGCTGTTGCGCCATGTGTCCCGGTCAGCGGCTGCACAAACCTTTCTCCGGACGCTGTAACCGGATGAGGTGAAACATTACCCCCAAAACGGGCATTGAGTTGACAGTCGGGTGGCCCTCCCGTCACCTTTGATGCCATGCCAGCGACCTCAGCGCCCTCCGCGACCCACGCCCGTGGGTACCGCAGCGCTGTCCAGGCGCGCTGTTGCTGTTGCTGTTCCAGCTGTTGATGCCCCCGAGCTCCAGCGCCTTCTCTCCGCGTAGCCCGCGTTGCCCCGCGTGACCCGTTGCACGGCCCCTCGCACCACCTCCCTGCACGACTTCTGCGTGACCCCCGCCACGACTTCTGTTACTGCCGAGGAACCACCGCACCCATGAACAGCGACAGCGACCTTCAGATCGCCGGCGACATCCTCGAGGTCCAGCACCTCCTGCAGCCGGCCCGCGAGCACCCCGCCACCGTGGCCGACTTCGTCGGCCTGGCCCGCTCCATCGCCGCCGACCGCGCGCAGTGGGCCCCGCACGTCGAGTACGACGCCACCACGCGCTGGTACCACCGGCTGCGCACCGGACCCGGCTACGAGGTCTGGCTGCTCTCCTGGGTGCCTGGCCAGGGCAGCGGCCTCCACGACCACGGCCGCTCCTCCGGCGTACTGACCGTCCTGGAGGGCGAACTGACGGAGCGTACGGAGCGGGGCATCCGGAAGCTCGACGGGGGTGCGACGCGGGTCTTCGCACCGGGGTACGTCCACGAGGTCGTCAACGACTCCCTCGAACCGGCGGTCAGCCTGCACGTCTACTACCCCGGCCTCACTGAGATGCCCATGCAC
This sequence comes from Streptomyces sp. NPDC022552, assembly GCF_055561875.1. Lineage (NCBI taxonomy): Bacteria > Bacillati > Actinomycetota > Actinomycetes > Kitasatosporales > Streptomycetaceae > Streptomyces > Streptomyces sp. NPDC022552. The sequence goes on from NZ_JBVHGJ010000026.1 coordinate 19,041, forward strand.
GAGTCCCGCCAGGCGCAGTGCGCCCCCGCGCCCCACGATGTCGTGCCGGCCTGACAGGCCCTGCCGCCGCCCGGCCCACCACCCCTCAAAGGATCAGGCCGCGCCTGACAGACTGTCCGCATGCGCATTGTGGTTCTGGCCGGTGGTATCGGTGGTGCCCGCTTCCTTCGCGGCCTCAAGCAGGCCGCGCCGGACGCGGAGATCACGGTCGTCGGCAACACCGGTGACGACATCCATCTCTTCGGGCTGAAGGTCTGCCCGGACCTCGACACGGTGATGTACACCCTCGGCGGTGGCATCGACGAGGAGCAGGGCTGGGGCCGTGAGGACGAGTCCTTCACGGTGAAGGAGGAGCTCGCGGCGTACGGGGTGGGGCCCGAGTGGTTCGGCCTCGGCGACCGCGACTTCGCGACGCACATCGTCCGTACGCAGATGCTGGGCGCCGGCTATCCGCTCAGCGCGGTGACCGAGGCGCTGTGCGCACGCTGGCAGCCGGGGGTGCGGCTGCTGCCGATGTCCGACGACCGCGTCGAGACGCACGTCGCCATCGAGGTGGACGGCGAGACCCGGGCCGTGCACTTCCAGGAGTACTGGGTGAAGCTGCGGGCGTCCGTGGACGCCCAGGCCGTGGTGGCCGTCGGCGCGGAGGCCGCGAAGCCCGCACCGGGTGTCCTGGAGGCCATCGCCGAGGCGGACGTCATCCTCTTCCCGCCGTCGAACCCGGTCGTCTCGGTCGGCACGATCCTGGCCGTGCCGGGCATCCGCGAGGCGATCGCCGAGGCGGACGTGCCGGTGGTCGGCCTCTCCCCGATCGTCGGCGACGCGCCCGTGCGGGGCATGGCCGACAAGGTCCTCGCGGCGGTGGGCGTGGAGTCCACGGCGGCTGCGGTGGCGCTGCACTACGGCTCGGGCCTGCTCGACGGATGGCTGGTCGACACGGTCGACGCGGGCGTCGTCGAGGACGTCGAGTCGGCGGGGATCCGCTGCCGGGCGGTGCCGCTGATGATGACGGACCTGGACGCGACGGCGGCGATGGCGCGCGAGGCGCTGGCGCTGGCGGAGGAGGTCCGGGGATGAGGGGTCCTGCGGACGGCGGGGCGGACGGCTCAGGTACGGAGGGCTCCGGCGCGGAGGGCTCTGCGACGGGCGGCGCTGAGGCGGGCCGCCTCGGCGCGGAGGGCTTCGGGCCGGGGGGCTCGGGTACGGACGGCTTCGGCTCGGGTGGGTATCGGGTCTGGGCGCTTGAGGGGATGCCTGAGGTTCGCGATGGGGACGATCTCGCCAAGCTGATCGCTTCCGCCTCCCCCGGTCTCGTGGACGGGGACGTCCTGCTCGTCACCTCCAAGATCGTGAGCAAGGCCGAGGGGCGGGTGATCGCCGCCGACGACCGGGAGGACGCGATCGACGCCGAGACGGTACGGGTGGTGGCACGGCGCGGCGCCCTGCGGATCGTCGAGAACCGGCAGGGCCTCGTCATGGCCGCGGCCGGGGTCGACGCCTCCAACACCCCCGCCGGCACCGTCCTGTTGCTGCCCCTCGACCCGGACGCCTCGGCACGCGCGATACGGGACGGGCTGCGCGACGCGCTCGGCGTCGACGTCGGCGTCGTCGTCACGGACACCTTCGGGCGGCCGTGGCGCAGCGGTCTCACCGACGTGGCCATCGGCGCCGCCGGCGTGCGCGTCCTCGACGACCTGCGCGGCGGCACGGACGCGTACGGCAACCCGCTCAGCGCGACGGTCGTCGCCACCGCCGACGAGCTCGCCGCCGCGGGCGACCTGGTCAAGGGCAAGGCGAAGGGGCTCCCGGTCGCCGTCGTCCGTGGCCTGCCGCACGTCGTGGACGGGTCCGCCGACGAGGGCGCCCGGGCCCTGGTGCGCGGCGCCGCCGACGACATGTTCCGGCTCGGGACCTCCGAGGCGATCCGGGAGGCGGTGACCCTGCGGCGTACCGTCCGGGAGTTCACCGACGAGCCGGTCGACCCGGGCGCGGTACGGCGTGCCGTCGCCGCCGCCGTCACGGCTCCGGCGCCGCACCACACCACGCCGTGGCGGTTCGTGCTCCTGGAGTCGGAGTCCTCACGCACCCGGCTCCTCGACGCGATGCGCGACGCGTGGATCGCGGACCTGCGCCGGGACGGCAGGTCGGAGGAGTCCGTCGCCAAGCGCGTCCGCCGCGGCGACGTGCTGCGGAACGCCCCGTACCTCGTCGTGCCCTGCCTCGTCATGGACGGCTCGCACCACTACGGCGACCCGCGGCGCGACGCCGCCGAACGCGAGATGTTCGTGGTCGCGACGGGCGCGGGCGTCCAGAACTTCCTGGTGGCGCTGGCGGGTGAGCGGCTGGGCTCGGCGTGGGTGTCCTCGACGATGTTCTGCCGCGACGTCGTACGGGACGTCCTCGGGCTCCCCGCCGACTGGGACCCGATGGGCGCGGTGGCCGTGGGTCACGCCGCGGCGCCGCCGAAGGACAGGCCGGCGCGACAGGCGGCGCAGTTCATCCAGGTGCGGTAGCGCGCCGGCCTCAGAGCGCAGCGATGTTTCCCGGGGTCATCCGGGGTGCGCGGCGCGGCGGGACGCGGCCGCTGAGGAGGATGAGGCGGGCCGCGCGGTGGCGTTGGCCCGCGTACGGGGCGAGGAGTTCGAGCATCGCCGCGTCGTCGGTGGTCCGGTCGCCCGCGAGGGCGTACCCGACGATCGACGGAAGGTGGTAGTCGCCGACGGACACCGCGTCCGGGGCGCCGTTGCTGCGCTGGATCGTCTCGGCCGACGTCCAGGGACCGATCCCGGGAATCAACTCCAGCCGCTGCTGGGCCGGTTCGGGATCCATGGCCGCCGCCTCCTCCATGCGGCGGGCGACCTTCACCGCGCGCAGGATCGTGGCGGCGCGCTTGTTGTCGACGCCCGCGCGGTGCCACTCCCAGGACGGGATGAGCGACCAGGTGCGGGCGTCGGGCATCACGTGGAGGCCGTGGCCCTCGGGGCCGGGGGCGGGCTCGCCGTACTTCCGCACGAGCAGGCGCCAGGCGCGGTACGCCTCGTCCGTGGTGACCTTCTGCTCCAGGATCGACGGGATCAGCGACTCCATCACCAGGCCGGTGCGGGTCAGCCGGAGGCCGGGTCGGGCGCGGTGCGTGGCGGCGAGGAGGCGGTGGCGGGGGGTGAAGGCGTCCGGGTCGTCCTCGGCGCCGAGCAGTTGCGGGAGGCGGTCGAGGAGCCAGTCCGCGCCTGGCCCCCAGGCCTCGGCCTCCGCCGTGCCCTGGCGGAGGGCGACCCGGAGCGTGCCGGGGCCTTCCGGGGTGCGGGCGGAGCGCCAGACGGAGCCGTCGGGGGTCGTACGGAAGGTGGGGTCGGCGGGGCCGCGGCGGAGGGGGCCGAGGGTGAGGCCGAGGTCGGTGGGCGCGGCGGGTGCCCAGCGGCGCGCCGCCCCGGACACGGGGCCGGGCTTCCGCGAGGCGGGTACGGGGACGTGGCCACCGCGCACGGTGGTGCGGGTGGTGGGGGTCGTGCGGGTGGGGGGTGTGAAGCGGCCGGCCATGTCTATGAGCGTATCCGGGCCACCGTGCGAGCGGGCCTGACGGGCGCAGCCCTGGTGGCCACCGGGCGCACGGGGCGGACGCCGCGCCCCGTGCCGGGCGGGCCCTGTGGCGGGCGGGCCCGCGAAGGGCACCGCCCGCGAAGCGCACCGGGTGCACGGGGGTGCCGCGCACGGCAGAGCGACGTCACGTGTGGGGTGGGTGGGTGGCGGGGTGATGGCCCGCTACGGGGGCTACTGGTCCGACGAGAAGCGGATCGCGCCCGCGGGGAGCGTCGCGTTGCACCAGACGCGGACGCCTTCGCGGAGTTCGTTGTCCGGGCCCACCTGCGCGCCGTCTCCGATGACCGCGCCCGTCAGGACCGTGCGGGCCCCGATGCGGGCGCCCGCACCGATCAGGGAGTCGGTGATCACCGCGCCCGGTTCGACCACCGCGCCCGCGTGGAGCGTCGAGCCCGTGATGCGGGCACCCTCGCCGACGACCGCGTCCGCGCCCACGACCGTGCCGCCCGTGAGCTTGGCGTCCGCGGCCACTCGAGCCGTCGGGAGGACCAGGCGGTCGCCGCAGCGGCCCGGGACCGCCGGGGACGGAGCGCGGCCGAGGACCAGATCCGCGGAGCCGCGCACGAACGCCTGCGGGGTGCCGAGGTCGAGCCAGTACGTGGAGTCCACCAGGCCCTGGAGATGCGCTCCCGTGGCGAGGAGCTCGGGGAAGGTCTCCCGCTCCACCGAGACCGGGCGGCCGGCCGGGATGGTGTCGATGACCGAGCGGCGGAAGACATAGGCCCCCGCGTTGATCTGGTCGGTGACGATCTCCTCGGGAGTCTGCGGCTTCTCCAGGAACGCGGTGACCCGCCCGGTCGGGTCCGTCGGGACCAGGCCGAACGCCCTCGGGTCGTCGACCCGGGTCAGGTGGAGCGAGACGTCCGCGCCCGAGGAGTCGTGCGTGGCGACCAGGGCCTGGATGTCCAGGCCGGTCAGGATGTCGCCGTTGAAGACGAGGACCGGGTCGTCCGGGCCGGAGTGCAGGCGCGACGCGACGTTGCGGATCGCGCCGCCCGTGCCGAGCGGCTCCTCCTCGGTGACGTACTCCAGGCTGAGCCCCAGCGACGAGCCGTCCCCGAAGTACGGCTCGAAGACCTCGGCCAGGTACGAGGTGGCGAGCACCACGTGCTCGACACCCGCGGCCCTGGCCCGTGCCAGCTGGTGCGTCAGGAACGGCACACCCGCCGCGGGGACCATCGGCTTCGGGGTGTTCACCGTCAGCGGGCGTAGCCGTGTGCCCTTGCCACCGACCAGGAGGATCGCTTCTGTCACCTGTCGTCTCTGCTTCCTGTCCGGGGCCGGTCTCATCGCCCGTCACGTTGTTTCGTTCGCTCGTCCGGGCGATATGACCGGTCAGTTTATGCAGATGGTCGGACCGGCGGCCGCATCACCGTCCCTGGTACTTCGCGGACGCGGTGCGCGCGGTGCCGAGCTTGCCGTAGAGGCGGGCGCCGGGGCAGGCCGTGGAGTAGCCGTCACGGTGTCCCGCGATGGAGTTGAACTTGACCTTCTTGCCCTTTTTGTACTTCCCGCCGGCGGAGACGAGTGTCGTCTTTCCCTTCGGATTCACCCCGTGCAGCCCGAGCTTCCACGCCGTCAGTCTCGCGACGGCGGTGACGACGGCGGCCGGCGGAGTCGTCGAACTGTAGGTGCCGAGGACGGCGATGCCCATGCTGTTGGTGTTGAAACCGAGCGTGTGGGCGCCGCGGACCGGCTTGGCCACGCCCCCGGCGCGGCCTTCGTAGATGTTTCCGCACTTGTCGACGGCGAAGTTGTAGCCGAAGTCACGCCAGCCGCTGCTCTGGGTGTGGTAGCGGTAGATACTGCGGAGGACGGAGGGCGCCTGCTTGCAGGTGTAGTTGTTCCCCGTCGCGCTGTGATGGACGAACGCCGCCTTGACCGCCTTGGTGTAGACGAATCCCTTCTCGCGCAGCCGCTCGTTGGCACCCCAGCCCTTGCGCGTGATGATCTTCGGGCGCGGTCCGATGTACGGCTTCGCCGCGGCGGCCGGGATCGCCGCCGAACCGACCGAGGCGAGCTGGGCGTTCACGGAGGCGGCCGCCGCCTCCTCGACGGTCGGCGCCCGGTGCACCGCCCGCGCCCCATGGGCCATCCCCGCGCGGGGCTCGGGCCCCGGGTCCGCGGCCGGCTGCGGGCCGGGGTCGACCAGCTCGATACGGAGCCCTTCCGGGAGGGCTTCCGCCACCGCCGCCGCGATGTCGTCCTGACGGTCCGGCTGTACGCGGACCTCGACGCCGTCCGAGTCGCCCACCCACAGCGGCGCGGTGGCTCCTCGGAGCGCGCCCGACGCGGCCTCGGGCGTGCCGGGATCGGCTCCGTGATCGTCGTTGTGGATCTCCACGTCCTGCCACACGGACCACTCCGTGCTCCCGGTCGCCCGGGTGCGGACCTGGACCGTGCCGTGGAGGTGGGCCTGGGCGTCGTCCCAGACGACGCCCACGAGGGAGAAGGGTCTGACGTCCCGTCGGGCCAGGCCCTGCGCTCCGCCGGCGGCACCGGCGCCGCCGATGGCCCGGCGACCGTCGCCGAGGGGAGCGAGCGGCAGGGACTGTGTGGAGCCGGCGACGTCGGCCTCCGAGGCGGCGGCGGGTGGCGCCGCTTCCCGGGCGCCGGGATCCACGGAGGGTGGCGCCGTGGGCGCGGCGGGCGCGCTTGGTGGCAGCGCCGCCGCGGGGGTCGCGAGGGAGAACGGAAGGGCGAGCGCCGTCGCGCACGTGACGGCGATGGAGGTGGCGAGGTAGGCACGCATGAGGCGATCGTCGGTAGGCCCGGCGGGTTCCGCTCGGCGGAATCGGGCACGGAAACTGACGGCTCGTCGGTCCGACCGGAGGACGGCGTCACCGGTACGGGGGGTCCCCGCACGCCTCCCCGCGTACCCTTGCCCGCGTGAACGCCAGCGACCGCACCCCCGCCGACCTGCTGCGATCCGCGCTCGCCGCGGACCCCGCCCGCCCCTTGGTCACCTTCTACGACGACGCCACCGGTGAGCGCGTCGAATTGTCCGTGGCCACCTTCGCCAATTGGGTGGCCAAGACGGCCAATCTCCTCCAGGGGGAGCTGTCCGCCTCCCCCGGCGACCGGCTCGCGCTGCTGCTGCCCGCGCACTGGCAGACCGCGGTCTGGCTGCTCGCCTGCTCGTCCGTCGGCGTGACCGCGGAGTTCGGCGGGGACCCGGCCGACGCCGACTACGTGGTCGCGGGACCGGACACGCTCGATGCGGGCCTGGCCTGCTCGGGAGACCGGATCGCGCTCTCCCTCGCGCCTTTGGGCCGCCGCTTCCCGGCCGCGCCCGCCGGGTACGCGGACTACGCGGTCGAGGTGCCGAGCCAGGGTGACCGGTTCGCCCCGTTCGTCCCGGTGGACGCCGATGCCCCGGCTCTCCTGGTGGGCGGTACGGAACTGGCGGGCGCCCAGCTCGTCGAGCGGGCCCGCGCGGACGCCGAGGAGCTGGGCCTCACCGCTGGGTCGCGCCTGCTGTCGGGGCGCTCGTACGACACGTGGGACGGGCTCTCCGCCGGGCTGTACGCACCGCTGGCGGCGGGCGGCTCCGTCGTCCTGTGCCGGAACCTGGACCTGCTGGCGCCCGAGGCGCTCGAGAAGCGGGTGGAGAGCGAACGCGTCACGACGACCGCCGCGTGACGGACGGCACATGACCGGAAGCCGGCGCACGGCCGCGGCGCGCGACCGACCGCACGGGAACCCGCGGCCGGGCGGCGTGGCCTCGTGGGGCGAGCCGCCGCGTGGGCCGGCGCCCCATGAAACACCGCGGGGCGGTCGCCGCGTGGGCCGGCGCCCCGAGAAGCGCCGCAGGAGGGCGCGTCGTCGCAGGGCAAGCCGCTGACGTTCCACCCGTATGGCGCACCGACTCGCCGAGTCCTCGGGTCCGGGCGTCAACTCCGGGACATGATCGGCGGGTACGCACCCCCCTCCCGCACAACCAGGCGTCTGGTTCGGCCGTCCTACTCTTCGAGCGGCCGCCCCGGGCGCGCCGCCGACGCCGCGAAGGATGGACTCAGACGTGACGGACAGTCCCGGCACGCCCGCCGAACCGGAGGCCCCGCGCAAGCGCCGCTGGCTGCGCTGGACGGCACTCGGGGTCTCGGTCGTCGTCCTCGCCGCCGCGGCTGTCGGCTGGTGGCTCTACCGCAAGCTCGACGGCAACATCACCACCGACACCGACGCCGCCGCCGAACTGCTCGAGTACGAGAAGGAGCGGCCCACCGCGGTGGCGATGGGCGCGCAGAACATCCTGCTCATCGGCTCCGACACCCGGACCGGCGCGGGCAACACCAAGTACGGCAAGGACAAGGGCACCCAGCGCTCCGACACCACGATCCTGCTGCACATCGCGGCGAAGCGGTCGAGCGCGACGGCCGTCTCCATCCCGCGCGACCTGATGGTGACCATGCCCAGTTGCCGCACTCCGGACGGAACGCGCACACGTGAACAATTCGCCCAGTTCAACTCGGCCTTCGAGATCGGCGGCACGGCCTGCACGATCCGTACCGTCGAGCGGCTGACCTCGGTCCGGGTCGACCACCACATGGTGATCGACTTCCGGGGCTTCAAGAAGATGGTCGACGCCGTCGACGGCGTCGAGATCTGCCTGCGGGAGCCGATCGACGACAAGGACGCCAAGCTGAGGCTGCGCGCCGGGCGCCAGACGCTCAACGGTGAGCAGGCACTGGGCTTCGTACGGGCCCGCAAGTCGCTCGGCAACGGGAGCGACACGGAACGCATGGACCGCCAGCAGCAGTTCCTGGGCGCCCTGGTCAACAAGGTGCAGAGCAACGGCGTCCTGCTGAATCCGACCCGGCTCTACCCCGTCCTGGACGCGGCGACGAAGTCGATCACGACCGATCCGGGTCTCGACTCGCTGCGGGATCTGTACGACCTGGCACGGTCGATGCGTTCGGTACCGACGGAAAAGGTGCAGTTCCTCACGGTGCCTCGACGGCCGTACTCGTACAACGCGAACCGGGACGAACTCGTACAACCTGCTGCGAGTCAGCTCTTCAAGCGGCTGCGCGAGGACAGGCCCGTCACCGTGGAGTCCGGGGAGAACACCGAGGAGCGCGCCTCCGCGAACTCCCCGAATCCCGTACCGACACCGACCTTCGCGGGCCGCAACGCGGCGGATGGCGCGTGCGCCTAGAGGGGGGTGAGTAAAGGAGCGTCCAAGGAGTTGGAGGGGAAGAGGGTGGCAGAAGGGGTTTGGGCAAATTGCCCAGTTGTAAGGGGCGTGGAATTTGTCACGGACGTCGCCCCACGTTGAACTGGGCGGATAGTGTGACGCGATCCGGTGCTTCCGACCTCGTGGTCGCGCACTAAACGGATCGAACGACCGAGCGCCCACCGGGGGAGGCGCCTCGCGTGGCACCGACGGAGGATTCAAGTAACCGTGGACGCGCACAGCCGTGGACAGGCGGATGAGATCGACCCCGCCGACCAGTGGGTCCTCAACCCGCGGACGGGCAACTACGAACTGCGACTGAACCACTCCGCTGGGCAGTCGGCACCGCAGTCCCATCCCCGCGGCGCGACCACTCCGGGCCCGAGATCCGGGGAGGGCTCCCGTTCGGCCGAGGGCTCCCGCACCGACCGGCGCTCCCGTACGACCGGGACGCCGACCGAGGCACCCGTCCCCGGCCAGCGCCGTCGTCGTGCCCCCGAGGGTCCCGGCGGCGGGCAGCCGCAGCCGGGCCCGGGCCGCCGCAAGCGCAAGCCCGCGAAGTCCCGCAAGAAGAAGGTCCTGCTGTGGACCGGCGGGACGATGGCGCTCGTCCTCGTGGCCGGCGGCGTGGGCGTGTACGCGTACTACGAACACCTCAACGGGAACATCAACAAGGTCGACGTGGTCGGCGCCGAGAGCACCGGCTTCAAGAAGGACCAGGCCGTCAACATCCTGCTGATCGGCACGGACAAGCGGACCGGTGACGGCAACGAGGGCTACGGCGACAAGAACAGCCCCGGCCACGCCGACACCACGATCCTCTTCCACGTCTCCAAGGACCGGACGAACGCCACGGCGATGTCCATCCCGCGCGATCTGAAGACCGAGATCCCCGAGTGCCAGACGAAGATGCCGGACGGCACCATCAAGACCATCCCGGGCCAGGCCGACGAGCGGTTCAACGTCAGCCTCGGCCAGTCCGACCGTGACCCCGGCTGCACGATGCGTACGGTCAAGAAGCTCACCGGGCTGACCGTCGACCACTTCATGATGGCCGACTTCAACGCCGTCAAGGAGCTGACCACGGCCGTCGGCGGTGTGAAGGTCTGTCTGGTCAAGCCGGTCAAGGACAAGGACTCCAAGCTCGACCTGCCGGCCGGCGAGTCGACCATCCAGGGCGAGCAGGCCCTCGCCTTCGTCCGTACGCGCCACAGCTTCGGCAACGAGAGCGACCTGGACCGGATCAAGGTCCAGCAGCAGTTCCTCAGCTCGATGATCCGGCAGATGAAGTCGGACGAGACCCTGACCAGTCCGGGCAAGCTGCTCGACCTCGCCGAGGCGGCCACCAACGCGCTGACCGTCGACTCCGGCATAGGAAGCATCGGGAAGCTCAAGTCCCTCGGCGAGGAGCTCGCCAAGATCGACGCGAAGAACATCACGTTCACGACGCTCCCGGTCATCGACAACCCGGCCGAGAAGATCAAGGCGACGGTGGTGCCCGACCCGGTCAAGGCGCCGCAGCTCTTCGCGAACCTGAAGTCCGACATCTCGCTCACCGAGGTGAAGAAGAAGCAGCAGGACGCCAAGAACGCCCAGGCCGCCCTGTTGAAGGGCGACCGGTCCACGGCGCGCGAGGTGCGCGTCGACGTCTACAACGGCAGCGGGATCCAGGGCGCCGCCCAGTCGACGATCAACTGGCTTCAGGTCGAGCAGGGCGTCACGAGGTCCACGAACAAGAGCAACGCCCCCGAGAAGGCGGCGAAGACCACGCTCGAGTACGCACCGAACCAGGCCGATCAGGCCCGCAAGCTGGCGGACCTGATGGGTCTGCCCGCCACGGCGCTCAAGCCGGGCACGCAGGACGCCGAGGAGCTCGCGCCCATGACGCTCGTCCTCGGTTCCGACTTCAAGGGGGCGGGGGTGCCCATCACCGGTCCGGCAAAGGCGCCGGAGGGTGCGCAGACCGCAGACAAGAAGGTGTGCGCCCAGTGACCCGGAAACACCGGGCCGCGGCGCATTCCTGAGACGAGGGGACCAGGGGTGGGACAGAACAGCGTGCGTGGGGAGGGGACGCGGGGACGCGTTCCGCACGCCCGTGATTTGGGCTGGGACGAGACGCTCTACGGTGACGAGGCCGAGGGGACCTCGCGCACCGGAGCCACGTCCGACGGAGCCAGGTCCGCAGGGGCCGGGCGCCGCGGGTCCGGGGGCGGCGCGTCGACGACCGGCGCATCCGGCGCCGGCGGGGACGAGGGTGCCGAGGACCGGGCCGGCGGCGGCGCGAGCGGCGGGGGCGTCGGCGAAGGCCGCGCGAACCACCGGCGCAAAGGGCCGCGCAGACGGGCCAGGAAGAGCGGTAAACGCAAGGTGCTGCGCTGGGTCGCCGCGACCCTGTCGCTCCTGATACTCGGCACGGCGGCGGCCGGTTACCTGTACTACCAGCACCTCAACAACAACCTGCGCGGCGGCAGCCGCGCAGGCGGCGACAGCGGTGTGAAGAAGGCGGCGCCGAACGCGCTCGGCGACACTCCGCTCAACATCCTGCTGATCGGCTCCGACAGCCGCGCCGACGCCAGGAACGTGGCGCTCGGCGGCGGCAAGAACGAGCGGGACCGCAAGCCGCTCGCCGATGTGCAGATGCTGCTCCACATCTCGGCGGACCGCAAGAACGCCAGCATCATCTCGATCCCCCGGGACACGGTCGTCCCGATCCCGGCGTGCAAGGACGAGAACGGCACGCCGTACGCCGCGACGACCAACCGACCGATCAACGAGACGCTCTCGCGCGGCGGCCCGGGCTGCACCCTCACCACATGGGAGAGCCTCACCGGCGTCTACATCGACCACTGGATGATGGTCGACTTCGCGGGTGTGGTCGCGATGGCCGATGAGGTCGGCGGCGTTCCGGTCTGTGTGAAGACCGGCGTCCACGACAAGTCGACCAGGCAGCAGAAGGGCGGTTCCGGCCTGAAGCTGAAGGAGGGAACCACCGAGGTCAAGGGCGAGCAGGCCCTCCAGTGGCTGCGCACCCGGCACGCGTTCGGCAGCGACCAGAACCGCGCCAAGGCCCAGCACATGTACATGAACGGCATGATGGAGAAGCTCCAGAGCCAGAACGCCTGGACCGACACCGGACGCCTCATGGGTCTGGCCGAGACCGCCACGCAGGCCCTCCAGGTCTCGGACGAGATCAAATCGGTGTCGAAGCTCTTCGACCTGTCGATGCAGCTGAAGAACGTGAAGCTGGACCGCCTCACGACGGCGACGGTCCCCACGGCCGAGTGGTCGCAGGACCGGAACAAGCTCGTCCTGGTGCAGAGCGCCGCCGACAAGATGTGGTCGATGCTCCGCGACGACGTGGCCTTCGACAAGAACGGTGACCCGGCCGACGCCAAGCCGTCCGCCTCCGCGAAGCCGAAGGGCCCGACCGCGGCCGCGCCCGCGACGCTCGACGTCACGGTCGTCAACGGTACGAGCGGGGACGGCCTGCCGCCCACGGAGGGCCGGGCCGGCACGCTGGCCCAGACCCTGAAGGGCAAGGGCTTCACCGAGGCGGAGTCCTCGAAGGCCGCCGAAGCCCGCAAGGACACCGTGGTCAAGTACCCCAAGGCGGACGGCGATCAGGGCAAGGCGGACGCGCTGTCCGTGGCCAAGGCGCTCGGGCTGCCCGACTCGGCCGTCCGCGCGGACGCCAAGGCGGAGAGCATCACGCTCGTCGTGGGCTCGGACTGGCGCCAGGGCACCACGTACGAGAAGCCGAAGACGGAGGCGGGCGACCTGCCGGACGGCGCGGACGACAAGGTGGACTGCATGGACGTCTACAGCGTCTACAAGTGGGACGGCAAGAGCTGACGCTCCCGCGCACGCGGCGTACGAAGACGGCGACGGCCGGGCCCCTCGGGGGCCCGGCCGTCGCCGTGTGCGTGACGGACGCGTCAGACCTTCGCGGTGGGCACCGACGGGCGGCGGCTCGCGATGACCTTCCTCGCGAGGGCACGCGGGCTCGTCAGGAAGCCGTACCCCCAGGACATGTGCATCGTCGCGAGGGCCACCGGGATCTGGAGGCGGGCCTTCAGCGGGAGGCCCTTGCCCGCCGGGAGCGAGCCCGCGGTGATCGCGGCCAGGTATCCCGCCGGGATCAGGAAACCGAGCGGGGTGAGGGCCGCGCCCACCACCACGCCGGCCGCGATCGCGCAGACGGCGGTCGGCGGGGCGAGGTAGCGGAGGTTGATCGAGCCCTGGTGGTAGCGGGCCACGACATGGCGCCAGCGGCCGTAGTCCTTGTACTGCTTCGCCAGCGCGCGCACGTTCGGCCGCGGGCGGTACTGGACGCGCAGCTCGGGCGAGAACCAGATCAGGCCGCCCGCCTCGCGGATCCGGAAGTTCAGCTCCCAGTCCTGCGCGCGGATGAACTCGACGTTGTAGCCGTCCTGCTGCTCCAGTGCCTCGCGGCGGAAGACGCCCAGGTACACGGTCTCGGCCGGTCCCGCCTCGCCGCCGGTGTGGAAGGCCGCGTTGCCGACGCCGATCTTCGAGGTCATCGCGGCGGCGACCGCGTGCTCCCAGTCGTTCTCGCCCTCGGCGTGCATGATGCCGCCGACGTTCTGCGCGCCCGTCTCCTCCAGGAGGCGGACGGCGGTCGCGATGTAGTTGGGCGACAGCATGCCGTGGCCGTCGACCCGCACCACGATCGGGTGGCGGGAGGCCTTGATCGCCGCGTTGAGGGCGGCGGGCGTGCGGCCCGTGGGGTTCGGCACGGTGTGGACCCGCGGGTCTTCTCGTACGAGCTCGGCGGCGATCTCGTCGGTGCGGTCCGTGGACGGGCCGAGCGCGATCACCACCTCCATCTCGCCGTCGTACTCCTGCTCGAGGATGTGACGGACCGAGTTGCGCAGGTGCCGTTCCTCGTTGAGGACCGGCATGATCACGGAGACGGGGGGCTGCATGGAATCCTCGGGGGTCCGGGGGTCGCGCCCCGGGAGACAGCAGTATCGGCGGCCACGTTACCGCGAATGGGGGACACGAAGCGCGTCACGCGGACCGCCGCACCCTTGCGCTGATCGTATGGGCCTACGGTGCTCACGGCTCCCTTTGTCCTGTCCCACCCGCGGAGGTGTCCCCCGGTGCCCACACCGCCCCGCGCGCCCCGCCGCAGGCCGGCCGCCCGTCCCGTACCGGCGGCTCGCCGCGTCAGACGGGCCGAGCGGCCCCGGTGGGGGATGCGGATGGCGACGACCCTCTCCGTGCTCGTCCTCGGCGCCGGCGGGATCGGCCACGCGCTGGTCACCGGCCTGGACACCGGGATCGACCGGGTCGACCCGTTCAAGGACATGAAGAACCGCCCCCAGGGCGGGCACGGCATGAACGTGCTGCTCGTGGGCACGGACGGGCGGGACAACCTCACCAGGAAGCAGCGCACGGCGTACCGGCTGGGCGGGGCGCCCTGTCGTTGCACGGACACCGTGATGCTCGTGCACATCAGTGAGGACCGGGAGCGGGCGAGCGTGGTGAGCCTGCCCCGTGACTCGTACGCCGAGATGCCCGCGCATGTCGACACGAACACCGGGAAGCGGCACGAGGCGCACCCGGTGAAGCTGAACGCCGCATACGCCGAGGGCGGGCCGGGGCTGACGGTCCGGACCGTCGAGAACATGACGGGTATCAAGATCGACCACTATCTGGAGGTCGACTTCACCAGCTTCATGAAGACGGTGGACGCGGTCGGCGGGGTGCAGATCTGTACCGCGCGGCCGATGAAGGACAAGTACACCGGCCTCGACCTGGCTGCCGGGCCGCATCAGCTGAACGGCGGGCAGGCGCTGCAGTACGTGCGCGCGCGCCATGTCGACGGGGCGGCGGACATCGGCCGGATGCAGCGCCAGCAGCGGTTCCTCGCGGCGCTGATCGACCGGGTGACGAGCAGCGGGGTGCTGCTGAACCCGGTGCGGTTCCGGGAGGTGTCCACGACGATGCTCGGCTCGGTCCGGGCGGACCAGGGCTTCGGTACGGAGGAGTTGCTGGGCCTCGCCAAGGCGATGCGGGGCTTCGACCCGGCGTCGTCGGAGTTCGTCTCCGTACCGCTCGGGGACGTGAGCTTCCCGGTGAAGGGGATCGGCTCGACGGTGAAGTGGGACGCCCCCAAGGCGCAGAAGCTCTTCCAGGCCCTGCGCGACGACCGGCCGCTCGCGCCGGCGGGGGCGAAGGCCGGGGCGAAGGACCGGCCGAGGGGGAAGGTGGTGGACGTGGCGCCGAAGACGATCCGGGTGCAGGTCTACAACGGGACGCGGACGGACGGTCTGGGCCGCAAGGTGGACGACGCCCTGCGGGCCACGGGGTTCGACACGACGCGGGCGCCGCGCACCGGGGAGGGCCCGGAGGTGCGGCGGACGCTGGTGGAGTACGACCCGCGCTGGGACCGCTCGGCGAAGTCCCTGGCGGCGGCGCTGCCGGGCGCGGAGCTGCGTCCGGTGAAGGGGCGCGGCAGGACGCTTCGGGTGGTGGCCGGTCTCGACTACAAGAGCGTCACACCGGTACGGCCGGAGGAGAAGCCCACCGGCACCTTCGAGGCGGTCACGGGCGACCGGGTGGTCTGCTCGTGAGCCACCTCCCGGGCGCCGGGGCGCGGGCGCCCCAGGGGCCCGGTCAGTCCTCGTAGCCCTCCGCCGCGCGGCGCTCCCGCAGCTCCTTGATCGCGCGGCGGCGGGCCAGTCGGTGGGTGCGGCGGATCTGGGCCTCCTGGTAGCGGCGCTTGTCCTTCTCGGTCTCGGGGACGACCGGCGGCACGCGGCGCGGCTTGCCGTCGGCGTCGACCGCCGCGAAGACCAGATAGGCGGAGCCGACCTGCTGGGCGGGGGTGGACTCGTTCCAGCGCTCGGCCATGACCCGCACGCCGACCTCCATGGAGGACCGGCCGGTCCAGTTGACCTGCGCCTTCACATGCAGCAGGTCGCCGACGCGCACCGGCTCCAGGAAGACCATCTCGTCCATGGACGCGGTCACGGCCGGCCCGCCCGAGTGGCGGCCCGCGACGGCGCCCGCCGCGTCGTCCACCAGCTTCATGATCACGCCACCGTGCACCGTGCCCAGGAGGTTGGTGTCGTGGCTCGTCATGATGTGGCTGAGAGTGGTGCGGGACGCGGAGGTGAGCTTGCCCGGAATGTCTTCCTCCGGGCGGTCCGTGCGCTGGGCCTGGTCTGTCATGCCCTCCACCTTATGCCGGGTCCCGACCTCGTCCCCTTTGCATCAGCTTCGCAACAGCGCCGCCCCGAATCCCCACCCGCCCTGTCGGCCCCCGGGCGGCGGCCTGCACACTGGTCCGCATGAATGACTGGCCCGATGACAGCGGATTCGGCCGCGGCGGCGCGAACTCGCAGCCCGAGGGCGCTCGCCGGATGCGCCATGTACAGCGCCCGCAGGTCCCTCAGCAGCCGCAGTACGACCCGCGGTACGACCAGGGCCAGGGTTACGACCCGAACTTCACCCAGCAGCAGGCCACCGGGTACGACAGCGGCTACAACACCGGCCAGGTCTACGGCGGCGGGCAGCAGGGCGGGGGCCGCGGCACCGTACCGCCGCAGCACGACCCCCGGTACGCGCCGCAGCCGGCCGGCCGGCCCGCCCCGGACTGGCGCCGCCGCATCAAGATCGGCTCCATCGTCCTGGTCGTCGCCCTGCTCGGCTGGAGCATCGGCACCTACGCCTGGGCCAGCTCCCGGATGCGTAACGAGGTCGATCTCTCCAAGGTCATCGAGCGGCCGGCCGAGGGCGACTGCACGACCTATCTGATCGTCGGCTCCGACAGCCGTGAGGGCATGTCGGCCGAGGAGAAGAAGAAGCTGCACACCGGTTCCGCCGAGGGCAAGCGGACCGACTCGATGATGATCCTCGCGGCCTGCTCCAGCGGGAACACGATGATCTCCCTCCCCCGCGACTCCTGGGTCACCATCCCGTCCTTCGTCGGCTCGGAGTCCGGCAAGAAGTACGGGGCGCGCGGCGGCTCCAAGCTCAACGCGGCTTACGCGATGGACGGACCGGAGCTCCTGGTCCGCACGGTCGAGTTCAACACCGGGCTGCGCATCGACCACTACGCGGAGATCGGCTTCGCCGGCTTCGCGAACATCGTGGACGCGCTCGGCGGTGTCGAGATGAACATCGAGAAGGGCTTCAAGGACAAGAAGTCCGGCGCCGACTTCCAGGCGGGCGAGCAGACCCTCAACGGCGAGCAGGCCCTCGCCTTCGTCCGCACCCGGTACGCGTTCGCCGAGTCGGACCTCGCGCGGACGAAGAACCAGCAGAAGTTCCTCTCCGCCCTGGCGAACCAGGCGGCGACGCCGGGCACGATCCTCAACCCGTTCACGCTCTACCCGACGCTGGGCGCCGGACTGGACACGCTGATCGTGGACAAGGACATGTCGCTCTACGACCTCGGCAAGATGTTCTTCGCGATGAAGGGCATCAGCGGCGGTGACGGGAAGTCGATGAACATCCCGATCTCGGGCAGCGCCCCGCAGGGCTCGCTGAAGTGGGACATGCCGAAGGTGAAGCAGCTGGTCTCGCAGATCCAGAACGACGAGAAGGTCACGGTCACGTCGGACCGTTGACCCGAGCCGTACGGACACGAGAAGGGCGCCCCTCCCGGACTTCGGAGGGGCGCCCTTCTCGTGCCTGCGTCCTACGGGAGGTTGCGGGCCATGACGATGCGCTGGACCTGGTTGGTGCCTTCGTAGATCTGGGTGATCTTGGCGTCGCGCATCATGCGCTCGACGGG
>NZ_JBVHGJ010000027.1:0-28185 GCF_055561875.1 Streptomyces sp. NPDC022552
GCATCGCCCGGATGCACAACCTCACCCTCGCCGGGTGACGGAAGGCAGCACTGGCCAACTGGCATGCCGTAGATCATTTACGGGACAACCCTTAGCCTTGCAAAGCATTAATCTTCACTGGAAGCACTGCGGATTTCGTAGGCGGAAGTCTCGCTTCCAAGGAGCCTTTCGGCCGCGGACCGGTGCAATCGGGCCGCTGCGGGGTCGCCGAGCCGGTCGAGGGTGTCGGCCAGCCGGAGCTGCAGCGCCGCCTGGAGCCGTACGTCCTGGGCCCGTCGCGCCCACTCCACCGCCTCCTCACAGGTCCGCAGGCACTCCTCGGGCCGTCCCGCGTACTCCTGGACCCGGGCCGCCTCGCTCAACGCCCGCGCGTGACCGGGGAGATCCGCGAGCCGCCGGTAGCCCGCGGCGGCGGCGCGCCAGTTCCGCAGGGCCTCGCCGTAGCGGCCCGCATACGTCTGGACGGTGCCGAGCCGGGCGTAGAGCCGGGCCTGGTCGGCCCGCTCGTCGCGGGCGAGGCGCTGGGCGAGGGCCCTGCCGTACCAGTCGCCGGCCCGCTGCCAGTCCCCCAGTTCCTGGTAGGAACCGCCTACGGATTCCATCGCGCGACCGATCGCGTACGGATCGTTCGCGGCCCGGCCGGCGTCCAGAGCGGCCCGGTAGCGGGCCAGGGCGTCCTGGGTGCGGCCGGTCCTGGCGTCGAGGTCGGCCATGTTCAGCAGCGCCGCGGCCCGTTCCCGGTGCAGTCCGCGCCGCTCGGCCACGTCCAGGACGAGCCGGTGCAGTCCGTAGAGGACGGGCGCGGCCGCTTCGGCGCCGCGGTGGGCGGTCTCGGCCCTGACCAGGGCGGCGACGAGCCGGCGGGCCAGGGTGTCGAGCTCGCCGTCGGCGACGGCGAGGCGGGCGGAGGCGAGCAGCACGGGCCGGCGGCTCTCCAGCCACTCGGCGGCGACGGGCACGTTCGTGAAGCGCAGAGCCCGGGGCAGTCCGGCGAGCTTCTTGCGGGCCGTGGACCCCTCGGGCTCGGTGACCGCGCGGCAGGACTGGAGGAGCCGTACGGTCCGCTCCAGCATCCGGGCCCGGGCGAGCTGCACCTCGGCGGGGCGGTCGCGCTCCTCCATCTGCTCGCGGAGGAGCGGGACGAGATGCCCGGGCACCTCGTACTGGCTGTCCTCCCCCTCGGTGACGAGACCCAGCGCGACGAATCCCGCCAGGGTGCTCGCGGCCGCGGAGACGGAGCAGCCGGCCAGGGCGGAGGCGGTGTGGGCGTCGGCCCGGCCTAGCGGGGCGAGGGAGAGGTATCGCAGTATCCGGGCGGCCGGCGGGGCCAGGGACTCGTGGACCAGCTGGAAGGCCCGTGAGAGCGGGTCGCCGGAGAGGGCGCGCAGCCGCTTGGCGAGGTCGGCGACGGAGGCCTTGGGGCGGGCGCCGAGCCAGCCGCCGGCGAGGACGACGGCCGCGGGCTGGCCGCCGCACTCCTCGACGAGGGTCTCGGCGGCCTGCGGGTCGACCGTCACCCGGACGGAACCGGTGAAGGAGGTGAGCAGCTCGATCGCCGACTTGGGGTCGAGGCCGCCGAGGGTGCAGGGCCGGACGTCGGGGATTCCGGTGAGCGGTCCCTTGGCGACGGCGAGGACGAGCGCGTCGGGGTTGTCGGGGATGAGCGGGTCGACCTGTTCGGCGTCGACGGAGTCGTCGAGGACCAGGACGGCACGGCGTGCGGCGAGGGCCTCACGGACGAGTTCGGTCAGCTCGTCCTCCCCGGCGCCGGGCGGCTCGGCGACGCCCAGGTCCTGGAGCAGCCCCTGCGCGACGCGCGCGGTGGGGACCGGGTCGCCGCCGGGTTCGGTGAGCCGGGCACGGAACACACCGTCGGGGTAGGCCGTACCGAATCCCGCGACGAGCTCCTCGGCGAGCCGCGTCCGTCCCGAGCCAGACCGTCCGGCGATCAGCAGGACGCGCGCGCGGGGTGCCTTGTGGCCGGCGAGGGTGTCGAGTCCGGTCCGTTCGATGTCGGCGCGCAGAGCTTTCAACTCCCGCTGGCGGCCGTAGAAGTTCCGCACCCCGCCCGCTGCCACCGCCTGATCCGTCACGGGCCACGCTCCCGTCCACCTGCGCACGACCGATCCCGTGGGGGGTCTCCGCACGGGCGATCCCGAGCGTAGTTCAGGGCGTGCACCGGACCCGGCGGAGCAGGGCGGACAGGTCCCCCGATCGGATCAGAAGATGTTCAGACCGGTACCTGCTTGTGGGCCTCCCCCACAGAGGCGGGACGAAGGCCCACACAGGGGCAGGGCTACGCTTCGAACGGGCGCGCCGGCCAGGGTGCGTCCGCGGGGCGGAGCGCGTCGAGGCCGTCGCCCGCGCGGGCGGCCGCCAGCGAAAGCGCGCCCACGACCAGGCAGTTGTTGTGCAGCTCGCCCGCGAGCGCGCCGCGCACCACGTCCGCCAGCGGGACCCGGGCCAGCTCCATGTCGGCCTCCTCGTCGGAGACGTCGAAGCGTTCGCCCTGCGCCTCCGACAGATCCCGCGCCAGGAAGATCCGTACCGCCTCGTCACAGCCGCCGGGCGTCGTGTAGACGTCGGTCAGGACCCGCCAGTCCTCGGCCTTGACGTGCGCCTCCTCGTACAGCTCGCGCTGCGCGGCGTGCAGCGGGTTCTCCCCCGGCACGTCGAGGAGGCCGGCCGGGATCTCCCAGAGCTTCTGCCGTACGGGGTGGCGGTACTGCTTCAGCAGCAGCACCCGGTCCTGGTCGTCGAGGGCCACGACCGCCACCGAGCCGGGGTGGACCTGGTAGTCGCGGCGCGCGACCGTGCCGTCGGGCATGACCACGTCGTCCGTGCGGACACTCGTCTTGTTTCCCTGGAACGGGGTCGTCGTCGCGACGACCCGCCACTCCTCCGGGGTGTCCTGCAACTCCATCTGCGTCCTCCCACACGAACCACACACGAAAGCCGGGGTACGGGCCCGGTGAAGGACCTGTACCCCGGCAACGTTAACTCCTCGTACTACTTGCCCGTCTTGCGCTCGACGGCCGCCTTGACCAGGCCCGCGAAGAGCGGGTGCGGACGCGTCGGACGCGAGCGCAGCTCCGGGTGGGCCTGGGTCGCGACCAGGTACGGGTGCACCTCGCGCGGGTACTCGACGTACTCGACGAGCTTGTTGTCCGGGGAGGTGCCGGAGAAGACCAGACCGGCCTTCTTCTCCAGCTCCGCGCGGTAGGCGTTGTTCACCTCGTAGCGGTGGCGGTGGCGCTCGTCCACGTACGGCTGGTCGTCGTAGACCTCGCGCACGATGGAGCCCTCGGCGAGCTTCGCCGGGTAGAGGCCGAGGCGCATCGTGCCGCCCAGGTCGCCCGCGCCCTCGACGTACGCGAGCTGCTCCTCCATGGTCGAGATGACCGGGTGGGCGGTGGCCGCGTCGAACTCGGTGGAGTTGGCGTCCGGGATGTCGGCCAGGTTGCGGGCGGCCTCGATGACGATGCACTGCAGGCCCAGGCAGATGCCGAGCAGCGGCACCTTGTTCTCACGGGCGTACTGGATCGCGCCGATCTTGCCGTTGACACCGCGGTCGCCGAAGCCGCCTGGGATCAGGATCGCGTCGACGTCGGCGAGCTGCTTCTTCGCGCCGGCCGCGGTCTTGCAGTCGTCGGAGGTGACCCACTTGACCTTGACCCGCGCCTTGTTGGCGAAGCCGCCGGCGCGCATGGCCTCGGTGATCGAGAGGTACGCGTCGGGCAGGTCGATGTACTTGCCGACGAGCGCGACGGTGACCTCGTGCTCCGGGTTGTGGACGCGGTCCAGCAGATCGTCCCAGGTGGTCCAGTCGACGTCGCGGAACGGCAGGTCGAGCTTGCGCACGACGTAGGCGTCCAGACCCTCGGT
Organism: Streptomyces sp. NPDC022552; assembly: GCF_055561875.1. Taxonomy (NCBI): domain Bacteria; kingdom Bacillati; phylum Actinomycetota; class Actinomycetes; order Kitasatosporales; family Streptomycetaceae; genus Streptomyces; species Streptomyces sp. NPDC022552. The sequence goes on from NZ_JBVHGJ010000027.1 coordinate 3,886, forward strand.
GTGCAGGACCTTCGGGATGTCGTAGATCGACTTGGCGTCGATGGCGGCGACGACGGCGGCCTCGTCCACGTCGCACATCAGCGAGATCTTGCGCTTGATGGCGGTGGGGACGTCGCGGTCGGCGCGCAGCACGATGGCGTCCGGCTGGATACCGATGTTGCGCAGCGCGGCGACGGAGTGCTGGGTCGGCTTGGTCTTCAGCTCGCCGGAGGGGCCGATGTACGGGAGCAGCGAGATGTGCACGACGAAGACGTTGTCGCGGCCGACCTCGTGGCGGACCTGACGGACGGTCTCCAGGAACGGCAGCGACTCGATGTCGCCGACCGTGCCGCCGACCTCAGTGATGACCACGTCGACGTCGTCGGTCGCCATACGGCGGATCCGGGACTTGATCTCGTTGGTGATGTGCGGGATGACCTGGACGGTGTCCCCGAGGTACTCGCCGCGCCGCTCCTTGGCGATGACCTGCGAGTAGACCTGGCCGGTGGTGACGTTGGCCGAGCCGTCGAGGTCGACATCGAGGAAGCGCTCGTAGTGACCGATGTCCAGGTCGGTCTCGGCGCCGTCGTTGGTGACGAACACCTCGCCGTGCTGGAACGGGTTCATCGTGCCGGGGTCGACGTTCAGGTACGGGTCGAGCTTCTGCATCGTGACCCGCAGGCCCCGCGCCTTGAGGAGCGCACCCAGGCTGGAGGCGGTCAGGCCCTTGCCGAGGGAGGAGGCGACACCCCCGGTGACGAAGATGTGCTTGGTCGTCGTGGTTTTGGGCGGCATCGCCAAGAGGGGGCTCCCGTGGTCGCGTTCTGGAGGTGCGTTCCGGCGTGCCCTCCGGAAGAATCGGGAGGTGCCGTCGCTGCGGTTGCGGGGGCTCGGCTGTCGCCGTTTCCCACCGGTCCACGGGGTACCAGGGTATCAGCGACATCGGGAGACTGCTTCCGGCCACACGGGGCAGTCGAGTGCACACGGATGGCGACGCGCCCCCCGGGTGCGCGCCACGGCGCCGGGGTCCTCGCGGCGTCAAGCCCTGCTCACCCGATCGGAGCCACGACGTGACGAGAACGCAACCCGATGCGTCGTATCCTGCTCGGACACTCGCCGCCGAGCGTCAACGATCAGTTGACCGCCGACCTGACCGCTGACCTGTAGCAAGCGCCCTGCGGGGCGGACGTGGCCGTTCGATCTGGAGAGAGCACGTGGCCGGGCGCATCGAGGATTACGCACTCATCGGAGACATGCAGACCGCCGCCCTGGTCTGCCGGGACGGCAGTGTCGACTGGCTCTGCCTGCCCCGCTTCGACTCGCATGCCGTCTTCGCGGGGCTCCTCGGCACGGAGGAGCACGGATTCTGGCGGGTCGGTCCCGCCGTTCCGAACGGCGCTCCCCCGCCGCCCGCCGACCGCCGGCGCTACCGCGGTGACTCGCTCATCCTGGAGTCCGAGTGGGACACCCCGCGCGGCACGGTCCGGGTGACCGATTTCATGCCCCCGCGCGACGGCGCGCCGCAGCTGATCCGGATCGTGGAAGGCGTCTCCGGCCGGGTCCCGATGCACTCCGCGCTGCGGATGCGGTTCAGCTACGGACGGGTGGTGCCGTGGGTGCACAAGGTCGGGGACCGCACGGTGGCCGTCGCCGGACCCGACTCGGTGTGGCTGGACATGGACGCCGAGACGCACGGCAAGGACCTCACGACGTACTCGGACTTCACCGTCACGCCGGGCGACCGGGTCACCTTCACCATCAGCTGGCAGCCCTCGCACAAGGAGGCGCCGGCCCTGCCGGACCCGGAGGGTTCGCTGGAGGCGACCGAGGACTTCTGGCGGGAGTGGGTGGAGCACTGCACCTACCACGGCCCGTACCGGGAGGCCGTGGTCCGCTCGCTGATCACGCTGAAGGCGCTGACGTACGCGCCGACGGGCGGCATCGTCGCCGCGCCGACCACCTCCCTGCCGGAGGAGATCGGCGGCGTACGGAACTGGGACTACCGATACACCTGGCTGCGCGACGCGGCGATCACGCTGTCGTCGATGCTGCGCACCGGCTACCGCGAGGAGGCCCGCGCCTGGCGGGACTGGCTGCTCAGGGCGGTCGCGGGCGACCCGGAGAACCTGCAGATCATGTACGGGATCGCGGGCGAGCGGGAGCTCGGCGAGGCAGAGCTGGACTGGCTGCCGGGGTACGAGAACTCCGGCCCGGTCCGGGTCGGCAACGGGGCCGCCAACCAGCTCCAGCTGGACGTGTACGGCGAGGTCACCGAGGCCCTGCACCTGGCGCACATGACGGGACTCTCCCGCAACGACTACGCCTCCCTGCTCCAGCTCAAGCTGATCCGCTACCTGGAGACGCACTGGGACCAGCCCGACGAGGGCATCTGGGAGGTGCGCGGGCCGCGCCGCCACTTCGTGCACTCCAAGGTGATGGCCTGGGTGGCGGTCGACCGCACGATCAAGCTCATCGAGTCCGGGGACGCCGACGGCCCGCTGGAGCGCTGGCGCGAGCTGCGCGACGAGATCCACCGGGACGTGTGCGAGAAGGGCTACGACAAGGAGCGGAACACGTTCACGCAGTCGTACGGCTCCAAGGAGCTGGACGCCTCGCTGCTGCTCATTCCGCAGATGGGCTTCCTCCCGCCGGACGACAAGCGGGTCATCGGCACGATCGAGGCGATCCAGCGGGAGCTGTCCACGGAGGACGGCTTCGTGCTGCGCTACCCGACCGCGGGCGAGGAGGCCGGCGTGGACGGCCTGGAGGGTGACGAGGGCGCCTTCCTGGCGTGCTCGTTCTGGCTGGCCGACGACCTGGCGATGATCGGACGCGTCGACGAGGCCCGCAGGCTCTTCGAGCGGCTGCTCGCGCTCCGCAACGACCTGGGGCTCCTCGCCGAGGAGTGGGACCCGCGGCTGCAGCGGCAGGTGGGGAACTTCCCGCAGGCCTTCAGCCACGTCCCGCTGATCGACACGGCGCTGCGGCTGACGGCGAGCGGCGCGTACGGCGGTTGAGGCGCGGGACGGGGCTCCCCGGAATACGCTGAAAGGGACCTGTCCCCCCTCGGAAAGGGGGGCGCCATGGCTCCCCGTACCCACGTCCCGGACAGCGCCCTCGCCGGACTCCGTGAGGATCTGGCGGGCGAGGTGTACGTACCCGGCGATCCCGGCTACGACGAGGCGCGGAAGATCCACAACGGGATGATCGACCGCCGTCCGGCGGTCATCGCCCAGTGCGCGACGGCGGAGGACGTCTCCAACGCGGTCCTCTTCGGCCGGGAGACCGAGCTGCCCGTCGCCGTGCGCGGCGGCGGTCACAGCGTCGCCGGGAGCTCCGTCGTCGACGACGGGCTCGTGATCGATCTGCGCCGGATGCACGCGGTCGTCGCCGACCCGGAGCACCTGACCGCGCGGGTCGAGGGCGGCGCCACGATGAGCCATCTGGACCGCGCGACCCAGCCGTTCCATCTGGCCACCACCGGCGGCCGGGTCTCCACGACGGGCGTCGGCGGCTTCACCCTGGGCGGCGGATCGGGCTGGCTGGAGCGGAAGTTCGGGCTGGCCTGCGACAACCTCCTCGCCGCCGAGCTGATCACGGCCGAGGGCAAGCACGTGCATACGGACGCGGAGGAGAACCCGGAGCTGTTCTGGGCGCTGCACGGCGGCGGCGGGAACTTCGGCGTGGCGACCTCGCTCACCCTGCGGCTGCACGAGCTGCCGGAGATGAGCATCGCGATGCTCTTCTTCATGCCGGAGAAGGCCCCCGAGGTGGTGCGCGTCTTCCGGGACCTCGGCGCGTCCGCACCGGACGAGGTCGGCGGCGGGGTCATCTACTTCCCGGCACCGCCCGAGCCGTTCGTGCCCGAGCATCTCGTCGGGCAGCTGGTCTGCGGCGCGCTGTTCACCTGTGCCGGTCCCGTCGCCGAGGTCCGCGAGCTGGCGGCGCCGCTGTTCGCCCTGGGCCCGGTGATGGAGGTCGTCACCGACATCGCGTACGCGGATCTCCAGTGCATGATCGACGACCCGCCGGGGCTGCGGAACTACTGGTCGGCCGAGTATCTGACGGAATTCCCGGACGAGGCCGTGGACGTCTTCTGCTCCCGCTCGGCGCAGATCCCGATGCCCACGGGCACGCAGAACGTGCTGTTCATGCAGGGCGGCGCGGTCGCGGCCGGCCCGGCCGACTATCCGATCCCGTGGCGTTCGTCGCCCTGGGCCGTCCACCCCTTCGCCACCTGGACGGACCCCTCGGACGACACCCGTACGATCCAGTGGGTACGGGACGTCCGTGCCGACGTGCGGCCGTGGTCGACCGGAGCCGTGTATCTGAACTTCATCGGCTCCGAGGGCGAGGACCGGGTCGTCTCGGGCTTCGGCGCCGAGAACTACCGCAGGCTCGCCGCCGTCAAGGCCACGTACGACCCCGACAACGTCTTCCGCTTCAACCACAACATCACTCCGGCCGCCGCCTGAGCCTCACCGAAGCGCGTCGATCACCTCCCGTGCGGCCCGCTCGCCCTCGGTGGCCCCTCCCTCCATGAAGCCCTGGAAGTCGTAACTGCAGTGCTCGCCGCCGATGTGGATGTTGCCCTGGGCGGTGCCCTCGTAGCCCGCGTACCGGTGCAGATATCCGACCGGCCAGCAGGAGTACGCACCGAGCGCCCATGGGTTGCGGTGCCAGGCGGAGAGCTGGGCGCGGCCGGTGTACGCCGTGGAGGTGCCGGGGAAGAAGGCGTCGATGCCGGTCAGGTGACGGCTCACCAGACTCCGTACGTACGGGTCGGACTGGGTGGAGAACGGCCCGGCGGGAGTGAGGGACTTGGCGAGGCTGCCACCGCCGTACTGGATGAGGATGCCTCCCGTACCGCCCTGGATCTTGGTGGTGTCCCAGGTCTGCTGGACCTCGGCGTCGGTGAAGCAGTCGCCGGCGGAGACACCTGGCCAGGCGCCGGTGCCGCGCCATGGGCGGGTGCCGAACTGCATGTTGAGCTTGGTGCAGTACCCCATCCGGGCATCCCGCAGCAGGTTCTTCATCAGCGGGTCGAACCCCGCCTGGGTGAGGTCGAGCTGCTTGAGGACCGGCAGCGGCAGGCAGAGGACGGTGTGGTCGGCGGTGACGGTGCGGGTCGCACCGGCCTCGCTGAAGGTGAGGGTCTGCGTGCCGTCCGCGTTGGCCCGTACGGCGGTCAGCGCCCAGCCGTGGCGCAGGGTGCCGGGCCCGAGAGCGGCCGCGATCGCGTTCGGAAGCCGGTCGTTGCCGCCGGTGATGTGGTAGCGCTCGTTGGACAGCCCCCAGATGTTGAAGTTGCCGGGATTGGTCTGGTAGCCCATGAGCAGGACGAGGGCGAGCGAGGACTGTTCGGTGGTGTCGGCGCCGTACTCGACGTTGTAGGCGACGTCGATGAAGCGGCCGAGCGGCGAGGAGTGTCCGCCGGGCACTCTCGACTCGATCCACGCGTGGACGGACATGTTGTCGAGCGCGGTGCCGGTCGGGGTGGTGCGGTTCCAGGTGACCTCGCCGGCCTCCGACAGGTCACGGCGCAGCGCCTGATAGACCGCTTTGAAGTCCTCGTCGGCCTGGTGGCGCGGGTAGTACGCGCCGTTGAACCAGAGGACCTCCTCCGCGCCGGTGGGGCCGCCGCCGAGGAAGTCCTCGACGGGGAGGTCGAAGCGGCGGCAGAGTGCCAGCATCTTCTTGTGACTGGTGTCGATGAGCTCGCCGCCGATCTCGGAGGTCTGCCCGTACGCCCAGTGGCTGCGCTGGGTCCACATCCGGCCGCCGACGCGTGAGGGGTCCGCCTCGTAGAGCGTGGGGCTCAGGCCCGCGTCCTGCAAGGTGAGGGCCGCGGTCAGGCCGGAGATACCGGCGCCGACCACCGCGACACGGGCGGGTGTCACCGCCCGCGCCACGGCCGGCCGGGAGACCGCCGTGGCCGCGGTGACGGCCATCCCGGCCGCGGCGGCGTACTTCAGGAGGGAGCGGCGGCCCATCGGGTCGGACCTCATCCCCCTCAACTCGTCGACGGGGAGGTTCAGTCGCCGGGCGTCGGCGTGCTCGGCGGCGAGGCGGTGCAGGAGGTGCATCGGATTCGTGCGTGCCATGAGGCGCTCCTGGAGGTGAGGGATCAGCTCTGCGGTACGGCGGTGGGGGCGGGGGCCGGCTGTGTGTCGTCGTCGCGCTCGGTCGCGTCCTCCAGGACGATCCGGCCGATGATCTCGTAGCGCTCGGGCCGCCTGGCCTTGAGGTAGAAGCCCAGGCCGAGGCCGCCGAGGAAGACCCCTCCGACGATCCACGGGATCGCCTTGAAGAGGAGGGAGTCGGCCGCGAGGCCCGCCGCGGTCTTCATGTTCACGATCAGCAGGACGACCACGGCGATCATGCCGATGCCGCCGAGCAGCGGCGCCATGAGCGTCTTGAACCAGTGCCGGTCCTCGGGGTGATGCGCGCGGAAGTAGCCGATGACGGCGAAGGAGCAGAGGGTCTGGACGATGAGGATGGCCATCGTGCCGAGGATCGCCAGCAGCGTGTAGAGGTGGATGTACGGGTCCTGACCGGTGAGCCAGAAGGCGCCGACGAGGGCGACGGCGATGGCGCTCTGGACGTAGGAGGCGATGTACGGCGAGCCGTGTCCGGGGTGCGTGCGCCCGAGCGCCGGGTGGAGGAACCCCTCGCGACCGATGGCGTACAGGTAGCGGGAGGCGCACTGGTGGAAGGCCATGCCGCAGGCGAAGGAGCCGGTGAGCAGCAGCCACTGGAAGGCGTCGACGGCCCAGGCGCCGATGAAAGCCTGGGTGGGGGCGAAGAAGAGGTCGAGGGGCGCGGCGGAGGAGGACAGCTTCACGGAACCGGAGAGCCCGTTGCCCGCGATGGTCATCCAGGAGACGTAGATGTAGAAGAGGCCGACGCCGATGACGGAGACGAGTGTGGCGCGGGGGATGACCCGCTTGGGGTCGCGGGACTCCTCGCCGTACATCGCCGTCGACTCGAAGCCGACCCACGACCAGAAGGCGAAGAAGAGTCCGAGCCCGGCGGACGCACCGGTGAACGCGTTCTTCGGGTTGACCGGCTCGACCGGGATGCCGTCGGGACCGCCGCCGGAGATCAGCACGGCGGTGGCGACGGCGAACAGGACCGCGATCTCGGCGATGAGCATCACGCCGAGCGCCTTGGCGGTGAGGTTGATGTCGAAGTGCGCGAGGACGGCGGTCACGGCGAGCATCGCCGCCGCGTACACGATCCACGGCAGGTCCACGCCGAGCTGGTCGGCCACCGTCGTCCGGGTGAAGTAGGCGAAGACGCCGACGATCGAAGCCTCGAAGACGATGTACGCGAGCACGGCGAGCATGCCGGAGGCCATGCCGGCGATCCGGCCGAGTCCGTGCGAGATGTAGCCGTAGAAGGCCCCCGCGGCGGTGATCCGCTTGGCCATGGCCACATAGCCGACCGAGAAGACGGTCAGGACGAGGGTCGCGAAGAGATAGCCGGCGGGCGCGCCGGTGCCGTTGCCGAAACCCACGGCGATGGGGAGGTTCCCCGTCATCGCCGTGATCGGCGCGGCGGTGGCGACGGCCATGAAGACGACGCCGACCAGACCGACCGAGTTCGCTTTGAGTCGCTGCACCTCAGGGGTGGGGTTCTCTGCCATGGCCGGAGAGGATCCTCTCGCGTGACGTACGCCACAATCGACATGCGGTCGCGCAATTGGCCCAACGAGACGACGAGTTGTCGACGAAATGGACGAAGTGTCGGGCCTGGTTACCCCGCGGTGATGTTGCCGGAACATGTACGGAGGTAGCGTCCGGCTCCATGGACAGTCAGGGCGGGATCACCGTGCAGCGGGCGCTGGAGCTGCCCGGACTCCGCAGCGGCCTCCCGGAGGTGGTCGCGGGTGCGGACCGGCTGAACCGGACCGTGCGCTGGGTGCACGCGGGCGAGGTCCCCAACATCGCGTCGCTGCTCAAGGGCGGCGAGCTGCTGCTCACGACGGGTCTGGGGCTCGGTACCCGCCCGGCGGAGCAGCGCGCCTTCGTACGGCGGCTCGCGGACCGGGGCATCGCGGCGCTGGTGGTGGAGCTGGGGCCGCGGTTCTCGCGACTGCCGGCGACGATCGTGGAGACGGCGCGTTCGGCGGGCCTGCCGCTGGTGCAGCTGCACCGCGAGGTGCCGTTCGTCGCCGTCACGGAAGAGATCCACACCGAGATCGTCAACGGCCACTACGCGCTGCTGCGGCAGGCGGAGGAGGTCCACCGGCAGTGCACGGAGGCGCTGCTGGGCGGCGGCGGGGTGCCGCAGGTGCTGCGGATCCTCGCCGACTTCGCGGCGAACCCGGTCTTCCTGGAGACGGCGGACGGGCAACTGCTCTACGCGGCCGGTACGGAGTCGGGGCCCGCGGACCCGCTCCAGGTGTGGGACGGGCTGCGAGGCCAGCGGGCGGCACGGGAGTCGGGGCCGCCGACGGGTGCCGTACTCGTGGACGTGCCCGGCGGCGGACCCGGTACGGGATCGGTCCGCGCCCGCCTCGTGCTGCTCGCGGTCTCCGGCCCGCTCGCCCCGGTGCACCGGATGGCGGCCGAGCGGGCGGCGGGAATCCTGGCGGTCGTGCTGATGCAGGCCCGCCAGGAGGAGGAGCTGGCGGCGCGGGGCAGGGGCGACTTCCTGACGGACCTGGCGGAGGGCCGGATCACGCCCGAGGACGCGCCGGCGCAGGCGCGGGTGCTGGGCTTCCGCCCGGGGGACGGCCCGCTGCTGCCCGTGGTCATGCGTCTCGCCTCCGAACTCGCCCCGTCGGGCAACTGGGCGCTGCTCGCGCGGGCGGTCCTGGAGGAGCTGTCGTCGGTGGGCGTTCCGGTGCTGCTCGGCGTACGGCCGGTGGAGGGCCGGGTGCCCCTGCTGCTCGGCCTGCGCTCGGAGTCGGAGCGTACGGCGGTGGCTGACCGGGTCGCGACGGCGCTGCGCGCGGGCGTGGAGCGGGCCGGCCTCGAAAGGCCCGGGGCGCATCCCCCGGTGGTCGTGGTCGGCGTCCCGGGCGGCTGGGCGACGGCATCGGCGTCCCTGCGGCACGTGGGCGAGACGGCGACGGCCGCGCAGGGCCTCTCCGACCGCCCCTGGTACGACGCGCGGCGCCTCGACATCGACCTGCTGCTGTGGCGCCTGCGCGACCATCCGGACCTCGCGGCCTTCGTGGACCGGGCGATCGGCCCCCTGCGGGACCACGACCGGGCCGCCCGGCCGCCGCTGCTCCCCACCCTGGAGACCTATCTGGCCCACGCGGGCCGGAAGGCGGAGACGGCCCGCGAACTGCATCTCAACCGCCAGACGCTCTACAACCGCCTGGCCCGCATCTCCGAACTCCTCGGCACCGACCTGGACGACCCGCAGACGGTGCTCGCCCTGTCGCTCGCGCTCCGGGCGCGACGCCACACGCCGTAGCGCGGGACGGGCTCAGGGGCGGCCGGACAGCTCGTCGTACACGCTCAGGACGTGCGCGATCGTCTCGTCCTCCGTGGGCCAGGTCCTCGCCTGCATCCGTCCCGCCGCCGCCAGGTCCATGCGGCGGTCGGCGTCCTCCAGCAGCCCGCGTACGGCACCAGCCAGCGCCGGCGCGTCACCCCACGGCACCAACTCGGCCGCGTCCCCGACCAGTTCGGGCACACCGCCGACGGCCGTGGCGACCAGCGGCACACCGAGCCGCAGCGCCTCCTGCGCGAGCAGGGCCCGCGCCTCCCAGCGTGAGGGAAGGACCGCCACGTCGGCAGCCGCCAGCAGCTCCGCCACGTCCTCGCGGCGGCCGATCAGCCGGACGGCGAGGCCCTCCGCCTCGATCCGCCGCTGGAGCGCGGCCCGTTCGCGCCCCTCGCCCGCGATGACCAGCAGCGGCTGCGGGTCCATGTCCCGCCACTCCCGGGCCGCGTCCAGGAGCAGCCCGTACCCCCGCTCGGGCACCAGTGCGCCGACGGCCATCAGCAACGGCCGGTCCACAGCGCCCAGTTCCGCCCGCGCCTTGCCGTCGTGCAGACAGACGGGCGCCCGCGAGGCGGGCACGGTCACGGGGGCGAGGCGTGCGTCGCGCGCGCCACGCCGCCGCGCCCGGTCGACCAGGTCCGACGAGGTCCCGAGGACGACGGCCGACGCCCGCACCGTCTTCCGTTCGAGCAGCCGCAGCAGCCCGCCCCGCGCCCCGTCGACGTGGTTTCGGGTGTGCCAGGTCGTCACGAGCCACGGCGCGCGGACCGCGCCCGACAGCGCGAGCGTCGCCCGTACGGAGGCGTGCAGGCCGTGCGCGTGGACGACGTCGGCGCCGATGCAGGCGTTACGGAGCTGAGCGACCGTCGCGGGGTCGTTGCGGCGCGGGAGGGGCACGAAGTGCGCGCCGGCGCCGATGAAGTCGTAGGCGCGGTCGAGTTCGGCCGGGGCGCACACGGTCACCCGCACGCCCCTCGCCACGAGCCCCGAGGCAAGTGATCGGACGTGCGCGCTGCTGCCCGCGCTGCCGCCGCCCAGCACTTGGACCGTACGGAGCTGTGTCACGCGCCCAAGGATGCCAGCCCGTACGCACGTTCCGGCACCGAAGGCCCGTCGTCGCCGTGTCCAAGGCCCCAACTCGTCACGCGCTATCACTCACATGGGTGAACGCGCGAGGGCGCTGACCTGGTCTCCGTAAGCCGCCGCGGCGATCAGCGCGGCCGCGTGAACCGCGAGTCCGAACCGCCCGTTCCCGGTGGCGATGGCACTGCCGACGGCAGCGCCGAGCGCGTGGGCGCCGGTATCACCGAGCATGGTGCGCTCCCCGAGGTCTTCGGCGAGGACGGCGACCGCGGCGCCCATGGGGGCGGCGGCGGTCGTCCCGCGCAGCAGTCCCGGTGCGGCGAGCCCGAGCACCGTCAACCCGGCCCGCCCCGGCGCCACGTCCACGAGGTTGACGAAGTGCGCGGTGCCCGCGATGACGACGCCCGCGAGGACCTTGTCGACGGGCCGCTCCTTGAGCAGCGCCCCGGCCAGGAGCCCGGCCGCGCCGATCCCGAGGAGCTTCACGGTCCCGCTGGTGACCTCGCCCTCGCGCAGGGCCCCGAGGTGCGCACGGAAGCCCCGGCGGTGGTCGCCCTTCCAGTCGTCGTACGCCCCGCAGGCCCCGGCGGCGAGCACGGCGAAGGCCGCCGGCCCTGCCCCGGCCGCCGGCCGGTGGGACCCCCGTCTCGCTGCGCTGGCGATCCCCACGGCCGCGCCGAGGGCGGTGGCGGGACCGGCGTACAGGTCGACGCTCCGCCCGGCGTGGTTCTCCCGCCGCCACCGCGGATCGTCCCGCCGCCGCAACGCCCCGTACGCCGCCCGCGCGACCCCCGCGGCCACGACGAACGCCCCCACCCTGCCCCACGTCCCGATCATGCCCCCACCCTAGGCACGCCCCCGCCGCCCCGGAAGCGGCCCCCGACCCCAAGGCAAGCCCCAGGGCCCAGGGCGACGCCCGCGCCCTTGGGGCGGGCCGCGCTCCCCGCGCCGCCGACGGACCTACGCGGCGCCCGGCGCCAAGCGCAGACGCCCGCGTCCACCGGCGCGCAAGCGCCGGCCGCTCGGACAGCGAACCGCGCCGAGGACGGGCCGACGCGCGCCGCCGACGACGGGCAGGCGCGCCACCCCGGGCCGACGCGAGGCCGGCCTGGGACAGCCGAATGGAGACGCCTTCGCTCTTCTCGACGCGTCGCCCGGCGCCAAGCGCAGGCCCCCGCGTCCACCGGCGCGCAAGCGCCGGCCGCCCGGGCAGCGAACCGCGCCGCCGCCGACGGGCCGGCGCGCCACCCCTCGAAGTGGCGCTCAGCCGTCCGCTCGGGCCGTCGCCAGGAGTTCCTCCGCGTGGGCGCGGGCCGTCTCCGAGTCCTCCTGGCCCGCCAGCATCCGCGACAGCTCGCGGACCCGGTCCTCGCCCTCCAGGACGGTCACGCCGGAACGGGTCACCGAGCCGTCGTTCGTCTTCTCCACCAGCAGCTGGCGGTCGGCGAACGCCGCGACCTGCGGCAGGTGGGTGACGACCACGACCTGCGCCGTCTTGGCGAGCTTCGCCAGGCGGCGGCCGATCTCCACGGCCGCCTTGCCGCCGACACCCGCGTCGACCTCGTCGAAGAGATACGTCGGCACCGGGTCCGTCCCCGCGAAGACGACCTCCACCGCCAGCATCACGCGCGACAGCTCACCACCGGACGCGCCCTTGGCGATCGGCCGCGGCGGCGCGCCCGGGTGCGGGGCGAGCAGCAGCTCGACCTCGTCGGCGCCGGACGGCGAGTACGCGACCCGGCGCCCGCCGACCTCGACGCCCTCCGGGTCCTCGGTCTGGCTGATCGCGAACGACACGCGCGCGTGGGGCATGGCCAGCGAGGCCAGTTCCGCGGTGACCGCGTCGGCGAACCGCGCCGCCGCCTCCGTCCGCGCGTCGGTGAGCGCCTGCGCGAGGACCGACAGTTCGGCCCGCAGCGCGTCCCGCTCGGCGGTCAGTTCGCCGATCCGGTCGTCGTCGCCCTCCAGCTCCGTGAGCCGGGCCGCGCTCTCCTGCGCCCACGCCAGGACGGCCGCGACGTCCTCGCCGTACTTCCGCGTGAGCTGCGTCAGCGCCGCCCGCCGCTCCTCCACGGCCGCGAGGCGGCGCGGGTCGGCGTCCAGGTTGTCGGCGTATCCGGCGAGCTCCCCCGCCACATCGGCGAGCAGAATGGAGATCTCGCCCATCCGGTCCGCGAGCGCGGCGAGCGCCGGATCGTGCGACCGTACGGCGTCGAGCGCGCGCCCCGCACCCGCGACCAAGGTCGTAGCGTCGACGGCCTCCGGGTCCTCGGGCTGCCCGGCGAGCGCCGCGTGCGCGAGCGCGGCGGCCGAGGCGAGGGCCTCGGCGTGCCCGAGCCGCTCCGCCTCCGCGGCCAGCTCGACGTCCTCCCCGGCCAGCGGCTCCACGGCCTCGATCTCACCGAGCCCGAAACGCAGCAGATCGGCCTCCTGGGCCCGCTCGCGCGCCCGGGTGGTGATCTCGTCCAGCTCGGCGACGACGGCCCGCAGCCGCCGGTACGCCTCCCCGTACGAGGCGAGCGGTACGGCGACGGCCTCGCCCGCGTACCGGTCGAGCGCGCCGCGCTGCCGGGCCGGCTTGAGCAGTCCCTGCTGGTCGGTCTGGCCGTGCACGGCCACGAGCTCGTCCGCGATCTCGGAGAGCAGGCCGACGGGCACGGAACGCCCGCCGAGATGGGCGCGCGAGCGCCCCTCGGCCGAGACCGTCCGGCTGACGAGCAGCGTGCCGTCGTCCAGCTCGGCGCCCGCCTCCTCGGCGCGTACGGCGACGCCCGAGCCGGCGGGCAGCGTGATCCGCCCCTCGACCACGGCGGAACCCGCGCCGATCCGCACCAGGGCAGGGTCGGCGCGCCCGCCGAGCAGCAGCCCCAGGCTGGTCACGACCATGGTCTTGCCGGCGCCGGTCTCGCCTGTCACCGCGGTGAAACCGGGCGACAGCTCGACAACAGCGTCGTCGATGACCCCGAGCGACCGTATCCGCATCTCCTCCAACACGGGGAAGACCTTACGAGGTCCAACCCCGCCTGTGCGACGGCCCCTGCCGGAAGAGGGTGAATCCGCAGGTCGGGAGCGCGGCTGTCACCCGTGGGGGTGGGCAGCCGCGGACCCGGTCGGGGCATCCACGGGCCGCTGCCGCGGCATCGGACGCCCCTGCCGCCGACCGGCTCCGCCCTAGTGGGGCGCTCCGCGCCACCCCGAGACCGGGAGGGCGAACTTCGCCACGAGCCGGTCCGTGAAGGAGGCGTGGTGCAGCCGGGCGAGCCGTACCGGCACGGCGCCCCGCCGGACCTCGACCCGTGCGCCGGCCGGGAGTTCGACCGTCCGGCGGCCGTCGCACCACAGCACGCCGTTCGGCGTGTGCGGCTCGACCTCCACCGCGAGGACGGACTCCGGCGTCGTCACGAGCGGCTTGGCGAACAGTGCGTGCGCCCCGATCGGGACCATGAGCAGCGCCTCGACCTCGGGCCAGATCACCGGCCCGCCGGCCGAGAAGGCGTACGCCGTCGAACCCGTCGGAGTCGCGCAGATCACCCCGTCGCAGCCGAACCCGGTGACCGGCCGGCCGTCGATCGCGAGCACGACCTCCAGCATGCGTTCCGGGGAGACCTTCTGCACGGCCGCCTCGTTCAGCGCCCAGTCCCGGTGCAGCACGTCACCGTTCTCGTACACGACCACGTCGAGGGTCATCCGCTCCTCGACCTCGTACGCGCGCGTGACGACGCGGTCGACGACCTTGTCGAGGTCGTCGCGCTCGGCCTCCGCGAGGAAGCCGACCCGGCCGAGGTTGACGCCGAGCATCGGCACTCCGGACGCCCGCGAGAACTCCGAGCCGCGCAGGAGCGTCCCGTCGCCGCCGAGGACGACGAGCAGCTCGCAGCCCTCCAGCGCGTCGGTGCAGGCCTCCGGCACGGTCTCCACGGACGGCGGCAGCGGCAGGTCGGCCGCCTCCGCCTCCAGGACGCGGACGCCGATCCCGCTCCGCAGGAGCCCGAGTACGACGAGTTCGGCACTGCGCACGGCGGCCGGCCGGCCGGTGTGCGCGAGCAGGAAGACAGTACGGCTACCAGGTGGTGCGGTCGTTGAGCTCAACGAGGTCCCTCCGCCACGGCGCGGTCGACATCCGCCGGATCCAGCGCGGGCGCCCCTGCCCGCAGCCACAGAAAGTACTCGACGTTGCCCGAGGGGCCGGGCAGCGGGCTCGCCGTCACGCCCAGCACCCCGAGCCCGAGCTCGGCCGCCTGGCGCGCCACGTTCCGTACGGTGTCGGCCCGGAGCTCGGGGCTGCGGACGACGCCGCCGGTGCCGAGCCGTTCCTTGCCCACCTCGAACTGCGGCTTCACCATGAGCACGAGGTCGGCGTCGGGGGCGGTGCAGCGCACGAGGGCGGGCAGCACGAGGCCGAGCGGGATGAAGGAGAGGTCCCCGACGACGAGGTCGACGGGGGTGTCGTCGATGGCGTCGAGGGTCAACTCGCGTACGTTGGTCCGGTCCTTCACGGTGACCCGCTCATCGCTCTGCAGCGACCACGCGAGCTGTCCGTAGCCGACGTCGACGGCGACGACGTGCGCGGCGCCCGCCCGCAACAGGACGTCCGTGAACCCGCCGGTCGACGCGCCCGCGTCCAGCGCCCGCCGGCCCTCGACCGTCAGCCCCTGCGGCACGAAGGCGGCGAAGGCACCGGCCAGCTTGTGGCCGCCGCGCGAGACGTAGTCGGGGTCGGCGTCGTCCTGGGCGACGAGGATGGCCGCGGCCGTCTCGACCTGGGTGGCGGGCTTGGTCGCGACCGTCTTGCCGACGGTCACCCGCCCGGCGGCGATCAGCTGGCTGGCGTGCTCGCGCGAGCGGGCGAGCTTGCGGCGTACCAGCTCGGCGTCCAGACGGCGGCGTGCCACTCCTGCCACGTTCGGTTCAGCTCCTGTGGTTGTACGACGGGTTCTTACGACGGGGTTCTACGACTGGTTGTACGGAGATGTCGGCGGGACCGTTCACGGTCCGGGGTTCGGTCCGGGGCGGACGGCGTCGAGCGAGGTCAGCTCGTCGCGCAGCCCACGGTGTACATCCTCGTACACCTCCAGGTGTCCGTCCGCCGGGAGGTGGTCGGCGTCGCCGAGCCGCTCCAGGAGGGCGTCCACGGCGGGACGGCCGGTGGGGACGCGCTCCACGCCGAGGGGCGCGGGCGCGGCGGGCGCGAAAGCCGTCTCCCCGCCCGTGTCCGCCGGCTCGGCCCGGCCCGACGCCCGGCTCTGGCCCGACGCCTCGTCCTGAGCCGGGGAGGCGTCCTGGCCCGGTCCCGGTGCCTGGCCCGGTCCCGGTGCCTGGCCCGGTCCCGGTGCCTGGGCCGGCTCCCGGTCCGCGCCCGGCGCTGCATCCGTCACGTCGCTCATCCCCCGACGCTATCGCGAAGCCCTGAGGTACGGTCGATCACGATGGCCACGATCGAGGAGTGCCGCAGCGCACTCGACAAACTTTCGGACAATCTCTCGCGCGCGGACAGCGAGGTACGCAGCGCTGCCGCGCTCGACCGCAGCCTGAGCTGCCACATCACGGACCTGGACACGACGTTCACCGGCCGCCTCGCGGGCGGCCGGGTCGAGGTCCAGGACACGGTGCCGGGCCCGCCGCCCGGCAAGGCGCAGATCCGTCTGGCGATGACGGGCGACGACCTCGTGGCGATGGTGGACGGCGAGCTGAACTTCGCGAAGGCCTGGGCCTCCGGCCGGGTCAGGCTGGAGGCCGGCTTCCGCGACCTGCTGAAGCTGCGCTCACTTCTGTAGCGCGGGCTCCTGCTTCCTGCCCCGGGCCTTCCGTCCCGCCGGCACCACGAGCGGCGTGCCCGTCTCCGGGTCCTCGATGACCTGGCAGCGCAGCCCGAAGACCCGCTCGACGAGCTCGGCCGTCACGACCTCGGCGGGCGGCCCCTCGGCGACGACCTCGCCGCCGCGGACGGCGATGAGGTGGGTGGCGTACCGGGCCGCGTGGTTGAGGTCGTGGAGGACGGCGACGAGCGTCCGGCCCTGGGTCTCGTGCAGCTCGGCACAGAGGTCCAGGACGTCGATCTGGTGCTGGATGTCCAGGAAGGTCGTGGGCTCGTCGAGGAGCAGCAGCGGGGTCTGCTGGGCGAGCGCCATCGCGATCCACACCCGCTGGCGCTGCCCGCCGGACAGCTCGTCGACGTACCGCTCGGCCAGCTCCGCGACGCCGGTCGCGGCCATCGACTCCTGGACAATCCGCTCGTCCTCCGGCGACCACTGACGCAGCAGCCCCTGGTGGGGGTAGCGCCCGCGGGCCACGAGGTCGGCGACCGTGATGCCGTCGGGGGCGATGGAGGACTGGGGCAGCAGACCGAGGGTCCTGGCGACCTTCTTGGCCGACAGGGTGTGGATGCTCTGCCCGTCGAGGAGCACCCGGCCCTCCGAGGGCTTGAGCATCCGGGACAGGGCGCGCAGCAGGGTCGACTTGCCGCAGGCGTTGGGCCCGACGATGACCGTGAACGAGTTGTCGGGGATCTCGACGGACAGGTCGCGGGCGATGACCCGCTGGTCGTAGGCGAGGGTGACCGACTCCGCGCCGAGCCGCTGGGTCTGGCGGTCCATGGAGGTGCTCCTGATGTTCTTCTCGTTCGAATCGGTCATGCCGGCGTCCGTCACCTTCGCGTCCGTCATATCCGTCCCGCCTTGCGTTCGGTGACGAGCAGCCACAGCAGATAGCAGCCGCCGAGCACCCCGGTGACGACACCCACCGGAAGCTGCCGGTCGCCGAAGGTGTTGGTCGCGGTCCAGTCGGCGACGAGCAGCAGGACGGAGCCCATGAGGGCGGAGGCGGCGAGGTTGGGGCCGGGCGAGCGGGTCAGCCGCCGCGCGAGCTGCGGGGCGCTGAGCGACACGAAGACGATGGGCCCGGCCGCGGCGGTGGCCACGGCGACGAGCAGCACGGCGGAGCCCATCAGCACGATGCGGGTCCGCTCCACCTTCACACCGAGGGCGTACGCGGCGTCGTCGCCCATCTCCAGCATCCGCAGCGCCCGCCCGTGGCCCAGGACCAGCGGGATCAGGACGCAGCAGACGGCGAACAGCGGCCAGAACTGCTCCCAGTCGCGCCCGTCGAGCGAACCCGTCATCCAGACGGTCGCGCGGGTGGCGTCGACGAGGTTGGCCTTGGTGATGAGGTAGTGGATGACGGCGGTGAGCATCGCGGCCGCGCCGATGCCGACGAGGACGAGCCGGTAGCCGTGGATTCCTCGCTTCCAGGCCAGCAGGTAGATCGCGGTGCCGGTGACCAGCGCACCGACGACGGCGCCTCCCGCGGCGGCCATGGCACTGCCTTGGAAGAGGACGATGACGGCCAGCGCGCCGACCGTGGCGCCCTGGCCGAAGCCGATGACGTCGGGGCTGCCGAGCGGGTTGCGGGAGATGGACTGGAAGACCGCGCCGCCGATGCCGAGCGCCGCGCCGACGAAGACGGCGACGAGGACGCGAGGCAGCCGCAGGTCCATGACGGCGAACTCCTGGACGGCGGTGCCGTTGCCGAGGAGGGTGGCGACGACGTCGCCGGGAGCGATGGGGAAGTCTCCGCTGCCGACGAGCACGACGGCGGCGGCGAGGGTCACGGCGAGCAGCCCGACCATGGAGAGGGCGGCGCGGGGCGCGTAGCGCAGGGAGAGGCCGGCGCCGGTCCGTAGCGTCTTGGTGGTCACAGCTGGGCCATCCTCTTGCGGCGGACGAGGCGGATGAAGACGGGTCCGCCGATCAGCGCGGTGACGATGCCGACCTGGAGCTCCGCCGGGCGGGCGACGAGCCGGCCGACCACGTCGGAGCCGAGGAGCAGGACGGGCGAGAGGACGGCCGCGTACGGCAGGATCCAGCGCATGTCGGGTCCGGTGATGGCGCGTACGAGATACGGGACCATCAGGCCGAGGAACACGATCGGCCCGCAGGCGGCTGTCGCGGCGCCGCACATCAGCGTGACGGCGGCCATCGCGATGACACGGGTGCGGTTGAGGTCGGCACCGAGCGCGCGGGCGGTGTCGTCGCCCAGCTCCATGGCGTTGAGCGGCCGGGAGATGAGGAGGGCGAGGACGACGCCGACGAGGATGAACGGCGCCACGCGGCGCACGGTCTCCATGTCGGCGGAGGCGAGCGAGCCGACGGTCCAGAAGCGGAGCCGGTCGAGCGCGGCCGAGTTCAGCAGCTGGACGGCGTTGACGTAGCCGTAGAGCGCGGCGGTGGCGGCGGTCCCGGCGAGCGCGAGGCGCACGGGCGTGGAGCTGCGGCTGCCGCCGAGGACGTACACGACGACGGAGACGACGGCGGCGCCGGCGAACGCGAACCAGATGTAGTCGCTGACGTCCGTGATCCCGAGGAAGGCGATCGCGGAGACGACGGCCGCGGCGGCACCGGCGTTGACACCGAGGAGTCCGGGCTCGGCGAGCGGGTTACGGGTGAGGCCCTGCATCACGGCCCCGGAGAGGCCGAGGGCGACACCGACCAGCAGCCCGAGGAGGGTCCGGGGAACGCGTACGTCATGGATGATGACGTCGTTTCCCGCGCCGGTGTTCTGGAACAGCCCGTGCCACACGTCGCCGAGCGGCACCGGTTTGGCGCCGATCATGACGCTCAGGACACAGACCAGCAGCAGGACTCCGACGGCCACGACCAACCCGACGGCGCGCACGGAATGCCGGCGCGTCGGCGTCTGGTCGGGGCCGGTCGAATCCGCGCTCGCTCGGGAGGGACTCTCGACCAACACGGGAGTTAGGTTAGCCTACCCTGCTATCGGCGTTCGATCCCCGTCCGCAGGTCAGAACCCCGGCGCGAGCCCCGCGGGAGAAGACCCCAGGGAGCGAGCCCCGGCCGGGGCCCCCACCCGTCACAGCCCCAGCCGCTCCAGCGCCTTCCCCGCGTCCGACCCGCAGGCTCCCGCCCCGGCTTCCGTCCACGCCGCCGCGCACAACGCCCGCACCCCGTCCAGAGCGTGCCCCTCACCGTCGAGGACGAGCTCGCCACCGCGCGCCTCGGCCGACCAGCCACCGCACACGAAGCCGCCGCGCACCCCGACCACGTCCGGCTGCCCGGTCAGCAACCCCCGCAGATCCGCGTCCACATACGTCGGCCGGTGCTCCGGAACCGCCGCCAGAAGCTGCGCCACGTCCGTCACACCCGTCAGTACGAGCAACGAGTCCACGCCCCCGTTGAACGCCCCCTCGATGTCGGTGTCCAGCCGGTCCCCGACCACCAGCGGCCGCTCCGCCCCCGTCCGCAGCACCGTCTCACGGTGCATCGGCGGCAACGGCTTCCCCGCCACCTTCGGCTCCACGACACCGCCCGTGGCGATCCGTACGACCTCCACCGCCGCCCCGTTCCCCGGCCCGATCCCCCGCGTCCCCGGAATCGTCAGGTCCGTGTTCGAGGCGTACCACGGCACACCCCGCGCCACCGCGTAGCCCGCCTCCGCGAACCGCCCCCACGGCATCTCCGGCCCGCCGTACCCCTGCACCACGGCCGCCAGCCCGTCCACGTCCGCCGACTCCACCGGCTCGAGGCCCCGCTCGCGCAGCGCCACCCGGAGCCCCTCCCCGCCGACCACCAACACCGGCGACCCGGCGGGCACCTCGTCGGCGATCAGCCGCGCCACCGCCTGCGCCGACGTGATGACGTCCGCCGCCTCCGCCGGCACCCCCAGCTCGGTCAGATGCGCGGCCACCGCGTCCGGGGTCCGCAGCGCGTTGTTGGTGACGTACGCGAGGTGCATCCCGCCGTCCCGGGCCACGCCCAGCGCGTCGACGGCATGGGCGATCGCCTCCCCGCCCGCGTACACCACGCCGTCCAGGTCGAGCAGCGCCGTGTCGTACGCCTCGCTCAGCGCCCGCTCACTGCCGGCCGGCCGGTCCCTGACCTCCCGCGAACCGTGCCGCAGGCCCGGCCGCGCGCCCGGCTCCGGACCCCGTTCCGAGCCCTGCCGCACGCTCTGACCGCCCTGGCCGCCGTCACCCATGACCTCGTACTCCTCACGTCTCAGCCGTCCCGACTCCCCCGATCATCGCTCATTGCCACCGCGCACTTACGATTGCGCAATGATGAGCAGAGGTCCTGCGGCCAATGACGGTCTGCACCTGGTCCCGTTCCGGGGACTCCGTTATGTCCCCGATCGGGTCGGAAGCCTGGCCGCCGTGACCTCACCGCCGTACGACGTCGTCGTACGGCCCGACGGACTGCACCATCTCGAGTCCGCCGACCCCCACAACATCGTCCGGCTGATCCTGCCCCAGGCCGTCACCGCCGGCACCCGCCACCGCAAGGCCGCCGTCACCCTCGACCGCTGGCTCGCCGAGGGCGTCCTCGCGCCGGACCCCGAGCCCGCGCTGTACGTGTACGAGCAGAGCGGCGACGGCATCCTGCAACGCGGCATCATCGGCGCCCTGGAACTCTCCACCCCGGCCGAGGGCATCGTGCTCCCCCACGAGGACGTCATGCCGCACGTCGTCGAGGACCGCGCCGCCCTGATGCGGACCACCGCGGCCAACCTGGAGCCGCTCCTCCTCACCTACCGGGGCAACGGCAACGGGACGGCCGAGGTCATCGAGCGGACCGTCGACCGCGAGCCCCTGCTCGCCACCACCACGGAGGACGGCTTCAGCCACCGCCTCTGGGCGATCACGGACCCCGCCGAACTCGCCGCGGTCTCCGCCGGCCTCGCCGAGCACCAGGCTCTGATCGCCGACGGCCACCACCGCTGGGCGACGTACCTCCGCCTCCGCGAGGAGCACGCCCAGCCCAGCCCGTGGAACTACGGACTGGTGCTGCTCATCGACACCGCCCGCTACCCCCTCCGGGTCCGCGCCATCCACCGGCTGCTCAACCGCCTCCCGGTCGCCGACGCCCTCGCCGCCCTCGGCGACGGCTTCCGCGTACGCCGCGTCGAGGGCACGCTGGCTGAGGTCATGGAGACCCTGGCGTCCGCCGCGTCCGACGGCAACGCCTTCGTCCTCGCCGGAGACGGCACCTTCCACCTCGTGGACCGGCCCGCCCCCGAACTCCTCGCCCGTACGGTCCCCGCGGACCGACCGGAGGCGTGGCGCACCCTGGACGCCACGGTCCTGCATGCCACGCTGCTCGACCACCTGTGGCACATCCCGGACGACCCGGAGGACATCAGCTACATCCACGACACCGAGGCCGCCGTGGAGCAGGCCGAACGCCGCGGCGGTACGGCGGTGCTCATGCATCCCGTACACGAGGACGTCGTACGGGACCTGGCCCGACAGGGCGTCACCATGCCGCGCAAGTCGACGTCCTTCGGACCGAAGCCGGCGACGGGCCTGGTGCTCAGAAGTCTGGCGCTGGACTGAGGACATGGAGAAGGGCGGCACCCCGGCCGGGGTGCCGCCCTTCTCCATGTCCCTTACGAGATCAACGCTTACGCCTTGTCGTCCAGGTCCTCGTCGTCCTCGTCGTCCTGGTCGTCGATCTGGTCCGCCTCGTCGACGGCGTCGGTCTCGTCCGACTCCTCGGACTCGTCCAGCTCGTCGATGGCGTCCACGAACTCGACACCGTCCAGCTCGGCGAGCCGGTCGGAGGCGTCCGTGGCCCCGTCCTTGTCCGACTCGACCGTCTTGGCGAACCACTCACGGGCCTCGCCCTCACGCCCGGCCGCGAGCAGCGCGTCGGCGTAGGCGTAGCGCAGGCGCGCGGTCCACGGGTGGACGGCGGTGGACGCGAGCTCGGGGCTCTGGAGGGTCACGATGGCGGCGTCGAGCTGCCCCATGTCCCGACGGGCACCGGCGGCGACGAGACGCATCTCGACCTGCCCGGCCTTGTCCAGCTTCCCCACCTCGGCCTCACCGGCCATGGCGAGCGCACGCTCGGGCCGGCCCATGCCGCGCTCGCAGTCGGCCATGACGGGCCAGAGCTCGACACCACCGGTCATCCGCCGCGCGGCCCGGAACTCGGCCAGCGCCTCGGAGTACTTCTGCGTGGCGTACGCGGCGAAGCCGGCGGCCTCACGGACGGCGGCGACACGCGAGGCCAGCCGCAGGGCGATACGGGAGTACGCGTACGCCTGCTCCGGGTCCTCGTCGATCAGGTTGGCGACCATGACGAGGTTACGTGCGACGTCCTCGGCGAGCCCCTTGGGCAGGCTCATGAGCTCCTGGCGCACGTCCGCGTCGATCTCCTCACCCGTGACGTCGTCCGGGATCGGCAGCCGCTTGATGGGCGCGCGGTCCGGACGGTCCCGGTCACGGTCGTCCCGACGGCCGTAGCCACCCCGGTCGTCGCGACCGCGGTAGCCGCCACCGCGGCTGTCGTCACGACGGTCGTCGCGGCGGAAGCCACCACCACGGCTGTCGTCGCGACGGGGCCCACGAGGCCGGTCGTCACGGCGGTCGTCACGGGGACGGTCGTCGCGACGGAACGACGACGGCCGCTCGTCCCGACGGTCGTCACGACGGAAGGAGGGACGGTCGTCGCGCGGACGCTCGTCACGACGGTCGTCACGGGGACGGTCGTCACGGCGGAAACCGCCACCGCGGTTGTCGTCGCGACGGTCATCACGGGGACGGTCGTCACGACGGAACGACGGACGGTCGTCCCGGCGGAAACCGCCGCCGCGGTTGTCGTCACGGCGGTCGTCACGACCGAACGACGGACGGTCGTCGCGCGGACGCTCGTCACGACGGTCGTCACGCGGACGGTCGTCGCGCCGGAAACCACCGCCGCGGTTGTCGTCACGACGGAACGACGGACGGTCGTCGCGCGGACGCTCGTCACGACGGTCGTCACGCGGACGGTCGTCACGGCGGAAACCGCCACCGCGGTTGTCATCGCGCCGGTCGTCACGCGGACGGTCGTCCCGACGGAAGCCACCACCACGGTTGTCATCACGTCGGTCGTCGCGGCGGAAACCGCCACCACGGTTGTCGTCACGGCGGTCATCACGACGGAACGAGGGACGGTCGTCCCGACGGTCGTCACGCGGACGGTCGTCGCGGCGGAAACCACCCCCACCCCGGTTGTCACCCCGGTTGTCGTCACGTCGGAACGAGGGGCGGTCGTCACGGCGGAAGCCACCGCCGGTGCCGGCACCGCGGTTGTCATCGCGACGGTCGTCCCGGCGGAAGCCGCCGCCGCTGCCGCCACGGTTGTCATCGCGGCGGAAGCCCCCGCCGGTGCCGCCGCCACGGTTGTCGTCACGACGGAAACCACCGCCGCTGCCGCTGCCGCCACGGTTGTCATCGCGGCGGAAGCCCCCGCCGGTGCCGCCGCCACGGTTGTCGTCACGACGGAAACCACCGCCGCTGCCGCCGCCACGGTTGTCGTCACGACGGAAACCACCGCCGCTGCCGGCACCGCGGTTGTCATCGCGACGGTCGTCACGACGGAAGCCGCCGCCGCTGCCGCTGCCGCCACGGTTGTCATCGCGACGGAAACCACCGCCGGTGCCGCCGCCACGGTTGTCGTCACGACGCGGGCCACGGAAGCCGCCCCGCTCGCCGCCGTCCCTACGACGCGGCTCGCGCTCCGGACGATCGTCGGGAGAGTTGGTGGACATCGACGTGACTCCTGTCTTCGGGTACTGCAGTCATTCTCGCGCAGTCGGCACTCCGACGCGCTTCGGAAATAATCAAGGAAAAACAAAAGGACCCTTGGTCCCAGCGTGAACGCTGGGACCAAGGGTCCTGAAAGATTGTTCGGCGGCGTCCTACTCTCCCACAGGGTCCCCCCTGCAGTACCATCGGCGCTGAAAGGCTTAGCTTCCGGGTTCGGAATGTAACCGGGC
>NZ_JBVHGJ010000028.1:0-24212 GCF_055561875.1 Streptomyces sp. NPDC022552
GTCGTGTTGTCGGTGCCGCGGGAGTGGGATGCGGAGGGCACGGTCCTTGTCACGGGTGGCACGGGCGCACTGGGCGCACTCACCGCCCGCCACCTGGTTCTCGAACACGGCGCGCGTCACCTGCTGCTGACCGGCAGACGCGGCGCCGAAGCCGACGGCGTGGAAGCGCTGACCGCAGAACTGCACGCCCTGGGCGCCGACGTCACGGTCGCGGCCTGCGACGTCTCCGACCCCGAAGCGCTCGCCGCCCTGCTCGCCGGCATCCCGGAGCAGCATCCGCTCACCGCCGTCGTGCACGCGGCCGGCGTCCTCGACGACGGCCTGGTCGACACGCTCACCGAGGACCGCCTCGCGGCCGTCCTCGCGCCCAAGACCGCGGCCGCCGTCCTGCACGAGGCGACCGCCGGTGCCGACCTGGCCGCGTTCGTCACGTACTCCTCGATATCCGGCACCCTCGGCAGCCCCGGGCAGGCCAACTACGCGGCGGCCAACGCCTACCTGGACGCGCTCGCCCACCACCGGCACGCCCGCGGCCTGCCCGCGCTCTCCCTCGCCTGGGGCGCCTGGACCGGCGTCGGCGGCATGGCCGACACCCTCACCGAGTCCGAGGCCGCCCGCATCAGCCGCTCCGCCTTCCCGCCGCTGAGCCCCGAGCGCGGCCTCGGCCTGCTGGAGACCGCCCTGGCACTGCCCGGCCCGGCGCTGCTCCCCGCCGTGCTGGACACCGCCCGGCTCGCCGCCTCCCCGGCGGCGCTGCCGCCACTGCTGCACGGCCTGGCCCGCCCCGCCCGGCGGGTCGCCGACCGCTCCGCAGCCTCGGGCGGGCTCGCCGAGCGACTGCGCCGACTGCCCGAGGAGGACCGGGCCCGTACCGCGCTCGAACTCGTCCGCGGCCAGGTCGCGGCGGTGCTCGGCTTCGCCTCACCGGAGGCGGTGGACCCGTCGCGGCCGTTCAAGGACCTCGGCTTCGACTCGCTGACCTCGGTGGAGCTGCGCAACCGGATCGGCCAGGCGGCCGACCGCAGGCTGCCCGCCACGCTGGTGTTCGACCACCCGACTCCCGAGGCACTCGCCGCCCATCTCGTGACGGAGATCCTCGGCGACTCCGCCGCCCCGGTGCCTGTCGCGCCCGCCCCGAACCCCGCAGCGGCCGACGACGACCCCATCGCGATCGTCGGTATGGCCTGCCGCTTCCCCGGCGGGGCCGACACCCCCGAGGCCCTGTGGCGGATCGTCGCCGACGAGACCGACGTCATCGGCGACTTCCCCACCGACCGGGCCTGGGACCTGGCCACCCTCTACGGCGAGACCGAGGAGCCCGGCGACCGCCGGACCTTCGAGGGCGGCTTCCTCTACGAGGCCGCCGGATTCGACCCGGCCTTCTTCGGCATCTCCCCGCGCGAGGCGCTGGCCATGGACCCGCAGCAGCGGCTGCTCCTCGAGACCTCGTGGGAAGCCTTCGAACGAGCCGGCGTCGATCCGGCGCGGCTGCGCGCCAGTTCCACCGGCGTGTACATAGGCACGGCCACCTCCGGTTACGGCATCGGACGGTTCGACGTACCCGAGGGCTCCCGCCCGCACATGCTCACCGGCACCGCGACGAGCGTCATCTCCGGTCGGCTGGCCTACACGTTCGGGCTCGAAGGACCGGCGGTGACCGTGGACACCGCGTGCTCGTCGTCGCTGGTGGCGCTGCACCTGGCCATCGGCGCGCTGCGCCGCGGCGAGTGCACGATGGCGCTGGCGGGCGGCGCCACGATCATGACGACGCCCAGCATGTTCGCCGACGCCGCGCAGGGCGGCGCGCTCGCGCCCGGCGGCCGCTGCCGGGCCTTCTCCTCCGATGCCGAGGGCACCGGCTGGGGCGAGGGCGTCGGAATGCTCCTGGTCGAACGGCTCTCCGACGCGCGCCGCAACGGACACCCGGTCCTCGCCCTGGTACGCGGCAGCGCGGTCAACCAGGACGGCGCGTCCAACGGCCTCACCGCGCCCAACGGACCCGCCCAGCAGCGCGTCATCCGTGCGGCGCTCGCCGACGCGGGCCTCGACACCGCCGACGTGGACGCGGTCGAGGCGCACGGCACCGGGACGGAACTCGGCGACCCCATCGAGGCCCAGGCCCTGATGGCCACGTACGGGCGCGGACGGGACGAGGAACAGCCGCTCTGGCTGGGGTCGGTGAAGTCCAACATCGGGCACACCCAGTCGGCCGCCGGCGTCGCCGGGATCATCAAGATGGTGATGGCCCTGCGCCACGGTGTGCTGCCGCGCTCCCTGCACATCACCGAACCCAGCCGGCACGTGGACTGGGACGACAGCGGCGTCCGGCTGCTGACCGGAAGCCTGGAGTGGCCGGACGCCGGCCGCCCGCGCCGAGCGGCCGTCTCGTCGTTCGGCATGAGCGGGACCAACGCCCACACCATCCTGGAGCAGGCCCTTCCGGAGCCGGAGCCGGCCACGGACGTGCCCGACACCGAGCCCGACTCCGAGCCGGGGACCGACGCGGTATCGCCGGTCGACCTGCCCTGGCTGCTCTCCGCGCGTACCCCCGACGCCCTGCGCGCCCAGGCACGGCGGCTCGCCGACCACCTCGACACCCACCCCGCGCTCTCCGACCGCGACGTGGCCCACTCGCTGGCCGCCGGCCGCTCCCGCTTCGAGCACCGAGCCGTCCTCCTCGGTCCCGGCCACCGCGAGCGGCTGACCGCCCTCGCCGACGGCGCACCCGCGCCGGGACTGGTGACGGGGACGGCGGCGCGCACCGGCCGCGTGGCGTTCGTCCTGCCCGGCCAGGGCTCGCAGTGGCCCGGCATGGCCGACCGGCTGCTGGACGAGTCCGCGTCCTTCCGCGACACGTTGCGCGCCTGCGCCCAGGCGCTGGAGGAACACCTCGACTGGTCGGTCGAGGACACGCTGCGCGGCCGGCCCGGAGCCGCTGACCTCAGCCGGGTCGAGGTCATCCAGCCCGTGCTGTTCGCGATGATGGTGGCGCTCGCCGGGCTCTGGCGCGAACACGGCGTCGAGCCGGAGGCCGTGGTCGGCCACTCGCAGGGCGAGATCGCCGCCGCCCACCTCGCCGGAGCCCTCACCCTGGAGGACGCCGCGCGGATCGTCACCCACCGCAGCCGTCTGCTGTCCCGGGTGGTCGGCCGGGGCGCGATCGCCTCCGTCTCGCTGCCCGCGCACGAGGCCGAGGCGCGGCTGGAGCGCTGGTCCGGCGCGCTCAGCATCGCCGCCGTCAACGGCGTGTCGTCCGTCTCCGTCGCCGGCGACGAGGCACCGCTGGACGAGTTCCTCGCCAGGCTGGAGGCCGAGGGCGTCCGCTGCCGCAAGCTCCGCATCAAGGGCGCGGCGCACTCGGTCGTCGTCGAACCGCTGCGCGAGGAGGCCCTCGAGGTCCTGGCACCCGTCCGGCCGCGCGCCTCCCGTATCCCCTTCTACTCCACGGTCACCGGCGGCCTGCTCGACACCACGACGCTGGACGCGGAGTACTGGTACCGCAACATGCGGCAGACCGTGCAGTTCGCCCCGGCCACGCGCGCCCTGCTCGCCGACGAGTTCGGCGTCTTCGTCGAGTGCAGCCCCCACCCGGCGCTCGGCGGGTCCGTCCAGGAGACCGCCGAGGACGCCGGCGCACCCGACCCCGTGCTGCTGACCTCGCTCCGCCGCGAGGAGGGCGGCCTCGAACGGTTCTCCGTCTCGCTCGCCGAGGCGTTCACCCGGGGCGTCGAACCCGCCTGGCCGTCCCACGGCGCCGCCGTGGACCTGCCCACCTACCCCTTCCAGCGGGACCGCTACTGGTGGGAGCCCGCCCCCGAGGAGACGACCGTCCCTGCCGGGAGCGGCACGGCCGAGGAAGGCCGGTTCTGGGCCGCCGTGGAGGACGGCGACACCGAGGCGCTCGCCGAGTCCCTGGGCACCGACGCTCTCGCCCCCGTACTGCCCGCGCTCGCGGCGTGGCGGAGGCGTTCCCACGACCGGTCCACGGTGGACGGCTGGCGCTACCGGGTGGAGTGGAAGCCGCTGCCCCTCACCGGCCCCGCAAGGCCCGCGCTGACCGGCACCTGGGCGATCGTCGCCGGCCCGGCACAGGAGGAACTGGCCGCCCGGCTCGCCGCACTGGTCGAGCAGGCCGGCGGCGAGGCCCGTGTGACCGCGCCCGCCGGACCGTCCGAGGAAGAGCCGTTGTCCGGGGTGATCTCACTGCTCGCCCTCGACTCCCGCCCGCACCCCGAGCACACGGGCATCAGCACCGGAGCCGCGCAGAACCTCGCCCTGCTGCGCACCGCGGCCGCCCGCCCAACCCCGGTCCCGCACTTCCTGATCACCAGCGGCGCCGTCTCCGTCGGCCGCGTGGACCCGGTACGGGACACCGCGCAGGCCGCCACCTGGGGGCTGGGCCTGGTGGCCGGACTGGAACGGCCCGACTGCTGGGGCGGCCTCGTCGACCTGCCCGAACAACCCGACGACCGGGTCCTGAACCGGCTGCTGCGGCTGCTCGCTCGGCAGCCCGCGAGCCCCGGGGAGTCCGACGGCTCCGGTACGGAGGACCAGCTGGCGCTCCGCCCCGCCGGGGTCTTCGTCCGCCGCATGGTCCGGGCACCGCGGAGCACCCCGGTGCGGTCCTGGCAGCCCGGCTCCACCGTGCTCATCACCGGCGGCACCGGCGGCATCGGACGGCATCTCGCACACCACATGGCCGACCGGGGCGCACACAAGCTCGTCCTCACCGGCCGCCGCGGCCCGGACACCCCCGGCGCCCGGGAACTGGCCGCCGAACTGACCGACCGGGGCCTCGAGACGATCGTCGCCGCCTGCGACGTCACCGACCGGAACCAGGTCGCCGCACTCCTCGCCGAGCACCCCGCCGACGCGGTGATCCACGCCGCCGGCGTGCCGCAGGCGACCGCGCTCGCCGACTGCGACGAGGCAGAGTTCGCCGCGGTGGCCGCCGCCAAGACCGAAGGCGCCCGGCACCTGGACGAACTGGCCGGTGACGTCGGCACGTTCGTCCTCTTCTCCTCCGGCGCGGGAGTCTGGGGCGGAGCGGGCCAGGCCGCCTACGCGGCGGCCAACGCCGAGCTCGACGCGCTCGCCCTGGACCGGCGGGCCCGGGGCCTGTCCGCCACCGCCGTCGCGTGGGGCGGCTGGGCCGAGGGCGGCATGGCCGACGACGGCCACGCCGCCGCCGAACTCGGCCGTCGCGGACTGCACGCGATGGAACCGCGCCTCGCCCTCGAGGCGCTCGACCAGGCACTGGACGCCGACGAGACCTGCCTGACCGTCGCCGACATCGACTGGGAACGCTTCACGCCCGGCTACACGGCGGCCCGCGCCCGGCCGCTGATCATGGACATCCCGGAGGCCGAGGCGGCGCTCGCGGCACCCGCCGCCCAGCCCGACGGACCCGGCGAGGTCGACGCCCTGCGCGACGCGCTGCTCGCACTGAACGGGCCGCAGCGGACCCAGCACCTGCTGGATCTCGTACGCGGCCACGCCGCCGCCGCGCTCGGCTACGCCGACTCCGCCAAGATCGAGGCCGGCCGCGCCTTCCGCGACCTGGGCTTCGACTCGCTGATGGCCGTCGACGTGCGCAACCGCCTGCAGACCGCCACGGGCCGCAAACTGCCGCCCACCCTGGTGTTCGACCACCCCACCCCCGCCGACCTGGCCGCCCACCTCCTCGCCGAGGTGCTCGGCGAGGAGGCGGCGGCCGAGGACACCGCGGCCCGCGCCACCGGCACCACCGAGGACGAGCCGCTGGCCGTGATCGGCATGAGCTGCCGCTACGCCGGCGCCGACTCGCCCGAGGACCTGTGGCGGCTGGTGCTGGACGGCGTCGACGCCGTGGGGCCCTTCCCGCAGGACCGCGGCTGGGACCTGGACAACCTCTACGACCCCGACCCCGACCGCCCCGGCACCTCCTACGTCAAGGAGGGCGGATTCCTCACGGACGCCTCCCACTTCGACGCGGCCCTCTTCGGCATCAGCCCCCGCGAGGCCGTCGCCACCGACCCGCAGCAGCGCCTGCTGCTCGAGGCGACCTGGGAGGCGATGGAACGCGCCACGATCGACCCGTCGTCCCTGCGAGGCAGCGCGACCGGTGTCTTCGTCGGCACGTCGTTCGTCGGCTACGGCATCGGGGCCCAGCAGGCGGGCAGCGAGGCCGAGGGCTTCTTCCTCGCCGGCACCGGCACCGCCGCCGCGTCCGGCCGCATCTCCTACACCTTCGGCCTCGAAGGACCCGCCGCCACCGTCGACACGGCCTGCTCGTCCTCCGCCGTGGCCATCCACCTCGCCTGCCAGGCACTGCGGCAGAACGAGTGCGACATGGCGGTCGCGGGCGGCGCCGCCGTCCTCGCCACCCCCGCTTCCTTCACGGAGTTCAGCCGCCAGCGCGGCCTCGCACCCGACGGACGGTGCAAGCCGTTCGCCGCCGCGGCCGACGGCACCGGATGGGGCGAGGGGGTCGGCGTGATCCTGGTCGAACGCCTCTCGGACGCCCTGCGCAAGGGACACCCGGTCCTCGCGCTGATCCGTGGCACCGCCGTCAACCAGGACGGCGCTTCCAACGGCCTGACCGCCCCCAGCGGTCGCGCCCAGCAGAAGGTCATCCGCCAGGCGCTGGCCAACGCCGGCCTGGACACCGACGACATCGACACCGTGGAGGCGCACGGCACGGGCACCACCCTCGGAGACCCCATCGAGGCCCAGTCGATCCTGGCGACGTACGGCCGGAACCGGCCCGAGGACCGCCCGCTGTGGCTGGGCTCGGTGAAGTCCAACATCGGGCACACCCAGTCGGCGGCGGGCGTCGGAGGCGTCATCAAGACGGTCATGTCGCTGCGCGAGGGCATCCTGCCCAAGACGCTGCACATCGACGAGCCGACCCCGCACGTCGAGTGGTCCACGGGCGCGGTCGAGCTGCTGACGCAGACCACCCCCTGGCCCGACACCGGCGGGCGCCCCCGGCGGGCCGCCGTGTCGTCCTTCGGCGGCAGCGGCACCAACGCCCACCTCGTACTCGAGCAGTACGTCCCCCAGTCCGAGGCCGGCCAGGACCCGGAGCGCGTCACCGAGCCCGGCAGCGACCCGGCGTCCGAGGACGCCCCCGTGACCGGCGGCGCCCCCGAACTCGACGGCGTGGTCGCCCCCTGGATCCTGTCCGCCCGCGGCGCGGAAGCACTGCGCAACCAGGCCCGCCGACTCCTGGAGCACCTGGACACCGCCCCCGCCGCCCATCCCGCCGACCTCGCCCACTCGCTGACGGCAGGCCGCGCCCTGCTCGAACACCGGGCCGTCGTCGTCGCGGCCGACGCCACCGTCCGTCGCGGCGCGCTGGCCGCCCTGGCCCGCGGTGAGGCCGCGCCGCATCTGGTCCGCGGCGCCGTACGGCCCGGCAAGGTCGCCTTCGTCTTCCCAGGGCAGGGAGGCCAGTGGGCGGGCATGGCGGTCGAACTGATGGACAGCTCCGAGGTCTTCGCCGCCGAGCTGTACGCGTGCGCCGAGGAACTCGCCCGCCACGTGGACTGGTCGCCGATCGACGTGCTGCGCGGCGCCGAGGGCGCCCCGCCGCTGGACCGGGTCGACGTGACACCGGCCGTACTGTTCGCCGTGACGGCGGCACTCGTCGCCCTCTGGCGTGCGCACGGCGTCGAACCCGACATGGTCCTCGGCCACTCGCAGGGCGAGATCGCCGCCGCCTACGTCTCCGGCGCGCTCACCCGCGCGGAGGCGGCCCGGATCGTCGCCCTGCGCGGCACCGTACTCCTCCCGGTGGCCGGCCTGGGCGGCATGGCATCCGTGGCCCTGTCCCCCGACAGGACCCGCGAGCTGCTGGAACCGTGGGGCACACGGCTCTCCCTCGCCGGGATCAACGGCCCCGCGTCGTCCGTCGTCGCCGGGGAACGCCAGGCGCTCGACGACTTCCTCGAGGCCTGCGAGCAGGACGGCGTCCGGGTCCGCCGGGTCCGTGTGGACTTCAGCTCGCACTGCGCCCAGGTGGAGCCGATGGCCGAGGAGCTGGCACGCCTCGTCGCCGACCTCGAACCCCGCACGGGCACCGTTCCGTTCCACTCCACCGTCACCGGGGAACGGACGGACGGCACACTCCTCGACGCCACATACTGGCAGCGCAACCTCGCCACCCCCGTCGACCTGGACCGGGGCGTGCGCGGACTGGTGGAGCAGGGTGCCCGCTTCCTGGTGGAGATCGGCCCGCACCCCGTCCTCGCCCCCGCGCTCGGTGAGATCCTCGACGACATTCCCGGCCTCGACCCGGGCGAGGTCACCGTCCTCGGCACACTGCGCCGCGACGAGGGCGGCATGGAGCGCTTCCTCCTGTCCGTCGCCGAACTCCACGTGCACGGCGGAGCCGCCGACCTCACCGCGCCGCTCGCCGGGCTGCCGGTACGGACCGTCGCCCTTCCGCCGTACCCCTTCCAGCGCGAGCGCTACTGGCTGGAGCCCGCGCCCGCCGGCACCGGCGATCTCGGCGCGGCGGGCCTGGGCAGTACGGGACACCCGCTGCTGACCGCCGCACTGACCCTCGCCGACGGCGCGAGCACCGTGTTCACCGGCCGGCTCTCGCTGCGCACGCACCCCTGGCTGGCCGACCACGCCGTCCTCGGCACCGTGCTGCTGCCGGGCACCGCGTTCGTGGAGATGGCCCTCCACGCCGGCGCGCAGGCCGGCTGCCCGGTGCTGGAGGAACTGGCCCTGGGCGCACCGCTGGTGCTCGGCGAGCACGGCTCCGTCGCGGTGCAGCTCACGGTCGGCTCCCCCGGCGAGGCAGGCCGCCGCGAGGTGTCCGTCCACGCACGCGACGCCGACCTGCCGGACGCCCCCTGGGTCCGGCACGCCAGCGGCACCCTGGCACCCGCCGCGCAGACCGCGCAGCCCGCCACCGCACTCTCCGCCTGGCCCCCGCCGGGCGCCGAGCCGCTCGTGCTCGACGGCTTCTACGAGGGCATCGCCGACGCCGGCTACAGCTACGGCCCCGCCTTCCGGGGACTGACCGGCGCCTGGCACCGTGACGGCGAACTCTTCGCCGAGGTGCAGCTCCCCGACGGCGTGTCCGCCGACGGCTTCGCGCTCCATCCGGCACTCCTCGACGCCGCCCTGCACGGCATCGGGCTGCTGCGAGGCATGCGCGAAGGGGACGGGGACAGGACCGACCGACCCGCCGAACTCCCCTTCATGTGGCGCGAGGTGTCCCTGCCCGCCACCGCGTCCAGGGTGCTCAGGGTGCGGCTCACCGAGTCCGGCGACGGCGTCGGCCTCGCGCTCCACGACGACACCGGCGCACCGGCCGGCGGCGTTGGCGCCCTGGTGGCCCGCCCGGTCGGCACAGAGCTGTCCGCCGCCCGGCGCGGCCTGGCCACCACCCTGTTCCAGGTCGAGTGGGCGACCGAGCTGCCGCTCCCGACCACCGCGACCGGCGACGACGGGTACGCCGTCGCCTCCTTCACCGACGGTGTCCCCGGCGCCGACCCGGCCGCCGAGGTCGAAGCGGCCGTCACCCGGGCCCTCGCCCTGGTCCGTGACCGGCTTGCCGACGAGCAGCACGCCACACAGCCCCTGGCCGTGATCACCCGCGGAGCCGTCGCCACCGGCGACGACGACCTCACGGACCTGGTCGACGCACCCGTACGGGGCCTGATCCGGTCCGCCCAGGCCGAGCACCCGGGCCGGTTCGTACTCGTCGACCTGGACCCGGCCGCCGGGCCCGAGGCCAACGCCGACCCCGCCGTACTGCGTGCCGCTGTCACCGCCGCACTGGACGCGGGCGAGACCGAGGTCGCCGTACGGGACGGCCGGGTCCTCGCGCCCCGACTGGTCCGGATGCCCGTCCCCGAAGCGACGGAACCCACCGGCCTGGACACGTCCGACGGGACGGTGCTCGTCACCGGCGCCACCGGCACCCTCGGCCGCGCCCTCGCCCGGCACCTGGCCCAGCACCACGGCGTACGCCACCTGCTGCTGCTGAGCCGGAGCGGGCCGGACGCGCCCGGGGCGGCAGAACTGGTCGCCGAACTCGCGGAGCTGGGCGCGGAGGCCACCGTGGCCGCCTGCGACATCGCCGACCGCGAGGCACTGGCCCGCACCCTCGCAACGATCCCCGACGCGCACCCGCTGACCGCCGTGGTGCACACCGCCGCCGTCCTGGACGACGGCGTGCTCACCGGCATGACGGACGAGAGCGTCGCCCGCGTGCTCGCGCCCAAGGTGCGGGGCGCCGTCAACCTCCACGAACTCACCCGGGACAGCGAGCTCTCGGCGTTCGCCCTCTTCTCCTCCGCCGCAGGTGTGCTGGGCGGCGCGGGACAGGCCAACTACGCGGCGGCCAACGTCTTCCTCGACGCCTTCGCCGCGCACCGCCGCCGGCTCGGGCTGCCCGCCGTGTCGCTGGCCTGGGGGCCGTGGGCCGAACGCACCGGACTGACCGAAACGCTCACCGAGGCCGACGTACGCCGGGTCGCGCGATCCGGCATGGGCGCCCTCACGACGGAGGACGGCATGGCCGCCTTCTCGGCGGGCTGCGCGGCCGGCCGGGCGCTGGTGGTGCCGGTGGCGCTCCAGCCCGCGGCCCTGCGCGGTCGCACCCCGGTGCACCCGCTGCTGCGCGTCCTGGCGCCCCGCCAGGAGCAGCGGACCGCCGCCGGCGCCGGCGACCCGGCCGCGCTGCGGACCCGGCTCTCCGGAGCCCCGGAGGCCGAACAGCGGCGGATCCTGCTCGACCTGGTACGCGGCCAGCTGGCCGCCGCCCTCGGCTTCGCCTCCGCGGGCGCCGTGGACGCCGACCGGGGCTTCCTGGAGATGGGCCTGGACTCCCTCACCGGGGTCGAGCTGCGCAACAGGCTCTCCGCGGCCACGGGGCTGAGGCTGCCCGCCACGCTGGTCTTCGACCATCCGACGGCCGCCGACGTCGCCCGCCACCTCCGCACCGAGCTGGCCCCCGAACCGGGACGGGCGGTGGACGGCCTGCTGGCCGAACTCGCCCGCCTGGAGGCAGGGCTGGACCAGGTCGAGGCCGACGACGAGGACCGGGCCCGGGTGGCGGCCCGGCTGCGGGCGCTGGCCGGCCGGTGGAGTGGCGGGCAGGACGCCCGGGACGAGCAGGAGAAGGACCTGGACGCCGCCTCGGCGGACGAGGTCTTCGCGCTTCTGGACAACGAGTTCGAGACGTCGTGAGAGGACGCGGACAGCAGATCATGGCCGACACGAACCCGGACCAGCAGGAGAAGCTGCTGGCCTACCTGAAGCGCGCCACGGCGGAGCTGCGCGACGCGAACCGCCGCGTGCGCGACCTGGAGGAGCGCGCGGCCGAGCCGGTCGCGGTGATCGGCATGGCCTGCCGGTACCCCGGCGGCGTGCGCTCCCCGGAAGACCTGTGGGAGCTCGTCGCGTCCGGCACGGACGCACTCGGCCCGCTGCCCACGGACCGCGGATGGGGCACACCGGAGGCGTCCGCCCCCGGGCGGCGCGGCGGATTCGTGTACGACGCGGGCGAGTTCGACGCCGCCCTGTTCGGCATAAGCCCCCGCGAGGCCGCCGCCACCGACCCGCAGCAGCGGCTGCTCCTGGAGGCCTCGTGGGAGGCGGTCGAACGGGCCGGCATCGACATCCGCACCCTGCGCGGCGGACGGACCGGCGTCTTCGCCGGCACGATGTATCACGACTACCCGTCCGTGATCGACCCCGCGGCGCTCGAGGGCTACATGGGTACGGCCAACGCCGGCAGCGTCCTCTCCGGCCGCGTCTCCTACACCTTCGGGCTGCAGGGCCCGGCGGTCACGGTGGACACGGCGTGCTCGTCGTCGCTGGTCGCCCTGCACCTGGCGGCGCAGGCACTGCGCGCCGGCGAGTGCGACCTCGCCCTGGCGGGCGGGGTGACCGTGATGTCCGCGCCCACGATGTTCTCCGGCTTCGGCTTCGAGGAGGGCAGTGCCGCCGACGGCCGCTGCAAGTCCTTCGCCGCCGCTGCCGACGGCACGGGCTGGGGCGAGGGCGTCGGCGTGCTGCTGGTGGAGCGCCTGTCCGACGCCCGCCGCAACGGGCACCAGGTGCTGGCCGTGGTGCGTGGCTCGGCCGTCAACCAGGACGGCGCGTCCAGCGGCTTGACCGCGCCGAACGGCCCCGCGCAGCAGCGGGTGATCCGTGCCGCGCTGGCATCGGCCGGTCTTGAGGCGTCCGAGGTGGACGCGGTGGAGGCGCACGGTACGGGCACGACGCTGGGCGACCCGATCGAGGCGCAGGCGTTGCTGGCCACGTACGGGCAGGGACGTGACCCGGAACGGCCGCTGTGGCTCGGTTCTGTGAAGTCCAACATCGGGCACTCCCAGGCCGCCGCCGGTGTCGCCGGCGTCATCAAGATGGTGGAGGCGATCCGCCGGGGAGTGCTCCCGGTGACGCTGCACGTGGACGAGCCGACCCGGCAGGTGGACTGGTCGGCGGGCTCGGTCGAGCTGCTGACCGAGGCGCGTCCCTGGCCGGAGACGGGCCGGCCGCGCCGGGCCGGTGTCTCCTCCTTCGGGGTGAGCGGCACCAACGCCCATGTGGTCCTGGAAGCGGCCCCGGCCGAGGAGCCGGCGCAACCGCTGCCCGTCCTGCCCGGGGCGCGGCCATTCCTGCTGTCGGGCCGCTCGGCCGCCGCGCTGCGCGCCCAGGCCGCCCGCTTGCTCGACCCGGCCGGCCTCCACCACCCTGCGGACCTGGCGTACTCGCTGGCGACGGGGCGGGCGGCGTTGGAGCATCGTGCTGTCGTCATCGGTGGCGACCGTGAGGAGCTGTCGGCCGGGTTGCGTGCGCTGGCTGCGGGGGAGTCCTCGGCGCAGGTCGTCTCCGGTGTGGTGCGTGGTGGGAACACGGCGTTCCTGTTCTCGGGTCAGGGTGCGCAGCGGGTCGGGATGGGGCGTGAGCTGTACCAGGCGTTCCCGGCGTTCACGGAGGCGTTCGATGCGGTGTGTGCGCGAGTCGACCTCGAACGGCCTTTGCGGGAGGTGGTGTTCGGGGAGGACGCGGAGCTTCTGTCCCGGACGGTCTATGCGCAGGCGGGGCTTTTCGCGGTCGAGGTGGCGTTGTTCCGGCTGGTGGAGTCCTGGGGCGTGACCCCGGACGTGCTGGTGGGCCACTCGATCGGCGAGCTTGCTGCCGCGCACGTGGCCGGAGTGCTTTCCCTGGACGACGCCTGCGCTCTCGTCTCGGCGCGTGGTCGTCTGATGGACGCGTTGCCGTCGGGTGGTGCGATGCTGGCCGTGGAGGCTGCCGAGGACGGGCTCGAGTTGCCTGACGGTGTGGACCTTGCGGCCGTCAACGGGCCCGCTTCGGTGACGGTTTCCGGTGACGCGGACGCGATCGATGCGCTGGAGGAGCGGCTCCGGGCGGAGAACGTACGGGTGAAGCGACTCACCGTTTCGCACGCGTTCCACTCGCACTTGATGGAGCCGATGCTCGACGAGTTCGCGGCGGTCGCGAAGTCGCTGACGTACCACGCACCGACGATCCCGGTCGCCGCCACCGCTCCCGGGGACGTGGCGACTCCGGACTACTGGGTCGGTCAGATCCGTGAGCCTGTCCGGTTCGCCGACGCGGTTTCCTCGCTCGCTGATGTGCGGGTCTTCCTCGAACTCGGCCCGGACGCCACCCTCTCGGCCCTCGTCCCGCACATCGCCGATGACTTCCCCGCCGTCCCTGCCCTGCGTGCGGGGATCGACGGCGTCCGGACGCTGTTCGCCGCCGTTGCCGGAGCGCACGCCCACGGAGCGGACGTCGACTGGCGTGCGGTCTTCGGCTGCCTCGGCGGGCGTACCGTGGACCTGCCGACGTACGCCTTCCAGCACCAGAGGTACTGGCCGCTCCCCGCGCCCGGCGCGTCGGGCGGGACCGGCGAGCCGGTCGTCGACGACGCCTTCTGGTCCACCGTCCGTCGCGGCGACGCGGAAGCCCTGGCCGGTCTCCTCGGCGTCGACGGCGACGAGGACCGCGAGCGGCTCGGCGATGTGCTGCCGGTGCTCGCGGGCTGGCACGGCCGGTCGCGCGCCCAGGACCTGCGGTACCGCGAGGATTGGTGCCCCATCGCCGTACCCGCCGACCCGGTCCTGTTGGGTGGCTGGCTGGTGCTGGCCCACCCCGGGCACGAGGAGACGGCGGCCGAGTGCGCCGAGGCGATCCGGCGCTGCGGCGGTACTCCGCACCTGAAGGTGCTCGACGCGACCGATACGGCGGCGGGTCTACGGGAGGTGGCCGAGGCCGAACAGCCCTGGACGGGCGTGCTGTCGCTGCTCGGCCTGGACGACGAGACCGCCGCGGCCGACGGCCTCGCCCTCGTCCAGGCGCTGGCCGGCACCGGGACGCGGCTGTGGTGTGTCACCCGTGGCGCCGTCGCGCTCCCCGGCGAGGAGCCCCCCGGCGCGGGCGGCCACGCCCTGTGGGCGCTGGGCCGGGTGGCCGCGCTGGAACACCCGTCGCTGTGGGGCGGCCTGATCGACCTGCCCCCGGTCGGAGTGCCGGGGACCGCGCTGGCAGGCGTCCTCACCGGGATCACGGGTGAGGACCAGGTCGCGCTCCGGGACACCCCGCTCGTACGGCGGCTGGCCCCCGCACCGCCGGTCACAGCCGCACCCTGGCGCCCCCGTGGCACCGTGCTCATCACCGGCGGGACCGGCGCGCTCGGGGCGCACGTCGCCCGGTGGGCGGCGCGCAACGGCGCCGAGCAGCTGGTCCTGGCGGGCCGCCGCGGACCCGCCACGCCCGGCGCCGGTGAACTCGTCGCGGAACTGGAGGAACTGGGGGCGCGGACCGCCGTGGTCGCCTGCGACCTCGCCGACCGTGACGCGGTCGCCGCGCTGCTGGCCGAGCACCCGCCGAACGCGGTCGTCCACGCCGCGGGCGTCGGAGGACTGGGCCGACTGCCGGAGCTGACCGAGGACGACCTGACGGCGGCGCGGGCGGGCAAGGCCGACGGCGCCGAGCACCTGGACGCGCTCTGCGGCGACCTCGACGCCTTCGTGCTCTTCGGTTCGGTGGCCGCCACCTGGGGCGGCGCCGGCCAGGCCGCCTACGCCGCCGCCAACGCCCGCCTGGACGCGCTGGCGCTGCGGCGGGCCGCCCGTGGCGCGCCCGCGACCTGTGTCGCCTGGGGCGCCTGGCGCGGAGAGGGCATGGCCGGGGGAGCGGAGAGCGAACTCGCGCGCCGGGGCGTCCTCGCCATGGACCCGGACGTGGCGCTGCACGCTCTCGCCGACGCGGTGGCGGACACCGTGCCCACCGTGACCGTGGCAGGTGTCGACTGGCCCGCTTTCGCCCGGGCCTTCTCCTCCGCCCGGCCCAGTCCCCTGCTCGCCGGCCTGACGGGCGGCGACGACTCCTCCGGGGCCGAGAAGCCCGAGGAAGCCGGCGATCTGCGGGAGAGGCTGCTGGCTCTGCCGAATTACGACAGGCTCGACACCGCCGTGGATCTCGTACGGGCGCAGGCCGCACTCGTGCTCGGCCACGCGCACAGCGGCGAGGTGGAACCCGACCGGGCCTTCCGGGACCTCGGCTTCGACTCGCTCACCGCGGTGGAGATGCGCAACCGCCTCAACGCCGCCACCGGTCTGCCGCTGACCGCCACCGTGGTCTTCGACTACCCGACGCCCGCCGAACTCGCCGCACACCTCCTGGAGGAGTGCGGCATGGAAGCGGACTCCGGCACGGACACGGCCGGTACGGAGGATGCGGGCGCCGCCGACGGCGAGCAGCGCATCCGTGCGGCGCTGGCCCGGGTGCCGCTGTCCCGGCTCCGGGAGGCCGGACTGCTCGAACCCCTGCTGCGCATGGCGGGGGAGGAACCGGACGACGCGGGCACAGCGACAGCGCATCCGGTGGACGAACTGGACGGCGAGGCCCTGCTGAGTCTCGTCGCCGCCGACGACGGGGAGTACTGACCATGACCGCGCCCGCCGACGGACGCTACGTCGAAGCCCTGCGCACGCTGGTCAAGGAGAACGACCGGCTCAAGATCCGCAACCGCGAACTGGCCGTCGCCGGGCACGAACCGGTCGCCATCGTCGGGATGGCCTGCCGCCTCCCCGGCGGCATCGACTCGCCCGAGGCGCTGTGGGACCTGGTGTCCGCGGGGGGTGACGGGATCAGCGACTTCCCCGCCGACCGCGGCTGGGACCTCGGCGCCCTCTACGACCCGGACTCGCGCGGAGAAGGCACCTCCTACTCCCGCCAGGGCGGCTTCGTCCATGACGCGGGCTGCTTCGACGCGGACTTCTTCGGCATCTCCCCGCGCGAGGCCCAGGCGATGGACCCGCAGCAGCGCCTGGTCCTGGAGGCCTCCTGGGAGGCGATCGAGCGCGCCGGGATCGCCCCCCAGGGGGTCAGGGGCACGCCGGTCGGCGTGTACGTCGGGGCCGCGTCCTCCGGCTACGGCACCGGTGTGCCCGTCGCCGAGGAGGCGGCGGGCTATGCGCTCACCGGTACGGCGACCAGCGTGCTGTCCGGCCGGATCGCCTACAGCCTCGGCCTGGAAGGGCCCGCGGTCACCGTGGACACCGCGTGCTCGTCGTCCCTGGTGGCGCTGCATCTGGCGATGCAGGCGCTGCGCCGGGGCGAGTGCACCATGGCGCTCGCGGGCGGGGTGACCGTGATCGCGACCCCGGCCGCGTTCGTCGAGTTCAGCAGGCAGCGGGGGCTGGCCCGCGACGGCCGCTGCAAGGCGTTCGCGGCGGCTGCGGACGGCACCGGCTGGAGCGAGGGCGCCGGAATGGTGCTACTGGAGAAGCTGTCCGACGCGCGTCGCGCCGGTCACCGGGTACTGGCGGTGCTGCGCGGCTCGGCGGTCAACTCGGACGGTGCATCCAACGGCCTCACCGCCCCCAACGGCCCGGCTCAGCGGCGCGTCGTCCTGGACGCGCTTGCCGCGGCCCGGCTCTCGGCCGCCGAGGTGGACGCGGTGGAGGGCCACGGCACCGGCACCACCCTCGGCGACCCGATCGAGGCCAAGGCGCTGCTCGCCACGTACGGCAAGGACCGCGACCGCGCTGAGCCCCTGTGGCTGGGTTCGCTGAAGTCCAACATCGGGCACACACAGGCCGCTTCCGGCGTGGCCGGGGTCATCAAGATGGTGCAGGCGATGCGGCACGGCGTGCTGCCCCGCACTCTGCACGTGGACGCGCCCAGCCCGCACGTGGACTGGTCGGCGGGTGCGGTGGAACTGCTCACCGAGAACCGGCCGTGGCCCGACACCGGGCGCCCGCCGAGGGCGGGCGTCTCCTCGTTCGGAGTGAGCGGCACCAACGCGCACGTGATCCTGGAGGGCGCGCCGGCCGAGGAGGAGACGGAGGCGGAGACCGGCCCGGTACAGGCGCGGGACGCCGCTCCGTCCGTCGCCCCGTCCGTCGTGCCCTGGGTGCTGTCCGGGCGCGACGCGGGTTCGCTGCGCGCCCAGGCGGAGCGCCTGCACGCCCACGTCGCCGCGCGGCCCGATCTCGACTCCGTCGATCTCGCCGTCTCGCTCGCCACCACCCGGTCCGCGCTGGACCACCGTGCCGTCGTCCTCGGAGCCGACCGCGGTGAACTGCTGGACGGGCTGAGCGCGCTGGCCGCGTCCGGAACCGCGCCCCAGGCCGTCACGGGCACGGCGCGAGCGGGCCGGACGGCCTTCCTCTTCTCGGGGCAGGGCTCCCAATGGGCCGGCATGGGGCAGGGACTGGAAGCCTTCCCGGTCTTCGCGGACGCTTTCGCAGAGGCGTGCCGTGCGGCAGGTCTTGATGCCCGGGCGTACGGCGACGGTCCGGCGCTGGAACGGACCGGTACCACCCAGCGCGCGCTGTTCGCGCTGGAGGTGGCGCTGTTCCGGCTCGCCGAGTCCTGGGGGCTGGTCCCGCGTCATCTGGTCGGGCACTCAGTCGGCGAACTGGCCGCCGCGCACTGCGCCGGCGTGCTGTCACTCGAGGACGCGGGCACACTCGTCGCCGCGCGGGCGCGGTTGATGGACGCGCTGCCGTCGGGCGGCGCGATGCTGGCCGTGGAGGCCGCCGAGGACGGGCTCGATCTGCCCGACGGGGTGGATCTGGCGGCCGTCAACGGGCCCGCCTCGGTGACGGTCTCCGGTGACGCGGATGCGATCGCGGTACTGGAGGAGCGGCTGCGTTCCGAGGGCGTACGGGTGAAGCGTCTGAGCGTCTCCCATGCGTTCCATTCGCACCTGATGGAGCCGATGCTCGACGAGTTCGCGGCGGTCGCGAAGTCGTTGACGTACCACTCCCCGACGATCCCCGTCGTCACCACCGCGCCCGGGGACCTGGCGACCCCGGACTACTGGGTCGGTCAGATCCGTGAGCCCGTCCGCTTCGCCGACGCCGTACGGACGCTGCGGGACAAGGGAGTCACCCGCTTCGTGGAGGTGGGCCCGGACGGAGTGCTCACCGCCGCGGTCCGCTCCTGCCTGGACGCGGACGACGACGTGGCATGCATCGCCCTGCAGCGCGCCGATCGCGCGCCGGTCGGTGCGTGGTGGCGCGGCATCGCCGCCGCACACGCCGCGGGGGCGGCGCTCGACTGGCCCGCGATCACCGCCGGCTGGGGCGGCCGGGTCGTCGACCTGCCGACGTACGCGTTCCGGCGCGAGCACTACTGGTCCGTGCCTCCCGTCCCCGAGACCGGCGGTCCGGCGAACTGGCGGTACACCGACACCTGGGAACCGCTGCCGGAGGCCGAGACGCCCGCGCTGCGCGGCACTTGGCAGATCCTGACTGATCCTGACTCTGAATCTGAAGCCGACGCGGCCTCCCGCCCGCTGGTCACCTGGTGCGCCGAGGCACTGCGCGCACACGGAGCGACCGTCACCGTCGGCGCCGTACCCGATCCGTCCGCCGACGGTCTGGTCCTCCCGTACGACCCCCGACCGCACCCCGAGCACCCGGGGCTGTCGCGGGGACTTGCCGCGCTGCCCGGCGCGGTACGCGGGGACGGCGCCCCCGTCTGGGTGCTCACCCAGGGCGCGGTGGCGGCCGACGACGGCGAGCCCGCCGACCCGGGCGCGGCACAGCTGTGGGCGATGGGCCGGGTGGCCGCGCTGGAGCGACCGCACCGCTGGGGCGGCGCGCTCGACCTGCCGGAGGACCCCGGCGCCGACGCCGCGCTCCACCTGGCCGCCGTACTCGCCGGCACCCACCGGGGCGAGGACCAGGTGGCCGTGCGCGCGGGCGGCGTCCTCGCCCGAAGGCTGACGCCGGCGCCCCCGCGTCCCGCCACGCCCTGGCGGCCGCGAGGCACCGTGCTCGTCACCGGCGGCACAGGGGCGCTCGGCGCACATGTCGCCCGCTGGCTCGCGGGCCGCGGCGCAGCGCACCTGGTGCTGGCCGGACGGCGCGGCGCCGACGCCCCGGGCATGGCCGAACTGACCGCCGAACTCACCGCGGCCGGGACCGAGGTCACCGTCGCCGCCTGCGACATCGGCGATCGTGCCGCCCTCGACGCCCTGCTGGCCGCGCACCCGCCGAACGCCGTCGTGCACGCCGCCGGAAGCGGCGACTTCGGCACCCTCGCCGACGTCTCGGAGCAGGACATCGCCCAGGTGCTGGCCGCCAAGGTCACCGGCGCCCTGCACCTCGACGACGCGCTGCGGACCACGGAACTCGACGCCTTCGTCCTGTTCTCCTCGGTCGCCGGCGTCTGGGGCAGCGGCGGCCAGGGAGCCTACGCGGCCGCGAACGCAGCCCTGGACGCGATCGCCCAGCGGCGCGCCGCCCGCGGACTGCCCGCCACCTCGGTGGCGTGGGGACCGTGGGCCGGCAGCGGCATGGCAGGCGCCGCGGACACCGCCGACTACCTGCGGCGGCGCGGCCTGCGCGCCATGGACCCGGCGCAGGCGCTCGAAGCGCTGGGCACGGCCGTGGACGGTGGGGACGTGTGCGTGGCCGTGGCCGACATGGACTGGGCCCGCTTCGTGCCGGCCATGACCTCCGTGCGGCCCCAGCGGCTCTTCGACCGCCTCACCG
Organism: Streptomyces sp. NPDC022552; assembly: GCF_055561875.1. NCBI lineage: Bacteria > Bacillati > Actinomycetota > Actinomycetes > Kitasatosporales > Streptomycetaceae > Streptomyces > Streptomyces sp. NPDC022552. The sequence goes on from NZ_JBVHGJ010000028.1 coordinate 19,992, forward strand.
TCACCCTGCCGCAGGGTGGCGCGGCCGGACCGGCGGCGGAGCGGAACCCCGGAGCGGTTTCCGCGACGGTGGCCCGTCTCGCCGCACTCACCCCCAAGGAACGGCGGCGCGAGCTGGCCGAGCTGGTCCGCGGGCATGTCGCCGCCGTGCTCGGTCACCGCGACACCGAAGCCGTCGGTCCCCGCCGGGCCTTCACCGACCTGGGATTCGACTCCCTGACCGCCGTCGAACTGCGCGACCGCCTGGCCGAGGCCACCGGCCTCGCCCTGCCCGCCACCGTCGTCTTCGACCACCCCAACCCGGACGCTCTGGCCGGCCACCTCGACGACCTCGTGCGCGGAACCGATGGCGACGAGGCCGACACGGCGACCAGGGCCGCGGTCTCCGACGCCGAACCCATCGCCATCGTCGGCATGGCCTGCCGCTTCCCCGGTGACATCAGCTCGCCGGACGCGCTGTGGCGTCTGGTCGCCGAGGGCCGTGACGGCATCTCCGGGTTCCCCGGCGACCGGGGCTGGGACACCGAGCGGCTGTACGACCCGGAGGGTGGCGCGGGTGCCTCGTACGTCCGCGAGGGCGGATTCCTCCGCGACGTCGCTGAGTTCGACGCCCGCTTCTTCGGTCTCTCGCCGCGCGAGGCGCTCGCCATGGACCCGCAGCAGCGGCTCATGCTCCAGACCGCGTGGGAGGTGTTCGAGCAGGCCGGCATCGACCCGGAGGCGCTGCGCGGCACTGACACCGGGGTGTTCGCGGGCACCAACGGCCAGGACTACCCGGTGCTGCTCGCCGGCGATCCCGATGTCAGCGAGGGACACCAGGGCGCCGGGAACGCCGCGGCCGTGCTCTCCGGCCGGGTGGCCTACAGCTTCGGCTTCGAGGGGCCCACCCTCACGGTGGACACCGCGTGCTCGTCGTCGCTGGTGGCGCTCCACCTGGCGGTGCGGGCGCTGCGGGCCGGGGAATGCTCGATGGCCCTCGCCGGTGGTGTGACCGTCATGTCCACCCCGACCGCCTTCGTGGAGTTCAGCCGACAGCTCGGGCTGGCCGCCGACGGCCGCTGCAAGCCCTTCGCCGCCGCTGCCGACGGCACCGGCTGGGGCGAGGGCGTCGGCGTGCTGCTGGTGGAGCGCCTGTCCGACGCCCGCCGCAACGGGCACCAGGTGCTGGCCGTGGTCCGCGGCTCGGCCGTCAACCAGGACGGCGCGTCCAACGGCCTGAGCGCCCCCAGCGGACCCGCGCAGCGACGCGTGATCCGCCGGGCGCTAGCCGACGCCGACCTGAGGCCGTCGGAGGTGGACGCGGTGGAGGCGCACGGTACGGGCACGAGGCTCGGCGACCCGATCGAGGCGCAGGCGCTGCTGGCCACGTACGGGCAGGACCGTGCGGAACCGCTGTGGCTGGGCTCGCTGAAGTCCAACATCGGTCACACGCAGGCGGCTTCGGGCGTCGCCGGGGTGATCAAGATGGTGCAGGCGATGCGGCACGGCACGCTGCCCGCGACCCTGCACGTCGACGCGCCGACCCCCGAGGCCGACTGGTCGGCGGGCTCGGTCGAGCTGCTGACCGAGGCGCGCCCCTGGCCGGAGACCGGCCGGCCGCGCCGGGCCGGTGTCTCCTCCTTCGGGGTGAGCGGCACCAACGCCCACGTGGTCCTGGAGGCGGCCCCGGCCGAGGAGCCGGCGGGGCCGGAGGTGACGGACGGAACGCCGCCGGAGAATGCGCCGCTGCTGCCGCTGCTGCTCTCCGCCCGTACGGCGGATGCGCTGCCCGCGCAGGCGGAGCGGCTGCGCGCCGCCCTGGCCGGGAGGCGGCTCGCCGATGTCGCGTACTCACTGGCGACCACCAGGAGCATGCTGGAGCACCGCGCGGTGGTCCTCGCGGCCGACGGCGAGAGCGCGACGGCCGCGCTGCGGGACCTCGGCAACGCCGTCGTCGGACGGGTCGCGTCCGACGCACCGCGCCTGGCCCTTCTGTTCTCGGGTCAGGGTGCGCAGCGGGTCGGGATGGGGCGTGAGCTGTACGAGGCGTTCCCGGTGTTCGCGGACGCGTTCGACGAGGTGTGTGGGCGAGTCGACCTCGAACAGCCTTTGCGTGAGGTGGTGTTCGGGGAGGACGCGGAGCTTCTGGCCCGTACGGCGTACACGCAGCCTGCGCTGTTCGCGGTCGAGGTGGCGTTGTTCCGGCTGGTGGAGTCCTGGGGTGTGACCCCGGACGTGCTGGTGGGCCACTCGATCGGTGAGCTTGCTGCCGCGCATGTGGCGGGGGTGCTGTCGCTGGACGACGCGTGCCGTCTGGTGTCGGCGCGTGGTCGGTTGATGGACGCGTTGCCGTCGGGTGGTGCGATGCTGGCCGTGGAGGCGGCCGAGGACGGGCTCGAGTTGCCTGACGGTGTGGACCTTGCGGCCGTCAACGGGCCCGCTTCGGTGACGGTTTCCGGTGACGCGGACGCGATCGGCGCGCTGGAGGAGCGGCTCCGGGCGGAGAACGTACGGGTGAAGCGACTCACCGTTTCGCACGCGTTCCACTCGCACCTGATGGAGCCGATGCTCGACGAGTTCGCGGCGGTCGCGAAGTCGCTGACGTACCACTCTCCGACGATCCCGGTCGCCGCCACCGCTCCCGGGGACCTGGCCACTCCGGACTACTGGGTCGCCCAGATCCGTGAGCCTGTCCGGTTCGCCGACGCGGTCGCCTCCCTCACCGATGTGCGGGTCTTCCTCGAACTCGGGCCCGGCGGGGTGCTGTCCGCGCTCGTCCCGCAGATCCGCGAGGACGCGACCGTCGTGCCGGCCCTGCGCTCGGGCCAGGACGAGGATGCCGCCCTGTTGCGCGCCCTCGCCGCCCTGCACGTGCACGGGGTGCCTGTCGACTGGGTCACCCTGCTCGCGCCGGCCGGTGGCCGTCGTATCGAGTTGCCCACGTATGCCTTCGTCCCCGAGCGCTATTGGCCGTCGGTCTCCGCGCGCCCCGGTGACATGGTGTCCGCCGGGCTGGGGGAGACCGGGCACCCCGTCCTCGCCGCAGGTGTCGAACTCGCCGACGACGGCGGCCTGGTGTTCGCCGGGCGGCTCTCCGTCCGCACGCACCCCTGGCTCGCCCAGCACCGGGTGCACGGCCGTATCGTGGTTCCCGGCACGGCGTTCGTCGATCTCGCGGTGCGCGCCGGCGACCAGGCGGGCTGCGACGTCCTGGACGAGCTGGTCCTGCACACCCCCCTGGTACTGACGGAGGAGGAGTCCGTCCAGCTCCAGGTCCTGGTCGGTGCTCCTGACGAGGACGGCGGGCGTCCGCTCACCGTCCACTCGCGCCTCTCCGACGGCACCGGCTGGTACGGGCAGCCGTGGACCCGGCACGCCTCCGGCACTCTGAGTGCCGCGGCCCCCGTGGTCGCCCCGGCTTCGTCCTGGCCGCCGGACGGCGGCCACGCCGTGACGCTCGACGAGCTGTACCCGGCGTTGGCCGGTGCCGGGCTGGAGTACGGTCCGGTGTTCCAGGGGCTGCGCGGCGTCTGGCGTGCGGGCGAGGACCTCTGGGCCGAGGTCGTCCTGCCGGAGCAGGCGCACGCGGACGCCGGCCGCTTCGGGCTGCACCCGGCTCTGCTCGACGCGGCGCTGCACGCGCTCGCCGTCAGGGCGGTCGAGGCGGACGGACCCGCAGGACCGCCCGGACTGCCGTTCTCCTGGTCGCAGGTGACCCTGGCGGCCTCCGGCGCCACCACGCTCCGCGTACGGCTCTCGCCGCGCGGCGACGACGCGGTGGAGCTGCTGGCCCTCGATCCCGGAGGCCGGACGGTCCTCTCCGTCGGGCGTGTCGTGCTGCGGCCCCTCGCCGCGGACGCACCGGCGGGCGCCGCGGTGGCGCGACCGGTGCACCGGGTGGACTGGATCCCACTCCCCGAACCGGCGCCCGCCCGGGTGACCTGGGCCGTCGTGGGACCCGACCCGTACGGCGCGGCCGACGCGCTCGCGGCTCTCGGGGCCGACTGCGTACGGGCGGCCGACATCGCTTCGGCCTCGGCCGATCTGCTGCTGGTCACCTCGGCGCCCGCCGACGGGTCCGACGGTCTGGACGACACCGAGGCGCGCGTGTGCGCGACCCTCGGCACCGTCCAGGAGTTCCTGGCCCGCGCGGACACCGAAGCCACGCTCGTCCTGCTCACCCGGGGCGCTGTCGCGGCCGACCCGGGCGACGACCTGCCCGATGTGTCGGGTGCCGCCGTAC
>NZ_JBVHGJ010000029.1:0-19577 GCF_055561875.1 Streptomyces sp. NPDC022552
ATCGCACCACCCGACGGCAGCGCATCCATCAACCGGCCACGCGCCGAGACCAGACGGCACGCGTCGTCCAGCGACAGCACCCCAGCGCAGTGCGCAGCGGCAAGCTCGCCGATCGAATGGCCCACCAGCACGTCCGGGGTCACACCCCAGGACTCCACCAGCCGGAACAACGCCACCTCGACCGCGAACAGCGCAGGCTGCGTGTACGCAGTACGGGCCAGAAGATCCGCGTCCTCCCCGAACACCACGTCCCGCAGCGGCCGGTCCACATCCACCCGCGCACACACCGCGTCGAACGCGTCCGCGAACACCGGGAACGCCTCGTAAAGCTCGCTCGCCATACCGGCGTACTGCGCACCCTGCCCGCTGAACAGGAAGGCGGTCAGCCCCGGCCGCACGGCCCCGGTGAGCACACCCGGGCCGCCGGTGCCCTCCTCGACGCAGCGCAGGCCGGCCTGGACGGCTTCCGGGTCCGAGGCGAGGACGACGGCGCGGTGTTCGTGGGACTGACGGGTCGCGCCGAGGGAGTAGGCGAGATCGACGACTTCGGCGGGTGCGGCGGAGTTCTCCCGCGCTTCGTCCAGGAAGACGCGCAGCCGCGCCGCTTGCGCGGACAGGGCCTGCGCGGTACGTCCGGAGACCAGCAGGGGCACAACCCCGGGGCCGGTGCGGCGCGCGGTGGCCGACGCCGTCGCGGCGGGGGGTGCCTCCTCCAGGATCACGTGGGCGTTGGTGCCGCTGATGCCGAAGGAGGAGACGGCCGCCCGGCGCGGGCGCTCGCCCGGCTCCCAGGGGCGCTGTGCGGTGAGCAGCTCGATGCTGCCGGCGGACCAGTCCACGTGCGGGGTGGGCACCTCGGCGTGGAGCGTGCGGGGCAGCATGCCGTGCTCCAGTGCCAGCACCATCTTGATGACGCTGGCGATACCGGCGGCGGACTGGGTGTGCCCGATGTTGGACTTCAGCGAGCCGAGCCAGAGGGGCTGTGCGCGGTCGCGGCCGTACGTCGCCAGCAGTGCCTGTGCCTCGATCGGGTCGCCCAGCGCGGTGCCGGTGCCGTGCGCCTCGACCACGTCTATCTGGTCGGGGGTCAGGCGCGCGTTGGCGAGGGCGGCGCGTATGACGCGCTCCTGGGCGGGGCCGCTGGGCGCGGTGAGACCGTTGGAGGCACCGTCCTGGTTGACGGCGGAGCCGCGGACCACCGCGAGCACCGGGTGACCGGCGGCCCGCGCGTCGGCGAGCCGCTCCACGAGGATCATCGCCACGCCCTCGGCCATGCCCATGCCGTCGGCTTCGGCGGAGAACGCCTTGCACCGACCGTCGGAGGCCAGGCCGCTCTGGCGGCTGAACTCGTGGAAGCCGACCGGGTGCGGCATGACCGTGACGCCACCGACGAAGGCGAGGGAGCAGTCGCCGTTGCGGATCGCCTGCATGGCCAGGTGCAGGGCGCTCAGCGACGAGGAGCACGCGGTGTCCACGCTGACCGCGGGCCCCTCCAGGCCCATCGTGTAGGCGATGCGCCCGGAGAGTACGGACGTGGCGGCGCCGGTGAGCTGGTAGCCCTCGGTGCCGGCCAGGCCGGCCTGCATGCCGTTGCCGTAGCCCTGGCCGTTCGTGCCGACGAAGACGCCGGTACGGCTGCCGCGCAGCGTGCCGGGGTGGATGCCCGCCCGCTCCGTCGTCTCCCAGGCCGCCTCCAGGATCAGCCGCTGCTGCGGGTCCATGGCCAGCGCCTCGCGCGGGTTGATGCCGAAGAACGCGGGGTCGAACATGCTCGCTTCGTGCAGGAAGCCGCCCTGGGAGGCCGCGGCGTCGGCGACGCCGTCGGCCGCCGCCAGAGGCGTGTCGTCCCAGCCCCGGTCGTCGGGGAAGGGCGTGACACCGTCCCCGCCCGCGGCGAGCAGCCGCCACAGGTCGTCGGGCGAGCGCACGCCGCCGGGGAGGGTGCAGGCCATGGCCACGACGGCCATGGGCTCCGGGTCCCGGGTGCCGGCCTCCCGCAACTGCCTGCGCGTGTCGTGCAGTTCGGCGATCACCCGGCCCAGGTAGTCGCGGAGTTTGCGCTCGGTGGGGCTCGTGGCGGCTTCGTCGGTCATCGTGTTCTCCTGAGGGCCCTCGGGGCGGCGGCGTTCACTTGAGTCCCAGGTCCCTCTCCACCAGGGCGAACAGTTCGTCGTTCGTGGCATTGCCGAGTCGGTCGGCCAGGGCGGCCGCGTCGGCGTCGCCGTCGGCCGTGGCATCCGCGGACGCGGCGGCATCGGGCCCGTTGCGGGTCCGGGACAGCAGCGACTCCAGTCGCATCACGATCCGGACCCGGTCGAGGTCGTCGTCCGCGCGGCGGGCGAGCGCCGCTTCCAGCCGGTCGAGTTCGTCCGCCGACGGCAGGGCGTCGGCGGCGTCCTCCGGTGCTCCCGGCAGCAGCAGGCCGCCCAGGTGCTCCGCCAGCGCGACGGGCGTCGGCTGGTCGAAGACGAGCGTGGCGGGCAGGGTCAGTCCGGTCGCGGCGGTCAGCCGGTCGCGCAGGGCGACGGCGGTGAGCGAGTCGATGCCGAGGTCGCGGAAGGTGCGTTCGGGCTCGATCTCCTCGGCTCCGGTGTGGCCGAGTGCGACGGCGGCGTGCGTCCGTACCAGCTCCACCACGGCGCGGCCGCGTTCGACGGCGGACAGCGTGGCCAGCCGGGCACGGAGCCCTTCGTCGTCGCCGGCCGTGCCGTCCGTCGCGTCCTCGTCCGGCCTGCCTGCCGTCAGCGCGCGCACCTCGGGCAGGTCGGCGAGGAGCGGGCTGGGGCGCAGCGCGGTGAAAGAGGGCACGAAACCCGCCCAGTCCACCTCGGCTGCGGCCACCGCCGGTTCTCGCGCGTCGAGTGCCTGGCGCAGCGCGACCATGGCGGCGCCGGGTCGCAGCAGGGGGATGCCGCGGCGCTGCATCAGCTCGGCGGCGCCGGCCTCGACCATGCCGCCGCCGTCCCATGGCCCCCAGGCGACGGAGCGGACGGGAGCGCCTTCGTGGCCGCGGAGTTCGGCGAGCGTGTCGAGGTAGGCGTTGGCCGCGGCGTACGCCCCGTGGCTTCCGACACCCCAGACCGCGGAGACGGACGAGAAGTGGACGACGGCGTCGAGTGCTTCCGGGTCGAGCAGTTCGTCGAGGTGCCGGGCGCCGGCCGCCTTGCCACCCATCAGGCGGGCCAGGTCCGCGACGCCGGTGTCGGCGAGGGGGGCGAGCTCCCCCAGGCCGGCGGTGTGCATGACGGTCCGGACGGTGACGCCGTCGGCGGCCAGCTCCGCGAGGGTGCGGGCGACCTCGGCGCGGTCCTGGAGGTCGCAGGCGCGGACGGTGACGCGGGCGCCGAGTGCGGTGAGTTCGGCGGTGAGGTCGATCGCGCCGGGGGCCTCGGGTCCGCGTCGGCTGAGCAGCACGAGGTGTTCGGCTCCCTCGGTGGCCAGCCAGCGGGCGACGTGGCCGCCGATGGCTCCGGTGCCACCGGTGATCAGCGCGGTGCCCGTGGGCCGCCATCCGGTGCCGGGCGCTGCGGGGGTGGTCTCGGCGTGCCGCATCCGCCGTCCGTAGGTGCCGCGGGCGCGCAGGGCCATCTGGTCCTCGTCGTCCGTGCGGGTCAGGGCGGCCGCGAGCCGGGTGGCCAGGCGCGGGTCGCCGTCCAGGCCGTGGGCGGGCAGGTCGATCAGGCCGCCCCAGTGGCTGGGGTGTTCCAGGGCGGCGACCCTGCCGAGGCCCCAGGCGGCGGCCTGGTCGGGGCTGACGGGTGCCTCGTCGTCGCCGGTGCCGACGGCGCCCGCGGTGAGCGTCCACAGCGGGCCGGGATCGGTGTCGAGGGCGGCGTGCAGCAGGTGGAGGGTCGCGGCCAGTCCGGCGGTGAGCGCCGGGTGGCGGGTGCAGGGTGCCTCGTCCAGGGCGAGCAGGGAGACCACGCCCCGCAGCCGTTCGCCGGGGGCGACGTGGTCGCGGAGCAGGTCCGCGAGTTCGGCCGCGTCGGTGTCGGCGGGATCGACGAGGAGTACGTCGGTCTCTCCCTGGCGTTCGGTGAGGGCGGCGCGGCAGGCTTCGGCCGTGGTGGCGGCGGAGTCGGGGGCCACCAGCAGCCACCGTCCGGAGCAGGAGGGCGCGGGCTGTTCCTCCAGGGCGTTCCAGGTGACGCGGTACCGCCAGGCGGCGACGGTCTCCTGTTCGCGGGTGTCGCGGTGCCAGGCCGAGAGGGCGGGCAGCAGGGGTGCGAGGTCTGCCGCGTCCAGGCCTGCGGTGGTGGCCAGGGCCTCGGCGTCCCCGTCGTCGACGGCCGCCCAGAAACGGGACTCGGCCGGTGATGCGGTGGCCGCCGGCGCGGTGGCCGGGTCGGCTCCGCGTGCCTTGGGCCAGTAACGGGTGCGCTGGAAGGGGTAGGTGGGAAGGTCGGTGAGGTGGGCGCCGGGCCAGGGCTCCAGTGCCGTGCGCCAGTCCACCGGCGCGCCCAGGACGTGGGCCTCGGCCAGGCTCGTCAGCAGCCGTTCGCGGCCGCCTCGGCCGCGGTGCAGGGTGCCCAGGGCGGCGACGGTGCGGCCCGACTCGGCGGCGGTCTCCTGGATGGCGGCGGTGAGCACGGGGTGCGGGCCGACCTCGATCAGGAGGGTGTGTCCGTCGCGGAGCGCGGCGGTGGCGGCGCGGTCGAACCGGGCGGTCTCACGGAGACCGGTGAACCAGTAGTCGGCGTCGGCGCCCGCGGTGTCGAAGCGGTCGCCGGTGAGCGACGAGTAGAAGGGCACATCGGAGGTGCGCGGGGTGTTGGCCACGGCGGCCAGCGCGCCGGTGACGCCGGTGCGGACGGCCTCCATCTGCGCGGAGTGCGCGGCGTAGTCGAAGGGCAGCCACTGGCACCGTACGCCGTCGGCGGCGAGCTGGGCCTCCAGCTCCGCCAGGGCGACCGGCTCACCGGAGACCACTGCCGAGCGGGGGCCGTTGACCAGGGCGAGGGAGATCCGGCCGGCGTAGGGGGTCAGGCGCTCCTCGGCGCGGTCGGCGGGCAGCGCCACCGCCAGCATCCGGCCCTGGCCGGCGACCTGGGTGAGCGCCTTGGCCCGCAGGGCCACCACGGCGGCGCCGTCGGCCAAGGACAGCGCCCCGGCGACCACGGCGGCGGCGATCTCGCCCTGGCTGTGACCGATGACCGCGGACGGGGTGACGCCGTGCGCCCGCCACACCTCGGCGAGCGACACCATCACCGCCCACAGCAGCGGCTGGACGACGTCCACGCGCTCCAGGCCGGGGGCGCCGGGGTGGCGGCGGAGCACGTCGGCGGGCACGAAGTCGACGTGCGGCGCGAGGGCGTGCGCGCACTCCTCGAACCGTGCCGCGAACACCGGTGATTCGTCGAGCAGTTCGGCGGCCATTCCCTCCCACTGGGTGCCCTGCCCGGGAAACACGAACGCCACCTTCGGGGCGGTGTCACGGCCGGTGACGGCGGCCGGGTGGGGCCGGTCGGCGGCCATCGCGGCGAGGGCGTCGCGGAGTTGGTTCCGGTCCGTGCCGACGACCACGGCGCGGTGCTCCATGGGAGTGCGGGCGGTGGCCAGGGTGAACGCGGTGTCGGCGAGTCGGGCTCCGTCGCCCTCGGCCGCCCGCGGCGCGCCGCTCTCCGGCCGGCCGGTCAGGTGGGTGTGCAGGGCGGCGGCCTGGGCGCGCAGGGCCTTGGGGGTACGGGCGGAGAGCACCAGCGGGAGTGCGGCGTCACTGCCGGGCGCGGTGTCGAGCCCGGGCGTGGTGTCGAGGCCGGTGTCCTCGAGGCCGGTGTCCTCGAGGCCGGTGTCCTCGGGGGCTGGGGCTTCCAGGACGACGTGCGCGTTGGTGCCGCTGACGCCGAAGGAGGAGACGCCCGCGCGCCGCGGCCTGCCGGTGTCCGGCCAGGGGCGGGCCTCGGTGAGGAGCGCGATGTCCCCCGCGGACCAGTCCACCTTGGTGGTCGGCCGGTCCACGTGCAGGGTGCGGGGCAGCAGTCCGTGGCGCATGGCCAGGGCCATCTTGATGATGCCGGCGATGCCGGCGGCGGCCTGGGTGTGGCCGATGTTGGACTTCACGCTGCCGGTCCACAGTGGCTCGGCGCGGTCCTGTCCGTAGGCGGCGAGCAGTGCCTCCGCCTCGATCGGGTCGCCGAGCGCGGTGCCGGTGCCGTGTGCCTCGACGGCGTCCACGTCGGTGGGGGCGAGGCCGGCGGAGGCGAGCGCGGCTCGGATCACCCGCTGCTGGGCCGGGCCGCTGGGCGCGGACAGCCCGTTGGAGGCGCCGTCCTGGTTGATGGCGCTGCCGCGCAGCACGGCGAGGACCGGGTGGCCGTTGCGGCGGGCGTCGGAGAGACGTTCCAGCAGCAGCATGGCGGCGCCTTCGCCCCATCCGGTGCCGTCGGCGCCGTCGGCGAACGACTTGCAGCGGCCTTCGGGAGCGAGGCCCCCGAGGGTGCTGAACTCCGTGAACGGGCCGGGGGTGGTCATCACCGACACGCCGCCGGCCAGGGCCAGGGAGCATTCGCCGTCGCGCAGGGCGCGCAGGGCCAGGTGGACGGCGACCAGGCCGGAGGAGCAGGCCGTGTCGACGGTCACCGCGGGGCCCTCCAGGCCGAGGGTGTAGGAGAGCCGGCCGGAGAGGACCGCGCCGGTGACGCCCGCGGTCAGGTGTCCCTCGACGTTCTCGCCGGAGCCGAGCAGCAGGTAGCCGTAGTCCTGGCCGTTGCTGCCGACGAAGACGCCGGTGTCGCTGCCGTGCAGGGACCCGGGGGCGACCCCGGCCCGTTCGGCGGCCTCCCACGCGGTCTCCAGGAGCAGCCGCTGCTGCGGGTCCATGGCCAGCGCCTCGCGGGGCGAGATGCCGAACATGCCGGCGTCGAAGCCCGCCACGTCGTCGATGAAGCTGCCGAAGCCGGCCGCCGGGGCGTCGCCCGCCGCGTCGAGGAGCGCTCCGAGGTCCCAGCCGCGGTCGGTGGGGAAGGGGGTGACGGCGTCCTCGCCCCGGGCGATCAGCTGCCAGAAGTCCTCCGGGGTCCGTACGCCGCCGGGGAAGCGGCAGCCGATGCCGACCACGGCGACGGGGTCGTCGTCGGCCGCCGGGGCCCGTACCGCGGGGGCCGACGGTGTCGGGGTGTCCTCGCCCAGCCGGGCGGCGAGGTGCTCGCCGAGCGTGACGGGCCGGGAGTGGTCGAAGAGCAGGCCAGCGGGGAGGACCAGGCCGGTGCGGGCGGCCAGCCGGTCGCGCAGTTCGACGGCGGTGAGCGAGTCCACGCCCAGGTCGCGGAAGGCCGTACGGACGCCGACCGGGTCCACGGACGGGTGCCCGAGCACGGCGGCGGTCTCCTCGCGGACCATCTCGATCAGTGGGGCGGAGCGGTCCTGCGCGGGCAACTCGGCCAGTGTCCGGGCCCAGTCGGCGCGTATCGCCGCGGGGTCGGCCGCGGTGACGGCCACCGTCTCGGCGGCCTCCGGGATCTCGCCGAAGAGGCGGGCGGGCCGGGAGACCTGGAAGGCGGAGGTGAAGCGCTGCCAGTCGACGTCGGCGACGACCAGGTTGGTCTCGTCGTGGTCGAGGGCTGTGACCAGCGCGGTGGCGGCCAGCGCGGGCTCCATGGGCGGAAGGCCGCGCCGGGCGAGGTGCGCGCGGACGTCGTCGCTCGCGGCCATGCCGGCCTCGTCCCAGGGGCCCCAGGCGACCGAGGTGGCGGGCAGGCCGGCGGCACGGCGGCGCTCGGCGAGGGCGTCCAGGTGGGCGTTGGCGGCGGCGTACGCGCTCTGCCCGCCGCTGCCCCACACGCCGGCGACGGAGGAGAAGAGCACGAAGCGTTCGACGCGTGTGGCGTCGGAGAGGAGTTCGTCGAGCACCTCGGCACCGCGCACCTTGGCGTCGAGCACGTCGGCGAACGTGTCGAGTCCGGTGCTCTCCAGTGCCTCGGTGCCGGTCACGCCGGCGGCGTGCACGACCGCGCGCACGTCGTGCTCGGCGAGGAGGGCCGCCATCGCCGCACGGTCGGTGACGTCGCAGGCGACCGCGGTGACCCGGGTGGCGGGCGCGAGTTCGGCGGCGAGGTCGGCCATGCCCGGCGCTTCCGGGCCGCGGCGTCCGGCCAGCACCACGTGGCCGGCGCCCCGTTCGGCGAGGAGCCGTGCGGTGCGGACGCCGAGCGCGCCGGTGCCGCCGGTGATGAGAACGGTGCCGTCCGGGCGCCAGGGGCCGACGGGACCGGTGCCGGCCGGGTCCACGGCCGGGGCGGGCGTGACGCGCCGGGCGAAGGCGCCCGACGGGCGCAGGGCGGTCTGGTCCTCGCCCGTCGAGCCGGTGAGAAGGGTCACCAGCAGGGCGGCCGACGTCTCGTCGAGGGCGTCGGGCAGGTCGATCAGTCCGCCCCAGCGGCCGGGGTGTTCGAGGGCCGCGACCCGTCCGAAGCCCCACAGCGCGGCCTGGCGTGGGCTGCCGACCTGCTCGGCGGAGCCGATGGCGACGGCACCGCGGGTCAGCGCCCACAGCGGCGCGTCGATACCGGCGTCGCCGGCGGCCTGGGTGAGCAGCACGGTCCCGGCCAGGCCCGCGGACAGTGCGGGGTGGGTGGCGGACGGGATGTCCTCCAGGCCGAGCAGCGACACCACGCCGGTGTACGGGCCGTCGGCGGCGGACTCCTTCAGGAGCTCGGCGAGTTCACCGCGGTCGGTCTGCGTGAGGAGGCCGACGGGCAGTTCGGTGACCTGGGCGCCGGCGTCACGCAGCGCGGCCGGTACCGCGGCCACCAAGGGGTCGTGGCCGCGCTCGGCGGGCAGCACGGCCAGCCAGTGGCCGCCGGCCGTGACCGGGGTGAGGCCGGTGAGCGGCCGCCAGGTCACCCGGTAGCGCAGCGAGTCGGCGCGGACGCGGTTCCGGTGGTCCTGCCGCCAGCGGGTGAGGGCGGGCAGCAGCGGTTCGACGGCGGCCGGGTCGGGCAGGCCCACCGTCTCGGCGAGCAGACCGGCGTCGGCCCGCTCGACGGCGTTCCAGAACCGCTCCGCGGCGGGGTCGGCGGCGACCGGGTCGGCGGGGGCGACGGTGCCGGGCTCGACCCAGTAACGGTCGCGGTGGAAGGCGTAGGTGGGCAGCGGCACCCGCTGCCCGCCCCAGCAGTCGAAGACGGCACTCCAGTCGACGGCCGCGCCCGCCGTGTGGGCGGCGGCGAGGGCGGTGAGCAGGGTCTCCGGTTCGGGGCGTCCGGGGCGGAGCGTGGCGGCCACCATCGGGCCTCCCGGCATCGCTCCCGGTGCCGACAGGCTGTCGCGGGCGGCGGCGGCGAGGGTACCGCCGGGGCCCAGCTCCAGGAAGACGCCGGCGCCGTGGTCGTGGGCCCAGGACACCGCGTCGGCGAACCGTACGGTCTCGCGGACCTGCCGGACCCAGTAGCGCGGGTCGCACAGGGTGTCCGCGTTCACCGGGCCGCCGGTCAGGGTGGAGACGACCGGCAGCGTCGGCGGGTGGTACGTCAACGACCGGGCGACGGCCGCGAAGTCGTCGAGCATCGGCTCCATCAGGTGGGAGTGGAACGCATGGGAGACGGTGAGCCGCTTGGCCCGTACGCCCTGCGCCCGCAGCCGCTCCTCCAGTACGGCGATCGCGTCCGCGTCGCCCGAGACCGTCACCGAGGCGGGTCCGTTCACGGCGGCGAGGTCCACCCCGTCGGGCAGCTCCAGCTCGGCCTCGGAGCTCTGCACGGCCAGCATCGCGCCGCCGTCGGGCAGCGCCTGCATGAGCCGGCCGCGGGCCGCGACGAGCGTGCAGGCGTCGTCGAGGGTGAGCACTCCGGCGACGTGGGCGGCGGCCAGTTCTCCGACGGAGTGGCCGACGAGGTGGTCGGGGGCCATCCCCCAGGACTCGAGCAGCCGGAACAGCGCCACCTCGAGCGCGAAGAGCCCGGCCTGGGCGTGGACCGTGCGGTCGAGCGCGCCACCGTCCTCGACGCCACCGTCCTCGACGCCTCCGTCCTCGATGTCACTGTTCTCGATGTCACTGTCGCCGAAGACGAGTTCTCGCAGGCCGGGGCCCGTCGCGGTGTCCAGGCGGGCGCAGACCGCGTCGAAGGCGTCGGCGAACACCGGAAAGGCGGAGTGGAGTTCGCGGCCCATTCCGGTGCGCTGGGAGCCCTGGCCGGTGAAGAGGAACACCAGGCGGGCGTCCCCGGTGGCCTCGCCGCGGACGACGCCCGCCGGGCTGCGGCCCGCGGCCAGCGCGGAAAGGCCGGCGGCGAGGTCCGCGCGGTCGCCGGCCAGCACGACGGCACGGTGCTCCAGCGGCGAGCGGGTGGTGGCGAGGGTGCGGCCGATGTCCAGCAGGCCCAGGTCCGGCTGCGCGTCGAGACCCTCGCCGAGCCGCCGCGCCTGCTCGGCAAGCGCCTCGGCCGTGCGGCCGGAGACCGGGAAGGGCACCACGGCGGGGGCGGCGGCGGGGGCGGCGGCGGGGGCAGCGGCGGGCACGGCTGCGCCGGGGTCGGGTGCCTCGCCGAGGATGACGTGGGCGTTGGTGCCGCTCAGCCCGAACGACGAGATGCCGGCGCGCCGCGGCCGCCCGGCCGGGGTCCACGGTCGTTCCTCGTCCAGCAGCCGTACGGCGCCTGTCGACCAGTCGATGTGGGGTGACGGTTCCCCGGCGTGCAGGGTGCGGGGCAGCACGCCGTGGCGCAGCGCCTCGACCATCTTGATCAGCCCCGCCATGCCGGCGGCGGCCTGCGCGTGGCCGATGTTGGACTTCACCGAGCCGAGCCAGAGCGGTTCCTCCCGGCCCTGGCCGTACGTGCCGAGCAGCGCCTCCGCCTCGATCGGGTCGCCGAGCCGGGTGCCGGTGCCGTGCGCCTCGACGGCGTCCACCTCGGAGGGCAGCAGCCGGGCGTCGGCGAGCGCGGCACGGATCACGGCGCGCTGGGCGCGGCCGTTGGGAGCGGTCAGCCCGTTGGTGGAGCCGTCGGAGTTCACGGCGGACCCGCACAGGACGGCGTGGACGTGGTGGCCGTTGGCCCGCGCGTCGGAGAGCCGTTCCAGCAGGACCACGCCCGCTCCCTCGGACCAGCCGGTGCCGTCGGCGCCCGCGCCGAACGACTTGCAGCGGCCGTCGGGGGCGAGGCCGCCATGGCGGCCGAACTCGCCGAACATGCCGAGGTCGGCGAGGACCGCGACACCGGCGGTGACGGCGAGGTCGCACTCACCGCTGTACAGGGCGCGGGCGGCCTGGTGCACGGCGACGAGCGACGACGAGCAGGCGGTGTCGACGGTGAAGGCCGGGCCCTCGAACCCGAAGGTGTAGGAGATCCGGCCGGACAGGACGCTGCCCGCCATGCCGGTCATCAGGTGGCCCTCGGAGCCCTCGGGCGGCCGCGCTCCCCCGCCGTAGCCCGAGGACCCGGCGCCGACGAACACCCCGGTCCGGGTGGCGCGCAGGGAGAGCGGCGGGATGCCCGCACGCTCCAGCGCCTGCCACACGGTCTCCAGCAGCACGCGCTGCTGGGGGTCCATGGTGAGCGCCTCGCGGGGGCTGATCCCGAACAGTGCGGCGTCGAAGCGGTCCGCGTCGTCGATGAAGCCGCCCTTGAGGGCGGTCAGCGCGTCGGATCCGCCGGGCACGCCCCAACCGCGCGCGGTGGGCAGGTCGCCGATGGCGTCCCGGCCCTCGCGGACGAGTTCCCACAGTGCTTCGGGGTCGTCGGCGCCGCCCGGGTAGCGGCAGGCCATGCCGACGACGGCGAGCGGCTCGCGCTCCCGGCCCTCCGCCTCGGCGAGCCGCTGCCGTGTATCGGCGAGGTCGGCCGTGACGCGCTTGAGGTACTGGAGGAGTTTCTGTTCGTCTGCCATGCCCGGTCCCTGCGCGGGTTCGGTGCGGTCGGCCGTCCGGCGGGAGGTCACGACAGTCCCAGCTCCTTGTCGATGAAGTCGAAGACGTCGGATGCCGAGGCGTCCTCGAGCCGGTCGGCCACGGCGGTCTTCACGCCTGCCGGGTCCGTCTCGCCCTCGGTCACCCGGGCCAGCAGCGCCCGCAGCCGGTCGGCTACGGCCGGGCTGTCGGCCCCGGCCGCGGTGAGTCGGCCGACGGCGGCTTCCAGCCGGTCCAGTCCGGCCAGTACATCGGCCGTGTCCGCCTGCGCCGGGTCGGTGGACCCGGCCAGTTCGGTCCACAGGTGCGCGGCGAGCGCGGCCGGTGTGGGGTGGTCGAAGACCAGGCCTGCGGGCAGCCGCAGCGAGGTCGCCTTGGTGAGCCGGTTGCGCAGCTCCACCGCGGTGAGCGAGTCGAAGCCGAGCTTGGTGAAGGCGTGTTCGGCGGCGACCGCGTCGGGGCCGTCGTAGCCGAGTACGGCGGCGGCGTGCGCGCGCACGAGGTCGAGGACGGTGCGCCGCTGCTCGGGCTCCGGGAGCCGGGCGAGGTCGGCGGCCAGGTCGCGGGGGGCCCCGGCGCCGGCCCGGGTGCGCTCGACGGGGGCTCGGACCAGGCCGCGCAGCAGCGCGGGTACCGGCTGCCCCTTCGCCTCTTCGCGCAGCCGTGCGAGGTCGAGGGCGACGGGCACCAGGTGGGCGTGCGGCAGGGTGCGGGCGGCGTCGAACAGCGCCATGCCCTGTTCCGCGCCGATCACGCCGGCTGTCGCCGCCCGGTCGCGTTCGCGGCGGCCGAGACCGCCCGCCATGCCGTCCTCGGTGTCCCACAGGCCCCAGGCCAGGGACTGGCCGGCCAGTCCGCGAACCCGGCGGCGGTGGGCCAGGGCGTCAAGGACGGCGTTGGCGCCGGCGTAGCTCGCCTGCCCGGCGGACCCGAAGGTCGCGGCGGCCGAGGAGAACAGCACGAAGAACGCCAGGTCCTGATGGGCTGTCAGTTCGTCGAGGAGCAGCGCCGCGTCCGCCTTGGGGGCCAGGACCCGGTCGGCGCGCTGCGGGGTGAGCGCGTCGAGCACTCCGTCGTCGAGGATCCCGGCGGCGTGGACGACGCCGGTGAGCGGGCGGTCCAGGCCGGCCAGCAGGGCGGTGAGCGCGTCGCGGTCGGCGACGTCGCAGGCCTCGATCCGTACGGCGGTCCCGGCTTCGGCGAGCTCGGCGGCGAGCCGGTCCGCGCCGGGGGCGGCCGGGCCGCTGCGGCTGGCCAGCACCAGGTGCCGTACGCCGTGCTCGGCGACCAGGTGGCGGGCGAGCAGGCCCGCCAGCGCTCCGGTGCCGCCGGTGATGAGAACGGTGCCGTCCGGGTCGGGGGTGGCGGGCAGGGTGAGGACGTTCTTGCCGATGTGCCGGCCGCGGCCCATGAACCGGAACGCCTCGGCGGCGTCGCGCAGGTCCCAGGCGGTGAGCGGCAGGAGTTCCAGGACGCCCTGCTCGAACAGGTCGATGATCTCGGTGAAGATCTCCGCGATCCGGCCCCGGTCGGTGCTCATGAGGTCGAAGACGTCGTAGTGCGTGCCCGGGTGGGCGGCCCTGACCTGCTCGCCGTCGCGGATGTCCGTCTTGCCCATCTCGACGAACCGGCCGCCGGGGGCGAGCAGACGCAGCGAGGCGTCGATGAAGGGGCCCTCCAGCGAGTTCAGCACCACGTCCACTCCGCGTCCGCGGGTGGCTTCGCGCACCCGGTCCTCGAAGTCCGTGGTCCGGGAGGAGGAGAGCCGCTCGTCGGGCAGGCCGGTGGCCCGCCACTTGCCGGGCGAGGCGGTGCCGTGGATCTCCAGGCCGAGGTGGCGGGCGAGCTGCACGGCGGCCATGCCGACGCCGCCCGCCGCCGCGTGGACGAGGACGGTCTCGCCCGCGGTGACGCCGGCGACGTCCACCAGCCCGTAGTAGGCCGTCAGGAACGGGGTGGGCACGGAGGCCGCCTCGGCGTAGGTCCACTCCGGCCGCATGCGCGCCAGCACCCGCCGGTCGGTGACCGCGGTGGGCCCGAAGGCCCCGGCGAACAGGCCGAAGACGCGGTCGCCGGGGGCGAGGTCGGTGACCTCGGCACCCGTCTCCAGGACGACGCCGGCGCCCTCGGTGCCCATGCCGCGCTGGCCGGGGACCATACCGAGGGCCATGACCACGTCACGGAAGTTGACGCCGGCGGCGCGCATCGCGACCCGGACCTGGGTGGGGCCGAGGTCGGCGAGGGCCTCGGGGGCGGGCACGAACGCCAGGTTCTCCAGGGTGCCTTCGCCGGTGGTGTCGAGGCGAGCGCCGGGCACCGGCTCCCCGGCAGGGGCCGGTCCGGTGCCGCGGGCGAGCCGGGGCGCGAGCAGGGCGCCCGCGCGGATCGCGAGTTGCGGTTCCGTGGAGCCGAGCGCGACGGGCAGGACGGCGGCCGACTCGGGGTGGCCGTCCACGTCGATCAGGGCGAAGTGGTCCGGGTGCTCGCTCTGGGCCGAGCGCAGCAGGCCGTGCACGGCGGCGCCCGCGAGATCGGGGACGCCCTCGCCCGCGCCGACGGCGACCGCGCGTGCGGTCAGCACGGCGAGCCGGGAGCCGGCGAAGCGTGCGTCGGCCAGCCAGGTCTGGGCGGCGTGCAGCGCCTCGTGGACGGCGGTGTGCAGGACGTTGGCGTCGGCGGCATGCGCGGCGGTGGAGTCGGCCGCGTGGCCGGCTTCCTCGCCGCCCGGCCGGGAGCCGCACCACAGGACGGCCTCCGGCAGCCGCTCGCCCGCGTCGACCGCCGCGCCGAGCGCGTCCAGGTCGTCGTACCGGATGGTGGCGAGCGAGGCGAGGGCGGCGGGCGGCGGGCCGACGAGGACCAGCGGGAGAGCCGGTCCCTCGGCGGCGGGCGCCCAGTCCACGCGGTGGAGTACGTCGAGTTCCGCGGCGCGGGCCGCCCGGCGCAGCGCGTCGGCGCCGACGGGCCTCAGGGTGAGGGAGGCGACCTCGGCGACGGGGGTCCCGGCGGCGTCGGTGGCCATGAGCGAGATGGCGTCCCGGCCCGCCGGCGAGAGCCGCACCCGCAGGGTGTCGGCGCCCGTCGCGTGCAGCCGGACGCCCTCCCAGGCGAACGGGAGCAGCCCGGTCTGCGCGAGCAGTCCGCCCATTCCCGCCGCGTGCAGGGCGGCGTCGAAGAGTGCGGGGTGCAGACCGAAGCGCTCGGCGTCGGCGCGCGCCGCGTCGGGGAGCGCCACCTCAGCGCAGAGGTCGTCCCCGGCGCGCCAGAGCGCCTTCAGCCCCTGGAAGACCGGCCCGTAGGAGTAGCCGGCGGCGGCGAGGGCCTCGTAGCAGCCGTCCACGGGAACCGGTACGGCTCCGGCGGGCGGCCAAGGGGCCGGCGTGCCGGGCTCGGGCGCCCCGTCCGCGGAGCCGCCGGCGAGGAAACCGGTGGCGTGCGTGGTCCACGCCGCGCCCGCCTCGCCCGCGTCGCCCGCCGCCTCGGGACGGGCGGAGACGGTGACGGGCCTGCGGCCGTCCTCGGCGGCCTCCCCCACGAGCATCTGGAGCGTCACGCCCGACCCGGCGGGTATCACCAGGGGTGCCTGGAGGGTGAGTTCGTCCAGCCCGTCGAGTCCGGCGTGCAGGACCAGTTCCACGAAGGCGGTGCCGGGCAGCAGCACCGTGTCCCCGATGGTGTGGTCGGCGAGCCAGGGGTGGGTGGCCGACGACAGCCTGCCCGTCCACAGCGTGCCGCCGCCGGCCAGCGGCGCCGCCGCGCCGAGCAGCGGGTGCCGTACGCCGGACAGGCCGGCGGCGGCGACATCGGCGGCGGGGCGGATGTCCGGCCAGTAACGCCGTTGCTGGAAGGGGTAGGTGGGCAGGTCGAGAACGCTCCGGCCGGCCGGGCCGCCGAGGACGCCGGGCCAGTCCACGTCGACGCCCGCGCAGTGCGCCTCGGCGAGCGCCAGCTCCCAGCGGCGGACGTCGTCCTCGCCCCGGCGCAGGGTCGTGAGCACCGCGCCCGGGGTGTCGGTGTCGTCGAGGGTCTCGGTGATGCCCGGGGTGAGCACGGGGTGCGGGCTGATCTCCAAGAAGGTGGTGTGGCCGTCGGCCACAGCGGCGCGGACGGCCTGGTCGAGCCGCACGGTGTCGCGGAGGTTGCGGTACCAGTAGCCGGAGTCCAGGTCCGCGGTGTCCAGTGTCGCGCCGGTGACCGTCGAGTAGAACGGCACGTCGCCGAGGGCGGTGGGCGTCTCGGGCAGCGCCTCGAAGACCGGGCGGAGCGGCTCGACCAGCACCGTGTGCGAGGCGTAGTCGATGCCGACGCGGCGGGCACGCACGCCGCGCAGCTCGCACTCGGCGGCCAGTCGGTCCAGTGCGTCGTTCTCGCCGCCGACCACGGTGGCCCGCGGGCCGTTGAGCGCGGCGATCCACAGCGGCTGCGCCAGCGTGGCGAGCAGCTCCGCGGCCTCGGTCTCGGTCAGCGGCAGGGACACGAGGCCACTGCGGCCCGACAGCTGGTCGGCGATGGCCCGGCTGCGGGCGGCGACGACGCGCGCGGCGTCCTCCAGCTCCATGGCCCCGGCCACGACGGCGGCGGCCAGTTCGCCCTGGGAGGCGCCGATCACGGCGGCGGGCTCGACGCCCGACGCGCGCCACAGCTCGGCCAGCGACACCATCACGGCCCACAGCAGCGGCTGTACGACGTCGGCGCGGTCCACGCCGGCGTGCACCTGGTCCTCGCCGCGGATCACCGCGATGAGCGAGAAGTCGAGGTACGGAGCGAGCGCGCGCTCGCACTCCTCCAGCCGTGCGCGGAACACCGGCTCCGTGTCGATCAGCCGGGCGGCCATGCCGCTCCACTGGGCGCCCTGCCCGGGGAAGACGAAGACGGGCGTGCCGGTCTGGCGGGCCGTGCCACGGCGCAGTTCCGGTGAATCGCCGTCCGCGGCGAGGGCGGCCAGCCCCTCGGGTCCGAGGACGACGGCGCGCTCGGTGAGGGTGGCGCGGGCGGTGGCCAGCGTCCATGCCACGTCGAGCGGGTCGTCCGACGAGTCGGTTGCCGGTACGGAGCCGGCGAGTCGACGGGCCTGGTCGCGCAGCCCGTCGGGGGTGTCGGCGGAGAGCAGCCACGGCACAGGCCGGGCCGAGGGCGCGGGCACGGCGGCTTCGCGTACGGCCTCTTCGGCGGGCGCCTGCTCCAGGATCACGTGGGCGTTGGTGCCGCTCATACCGAACGACGAGACGCCCACGCGGCGCGGCCCGGACTTCTCGGGCCAGGCCCGCTCCTCGGCGAGCAGCCTGACGTTTCCGGCCGTCCAGTCGACCTGGGTGGTGGGCCGGTCGGCGAAGAGCGTGCGCGGCAGCCGGCCGGCCCGCATCGCCATGGCTCCCTTGATGATGCCCGCGATGCCCGAAGCGGCCTGCGTGTGACCGATGTTGGACTTGATGGAGCCGAGCCAGAGCGGCTCGTCGTCCGTCCGGCCCTGGCCGTAGGTGGCCAGCAGCGCCTGGGCCTCGATCGGGTCGCCGAGCCGGGTGCCGGTGCCGTGGGCCTCGACCATGTCCACGTCGGACGGGGACAGCCCCGCGTCGGCGAGGGCGGCGCGGATGACCCGCTGCTGGGAGGGGCCGTTGGGGGCGGTGAGCCCGTTGGAGGCGCCGTCCTGGTTGACGGCGGAGCCGCGGACGACCGCGAGGATCCGGTGGCCGTTGCGGCGGGCGTCCGAGAGGCGCTCCAGCAGCAGGATGCCGGCGCCCTCCGCCCAGCCGGTGCCGTCGGCCTCGTCGGAGAACGCCTTGCAGCGGCCGTCGGCCGCCATCGCGTCCTGCTTGCCGAACTCGGCGAAGACGCCGGGGGTGGACATGGTGACCACGCCGCCGGCCAGGGCCAGGGAGCATTCACCGCGGCGCAGGGCCTGCCCCGCGAGGTGCAGGGCGACCAGGCCGGACGAGCAGGCGGTGTCGACGGTGACGGCCGGGCCCTCCAGGCCGAAGGTGTACGAGATCCGACCGGAGAGCACGCTGGCCGAACCGCCGGTGGCCAGGTAGCCCTCGCCGCCCTCCGGGGTCTCGCCGGGCAGAGAGGTGTAGTCGTGGTTGTTGGCGCCCGCGAAGACACCGGTACGGGAGCCGCGCAGCGAGAGCGGGTCGATGCCGGCGCGCTCGAAGACCTCCCAGGCCGTCTCGAGCAGCAGCCGCTGCTGCGGATCCATCATCACGGCCTCGCGGGGCGAGATGTTGAACAGGCCTGCGTCGAAGGAGGCGATGTCGGCCAGGAATCCGCCCTGGAGGGGACGGGCCACGCCGGTGCCGTCGGCGGGCTGCAGCGGCCAGCCGCGCTCCGCGGGGCAGTCGCCGACCGCGTCGACACCTTCGGCGACGAGGTCCCACAGGTCCTCGGGCGAGTGGACTCCGCCGGGGAAGCGGCAGCTCATGCCGATGACGGCCAGCGGCTCGTCGTGGGAGCCGCCGGCGTCCGGGACCGCGGCAACGGCCCCGGCGTCGGGGGTGCCCTCCTCATTCCCGGCCGACACCGGGAGCTCCGCGACGAGCAGACCGGCGAGGTGGGTGGTGAGGTCCTGGGCTGTGGGGTGGTCGAAGACCAGGGTGGCGGGCAGGTCCAGTCCGGTGGCCTCGCTCAGCCGCCCCCGCAGTTCCACCGCCATCAGCGAGTCGAACCCGAGGTCGGAGAAGGCTCGCAGCGGTGCGACGGCGTCGCTGCCGCTATGGCCCAGGGTGGCTGCCGCCTCGTCGCGTACGAGTGCCAGCAGGACCCGCTCCCGCTGCTGCGCGCCGAGTTCCGCGATGCGCCGGCGGAGCGGGGTGCCCTGCGCGGTGTTCGCCACTTCCACCTCGCGTCGGGCGGCCTCGGGGAGTTCGCCGAACAGAGGCGCCGGACGCACGGCGGTGAAGCTGGTGGAGAAGCGGTGCCAGTCGAGGTCGGCGAAGGTGAGGCAGCCGAGATCGTGGGCGACCGCCTGTTCCAGCGCGGTCACGGCGAGACCGGGGTCGAGCGGGACGAGGCCACGGCGGCGCAGGTGCTCCTCCGCCTCACCGTCGACGAGCATGCCGGCTTCGGCCCACGGGCCCCAGGCCACCGAGGTGGCGGTCAGACCGCGGGCCCGACGCTGCTCGGCCAGACCGTCGAGGTAGGCGTTGGCCGCCGCGTACGCGGACTGCCCGCCACTGCCCCACACGCCCGCGATCGACGAGAACAGCACGAACATGTCAGCCTCGGGCACCAGTTCGTCCAGGTGCCGGGCACCCAGAGTCTTGGCCCGCAGCACCTCCGCGAACTGCTCCGGACCGACACCCACCAACGGCACGGTGTCCACAACGCCAGCTGTATGGAACACGCCGGTGACCGGGTACTCGGCCAGCAGCGCGGCCAGCGCCTCGCGGTCGGCGGCATCACAGGCCGCGATGGTGACGCGGCAGCCCAGGGCCTCCAGGGACGCGACGAGTTCGTCCGCGCCCGGCGCCTCGGGGCCGCGCCTGCTGGTGAGCAGCAGGTGCTCGGCGCCTGCCTCGGCGAGCGAGGTGGCCACGCGCGAGCCGAGCCCGCCGGTGCCGCCGGTGACGAGCACGGTTCCGCGCGGCCGCCAGGAGCGGGCGGGTGCCCCGGCGGGGGCGGCGGCGGACCGGACGAGCCTGCGGGCGAAGGTGCCGGATGCGCGGACGGCGACCTGGTCCTCCGACCCGGCCAGCACCCGCACCAGACGCGAGCCCGCACGATCGTCCAGCACTCCCGG
>NZ_JBVHGJ010000030.1:0-19494 GCF_055561875.1 Streptomyces sp. NPDC022552
TGGAACGCGTGGGAGACGGTGAGTCGCTTCACCCGTACGTTCTCCGCCCGGAGCCGCTCCTCCAGCGCGCCGATCGCGTCCGCGTCGCCCGAAACAGTCACCGAGGTCGGCCCGTTGACGGCCGCAAGGTCCACACCCTCGGGCAGCTCCAGCTCACCCTCGGCCGCCTCCACGGCCAGCATCGCACCACCCGACGGCAACGCGTCCATCAACCGACCACGCGCCGACACCAGACGGCACGCGTCGTCCAGAGACAGCACCCCCGCCACATGCGCGGCAGCAAGCTCACCGATCGAATGGCCCACGAGCACGTCCGGGGTCACACCCCAGGACTCCACCAGCCGGAACAACGCCACCTCGACCGCGAACAGCGCAGGCTGCGTGTACGCCGTACGGGCCAGAAGCTCCGCGTCCTCCCCGAACACCACGTCCCGCAGCGGCCGGTCCACATCCACCCGCGCGCACACTGCGTCGAACGCGTCCGCGAACACCGGGAAGGCGTCGTACAACTCACGGCCCATACCGACCCGCTGCGCGCCCTGACCCGAGAACAGGAAGCCCGTACGCCCGCTCCGCACCGTGCCGGTGACGACCCGCTGCGAGAGCTCTCCCTCGGCCAGTGCGCGCAGTCCGGTCAGCAGCTCGTCGCGGTCGTCACCGAGCACGACCGCCCGGTGCTCCAGCGCCGCACGCGCCGTCGCCAGGGTGTGCGCCACAGCCGACGAACCCACCTCAGGACGCTCCGCCAGGAACGACCCCAACCGCTCGGCCTGGGCCACCAGCGCACCCTGCGACCGCGCGGACAACACCCACGGCCCCACAGCACCAACCGGAGCCGGCTCAGCCAGCTCGACGATCTCGGCGGCCTGCTCCAGGATGACGTGCGCGTTCGTACCACTCACACCGAACGAGGACACGCCGGCCCTGCGCGCGTGACCCGTCTCCGGCCAGGGCCGGTCCTCGGTGAGCAGCTCCACCGCACCGACGGACCAGTCCACATGCGGCGTCGGCTCGTCCACGTGCAGCGTCCGGGGCAGCACACCCCGACGGATCGCCTCCACCATCTTGATCACACCCGCGACACCCGAGGCCGCCTGCGTGTGACCGATGTTCGACTTCACCGACCCCAGGTACAGCGGCTCCGCGCGGTCCTGCCCGTACGTCGCCAACAGCGCCTGCGCCTCGATCGGGTCACCCAACCGGGTGCCGGTACCGTGCGCTTCCACCGCGTCGACCTCGGACGTCTCCAACCCGGCCGCGGCCAGCGCAGCCCGCACCACCCGCTGCTGCGCGGGACCGTTCGGCGCCGTCAGACCGTTCGACGCACCATCCTGATTGACCGCAGAACCCCGCACCACCGCCAGTACCTGGTGGCCGAGACGCTCGGCGTCCGAAAGCCGCTCCACGAGCAGCACGCCGACGCCTTCACCCCAGCCCGTGCCGTCCGCGGCAGCCGCGAACGCCTTGCACCGGCCGTCCCCGGCCAGACCGTCCTGCCGGTCGAACTCGGCGAAGACGCCCGGGGTGCTCATCACCGCGACGCCGCCCACGACCGCCATCGAGCACTCGCCGGCACGCAGCGACTGCGCCGCCAGGTGCAGCGCCACCAGCGACGACGAACACGCCGTGTCGACGGTCACGGCCGGGCCCTCGAGCCCGAACGAGTACGCGACCCGGCCGGACAGGACGCTCCCCGACATGCCGGTCAGGAAGTGACCCTCGGAGCCGGAGTCGGTGGCACCCACGCCGTATCCCGAGGGAGAGGCGCCGACGAACACGCCGGTCGACGTCCCCTGGAGCGTGCGCGGGTTCATGCCCGCCCGCTCCAGCGCCTCCCACGCCGTCTCGAGCAGCAGTCGCTGCTGCGGATCCATCGCCAGCGCCTCACGCGGCGAGATCCCGAACAGCCCCGCGTCGAAGTCCGTGGCGTCGTGGACGAAGCCGCCCTCCAGGGCGAAGTCGACGCTCGCGCCCGGGGCCGCCCGCCAGCCTCGGTCGGTGGGGAAGGCACCGACCCCGTCCCGGCCCTCGGCGACCAGGTCCCACAGCGCCTCGGGGGAGTCCACCCCGCCGGGGTAGCGGCAGGCCATGGAGACGATGGCGAGCGGTTCGTCGGACGCCGCGGTCACCGTGACGGCCGCCGTGCGCTCGTCGGCGCTGATCAGGGACAGCAGGTGACGTGCGACCGCCGAGGGGGTGGGGTGGTCGAAGACGAGCGTCGCGGGCAGTTGCATGCCGACGGCGTCGGCCACGCGCTTACGGACCTGGAGCGCGGTGAGGGAGTCCACGCCCAGGTCCTTGAACGGGCGCTCGGCCTCGACGGGTTCGGGGTAGCCGAGGACCGCCGCGGTCTCCCGGCGGACCAGATCGACGACCGTACGGACCCATTCCGACTCGGGCACTCCGGCCAGCAGGGTCCGCACGGCGGAGGCGCCAGAGGTCCCCGAGGTGCCCGAACGGCCCTCGTCGCCGTCCGCGCCCTCCGCGAGGGCGTCGGCCGCCTCGGGCAGTGCGGCCAGCAGCGGGCTGGGCCGGCGGCTGGCGAAGGCAGGCGTGAAGCGTGCCCAGTCCACGTCCGCGACGGTCACGCACGCGTCGTCGGAGTCGATCGCGCGCTCCAGCGCGGCGATGCACAGGGCCGCCGCCATGGGGCGCAGCCCCCGGCGTCTCAAATACTCGTCGGCGCCGTCGCGCGCGGCCATGCCGACCTCGGCCCAGGAGCCCCAGGAGACGGCGGTTCCGGCCCGGCCGGCCGCCCGGCGGGCGGTGGCGAGGGCGTCGAGATGGGCGTTGGCGGCGGCGTAGGCGCCCTGTCCGCCGCTGCCCCAGATCCCGGCGATGGACGAGAACAACACGAAGAGTTCGGCGTCGGGGAGCAGCGCGTCGAGGTGTTCGGCACCGCAGGCCTTGGCCCGCAGCCCCTCGGCGAGCTCGGGCACCGATGTCGCGTCGAGCGCGAGAACCGGGTCGAGCCCCGCGGCGTGGACGACGCCGGTGACCGGGTGCTCCGCCAGCAGGGCGGCGAGTGCCTCGCGGTCTGCGACGTCGCAGGCGACGACCGTCGCCGTCGCCCCGAGTACGGCCAGCTCGGCAACGAGTTCGGCGGCCCCCGGGGCCTCCATGCCGCGCCTGCTGCTCAGCACCAGCTTCCGGGTACCCCGGCGCGCGAGCATCCGGGCGGTCTCCGCGCCCAGCGCACCCGTGCCGCCCGTGATCAGGACCGCTTCGGGCGTGGCAGAGGAAAGGTCGGCGTCACCGGTGGCGGCGGAGGCTGCGTGGAGCAGACGGCGTACGTACACGCCTTCGGCCCGCACCGCGACCTGGTCCTCGTCCCCGGTGAGCACGGCTGCGAGGCGGGCCAGCGCGCGCGGCTCGGGGTCGGCGGGCAGGTCGATCAGCCCGCCCCAGCGTTCGGGGTGTTCCAGGGCGGCGACCCGGCCGAGGCCCCAGACGCGGGCGGCGGCGGGGTCGGTGATCCGGTCGGCGCGGTTGGCGGCGACGGCGCCGGTGGTGGCGCACCACAGCGGCGCCGTGACCTCGGCGTCGGCCAGTGCCTGTACGACGGTGAGGGTGGCGCCGAGCCCGACGGAGACCGCCGGGTCCTCGGGGTGCGCCCGGCGGTCGTCGGCGAGCAGGGACAGGACGCCGTTGACCGGCGACTCGGCGGACTCGGCCGTATCGCGCAGGAGTTGACTGAGGCCCCAACGGTCGAGCCCGGCGTCGGGCACCGTCAGCTCGGTCACGTCCGCGCCCGCGTCGCGCAGCGCCTGGGCGCAACGTGCCGCGTGGTCCGTGTCCGTCCCCTCCGTGCGCAGCAGCAGCCAGTGTCCGTCGAGTGCGGTGGCGGGAGCGCGGTCGGCGGGCTGCCAGGCGACGCGGTAACGCCAGGCGTCGACGGTGGAGCGTTCGGCGCGGCTTCGGCGCCACACCGAGAGGGCGGGCAGCACGGTCTCCAGGCCGTCGCCCGATTCCAGGTGCAGGGTGCCGGCGACCTGGTCGTAGTCGAGCCGGTCGACGGCGTCCCAGAACTCCGACTCGTCCGGGTCGCCGCCCGTGGCCGCGTCCAGGGCGCGGGCGATCTCCGGGGGTTCGGTCATCCAGTAGTGGGTGTGCTGGAAGGCGTAGGTGGGCAGGTCGACGGGCCGGGCGTCGGGCAGGACGGTGGTCCAGTCGACCGGGACACCCGCCACGTGAGCTTCGGCGAGCGCGGTCAGCCAGCGCGTCGCGTCGCCACGATCACGGTGCAGGGTGGCCAGCGTGACGCCCGGCTGCCCGGACGCCTCCAGCGACTGCTCGATGCCAGGAGTCAGGACCGGATGCGGGCTGGACTCCAGGAACACCGACCGGCCGTCGGCCAGCAGCGCGCCCGTCGCTTCGTCGAACCGGACCAGCGACCGCAGGTTCTCGTACCAGTAACCCGCGTCCATCACCGCGGTGTCGATACGGCCACCGGTCACCGACGAATACAGCGGCACCGAAGACGACTTGGGCACGATCGGAGCCAGATCGGTAAGGATCTGCTCGCGCAGCTCCTCCACCTGTACCGAATGGGAGGCGTAGTCCACCGGGACGCGGCGCGCCCGAATCGCACGCGTCTCGCACACAGCCATCAGCTCGTCCAGCGCGTCCGGTTCACCGGACACCACCGTCGAACCGGGACCGTTGACCGCGGCCACCGACACCCGGCCGCCGTAACCAGCCACCAGCTCGGCGGCCACCTCCGGACCCGCCGCCAGCGACACCATCCCACCCCGACCGGCCAGCACCCGCAGGGTACGTGAACGCAGCGCAACCACACGCGCCCCGTCCACGACCGACAGACCACCGGCCACCACAGCGGCCGCGATCTCCCCCTGCGAATGGCCCACCACCGCGGACGGGACCACGCCGCACGAGCGCCACAACCGGGCCAGCGACACCATCAACGCCCACAGAACCGGCTGGACCACATCCACCCGACCCCACAGCGCTTCGTCCTCGCTGTCGAGCACGTCCCACAGCGACCAGTCCACGAACGGCTCCAACGCCGCCGCACACTCCTCCAAACCCTCCCGGAACACCGGCGACCACGCCGCCAGCTCCCGCCCCATCCCCAACCACTGCGACCCCTGACCCGGAAACACCAACACCGGAGCACCACCGGAACGCGCCACACCCCGCACCACACCCGCATGCGACACATCCCGCGCCAACGCCCGCAGCGCCCCCGCACGGTCCTCCCCCAACACCACCGCCCGGTGCTCCAGCACCGCACGCGAGAGCAGGGAGCGGCCCACGTCGGCCGGGTCGGCCTCGGCCATGCCGGCGAGGCGGCCGGCCTGCGCCGCGAGGGCCTCGGCCGTGTGCCCCGACAGCACCCACGGGACCACCGGGAGCGCCGGCCGGTCGACGTCGGCAGTCTTCGCCGGCTGGCCGGCGGTCTCGACGTTCTCGACCGTCTCGCCGGACTCGCCAGTCTCACCGGCTTCTTCGTCGGCCCGTTCGGCCGTCGCGTCGGGGCCCTCCAGGATGATGTGGACGTTGGTGCCGCTGATGCTGAAGGAGGAGACGCCCGCCCGGCGCGGTCGCTCCGGGTCCTGGGGCCAGGCCACCGGGTCGGTGAGCAGCCGCACCTGGCCCTGGGACCAGTCGACGTGCGGGGTGGGTTCGCTGACGTGGAGGGTCGGTGGCAGTTCCTCGTTGCCCAGGGCCAGCACCATCTTGATGAGCCCGGCGACGCCCGAAGCGGCCTGCGCGTGCCCGATGTTCGACTTGACCGAGCCCAGCAGCAGGGGCTCGCGGCGGGCTCCCTGGCCGTACGTGGCGAGCAGTGCCTGCGCCTCGATCGGGTCACCCAGTGTCGTGCCGGTACCGTGCGCCTCCACCGCGTCCACGTCGGCGGGGTCGAGCCGGGCGTTCTCCAGGGCCGCCAGGATGACCCGTTCCTGGGAGGGGCCGTTCGGAGCCGTCAGCCCGTTCGACGCACCGTCCTGGTTGACGGCGGAGCCCCGGATGACCGCCAGGATGCGGTCGCCGCGCCGCTTCGCGTCGGCCAGGCGGCGGAGGACGATCACACCTGAGCCCTCGGCCCATCCGGTGCCGTCGGCGTCCGCGGAGAACGGCTTGCAGCGGCCGTCGGCGGCGAGGCCTCGCTGGCGGCTGAACTCGGTGAAGATGCCCGGGCTGGTCATCACGGTCACGCCGCCCGCGAGGGCAGCGTCGCACTCGCCCGACCGCAGTGCCTGCACGGCGAGGTGGGTCGCCACCAGCGACGACGAGCAGGCGGTGTCCACGGTGACGGCGGGCCCTTCCAGGCCCAGGGCGTATGCGACACGCCCGGAGACGACGCTGGGCGCGCTGCCGGTCAGCAGGTGCCCTTCCACTCCCTGGGGCAGGGCACGCAGCCCGGCACCGTAGGCGGACGATGAGGAGCCGACGAAGACGCCGGTGCGGCTGCCGCGCAGGGACAGCGGGTCGACGCCCGCGCGCTCCAGGGCCTCCCAGGAGGTCTCCAGGAACAGCCGCTGCTGCGGGTCCATGGCGAGCGCCTCGCGCGGCGAGATGTTGAACAGTCCGGCGTCGAAGTCGCCTGCCTCGTGGACGAAGCCGCCCTCGCGCACATAGGTGGTGCCGGCGGCGTCCGGGGCTTCGTCATAGATGGCGGCGGTGTCCCAGCCGCGGTCCACGGGGAAGGCGGAGATGCCGTCGCGGCCAGAGGAGACCATGTCCCAGAGGTCCTCCGGGGAGCGCACCTCCCCGGGGTAGCGGCAGGCCATGCCGACGACCGCCACGGGCTCGCTCCCGCGCGCCTCGGCGATCCGCAGGCGGCGCCGGGTCTGCCGCAGGTCCGCGGTGAGCCGCCTGAGATAGTCGAGATACTTCTGGTCGTCGGCCACTCGATGCCACCTTCTCCGGACCCGCAGCACACTTTCGCGGCGGAATTTCGCTGAATTACCATGCCCGCGCGACAACAGAATTTCGCCTGAAGTTTCTCCGACACCGAATGGGTAATTTCGGCAGGGGAATTCCGTGCGGAAACTCTCGCTGAGCCTACGAACGGCGCCGAGTCGCGGACAACCCCTAGCCCGACCCCTTAGGGGGCCGGGCCGGCAGGTGGCATTGCGGGGGTGTTCGAGCAGGCGGAAAGAGGGTTCACTCCTCCGGATTCTCGAAGGCCGTCTGGATGAGGGCGTCGAGGTCCATCAGGTCGATGTCGCCCTCCGACGGACCCTCTTCGGGGCCGTCCGCGGGGATGTCCGCGGCGGGGGCCGGGGCCGGGTCCGCGGTGGGGGCGGCCTCCGCCGCGATCTCCTCCGACAGGTGGGCGGCGAGTGCGGCGGGGGTCGGGTAGTCGAAGATCATCGAGTTGGGGAGCCCCAGTCCGGTGGCTGCGGCGATCCTCCCCCGGATCTCGACGGCGGTCAGCGAGTCGAACCCGAGGTCGGCGAAGCCGCTCCTCGCGGCGATGCCGTCCACTCCCTGGTGGCCGAGCACGTCGGCGACCTGACGGCGCACCAGGTCGAGGAGGGCCCGTTCGCGCCGGGCCGGGGAGAAGCCGGCCAGTCCGGCGGCGTACGCGGTGAGTCCTTCCTCCGCCGCCTGCTCCTCTCCGGCCCCGTCGCTGGTGAGCGGGGCGAACAGCGGCGCGGGTCGGCCGGCCGTGAAGGCGGGCAGGAAGCGGCTCCAGTCCACGTCGGCGACCGTCACGCAGGTGTCCTGCGCGCTGAGCGCGTCGGACAGGGCACGCAAGGCCGTCTCGGGTTCCATCGCGGTCAGTCCGCGCCGGGCGAGGTAGGCGGCGGCATCGCCGTCGGCTCCGCCGAGTCCGGCCGCGGCCATGCCCTCCCCGGCCCAGGGGCCCCAGGCGAGGGAGAGGGCTGCGCGGCCCTGGGCGCGGCGGCGTTCGGCGAGCGCGTCCAGGGAGGCGTTACCGGCCGCGTACGCCGCCTGCTCCCCGCTCCCCCACACCCCGGCGATGGACGAGAACAGGACGAACTGCTCGGCCTCGGGGAGGAGTTCGTCGAGGTTGCGGGCTCCGTCGACCTTGGCCCGGAGGACCTCGCGGAAGGTGTCCGCATCGAGGTCCCGGAGGGGACGGGCGGTGTCGGTGCCGGCGGTGTGCACCACCGCCCGGACCGGGTGCGCGGCCAGCAGGGCGGCGAGGTCGTCGCGGTCGGCGACGTCGCACGCTTCCACGACGGCCGTGCAGCCCAGGTCCGCGAGTGCCGCCACCAGGGTCGCGGCGCCCGGCGCCCGGGACCCCGACCTGCTGGTGAGGACCAGCTTCTCGGCCCCCTGCCTGGCGAGCAGGCGGGCGACGTGCCCGCCGAGGGCGCCGGTGCCGCCGGTGATGAGCGTGGTGCCCGCCGGGGTCCACGCCCCGCCGGGCGCCAGCGGTGCGCGGCCCAGGCGGCGGGCCATGACCCGGCCGCCGCGGAGCGCCACCTGGTCCTCCGTACCGCCGAGGACGGCGGGGATCAGGGCCAGGGTGTCCACACCGGGCCGCTCGGGCAGGTCGATGAGACCGCCCCAGCGGCGCGGCAGTTCGAGGGCCGCGACCCGGCCCAGACCCCACACCTGGGCCGCGCGGGGGTCGGCCACGGAGTCGCCGGTACCGACCGCCGACGTCGTCACGCACCACAGGGGCGAGCCGAGTCCGGTGCGCACCACGGTGAGGACGGTCTCCGGGTCGTCGGAGAGCAGCAGCACTCCGTCGGCGGGGTCTGCCGCGGGCAGTTCGTCCGGCGGGCAGACGGTCGCCCCGGCGCCGCTGTCCCGCAGCGCTGCGGCCACGGCCGCGGCACGGTCGGTGTCCTCGCGTGCGGCGGCGACGAGCCAGTGTCCGCCGGCGGGGCGGGCCGCCGGGAGGACGTCCGTCCACTCGACGCGGTACCGCCAGTCGGCCGCGGCCTCGCGCAGCATGCGGGTGCGGCGCCAGGCGGCGAGCGCGGGCAGTGCCTCGGCCAGTGCGGCGGCCGTGCCGGGGTCCATTCCGGCCAGGGCTCCGAGGTCGCCGGAGTCGACGGCGTCCCAGAACTCGGTGTCGGCCGGGCCGGATTCCGCGGTGCGGGCCTCGGGCCAGTAGCGCGTCCGGTCGAACGCGTAGGTGGGCAGTGCGGCCCGGGGGCCGGTGCCGAGGACGGCCTGCCAGTCCACGCGGGTGCCGCGGGTGTGCGCGGCGGCCACAGCGGTCAGCAGCGTGACCGGCTCGGCGCGGCCGGGCCGCAGCGCGGGTACGGCGACGACGTCCTGGCCGGCGGTGGCGCGGGCCAGCGCGGTGAGCACGCCGTCCGGGCCGAGCTCCAGGCAGGTACCGACGTCCCGGCGCCACAGTTCGGCGACGGCGTCGGCGAACCGGACCGGCTCGCGGACCTGGCGCACCCAGTACTCGGGGGTGGCCGGGTCGCCGGGTGCCGTGCAGATCAGCGGGATGCGCGGTGCGTGGTACGTCAGTTGCCCGGCGATCTCGCGGAACGCGTCGAGCATCGGCTGCATGCGGTGCGAGTGGAAGGCGTGCGAGACGACGAGCCGCCGGACCTTACGGCCCTCAGCCCGCCAGCGCTCCTCGCAGCCGGCGATCTCCTCCTCGTCGCCCGAGACGGTCAGCGCCTTCGGGCCGTTGACCGCCGCGAGGTCCACGCCGTCGGGCAGCGTGATCTCGTCCTCGGCGGCCTCGACCGCGAGCATGGCGCCCCCTTCGGGCAGCGCCTGCATCAGCCGGGACCGGGCCGCCACCAGCGTGCACGCGTCGTCCAGTGACAGCACGCCGGCGACGTGCGCGGCGGCCAGCTCGCCGATCGAGTGGCCGACCAGCACGCCCGGTCGTACGCCCCACGACTCCACGAGCCGGAAGAGCGCCACTTCCAGCGCGAAGAGCGCGGGCTGGGTGTACTCGGTCCGGGCCAGGATGTCGTCGTCGGTGCCGAACACCACGTCCCGCAGGGGCCGGCCGAGCTCCAGCCGGTCGCAGACGGCGTCGAAGGCCCCGGCGAACACCGGGTACGTGTCGTACAGTTCACGGCCCATGCCGGCGCGCTGCGCGCCCTGGCCGGCGAAGAGGAACGCGGTGCGGGACTCGTCCGCCCTGCCGGTGGGGGCGCCCGGGGCGCCCTCGGTGAAGGCGCGGAGCGCGGCGAGCAGCGCCTCCCGGTCGGCGCCGAGCAGCGCCGCGCGGTGCGCGAGCTGGGCCCGCGAGCCGGTGAGGGCGCGGGCGATGTCCTCGGCCGAGGTCTCCGGGTGCGCGTCGGCGAAGGCGAGCAGCCGCGCGGCCTGGCCGCGCAGGGCGGCGGCCGAGCCGGCGGAGAGCAGCCAGGGCAGCACGGCGGGCGCCGCGCCCGGCTCCGGCGGTGCGGCCTGCTCCGCCTGCTTCTCGTGCGGGGCCTCCTCGATGAGGACGTGGGCGTTGGTGCCGCTGATCCCGAACGAGGACACGCCCGCCCTGCGCGGGCGACCGGTCCGCGGCCAGGGCCGGGCCTCGGTGAGCAGTTCCACCGCGCCCGCCGACCAGTCCACTTCCGGGGTCGGCTCGTCCACGTGCAGCGTCTTCGGCAGCGTGCCGCGCCGTATCGACTCGACCGTCTTGATGACACCGGCGACACCGGCGGCGGCCTGGGTGTGGCCGAGGTTCGACTTGACCGAGCCCAGGTGCAGCGGCTCGTCGCGGTCCTGGCCGTAGACCTCCAGCAGGGCCTGTGCCTCGATCGGGTCGCCGAGCCTCGTGCCCGTACCGTGCGCCTCCACCGCGTCGACCTCGGAAGGCTCCAGGCCGGCCGCGGTCAGCGCGGCGCGCATGACGCGCTGCTGGGAAGGACCGTTGGGTGCGGTGAGCCCGTTGGAGGCGCCGTCCTGGTTGACGGCGGAGCCACGGACCACCGCGAGCACCGGGTGGCCGTTGCGGCGGGCGTCGGAGAGCCGCTCCAGGAGCAGCAGGCCCACGCCCTCGCCCCAGCCGGTGCCGTCGGCCGAGGCGGCGAACGCCTTGCAACGGCCGTCGGCGGCCAGGCCGTTCTGGCGGCTGAAGCCGATCAGCACGTCCGGGGTCGCGACCACGGTGACGCCGCCGGCGAGGGCCATGGTGCACTCGCCGGCCCGCAGCGCCTGTGCGGCCAGGTGCAGCGCGACCAGCGACGCCGAGCAGGCGGTGTCCACGGTGACGGCCGGGCCCTCCAGGCCGAAGGTGTAGGAGACCCGGCCGGAGGCGACGCTGCCGGCGCTGCCGGTGACCAGGTGGCCCTCCGCGTCCTCGGGCATCTGCAGCCCCACGCCGTAGCCGGATCCCATCGCGCCGGCGAAGACGCCGGTCCGGCTGCCGCGCAGGGTCGCGGGGTCGATGCCGGCGCGCTCGAAGGTCTCCCAGGCGGTCTCCAGCAGGAGCCGCTGCTGCGGGTCCATGGTGAGGGCCTCGCGCGGCGAGATGTTGAACAGCGCCGCGTCGAAGTCGCCGGCGGTGTCGACGAACGCGCCGCCGCGGGCCCGGATGGCGTCGCCGCGGCCCCGGGAACCGAGGTTCCAGCCGCGGTCGGCGGGGAACGGGCCGACGACGTCCCGTTCCTCGGCCATCAGCCGCCACAGGTCCTCGGGCGAGTCCACCCCGCCCGGGTACCGGCAGGCCATCGCGACGATGGCGATCGGCTCGCCGGCCGGAGGCTGCGCCGACGGGGCCGGGGCGGCCGGGGAGGCGGCGGTCCGCGTGGTGCGGACCGTGCCGGTGGACCGCTCGTGCGGGTGGTCCGCCAGGGCGGTGGCGGCATCGGGCACGGTCGTCCGTGTGGCGCGGACCGTGCCGGCGAGCCGCTCGTGCAGGTGGTCCGCCAGGGCCCTGGGGACCGGATGGTCGAAGACCACGGTCGCGGGCAGCTTGAGGCCGGTGACGGCCGAGAGCCGGTTGCGCAGTTCGACCGAGGTGAGCGAGTCGAAGCCCATCTCGCGGAAGGCCCGGTCCGGGGCGACCCGCTCGCCCGGCGCGTGGATCAGCACCGCGGCGACCTCGTCGCGGACCAGGTCGAGCAGCAGCCCGGCCGGGTCGGCGGCCGCCGCCAGCTTCTCCGCCAGGCCGCTTCCCCGGTCCGCGCCGGACGCGCCGGCCTTGCGGAGCCGGGCCGGGACGCGCACCAGCGCGCGCAGCAGCGGCGGCACTTCGTGCGCCGCCCGCACCGGGGCGGGGGCGAAGCGGGTCGGCACCAGGTGGGCCCGATCGGAGGCCAGCGACGCGTCGAAGAGGGCGAGGCCCTCCTCGGCACCGAGGGCGTCACCGAGCCGGGTGAGCCGGGCGACGGCCGTGCCGTCGAGGTGCTCGGACATCGCGCCCGGCTGTGCCCACAGGCCCCAGCCGAGCGAGAGGGCGGGCAGGCCCCGGTGCCTGCGGTGCGCGGCGAGGCCGTCGAGCACGGCGTTGGCCGCCGCGTAGTTGGCCTGTCCGGCGGCACCGATGGTCGCGGCCAGCGAGGAGTACAGGACGAACATGGCCAGGTCCTGGCCCGCTGTCAGCTCGTGCAGGTGTACGGCGGCCTCGGCCTTGGGCGCGAACACCGCGGCCAGCCGCTCTGGGGTCTGTGCCTCCAGGACCCCGTCGTCGAGGACACCGGCGGTGTGGACGATCCCCGTCAGCGGGTGTTCGGCCGGTATCTCCGCGAGCAGCGTGGCCAGCGCCTGGCGGTCGGCCGCGTCGCAGGCGACGACGCGGGCGTCCGCGCCCTGCTCGGCCAGTTCCCGGACCAGGTCCCGGGCGCCGGGGGCGTCGGGGCCTCGGCGGCCGGTCAGCAGCAGGTTCCTGACGCCGTGTCGCGCCACCAGGTGCCGGGCCAGCATCGCGCCCAGCGCGCCGGTGCCGCCGGTGATGAGTACGGTTCCGTCGGGGTCGAGCCGTGCGGCGGTGTCCGTGCCCTCGGGCCGGAAACGCCTCAGCCTGGGCACCAGCACCCGGCCGTCGCGCACCGCCGCCTGCGGCTCGTCCGCCCCGGACAGGTTGCCGAGGACCGCCGCCGCCTCTTCGTCGGTGTCCGTGTCGATCAGCACGAAGCGTCCGGGGTGCTCGGTCTGCGCCGTTCGCACCAGGCCCCACGCGGCGGCGGTGAGCGGATCGGCGACATCGTCACCGGGGACGGCGGCGACGGCGCCGCGAGTGCGGACGACCAGCCGCGCGTCGGCCGTGCGTTCGTCGGCGAGCCAGGCCCGGACCCCGGCGAGCGCCGCGGCGGGGTCGGACGGCGCCCGCCACAGGGCCACCGGCGGCACCTCGGCGAGGCCGTCCGGATCGTCCACGGTCACGCACGCCGCATCGGCGGCGGTCCCGGCCCCCTCGTCCAGCTCGGTCCACACCACTTCGAACAGGGAGTCGGCCGCCGGTTCCGGGGCCGTCTGCCCGGTCGCTTCCCGCAGCGTCAGCGACGCGACCGACAGCACGGGCAGGCCCGCGTCGTCGAAGGCGTCGAGCGCCACGGCGTCCGGGCCGGCGGGCGTGATGCGTACCCGCAGCGTCCGTGCGCCGACCGCGTGCAGCGCGACGCCCGACCACGAGAACGGCAGCCGCGGTGCCGGCGGCCCGGCGTCCCCGGGGCCCGCCAGGGCCAGCGCGTGCAGCGCGGCGTCCAGCAGCGCGGGGTGCGCCGCGTAGGCGTCGCCGCGCTGCGGGTCCGGCAGCGTGACCTCGGCGTGGAGCACGTCGCCGGACCGCCAGGCGGCCCGCAGTCCCTGGAAGGCCGGTCCGTACTCCAGGCCCGCCGCGTCCAGCAGCGCGTAGTGCCCGTCCAGGTCGACGGGCTCCGCGCCCGCCGGGGGCCACACCGGGTGCGGCGCCGGCTCCGGCGGCAGGGCCGGTGCGAGTACGCCCGCGGCGTGCCGGACCCACGGTCCGTCGGTGTCGGACTCGGGGCGGGCGTAGACCGCCACCTCGCGTCCGCCGCCGGACGCGCCGTCCTCGGCTCCGACCACTACCTGGAACCGCACGGCCGTCCGCTCCGGCAGGACCAGCGGCGCGTGCAGGGTCAGTTCCTCGACGAGCCGGCCTCCGGTCATCTGGGCCGCCTGCAGCGCGAGTTCGAGCAGCGCGGTGCCCGGGACCAGGACCGTGCCGCGGAGTCGGTGGTCCGCGAGCCAGGGGTGGACCGAGGTGGACAGGCGCCCGGTGAGCACCAGGCCGTCGTCGGTCACCGACGCCACCGCCGCGCCCAGCAGCGGGTGGTCCACGCCGGCAAGGCCGGCGCCCTCCACGTCGGCGGGGCCGGACTCGGACAGCGCCCAGTACCGGCGGTGTTCGAAGGCGTACGTGGGAAGATCGGCGCCCTCGACCGTGTCCAGCGGCCAGTCCACCGTCGCGCCCGACACGTGGAGCCCGGCCAGCGTGTGCAGCAGGGCGTCGGCCTCGGGGACGCCGGACCGCAGCGTCGGTACGGCGACCGCGTCGTCCACCAGCTGCTGGGCCATGGCGGACAGCCCGCCCTTGGGCCCGATCTCGACGAACCGCCGCACCCCGCGGAGTCCGCGCACGGCGTCGGCGAAGCGGACGGTCCGCCGCATCTGCTCGACCCAGTACTCCGGTGTCTCGAGCTGCCCGGGGCCGGTGGCCGCCATGGGGACGGCGGGCTCGTGGTGGGTGAGGCCGGCCGCGACGGCGGCGAGTTCGCCGAGGGCCGGGTCCACGTGGTGGGAGTGGGCGGCGAGGGAGACGGAGATGTCCTTCACGCGCCGTCCCTCGGCCCGCCAGCGGTCCCTGAGCGCGTCGAGCACGTCCGCGTCGCCGGAGACGACCAGCGACTCGGGCCCGTTGACCGCCGCGAGGTCGGCGCCGTCGGGCAGGGGCAGCACGTCGTCCTCGCGCGCCTCGACGGCGAGCATCTTCCCGTCCTCGCGCAGGCCGAGGAGCAGCCGGGCGCGTGCCTCCACCAGGGTGCAGGCGTCGTCGAGCGAGAGGATGCCGGCGATGTGCGCGGCGGCCAGCTCGCCGGTGGAGTGGCCGAGCACCACGTCGGGGGTGACGCCCCAGGACTCCAGCAGCCGGGCGAGGGAGACCTGGAGGGCGAACGTGCCGGCGTGGGCGTTGCCGGCCCGCTCGAGCTGGTCCCCGTCCCCGAAGAGCAGTTCGGTGAGCGGCGTCCCCATGTCGATCCGGGCCGCCACGGCGTCGAACGCCTCGGCGAACGCCGGGTGGGCGGCATAGAGTTCGCGCCCCATACCGGCGTACTGGGAGCCCTGGCCCGTGAACACGAAGGCGGTGCGCCCCTGTACCGCCGTGCCACGGACCACGGAGGGCGCCGAGGTCTCCGACACGAGCGCGTCGAGCCCGGCGAGCAGGCCGTCGAGGTCGTCGTGGTGCCCGACCACGACGGCCCGACGGTCCAGCGCGGCCCGGCCGGTGACCAGGGTCCGGGCGATCTGCGCCGCGTCAGGACCGGGGCGTTCGGCCGCGAACGCGCGCAGGCGGGCGGCCTGGGCGCGCAGGCCCTCGGTGGTGCGGGCGGAGACCGGCCAGGCGACGGGGCGGGGCGCCGGCGCGTCGGTGTCCGGTGCGGCGTCCTGCTTCCGGGCGGGCGGCAGCGCGCGGGGCGCCGGTGCCTCTTCGAGGATGACGTGCGCGTTGGTCCCGCCGATCCCGAAGGAGGAGACCGCGGACCTGCGTGGCCGGTCCCCGCGGTGCCACGGCCGCGCCTCGGTGAGCAGCGCGACGGAGCCGGCGGACCAGTCCACCTGCCCGGTCGGCTCGGAGACGTTGACGGTCTGCGGCAGGACGCCGTTTCGCATCGCCTCCACCATCTTGATGACACCGCCGACACCCGCCGCGCACTGGGTGTGGCCGATGTTCGACTTCAGCGAGCCGAGCCAGAGCGGCTGGTCGTCCTCGCGCTCCTGGCCGTACGTCGCCAGCAGCGCCTGGGCCTCGATCGGGTCGCCGAGCCGCGTACCGGTGCCGTGCGCCTCGACCGCGTCGACGCCCGAGGGCGCGAGGCCCGCCGCGTCCAGCGCGGCCCGGATGACCCGCTGCTGGGCGGGGCCGCTGGGCGCGGTGAGGCCGTTGGAGGCGCCGTCCTGGTTGACGGCGGAGCCGCGGACCACGGCCAGGATGCGGCGGCCGTTGCGCCGCGCGTCGGAGAGGCGCTCGACGATGATCATGCCGGCGCCCTCGGACCAGCCGGTGCCGTCGGCGTCCGCCGAGAAGGACTTGCAGCGCCCGTCGGGCGCGAGCCCCTTCTGCTTGCTCAGCTCCGTGAAGACGTCCGGGGCCCCCAGCACGGTGGCGCCGCCCGCCAGCGCGAGGTCGCACTCGCCGTTGCGCAGCGACTGCACCGCCAGGTGCAGGGCGACCAGCGAGGCCGAGCAGGCGGTGTCCACGGTGACGGCGGGACCCTCGAGACCGAAGGTGTAGGCGATCCGGCCGCAGACGACGCTGCCGGACATGCCGGTGAGCAGGTGGCCGTCCACCTCCTCGGGGAGGTTCGCGCCGCTGGCGTAGCCGACGTTGGTGGCTCCGACGAAGACGCCCGCCTGGGTGCCGCGCAGCCCGGCGGGGTTCATGCCGGCCCGCTCGAACGCCTCCCAGGAGGTCTCCAGGAGCAGCCGCTGCTGCGGGTCCATGGCGAGCGCCTCGCGCGGCGAGATGCCGAACAGGTCGGCGTCGAAGTCGCCCGCGCCGTCGAGGAACCCGCCGAGCCGGACGTCGGAGCTTCCGCGCCGGGTCGGGTCGGGGTCGTAGAGCGCGTCGAGGTCCCAGCCCCGGTCCTCGGGGAAGGGCATCGCGACGCTGTCGCCGGCCATGACGAGCCGCCACAGGTCCTCGGGGGAGGCGACGCCGCCGGGGTACCGGCAGGCCATGCCGATGATGGCGATCGGCTCGTCGCTGCGGGCCGTCGTCGCACGGGGCTTCGCG
Organism: Streptomyces sp. NPDC022552; assembly: GCF_055561875.1. NCBI lineage: Bacteria > Bacillati > Actinomycetota > Actinomycetes > Kitasatosporales > Streptomycetaceae > Streptomyces > Streptomyces sp. NPDC022552. The sequence continues at coordinate 16,838 of NZ_JBVHGJ010000030.1, forward strand.
GCGGTCTCCCGGGCGCCGCCCAGTTCGACCAGCAGGTGCTCCGCGAGGGCGGTGGGGTTGGCGTAGTCGAAGACGAGGGTGGCGGGGAGCCTGAGGCCGGTGACCGTGTTGAGGCGGTTGCGCAGCTCGACCGAGGTGAGCGAGTCGAAGCCCAGTTCGCGGAAGGCGCGGTCCGCCGTCACCTCGTCGCCGGACGCGAAACCGAGCACGGCGGCGCTCTCGGCCCGGACCAGGTCGAGGAGTCGGCGTGCCGGGTCGGCGGCTGTGGCCAGGGCTGCCGCGAGGCCTTCCCTGCCCCGCCTGCCGCCGGCCCGTCCGGCCGAGCTCCGGGTGGCGCCCGCAAGGCCGCGCAGGATCGCGGGGACTTCCGTGGCCGCACGCAGCCGGGCCCGGTCCACGACCGCCGCCACCAGGTGCGGGCGGGCGGCGTCGAGCGCCGCGTCGAAGAGGGCACACCCCTGCGCGTCGGACAGGGGCGCGCCGAGCCGGCTCGCGCGGGCGAGGGCGGACGCGTCGAGGTGGCCGCTGATGGCGCTCGAACGGGCCCACAGCCCCCAGGCCACCGACACGGCCGGCAGGCCGAGAGCCGCCCGGCGCTGCGCCACGGCGTCGAGTACGGCGTTGGCCGCCGCGTAGTTGGCCTGCCCCGGGGTGCCCAGGGTGGCGGCCACGGACGAGTAGAGGACGAAGAACGACAGGTCCAGGTCCCGGGTCGCCTCGTCGAGCACGACCGCCGCGTCCGCCTTGGGCGCGAGGACCGAGCGCAGGCGCTCGGGCGTCAGGGTGTCGGCCATTCCGTCGTCGACCACGCCCGCCGCGTGGACGACACCCGTGAGCGGGTGCTCCGCCGGTACGTCGGCCAGCAGGGCCGTGAGGGCGTCCCGGTCTCCGGTGTCGCAGGCAGCGAACCGCACCGAGGCCCCCAAGGCCGTCAGCTCGGCGGCCAGTTCGGCGGCGCCCGGGGCTTCGGCGCCGCGCCTGCCGGTCAGCAGCAGGTGCCGGGCGCCGTGCCGCTCCACCAGGTGCCGGGCGAGCAGCGAGCCGAGCGTGCCTGTGCCTCCGGTGATGAGCACGGTGCCGTCGGGGTCGAGGGCCGGGGCAGGCTGCGTCTCGGGCGACTCGCCCACGGTACGCAGCCGGGTGAGCCGGGGCACCAGCAGGCGGCCCGCGCGCAGCGCGGTCTGCGGCTCGCCCGAGTCGAGCAGCCTCCCGACGGCCTCTGTCAGGCCGTCCTCGGTGTCCGCGTCCAGCAGGACCAGCCGGTCGGGGTGTTCGGACTGGACCGAGCGGACCAACCCCCAGACCGCCGCCCGCTCGGGGTCGGTGATCTCGGCACCGTCGGCGGCCGCGACGGCGCCACGGGTGAGGACCACGAGGGGTGTGACCTCCGCCGGTGCGCCGGCCAGCCAGCCCTGGAGCCCTGCCAGCACCGCCACCACGTCGGCCGGAGCCCGCCACACCAGCGGCCCGGTCTCGTCGGCCGTGTCCGCCTCCGCCGGGTCGTCCACCACCAGGCAGTCGGGTCCCGCGTTCTCGGCCGGCGTCTCCGCCGCGCCGAGCGGCGTCCACGCCACCTCGTACAGCGGGGCGGCGGCCGGCGCGGTCGGTCCGCCGAGGGTACGCAGGGTCAGCGCGTCGGCCGTCAGAACCGGCATGCCCGACTCGTCGAAGGCGGCCACCGACACCGCGTCCTCGCCGGACGGGGTCAGGCGGACCCGCAGCACCGTGGCGCCCGGGGCGTACAGCGAGACGCCGCTGAAGGCGAACGGAACCCGGGCCGCCCCGTCCTCGCCGAGCGGGCCGGCGGCGAGCGCCTGGAGCGCGGCGTCGAAGAGGGCCGGGTGGAGGCCGTACCCGGCCGCCGCGCCCTTCCCGGGCAGCGCGACCTCGGCGTACAGCGTCTCGCCGGACCGCCAGGCGGCCCGCAGGCCCTGGAAGGCGGGGCCGTAGGACAGCCCGGCCTCCGACAGCGCGGAGTAGTGGGCGTCGAGGACGACCTGCTCCGCGTCGGCGGGCGGCTCGGCCGCGGAATCGGCCGGGAGCGGGAGCTCCTCGCCGGTGAGCAGACCGCTCGCGTGCAGGGTCCACGGGCCGTCCTCGTCGGACTCGGGCCGCGCGTGGACGTCGACCGCGCCGTCGGCCGCGACCCGCACCTGTACCTGCACTCCGCCGCGCTCGGGCAGCACGAGCGGGGTGTGCAGGGTCAGTTCGTCGAGTCGTACGAGCCCGGCGGACGCGCCCGCGTGCAGGGCCAGCTCGACGAACGCGGTGCCGGGCAGCACTGTGCTGCCGTGCACGACGTGGTCGCCCAGCCAGGGCTGGGCGGCGGTGGAGAGGCGGCCGGAGAGCAGCAGTCCGCCGCCGACGGCGGGGGACATCTCGGCCCTCAGCAGGGGGTGCCCGCCGGCGCGCATCCCGGCGGCACCGAGGTCACCGGCGCCGGGGCTGGGATGCAGCCAGTAGTCCTCGCCCTGGAAGGCGTACGTGGGCAGGTCGATGCGTCGGGGGGTCCAGGGTGCGTACACGGCGGCCCAGTCGGGCGTGGCGCCGGCGGTGTGCACGTGGGCCAGGGCGGTGAGTACGGACTCGGTGTCGTCCCGGTCACGGCGCAGGAGGGGGACGGCGGGCGTGCTGTCGTGCAGGTACGGGAGGAGCGC
>NZ_JBVHGJ010000031.1:0-19225 GCF_055561875.1 Streptomyces sp. NPDC022552
TGGCGCACTTCGCGTACGACGACGAGGAGACCTGCATCGGCGAGGTGCGCTACCTCCTGTCGATGCTGCCGCAGAACAACCGCGAGAACCCGCCGGCCGTGATCTGCGAGGACCCCGCCGACCGTCGCTCCGAGGTTCTCCTCGACCTCGTGCCCGCGAACGGCAACCAGCCGTACGACATGCACAGGGTGATCGAGGAGCTCGTCGACGACGGCGACTACCTGGAGATCCACGAGCGCTGGGCCCGCAACATCATCTGCGTCCTGGCCCGGCTCGACGGTCGGGTCGTCGGCGTCGTCGCCAACCAGCCGCAGTCGCTTGCGGGCGTGCTGGACATCGAGGCGAGCGAGAAGGCGGCGCGCTTCGTCCAGATGTGCGACGCCTTCAACATCCCGATCGTCACGCTCCTGGACGTGCCCGGCTTCCTGCCCGGCGTCGACCAGGAGCACGGCGGGATCATCCGGCACGGCGCGAAGCTGCTGTACGCGTACTGCAACGCGACCGTGCCCCGGATCAGCCTGATCCTGCGCAAGGCGTACGGCGGCGCGTACATCGTCATGGACTCCCAGTCCATCGGCGCCGACCTGACGTACGCCTGGCCCACGAACGAGATCGCGGTGATGGGCGCCGAAGGCGCCGCCAACGTCATCTTCCGCAAGCAGATCGCGGAGGCCGAGGACTCGGAGGCCATGCGGGCGCGCATGGTCAAGGAGTACAAGGCCGAGCTGATGCACCCGTACTACGCCGCGGAACGCGGTCTGGTCGACGATGTCATCGACCCCGCGGAGACGCGCGAGGTGCTGATCCGCTCGCTGGCGATGCTCCGCACGAAGCACGCGGACCTGCCGTCCCGCAAACACGGCAACCCACCCCAGTAGGCGACGAGCGAGCGATGAGCGGTGGGCGTGGCGGCGGTCGTCGGTGACCGCCGCCACCTCGGCGCGGCCAGGAGGTACGTGATGGTGAAGCAGGAGCGAGCGGCCCGTACCCGGCAGGCGTTGATCCGCTCGGCTGCCGAGGTGTTCGCCGAGCAAGGGTTCGCTCGTGCTTCGATCTCCACGATCAGCCTGCGGGCGGGCGTCAGCAACGGCGCCCTGCATTTCCACTTCTCGAGCAAGCGCGCTCTGGCCGAGGCCGTCCAGCAGGAGGCCGCGGACGTCGTGAGGCGGATGACCGACGGCGTCGAGGCTGCCTGCGGCCCTCTCCAGGGAGTGGTCGACGCCACGCACGGGCTGGTGAAGCGACTCGCCGACGACGTCGTCGTACGGGCCGGGTTCGCGCTGTGCGGCGGGCCGGAGGACGGGCCGGGCGGGAGTGATGTCGTCGGCTGTGTCGATCCGCGCCGGGAGTGGCAGGCGTGGATCGAGGGCATGTTGGGCCGGGCGGAGGAGGAGGCCCTGCTCGCCGACGGGGTGTCGACGCGAGGGGCCGCCGAGGCCATCGTGGCGGCGACGGTGGGCTTCGAGGTGCTCGGCGGGCGGGACAGGTCCTGGCTCGACGACGAGACGGTCACGCGGTTCTGGGATCTGATGCTGCCTCCGCTGAGCGCGCGCGATCTCTGAGCGACCTCTGAGGGAACCTCTGGTCGACCCCTGAACGTCCCCCAGATTTAAAACGGCGTGGACGGTTTTTAATTGACAAACCATCCGTGCTGTTTTTTACTCGGGGTGTGGCCGAGTCGTCGGGTCTGCCAGGGCTCGGACTGCCCACCCTCATGCGCGCACAGGGGAGACGCCATGGACATCTCTGTACTGGGCGGACTGGCCGTTCGGGAGAACGGAGTCTCGATCACGCCGACGGCGCCCAAGCCGCGTCAGCTGCTCGCCCTGCTCGCGCTCCATGCCGACCAGGTCGTCTACGTCTCCTCCCTGGCCGAGGAGCTCTGGGGCGCGACGCCGCCGCGCAGTGCGCGAGCCACGCTCCAGACGTACGTGTTGCAGCTGCGGGAAATGATCACCCGTGCCCTCGCACACGACGCCCCCGACGCCCCGCCGCGCACCGCCAAGGACGTCCTCGTCACGGTGCCGGGCGGCTACCTGCTGAACACCTCGGGCGGTTCCAGCGACGTCCGCGAGTTCGAGCGCCTCGCCGGTCTGGGCCACCGGGCCATGGACGCGGGTGACCTGTCGGGCGCGGCCCGGCAGCTGCGCGAGGCCCTGTCGCTGTGGAGCGGGGCCGCACTCGCCGACGTACAGGCCGGGGCCCAGCTGTCGATGGAGACCCGCCGCCTGGAGGAGACCCGGCTCTGCGCGCTGGACCAGCGCATCGAGGCCGATCTGCGGCTGGGCCGTCACCGGGAGCTGCTCGGCGAACTGTCCGTCCTCGTCAGCCTGCACCACACCCACGAGACGCTGCACGGTCAGTTCATGCTCGCGCTGCACCGGTCCGGCCGGCGCACCGAGGCGCTGGAGGTCTACCAGCACCTGCGCCGCGCCCTGGTCAGCGAGCTCGGTCTCGAGCCGTCCGTGGGGCTGCGGCGCCTTCAGCGCTCCATCCTCATGACCACCCCCGAACTCGCCCAGGAGGCCCCGGCGTTCGCCGCCCATGGCGGGGACTCCGTGGCCCGGGTCGGCTGACGACCGCCCGCTCGGAGAAGAAGAGGAAGGGGGGAACGCGCCGATGCAGGCACGGTCCGAACAGACCCGACACAGGCTCATGCGTGCCGGGGCCGAGATGTTCCACCAGAACGGCTATGCCAAGGCGACCCTCGAACAGATCGCGACGGCCGCGGGCATGACCAAAGGGGCGCTGTACTTCCACTTCGCCTCCAAGGACCGACTCGCCGCAGCGGTCGACGAACACGGCCGCGCCATGCTGCGGGAGTTCGTCGAGGAACAGCTGCGTGGCGGGGCCTCACCCGTCCAGGCGCTCGTCGACCTGACCCACTGGCTGGCGCGGACCCTGTACGAGGACCCGGTGATCCGGGCCGGCTTCCGTATCGCCGCCGAGAGCGGTGGCAAGCAGCCGTCGTCCACCGACGTCGCCGCGGCGTGGATCCACGAGATACGCCGACTGCTCGCCCACGCCCGCGAGGCCGGGGAGCTCCGCACCGACCGGGCGACCGATCCGGAGGGGCCGGAGACACTGCTCGCCGCGACCGTCTGTGGCATCGAGGTGCTGTCCGGGACCGGTATGTCGTGCGCCGAACTCCGCCGTCGCGTGGGCGCGTTGTGGGAGCCCCTGCTGTCGGCCCTCGTGCCGCCGGGGGACGAGACCCGCTACCGGACCGCTCCGCCCCGCGCCGCTCCACCCCGTATCGATCCGCCTCCCGTCGGTCCGCCCAGCCCCTCTCCGCACGTCTCGGCGTCACTCGAGCCCCGCTCGACCACCGCCGCCTGACCACGTCCCGCGTCCGGGACGGAGACCTTGGAGTACGCCATGCTCAGTGACCGCCGGCCACCCACAGCCGTCGTGCCCCCTGCCCGAACGGTGCTCGGTTCCGCCGCGCCGACCGCCGCGCCGCCCGACGGCGTGTCGGCGGCACCCGCGGTCGACGTCGTGCCGGTCCTCGCGGACGTGCTCCTGCTGAAGCCCGAGAAGATCGACCCCCGGCAGTCCTTCCGCTCCCTGGGCCTCGACTCCCTTAGGGCCGCGGAGTTCGTGGCGGGCGTCAACGCCCGGTACGGGACACGCATCAAGACCAGCTCGCTGCCCGATCATCCCCAGCCGCTGTCCTTCGCCCGGCACGTGGCCCGCGAGCTGCGGGCGGGCCGCACCGCCGCACCGCGGATCGCCTCCGCCGCCGCGGTACGGCCCGCCGGGGGCCCCGGCCGCGAGGTGCTCGACGTGCTCACCGAGGAGCTCGCGCGCATCCTGTGCTGCGACCCCTGGGACATCGACGCGCGCGCCGGCTTCAACGTGCTCGGCGTCGACTCCGTCATCGGCGCGGAGTTCGTGGCGGCCGTCAACCGTGTCTTCGGCACCCAGGAGCGCAGCGGCGTCCTGTACGACCACCCGAACCCGGCCGCCCTCGCCGCGCACATCGCCCGGATCACCGGCCCGAGGACCGCGCCCCTGGACGTCGAGGCCGTCCTCGACGCCGTACGTGACGACCTGCTCACCGTCGACGAGGCGCTCGCCCTGCTGTCGCGACGCGGCTGAGGGGCCGCCGCGCACCATGGACATACGAGAGATCCTCACCCGGTACAAGGAAGGCTCCCTGGACCGGGGGAGTGCTTCCCAGCTGCTCGGCGCGCTCGCGGTCGGCGAGTTCGAGGCGGTTCCGTCACCGGAGGCGCCCGAGGTGCCCGAGGCGCCCGTCGAGGCCGCTGATGAGCGTGCCTTCGGGGACCTCGCCGACAGCGACACCGACGTCGTCGCCGTCGTCGGTCTGGCCGGGCGCTATCCGCAGGCGGCCGACCTCGACGCCTTCTGGCGGAACCTGACCGAGGGCCGCGACACGGCGACGGAGGGGCCGGTGGACCGCCCGGGAGCGCCGCTCCTCGCCAGCGGGGAGCGCGGGCACTTCCTCGACGCCGTCGACGAGTTCGACCCCGAGTTCTTCGGGCTCACCGAGGCCGAGGCCCGCATGATGGACCCCCAGGAGCGGCTCTTCATGGAGACCGCGTGGGAGGCGCTGGAGGACGCCGGCTGTACGGGTCCCCGGCTCGACGCTCTCGCCGCCCCCGACGGACAGCCGCGGGCCGTCGGCGTGTTCGTGGGCGCCGCCTCCGCCGACTACGCCCTGCTCGCCGCCGAGTCCTGGGCACGCGGCGGACCCCGGACGCCCCACGGCGGGCACTGGGGCATCGCCGGCCGCCTCTCCGCCCAGCTGCGCCTGAGCGGTCCCGCCCAGGCCGTCGACACGAGCTGGTCGTCCGGGATCGTCGCCGTGCACCACGCCGTGCAGGCGCTGCGGCGCGGCGAGTGTGCGGCGGCCGTTGCCGGAGCGGTGGAGCTGCTCCTGCATCCGTCGCGCGCGCGGACGGGCGCGGGCGAAGGCGTGGGTGCGGTGGTGCTCAAGCCGCTGCGGCGGGCGCTGGCCGACGGCGACCAGGTGTACGCCGTCATTCGTGCCACGTCGGCGGGTGGAGCCGTACGGACGGCCGCCCCCGCCGGTTCCGGGCTGCGCGAGACGCGTGGTCCCACCGTGCGCCGGGTGGGCGACGCCGGAGCCGCCACCGGGATCGCCGCGCTGACGTCCGCCGTTCTCCAGCTGTGGCACGGCGTGCTCGCTCCCGTGGGGGACGGGCACGACGCACGGCCGTGGCAGGGGCCTCGGCACGCGCTCGTCGCCTTCACCGAGGACGAGGGCGAGGGAGAGGGGCTCGGGGGTCTTCGGGCGCACCTTGCCGTCGAGGAGTTCGTCCCGTGCGAGTCGCGGGCAGCCGTCGAGGCGCTGCTCGCGCCCGCCTCGCGGGATGCCGTGGAGAACGCCGCGGAGAACGCCGTGGAGCGGGACGAACACGTCCTGCTGTCCGGGCCCACGCCCCGGCACCTCGTCGCGTCCGCGCGGCGGCTGGCCGACTGGCTGGACGGCTCCGGACCGGCCGCCGTGGACCTGCCCGAGCTGGCCCGCGCCCTGCGCGCCGTACGCTCCGCCCACCCCTGCCGCGTCGCCCTCCGAGTCCGTGACGTCCCCCAACTCGTGGCCTCGCTGCGCCGGTTCGCGGCGGACGACGACACCAGGGATCGGCGGGACGGCCGCGCCGATCCGCTCGGCCTGAATGCACTGCCCGAGACCGCGGACTATGTGGCCGCGCTGTGGCGGAGCGGCCACGTCGAGCAGGTGACCGGCCTCTGGCTCTCCGGGGTGGAGGTCGACTGGGTCGCCCTTGAGGGCGGGGCGTCCGGCGGTCGTCGGCACGCCGCGACGCCTCTGCCCGCCTCGGTGTTCCTGCGCCGACCGCTGTGGCTGGAGCTCGACGGGGCGGCACCGGTACGCCAGGAGCGCCACGGATGAACACTGCCGTGGAAACGGCGCCCAGGACGGTCAAGTTGTGGTTCTGCCCGAACGACGAGCTGGCTCCGGGGATCACCGCCACCCTCGCCGCGCACTGGCTGGACGAGCACGAGAAGGAGACCGCCGAGCAGTTCCTGTTCGAGCGCGACCGCCGTCAGTACCTCGTCTCGCACGTGCTCGTGCGCCGGGTCCTGGCCCTCGAATGCGGGATCCCCGAGAGCGAGTCGGTCATCTGGCGCTCCTCGCGCGGGCGGCCGTTCCTGCAGAAGCCGGCGGGCGGGCTCCCGCGTGGCGGCGCCGAGCTGGACTTCAACCTGTCCCACGCCGGTGGGTACAACCTCCTCGGGCTCGTGCGCCACAACAGGATCGGTGTGGACATCGAACGGCTCGACCGCGGCCATCAGGGGCTGGCCACCATCGTCGACACCTTCGCGCCCGAGGAACGGCGGTGGATCGCGCGGGTGGAGCCCGGCCGGGCCAGGGACGTACGGATCCTGCGCCTGTGGACGCTGAAGGAGGCGTACTCCAAGGCTCGCGGCCTGGGACTCGGTCTGTCCTTCGACACCTTCTCCTTCGACCTGGCCGAGGACTGCGGGGTGCTGGGCTTCGGGGCGCCCGACGACGACGTGGCGTGGCGGTGGCGGTTCCTGGAGCTGAAACCGGTGCCGGGCGTGCTGGCAGCCGTCGCCATCATGGCGGACGGCGGCGAGGAACCGACGCTGGAGCTGCACCACGGCTTCCCCTGGGCCCGGTCCGCCCCACGGGTGCTCGCCGTCCCGGGGCCCGCGCGGACGGTGCGCTGAGCGGGCTATGGGCTGAGTGGGCGATGGGCGCGTGCGCTGCCCGGTCGAGAGCCGCCCGGGCCGTGCTTCAGAGTCGCTGGAGGAAAACGGCATGTCGCGCCCCGGCCACTACCGTGCCGGGAGGGAGTCTGCCATCCTCCGATGTCTGCCCTCGTCGTGACCGGAGTCCGCGCACGCGACCGGAGCGAGGGGGTGGTCCTCCTTTCGGGGGCCGATGGCGCGGCGCCGGTCGCACCGAGACCTGGGAGGAGGAAGGGCCGTCACAGCCCGACGTGTCGATGACCGACGACCGTGACGCCGACTTCCGTGGCGCCGACTTCCGCGACGACTCCCGTGACGCCGACTTCCGTCACATCGACTTCCGTCACACCGACTTCCGTGGTGCCGACTTCCGTGACGTCGTTGCCGGGCGCGGTGCCGAGGCCCTTCGTCCGAGCGGATCAGCCTTCGGCGCGTCGCGGGGCGAGGTGGCGACGACCGTGGTCGTCGACCCCGGGCGGCCGCCCTACGACGCCCCGCCGGTGCTCGAGTTGCGAGGGCCGATGACCGAGGGGCGGGTGGCGGCGGTGCTCGAGCGTGCTGCCACGGGGTGGTCCGGGGCGCGGGCCGGGTCGGGGCGTTGGGAGCACCGGCTGGAGCGGCTGGGGCCCGGCCATCATCTGCTGCACGTGGCGGGCACGGCCGACGGGAGCGCGTTCCCGGCGGGGCTCGTCGCGGATCTGCTCACCTCCCCTGACACGTCCGGCGTTCCGCTCGGTCCGGCCCAGCTCGCACTGCTGCGGCGCGGGGAGTCCGGGCCCGAGAGGCACCCGGTCGTGCTGATCGACGCACCCGAACCGCTCGACCCGGCGCGGGTCGACAGCGCCCTGCGCGCGCTCGTCGGGTCGCACCCCCTGCTCGGTGCCCGGATCGGCGCGCACGCCCGGGGCAGGATCCACGCGGTCCCGCCCGTGTACGAGGCAGTGTGCACCGTCGCCGACGTCAGCCTGGCGCGCGAGGCGGCGGCCGTCGCCGAAGCGAGCCGCCGGCTCGACCCGGCGGCCGGCCGCACCCTGGGGGCCGTACTCCTGCGCAAGCGGCGCCGGCTCGCGCTCGTCGCCCATGAACTCGTCGCCGACGCGGCGTCGACGGCGATCCTGCGGACCCGTCTCAGCGCTCTCCTGCTGGAGGGTGAGGAGGCCCCCGGCGCGGAGGGCGCGCGGTACACCGAATGGGTCGCCTCGTTGCCCGCCGTGGCCGCCGACCCTGCCACGACCGCCCGTTGGCGTACGGTCGCCGAGGGCCGTGCCGCCGCTTCCGCGTTCCGTCCCCGTGCCCCCCTTCCGGACGCCGCCCCCACCCGCCACCCCGGCTTCGTCCTGCGCAAGGCGGCCACCGCGCGTCTGACCGACGTTCTGCCGGGCCGTTTCGGCCTCACTCCGGTCCAGCTGCTCACCGGAGCCGTGGGGCTGGCCCTGGCCCGGTGGCGCGGTGCCGGACACGCGTCGTTCGACGTCCACACCGACGGTCGTCAGGACAGCCCCGCCCTCGCCCGGACCGTCGGGCCGCTCGCGGAGACCGAGCCCGTCCTCCTCATGGATGCCGCCCCCGGCGGGGACGCCGGGGACTTCGTCGACCGGGCCGCCCGGAGCCTCGCCGCCGTCGGCCGCGCCTCGTTCGCCGCGTGCCGCGAACACGCGCCCGACCCCGCGCTCCGGCTCGTGCTGCGCGAACTCGTCCCCGTACTGGCGCGGTTCACCCCTGCGTCCGTGTCGCCGGGGCCTCGGCCTGTCGTCCCGTACGTGCTCGACCTCACCGCACGCGTAGTGGCGGGCGGGCGGCTGCGGCTCGGGCTCGACTGGCTCCCCGCTCCCCGCGACGGCGTCACCGAGGAGTCCGTCGACCACCTCCTCGACGTACTGCGGGAGGTCCTGGAGGAGCTGGCGCAGAGCGGCGACGGGTCGCTCGCCGCGACGCGTCACATCGCCCCTTCGCGTTCCGTCGCGGCGACCCCGCTGCAGCGCGAGCTCCTTGCCGACGCCGACGCCCATCCTGGTACCGGTCGTCAGATCGAGCAGCTCAGCTGGACGTGGCACGGGCCGCTGGACACCGTACGGTTTACCGCGGCCTGGCAGTCGGTCTTCGACCACGAGGCGGTGCTGCGGTCGTCCTTCGACGCCGCGGCCGAGGCCCGCGTGGTCATCCACGACCGGGTCGTGCCCGAGGTGGTACGGCTGTCTCCCAGGGAGTCGTCCTGGGCCGACATCCTCGCGGGCGACCGCCGGCGCGGCCTCGACCCGCGCTCCCCGGGCCCGTTGCGGGTCACTCTGCTCGGCGGCCCGCCGGCCGTCGACCCGGACGACGGGCCCGGGGCACCCACCCGCGTCCTGGTCACCTACCACCGCGCGATGCTCGACACCTGGAGCGTGCGGCTGCTCCTGGAGGCGTTCTACCGGGCCTACGTGGCCGGCGGCACCCTGCCCGGCGGCGACCGGCGCCCCGACCTGCGCGACCACGCGCACTGGCTCGCCGGTCAGGATCTCACCGCGGCGCGGGACTTCTGGCAGAGCGTGGCGCCGGTGCCCGGCGCCGCGTCCTTGGTGACCGCCGACCCGGCGCCGCCGCCCGTCGCCGAGGGGTCCGGCACGGGCCGGACCCGGCTGCGGCTCACCGCCGCCGAAGCGGCCCGCCTGCGGGCGTGGGCGGCCCGGTGGGGCGCCGCGGAGAGCGGGGCGCTCCAGGCCGTGTGGGCGCTGCTCCTGTACCGCGCGGCGGGGGTTGCGGGGCCGATGCCGGTGCGTTTCAGCGTCGCCGTCACGGGCCGGGGGATCCCGCTCGACGGGGTGGAGCGCCTGCCGGGCGCCCTGTGCAACCCGGTGCCCGTATCGGTCGAGGTCGACCCGTGCGCAACCGTGCCCGAACTGCTGGCCCGCCTTCGCGACCGGGCGATCGACCTGACGGCGTACGAGTGGGTGTCGGCGGGCCAGATCCGCGGCTGGACGGATTCGGGGGTGAAGTCAGACGCCGATTCCGGGCGGGGGGCATCCTCCGCACCTACCTCGGACAGCCTGCTCGTCTTCGAGAGCCTGCGCCGTTCCCCCGAGGGTCTTCAGCCCTCGCTCGCCGCGCTCGGCGTCCGCGTGGAGCCCCCCGAGACGACGGGCGCCGCGACCGCGTTCCCGGTCACGCTCGTCGCGCACGACGACGAGGGCGGCGGCCTGGTTCTGACCGTCGATCACGACCGTAACCGGCTCGCGGACGCCTCCGGCGTACTGGCGCACTGCGCCCGTCTGCTGCGCGCGCTCCCCGACCGGGCCGACGACGTCACGACCGTCGCCCGGCTCCTCGACGCCCTCCCCGGCGCGACGGACCCGGAAGCGGCGTTCGTCACCCTGCGGCCCGGTACGGGCGGGGTCGTCTGCCTGGTGCCCTCACCGGACACGCCCCACGCCTGGTACGCGCGGCTCGCCCGGCTCTACTCCGGGCCCGAGGCCCTGATCCTGCTGCACCCGACGCCCGAAGGCGCCCGCGCCTGGTTCGAGGCGCTGCGCCCGATGGTCGCCGAGGGGCGGCTGCCGGCGCTCGGCGCCTTCTCGGGCGGGGGAGCGGGGGCGTACGAGCTGGCCCGCCTGGCCGCCGCGGCAGGCGCCCGCCCGCCGGCGGTCGTGCTCGGGGTGGGGGGCGGGAGCGACGACTCCGTACGCGAGTTGGCCCTCCTCCTGGGCCGGGCGGCGGCCCGGCGCGCGGAGGGGCCCTGAGGCTCGGTCCATGGACGGTGCCCCGACGACGTCGGCACCGTCCTGCCCCTGTCACGCCTGCTACCACCCTGCTACCTTGTGGGGCATGGGTAGCACGAAGAAGCAGACGCAGCTCCGGCTGGAGCCGGATGTGCTCGCCGCCGGCAAGGATGCCGCAGCCGCCCGCGGCCTGGACTTCAACCGGTACGTGGAGCGGCTTATCGCCGAGGACACCACCGGCGCCCGGGCGGCCGGCATGGCGGCCGCCCAGCGCCTCATCGACTCCCACGGCGACTTCCTGGCCGGCCTGGAAGCCGACCTGAACGAGCGGCACGCCCCCGCGCGGAAGTCCCGGGGCGCCGCTGCGTGAGCATGTCCCTCCACGTCGACCTGACGTGGGTCCTGGAGGTCGCCGAACGCGCCGGCCACCGCGACCCGGCCCCCGATGATCTCGGGGTCCCCATGGCGGCGGTCGCCCGGCACCGCGCGGAGCTCCTCGAACAGCCCGTGTACGGGGGTCCGTACGCCCGGGCCGCCGCTCTCGTGCACACGCTCGGCCGCTGCCGTTGGCTGGAGCGGTCCAACCTGACGGTGGCCTGCGCGGTCGCGGTGATGTACCTCCATGCGAGCGGGATCCCGGCCGAGCCCAGCCGGGAGCAGCTCACCACCCTGGCCGAGGAGCTGTACGACCCCCGCTGCACGGCCCCCGGCATCGCGGAACTGCTGCGCACCTGGCGCGTGTAGGGCTCGCCGCTCCGCGCCCGCTAGCGCGCGGCGTCCGCCAGGGGACGCGTCAGCGGCTCCCACCAGGCACGGTTGTCCCGGTACCAGGCGATCGTGCGGTCGAGTCCGTCCTCGAACCGGTGGAGCGGGGACCAGCCCAGCTCGGACCGGATCTTGCCCGAGTCCACCGAGTACCGCAGGTCGTGTCCCTTGCGGTCGGGGACCGCCAGCACTCTGCTCCAGTCCGCCCCGCACGCGCTGAGCAGACGTTCCGTCAGCTGCCGGTTGGACAGCTCCTGTCCGCCGCCGATGTTGTAGACCTCACCGGCTCGCCCGTCGCGCAGGATCGCGAACAGCGCGCGGCAATGGTCCTCCACGTGGAGCCAGTCCCGCACGTTGAGCCCGTCGCCGTAGAGCGGGACGGTGCCGCCGTCCAGCAGGGACGTGGTGAACAGCGGGATGACCTTCTCGGGGAACTGGTAGGGGCCGTAGTTGTTCGAGCACCGGCTGACCCGTACGTCGAGCCCGTGGGTGCGGTGGTACGCGAGCGCGAGCAGGTCGGAGGACGCCTTCGACGCGGCGTACGGAGAGGTGGGGTGCAGCGGCTCCTCCTCCGTCCACGATCCCTCCGCCACCGAGCCGTACACCTCGTCGGTGGACACGTGCAGGAAGGCCGGGGTGCGCTCCCGGAGCGCCGCGTCCAGCAGCGTCTGCGTGCCCAGGACGTTGGTGCTGACGAACTCGCCGGCGCCCGCGATGGAGCGGTCCACGTGGGACTCGGCGGCGAAGTGCACCACCGCGTCGTGACCGGGCACGAGCCTGCCCAGGAGCGCCGCGTCCCGGATGTCGCCGTGGACGAACTCGAGCCGCCGGTCCCCGGCCACCGGCGCGAGGTTCTCGCGGTTGCCGGCGTAGGTGAGGGCGTCGAGCACGGTGACGGACGAGACCGGGACGGGTGCCTCAGGGCCGAGCGCCATCCGGACGAAGCACGAACCGATGAAACCGGCACCACCGGTGACGAGAATTCTCATGGCGTGATCTGTACCTTGCTGTGGTCGCCGAGGACGAGACGGTGGCTGCGCGGGAGGGTCTCCGCGCGCGTCACCTGGACCTCCCTGCCGATCACCGAGGACTCGATCCTGCCGACGCCCCTGATCGACGAACTCTCCAGCACGATCGAGAACTCGATCTCACTGGCGTCGATCACGCAGTTCCCCGCCACGGACGTCGAGGGCCCTATGTACGAGGCGGTCACCTCCGTGCCGGCGCCGATCACGGCCGGGCCGACGATCCGCGACCGCGACACCACGGCGCCCGGCTCGATCCGGACCCTGCCGATGATCTCGCTCTCCGCGTCCACGTCCCCGTCCACGCAGGGCTCAAGCAGGTCCAGCACCGCGCGGTTGGCCTCCAGCAGCTCGTTGATGCCGCCGGTGTCCTTCCAGTAGTTGCTGATCATGCTCGAGCGTACGGTACGACCCTGGTCGAGGAGCCACTGGATGGCGTCGCTGATCTCCAGCTCGCCGCGCGCCGACGGGTCGATGGACCGTACGGCCTCGTGCACCGCGGGGGTGAAGAGGTAGATGCCGACGACGGCGAGATCGCTGGCCGGGTCCCGGGGCTTCTCCTCCAGCCGGATCACCTGCCCGTCGGGGGCGACGTCCGCCACGCCGTAGACGGTGGGGTCCTCCACGCGCGCCAGCATGATGCCGACGTCGGGCCTCTCGGCATGGAAGTCGCGGACCAGGTCGTGGATGCCGCCGATGATGAAGTTGTCGCCCAGGTACATGACGAAGTCGTCCTCGGCGAGATAGTCGCGGGCCACCAGGACCGCGTGCGCCAGACCGAGCGGCTCGTCCTGCTGGATGTAGGTGATCTTGGCTCCGAAGGCGCTGCCGTCGCCGAGCGCGGTTCTGATCTCCTCGGCGGTGTCGCCCACGATCACGCCGATGTCGGTGATGGAGGCGTCCACGAGCGTCTCGATGCAGTAGTGGAGCACGGGTTTGTTGGCCACCGGGACGAGTTGTTTGGCGCCGGTGTGGGTGAGCGGGCGCAGCCTGGTTCCGTAGCCGCCCGCGAGTACGAGTGCCTTCATGACGTATCGTCCTTGCCCTGCCTCGACCCCCACGGAGCAAACGGGCGGGAAAAACCCGGGTCGTGACGGGGGACTGTCACGACCCGGTGCCTCGACGGGCTCATGTGATGTCGGCGCGGAACGCTGAGCCTCACCGGAAGCTACGCAGGTACGACCACCGGCGGAAACCCCTACCCTTCGGGTCTCACCGGGTGTTCGGCTGTTCCGCAGCGCACCCCGTGGACGTAGGGGTTGAGGCTAGGGGTGCGTCTCGCCGTAGCGTGACGGTCGGGGCGGACGGGCCGCCCCACGCGCGGTGGGGTGACGGATGTCGGAACTCGAGGCGGAGCGCAGAGCGCGTTACCAGGCGACGGTCGTGCAGGAGTACCTGCGCAGAACGGCCGAGGAAGGTGACCCGTACGCCGCCATCCTGCTGGTCCCCGACAGTCCCTACCCGCTCTACGAGCAGCTCCGCGCGCGCGGGGCGCTCCACCGCAGCGCGGTCGGCGCCTGGACGACGGCCAGCCACCGTGTCGCCAACCAGATCCTGCGGGACCGGCGCTTCGGCGTCCGTACGGCAGACGGTGCCAAGCCCCCGGAGTTCATGCAGTTCGACAACTCCATGCTCGGACTCGACCCGCCCGACCACACCCGTCTCCGCCGGCTCGCCACCCCCTCGCTCAACCCGCGCAGGCTCGCCCACTGGCAGCCGCACGTCGAGCGGTTCACCGGCGAACTGATCGACGAGATGCTGGCGGGTCGCGACCAGGTCAACTTCATGAGGGCCTTCGCCCAGCAGCTCCCGCTGCGCGTGATCGGCGATCTGGTCGGCATCCCGCCCCGCCACCGGCAGCTGTTCTTCCGGCTCAGCCGCCGCATGGCCTACCTGCTCGACGGCGTGGCCACCGTCCAGGCCGCGCGGGGCGCGGCGGCGGCCATCGAGGAGATGACGGTGATGTTCCACGACATCATCGCCGAGCGGAAGGCCGACCCGCGCGAGGACCTGATCAGCGATCTGCTCCCGGCGGTCGAGGACGGACGGCTGACCATGGACGAGATGGTCCCGCTGTGCATGTTCCTTCCGCTGGCCGGTACCGAGACCACCGTCAACCTGATCGGCAACGGACTCCTGGCGCTCCTGGAGAACCCCGAGCAGTGGGACATGCTGATCGCCGATCCGTCGCTGGCGCCCGCTGTCGTACGCGAGACCCTGCGCCACGACCCGCCGGTGCAGCAGTACCGCAGGATCGCGCACACCGATCTCGAACTGGAGGGCGAGCTGATCGCCGCCGGCGAGGAGGTGGCGATCTGCGCGGGCGGGACCAACCGGGACCCCGAGGTCTATCCCGACCCCGGCCGGTTCGACATCACGCGAGACCCCGGGCCGGAGAACCTGGCCTTCTCGGCGGGTATCCACTTCTGCCTCGGCGCCGCGCTGGCCCGGATGGAGGCGGAGACCGCTCTTGCCGCGCTCGCCGCCCGAGTGCCGGGGATCCACCGGGCCGGGCCGGTGCGCCGACGCGGGTCGTTCATCATTCGCGGGATGCTCCAGTTCCCCGTCGGTCTGCGCTGAGCACCGCGGGCCGCGGTGGCGGGCCCGTGGGCCGCGGCGGGCCGCGGTTGCGGCCCCGTCCGGGGCGTGAGCGGGCGAGATAAGGGGCGGTCCCACCGGGTAGGGGTTGCCCGCCTTCCAGGGCCGTCCATAGCGTCGCGGACGCGGATGTCCTGAATACGGCACCCGCGGCATGGCGGCTCCGGGTGGACCGTGGCCGAGCGGCAGCCTGGGAGGTACCGGGAAAATGGCAGAAGACGAGACGCTCCGGGACTACCTCAAGCTGGTCACGCTCGACCTGCGCAGGACCAAGCAGAAACTGCGCGACCGGGAGGCCGCCGATCAGGAGCCGATCGCGATCATCGGCATGAGCTGCCGCTACCCGGGCGACATCCAGACGCCCGAGGACCTGTGGCGGCTGGTGGCCGAAGGACGCGACGCGATCTCCGGCTTCCCCACGGATCGCGGATGGGACCTCGCCAGGCTCTTCGACGGCGATCCGGACCGCGAGGGCCACAGCTATGCGCGTGAGGGCGGATTCGTCCACGACGCGACCGCGTTCGACGCCGACTTCTTCGGTGTCTCCCCGCGTGAGGCACTGGCCATGGACCCGCAGCAGCGCCTGCTGCTGCGCGCGGCCTGGGAGGCGTTCGAGGACGCCGGCATCGACCCCCAGTCGGTCCGGGGCACCCGCGCCGGCGTGTTCGCGGGCAGCAACGACCAGAGCTATCTGCGCCTGCTGGCGGGCGAACCGGGAACCGCCGGACATCAGTTGACCGGGGGCGCGACCGCCGTGATCTCCGGCCGGGTCGCCTACACCATGGGCCTGGAGGGGCCCGCGGTGACCGTGGACACCGCGTGCTCGTCGTCGCTCGTCGCCCTGCACCTGGCCTGCCAGTCGCTGCGTAGCGGTGAGAGCACCCTGGCGCTGGCCGGTGGCGTCACCGTCATGGCCACACCCGGCGTCTTCACCGAGTTCAGCCGCCAGCGCGGGCTCGCGGCCGACGGCCGCTGCAAGTCCTTCGCCTCCGCGGCCGACGGCACCGGCTGGTCCGAGGGCGTCGGCGTCCTCCTGCTGGAGCGGCTCTCCGACGCCGAGCGCAACGGCCACGAGGTCCTGGCCCTGGTGCGCGGCTCGGCCGTCAACCAGGACGGTGCCTCCAACGGGCTCACCGCCCCCAACGGCCCCTCCCAGCAGCGCGTCATCCTCCAGGCGCTCGTCGGCGCCCGTCTCTCCCCGTCCGACGTGGACGTGGTCGAGGCGCACGGTACGGGCACGAAGCTCGGCGACCCGATCGAGGCGCAGGCACTCCTCGCCGCCTACGGCCAGGACCGGCCCGAGGGACGCCCGATGCTGCTCGGCTCGGTCAAGTCCAACATCGGGCACGCGCAGGCCGCGGCGGGCGTCGCCGGCGTCATCAAGATGGTGCAGGCGCTCCGACACGAGCAGCTGCCCCGCACCCTGCACGTGGACGAGCCGTCCGCGCAGGTGGACTGGTCGGCGGGCGAGGTGGAGCTGCTGACCGAAGCGCGAGCCTGGCCCCGCGGTGAGCGGCCGCGCCGGGCGGGTGTCTCCTCCTTCGGCGTCAGCGGCACCAACGTCCACACCATCATCGAGGAGGCTCCCCAGACCCCCGTCGACGAGGAGTCGACCGCGGCGGGGGCCGATGCCGGGCCCGTGGCGTGGCCGCTGTCCGGTCGCTCCGCCGACGCGCTGCGCCGACAGGCGACCCGGCTCCTGCCGGTGGCCGCCCAGGCGGAACCGGCGGACCTGGCGTACTCGCTGGCGACGGGGCGGGCGGCGTTGGAGCATCGCGCTGTCGTCATCGGTGGCGACCGTGAGGAGCTGTCGGCCGGGTTGCGTGCGCTGGCTGCGGGGGAGTCCTCGGCGCAGGTCGTCTCCGGTGTGGTGCGCGGCGGGAAGACGGCGTTCCTGTTCTCGGGTCAGGGTGCGCAGCGGGTCGGTATGGGGCGTGAGCTGTACGGCGCCTTCCCGGTGTTCGCCGACGCCTTCGACGCGGTGTGTGCGCGGGTGGATCTCGAACGGCCGCTGCGTGACGTCGTGTTCGAGGACGCTGAGGCGCTGGACCGCACCGTCTATGCGCAGGCCGGACTGTTCGCGGTCGAGGTGGCGTTGTTCCGGCTGGTGGAGTCCTGGGGTGTCACCCCGGACGTGCTCGTGGGCCACTCGATCGGTGAGCTTGCTGCCGCGCATGTGGCGGGGGTGCTGTCGCTGGACGACGCGTGCCGTCTGGTGTCGGCGCGTGGTCGGTTGATGGACGCGTTGCCGTCGGGCGGTGCGATGCTGGCCGTGGAGGCGGCCGAGGGTGAGCTGGAGCTGCCCGAGGGTGTGGACCTTGCGGCCGTCAACGGGCCGACCTCGGTGACCGTTTCGGGCGACGCGGACGCGATCGGCGCGCTGGAGGAGCGGCTCCGGGCGGAGAACGTACGGGTGAAGCGACTCACCGTCTCCCACGCGTTCCACTCGCACCTGATGGAGCCGATGCTCGACGAGTTCGCGTCCGTCGCGAAGTCGCTGACGTACCACTCTCCGACGATCCCGGTCGTCTCCACCGCCCCCGGGGACCTGGCCACTCCGGAGTACTGGGTCGGTCAGATCCGTGAGCCGGTCCGGTTCGCCGACGCGGTCGCCTCCCTCACCGACATCCGCACCTTCCTCGAACTCGGCCCGGACGGCACCCTTTCCGCGCTCGTCCCGTACGTCGTCGAGGACGCCACCGCCGTCCCCGCCCTTCGCTCGGGCCATGACGAGCCGACCGGCCTGCTGAGGGCCCTCGCGGGTCTCCATGCGCGCGGCGCGGACCTCGACCGGGCCGCCGTGTTCGCGCGCGGTGGTGGCCGGCGCATCGCGCTGCCCACCTACGCCTTCGCCGCCGACCGCTACTGGCCGTCCGGGGTCTCCTGGGCGGGCGATGTCACGTCCGCCGGTCTCGGCGTCACCCATCACCCACTCCTGGGCGCGGGCATCGCGCTCGCGGAGGACGACGGGTACCTCTTCACCGC
This sequence comes from Streptomyces sp. NPDC022552, assembly GCF_055561875.1. Classification (NCBI taxonomy): domain Bacteria; kingdom Bacillati; phylum Actinomycetota; class Actinomycetes; order Kitasatosporales; family Streptomycetaceae; genus Streptomyces; species Streptomyces sp. NPDC022552. Next base: position 17,795 of record NZ_JBVHGJ010000031.1, read on the forward strand.
CCGGCTCTCCCCGGTCGCCCAGCCCTGGCTCGCGGAGCACCGCGTGCACGGCCGGATCGTGCTGCCCGGCACGGCGTTCGTGGACCTGGCGGTGCGTGCCGGTGAGCAGGCGGGCACCGAGCAGCTGGACGAGCTGGTCCTGGAGGCGCCGCTGACCGTTCCCGAGGACGGCGGCGTGCAGGTGCAGCTGGCGGTGGGCGCTGCCGATGACGAAGGCAGGCGCAGCGTCACCGTGCACTCGCGGCGCGAGGACGGCGCCGCCGGCGACGGCTGGCCCGACCGCCCCTGGACGCGGCACGCCGTCGGCGTCCTCGCGCCCCGGCCCCGGGTCGTCGCCGAGGACCCCGAACTCGTCGGTGTGTGGCCGCCCCAGGACGCCGCTCCCGCCGACCCGACCGAGCTCTACGAGCGGCTCGGGGCCGCCGGTCTCGAGTACGGCGAGCTGTTCCGTGGCGTCACCTCCGCGTGGACGCGTGGCGAGGACGTCTTCGCCGAACTCGCCCTGCCCGAAAGCGCCGCCACCGGCTTCGGGCTCCATCCGGCGCTTCTCGACGCCGCGCTCCAGTCGGCCGCCGTACGCGGTGACGACGGCGAGGCGGGCCTGCCCTTCTCCTGGACCGGGGTGGTGCTCTGGGCGTCCGGGGCGACCGGCCTGCGGGCCAGGATCTCGCCCGCGGACGGCGGGGACGGTCTCCGGATCCTGGCGGTCGACCCCGCCGGCAGCCCGGTCGTGACCGTGGACCGTGTGGTCACCCGGCCGGCGCCCGCGCTCGGCGACGAGCCGCTGCGGGTCGACGACCTCTACCAGCTGGACTGGATGCCGGTCCCGACGGCCGGGCCCGAGCCCGGTGGACTCGCCCAGTTCGGGAGCGGGGAGCCGCTCGTCACCAGGGCGGGCACGCTCGACGACCTCGCCGACAGCGGACCGACGCCCACCCATCTGGTGCTGTCCGCCTGCCCGGACGCGCCTGCCCGCACCGACGCGCAGGCCGTGCTCGCGCGGACCACCGAGGTGCTCGGACAGCTGCGGACCTGGCTCGCCGACGAGCGGTACGCCGGCACCACCCTGATCGTGGCCACCCGTGGCGCCGTGCAGGCGGACCCCGCCGACACCCTGCCGGACGTGGCGGGAGCCGCCGTGTGGGGCCTCGTGCGCTCGGCGCAGTCGGAGCACCCCGACCGGATCGTGCTGGTCGACCTCGACACGGCCGAAGGCGACGACGACCGGGCGCTCGCCCGCGCCGTCGCCTCCGGCGACCCGCAGACCGCCGTACGCGGCACCACTGTGCTCGCGGCACGCCTGATGAAGGCCCGGCCCGGCCTCGTACCGCCCGCCGAGGGGGCGTGGCGGGTGGGGGTGTCGGTGCGGGGTGCGGTGGAGAACGTGGCTTTGGTGGCGGCGCCGGATGTGGTGGAGCCGTTGGGTGTGGG
>NZ_JBVHGJ010000032.1:1912-5179 GCF_055561875.1 Streptomyces sp. NPDC022552
CCTGGCACGTTGTTGGGTGTCTGAGGGTACGGCCGTAAGGTTTGTATCTTCGCGATGCCGGCCCCAGTGAACTTGTCGTACGCGGCAGGGTGATGGGTGGCTGGTCGTTGCTTGAGAACTACACAGTGGACGCGAGCATCTGTGGCCAAGTTTTTAAGGGCGCACGGTGGATGCCTTGGCACCAGGAACCGATGAAGGACGTGGGAGGCCACGATAGTCCCCGGGGAGCCGTCAACCAGGCTTTGATCCGGGGGTTTCCGAATGGGGAAACCCGGCAGTCGTCATGGGCTGTCACCCATGCCTGAACACATAGGGCATGTGGAGGGAACGAGGGGAAGTGAAACATCTCAGTACCCTCAGGAAGAGAAAACAACCGTGATTCCGGGAGTAGTGGCGAGCGAAACCGGATGAGGCCAAACCGTATGCGTGTGATACCCGGCAGGGGTTGCGCATGCGGGGTTGTGGGATCTCTCTTTCACAGTCTGCCGGCTGTGAGACGAGTCAGAAACCGTTGATGTAGGCGAAGGACATGCGAAAGGTCCGGCGTAGAGGGTAAGACCCCCGTAGCTGAAACATCAACGGCTCGTTTGAGAGACACCCAAGTAGCACGGGGCCCGAGAAATCCCGTGTGAATCTGGCGGGACCACCCGCTAAGCCTAAATATTCCCTGGTGACCGATAGCGGATAGTACCGTGAGGGAATGGTGAAAAGTACCGCGGGAGCGGAGTGAAATAGTACCTGAAACCGTGTGCCTACAAGCCGTGGGAGCGTCGCTCATTGGGTTTACCCAATGGGTCGTGACTGCGTGCCTTTTGAAGAATGAGCCTGCGAGTTTGCGGTGTGTTGCGAGGTTAACCCGTGTGGGGAAGCCGTAGCGAAAGCGAGTCCGAATAGGGCGATTCAGTAGCACGCTCAAGACCCGAAGCGGAGTGATCTAGCCATGGGCAGGTTGAAGCGGAGGTAAGACTTCGTGGAGGACCGAACCCACCAGGGTTGAAAACCTGGGGGATGACCTGTGGTTAGGGGTGAAAGGCCAATCAAACTCCGTGATAGCTGGTTCTCCCCGAAATGCATTTAGGTGCAGCGTCGTGTGTTTCTTGCCGGAGGTAGAGCACTGGATAGGCGATGGGCCCTACCGGGTTACTGACCTTAGCCAAACTCCGAATGCCGGTAAGTGAGAGCACGGCAGTGAGACTGTGGGGGATAAGCTCCATGGTCGAGAGGGAAACAGCCCAGAGCATCGACTAAGGCCCCTAAGCGTACGCTAAGTGGGAAAGGATGTGGAGTCGCAGAGACAACCAGGAGGTTGGCTTAGAAGCAGCCACCCTTGAAAGAGTGCGTAATAGCTCACTGGTCAAGTGATTCCGCGCCGACAATGTAGCGGGGCTCAAGCGTACCGCCGAAGTCGTGTCATTGCAGCAATAGGGCCAACGCCCGCTGTGATGGGTAGGGGAGCGTCGTGTGCCGGGTGAAGCAGCCGCGGAAGCGAGTTGTGGACGGTTCACGAGTGAGAATGCAGGCATGAGTAGCGATACACACGTGAGAAACGTGTGCGCCGATTGACTAAGGGTTCCTGGGTCAAGCTGATCTGCCCAGGGTAAGTCGGGACCTAAGGCGAGGCCGACAGGCGTAGTCGATGGACAACCGGTTGATATTCCGGTACCCGCTTTGAAACGCCCAATATCGAGCCCATTAATGCTAAGCCCGTGAAGCCGTTCCGGACCCTTCGGGGAAAGGAAAGTGGTGGAGCCGGCGAACCAAGGTGGTAGTAGGTAAGCGATGGGGTGACGCAGGAAGGTAGTCCAGCCCGGGCGGTGGTTGTCCCGGGGTAAGGGTGTAGGCCGTGTGATAGGCAAATCCGTCACACATCAAGGCTGAGACCTGATGCCGAGCCGATTGTGGTGAAGTGGATGATCCTATGCTGTCGAGAAAAGCCTCTAGCGAGTTTCATGGCGGCCCGTACCCTAAACCGACTCAGGTGGTCAGGTAGAGAATACCGAGGCGTTCGGGTGAACTATGGTTAAGGAACTCGGCAAAATGCCCCCGTAACTTCGGGAGAAGGGGGGCCATCACTGGTGATCGGATTTACTCCGTGAGCTGGGGGTGGCCGCAGAGACCAGCGAGAAGCGACTGTTTACTAAAAACACAGGTCCGTGCGAAGCCGTAAGGCGATGTATACGGACTGACGCCTGCCCGGTGCTGGAACGTTAAGGGGACCGGTTAGTGACCTTTCGGGGTTGCGAAGCTGAGAACTTAAGCGCCAGTAAACGGCGGTGGTAACTATAACCATCCTAAGGTAGCGAAATTCCTTGTCGGGTAAGTTCCGACCTGCACGAATGGCGTAACGACTTCTCGACTGTCTCAACCATAGGCCCGGTGAAATTGCACTACGAGTAAAGATGCTCGTTTCGCGCAGCAGGACGGAAAGACCCCGGGACCTTTACTACAGTTTGATATTGGTGTTCGGTTCGGCTTGTGTAGGATAGGTGGGAGACTTTGAAGCCGTGACGCCAGTCATGGTGGAGTCGCCGTTGAAATACCACTCTGGTCGTGCTGGATGTCTAACCTCGGTCCGTGATCCGGATCAGGGACAGTGTCTGATGGGTAGTTTAACTGGGGCGGTTGCCTCCCAAAGGGTAACGGAGGCGCCCAAAGGTTCCCTCAGCCTGGTTGGCAATCAGGTGTTGAGTGTAAGTGCACAAGGGAGCTTGACTGTGAGACCGACGGGTCGAGCAGGGACGAAAGTCGGGACTAGTGATCCGGCGGTGGCTTGTGGAAGCGCCGTCGCTCAACGGATAAAAGGTACCCCGGGGATAACAGGCTGATCTTCCCCAAGAGTCCATATCGACGGGATGGTTTGGCACCTCGATGTCGGCTCGTCGCATCCTGGGGCTGGAGTCGGTCCCAAGGGTTGGGCTGTTCGCCCATTAAAGCGGTACGCGAGCTGGGTTTAGAACGTCGTGAGACAGTTCGGTCCCTATCCGCTGCGCGCGTAGGAATATTGAGAAGGGCTGTCCCTAGTACGAGAGGACCGGGACGGACGAACCTCTGGTGTGCCAGTTGTCCTGCCAAGGGCATGGCTGGTTGGCTACGTTCGGGAGGGATAACCGCTGAAAGCATCTAAGCGGGAAGCCTGCTTCGAGATGAGTATTCCCACCTCCTTGAGAGGGTAAGGCTCCCAGTAGACGACTGGGTTGATAGGCCGGATGTGGAAGCCCAGTAATGGGTGGAGCTGACCGGTACTAATAGGCCGAGGGCTTGTCCTCA
>NZ_JBVHGJ010000033.1:0-4983 GCF_055561875.1 Streptomyces sp. NPDC022552
AGGCCGAGTCCGGAGGCGTCGCCGGCAGTGGTCGGTGCGGCGTCCAGCCAGAAGCGGCTGCGCTGGAACGCGTACGGGGGGAGATCCACCCGACGAGCCCCCGAACCCCCGAAGAACGAGCCCCAGCCGACCGGCACACCGTCCACGTAGGCCTCGCCCAGCGCGGTCCGGAACTGCTCCAGGCCACCGCGGTTACGGCGCAGCGTCCCGATCACGGTCGCGTCCGCACCTGCCGCCTCGACGGTCTGCGACAGACCGAAGGTCAGCACCGGGTGGGCACTGGACTCCACGAACACGTCGAACCCGTCGGCGAGGAGCGACCTCACGACCGGCTCGAAGGAGACCGGCCGGCGGCAGTTCTCGTACCAGTACTCGGCCGTCAGTTCCGGCCCCCGCAGGGTCTCGCCCGTGACGGAGGAGTACACCGGCACCTCACCCGTGCGCGGCCGGACGAACGACAGCAGCTCCAGCAGCCGCTCGCGCAGCGGCTCGACCTGGGCGCAGTGCGAGGCGACGGACGCCGGGATCATCCGGGCCCGTACATCCTGCTCCACGAGCTCGGCCACCAGCTTCTCCAGCGCCTCACGGTCACCGGCGACCGTGACCAGGCTCGGGCTGTTGACACCCGCGATCGACAGCAGGTCCCCGTACGGCTCGAGCCGGCGCGCGATGTCGACAGAGGAGAGCGCGACGGATGCCACGCCGCCCCGGCCGAGGAGCTCGTCGGCGAAGAGCTGCGAACGTACGACGACGATCCGGGCGGCGTCCTCCAGGGTGAGCGCGCCGCTGACGCAGGCGGCGGCGATCTCGCCCTGGGAGTGTCCGACGACGGCGTCGGGCACGATCCCGTGCGAGCGCCACACCTCGGCGAGCGACACGTGCACGGCGAACAGCACGGGCTGGACGACCTCGATGAGATCGAGCGACGGTGCGCCGTCCCGGCCACGGAGCACGGCCTCGACCGACCAGTCGACGTGAGCCTCGACCGCGGTGGCGCACTCGGCGAACCGTTCGGCGAACACGGCCGATTCGTCGAGGAGTTCGACGGCCATGCCGGCCCACTGCGAGCCCTGACCGGGGAAGACGAAGACGGTCTTGGACCGCGGCATCGCGGTGCCCCGTGACGCACCCCGGGCGTCCCGGCCCTCGCTCAGCGCCCGCAGCCGCTCCACGACCTGCTCGGGTTCGTCGTCCGTGCCGGCGACGACCACGGCACGCTCTTCGAACTCGGTCCGGCCGGTGAGCGAGTACGCGATGTCGCCGAGGGCGACGTCCGGGTTCCGCTCGATGTGCTCGGCAAGCCGTTCGGCCTGACCCGCCAACGCCGGACCGGACGTGGCGCTCAGCACGAACGGCATCGCCGCCCGCAGCGCACCGGGGTCGGCCGACGCGCCCGCTGTCACGGCGGGCTCTCCGGCCGGTTCGCTCTCCGGCTCGGCGTCCGGGCCGAACGCGTCTGCCTGCTCGACGATGACGTGGGCATTGGTGCCGCCCATCCCGAAGGACGAGACGGCCGCACGGCGGGGGCGGTCCTCCAAGGTCGGCCAGGGCCGCTGTTCGGTGAGCAGCTCGACCGCTCCGGATTCCCAGTCGACGATGGTGGTGGGCTCGTCGGCGTGCAGGGTGCGGGGCAGGGCACCGTGGCGCATGGCCTGCACCATCTTGATGACACCGCCCACACCGGCGGCGGCCTGGGTGTGCCCGATGTTCGACTTCAGCGAGCCGAGGTAGAGCGGGTGCGGTGTGGCGCGCTTGCGGCCGTAGGTGGCGAGGAGGGCCTGGGCTTCGATGGGGTCGCCGAGGCGGGTGCCGGTGCCGTGTGCTTCGACGGCGTCGATGTCGTCGGTGGTGAGGCCGGCGTTGGTGAGGGCCTGGTGGATGACGCGTTCCTGGGCGGGGCCGCTGGGTGCGGTCAGGCCGTTGGAGGCGCCGTCCTGGTTGATGGCCGATCCTCGCAGGACGGCGAGGACGCGGTGTCCGTTGCGTCGTGCGTCGGAGAGCCGTTCGACGAGCAGCAGGCCGACACCCTCGGACCAGCCCGTACCGTCCGCGCCGGCGCCGAACGCCTTGCACCGGCCGTCCGCGGACAGACCTCGCAGCGCGGAGATCTCCACGAACGCGACCGGCGTCGACATCACCGCGACGCCCCCGGCCAGCGCCAGGTCGCACTCGCCCGCACGCAGTGCGGCGATCGCCTGGTGGATGGCGACCAGCGAGGACGAGCAGGCCGTGTCCACGCTGACCGCCGGCCCCTCGAAGCCGAAGGTGTAGGCCACCCGGCCGACCGCGATGCTGCCCGCGCTGCCGCTGTACAGGTACCCCTCGACGCCCTCCATCGGCAGGCCGGGACGAGTGGCGTAGTCGGTGTACATCAGCCCGGAGAACACACCCGTACGGCTGCCCCGGAACGCGTGGGGGTCGAGGCCCGCGTCCTCCATCGCCTCCCAGGCCGTCTCCAGGAGCAGCCGCTGCTGCGGATCGGCGGCCAGCGCCTCGCGCGGCGACATGCCGAAGAAGGCGGGATCGAACTGGTCCGCGTCGTTCAGGAAACCACCGCTGCGGGTGTACGACGTGCCGACCTGCTCGGGATCGGGGTCGTACAGGTTCTCCAGGTCCCAGCCCCGGTTGTCGGGGAACTCGCCGATCGCGTCGACGCCGTCGGCGACCAGGCGCCACAGCTCCTCGGGCGAGGACACCCCGCCGGGGAAGCGGCAGGCCATGCCCACGATCGCGATCGGCTCGCGCGACTGCTCCTCGATGTCACGCAACTTCCTGCGCGCGTCGCGTGCGTCGGCGATGGCACGCTTCAGGTAATCGCGGAGTTCCTTCTCATCAGCCACGTGTTCTCAGCTCCCAGGATGACGGACCCGCGCTTCCGGCGAGTTCGTGCGTCTTACGAACGGTGTGCGTGTGCGTCCGGCCGTGACCGGTACGCGGGGTCAGTCGAGGTCGTCGAGGAGCGCGAACAGCTCCTCGTCACTTGCCGAATCGAGGTCGCGGTCGTCGGCGGCATCCGGCTCGCCGAGCACCGCGCCGGGCTCCACCCCGGGCGCAGCACCGGCTGTGGTCAGCAGCTCCCGCAGGGCCGCGACGACCTCCGCCTGCGCGGAGCCGCCGAGGCCAGCACCGCCGATCACCGACCTGAGACGGCCGAGCTCGGCGAGCAGAGGCCCGGTCGGCGACAGCTCGTCCGCGAGCTGGTCGAGCAGATGGGCGGCCAGGGCGGCAGGGGTCGGGTGGTCGTAGATCAGGGTGGCCGGCAACCGCAGCCCGGTCGCGGTGTGCAACTGGTTGCGCAGCTCCACGGCGGTCAGCGAGTCGAACCCCAGATCCTTGAACGCCCGCGCCGCCGCCACACCGTCGCCGCCGGAGTGCCCGAGCACGTCGGACACCTGGGAGCGGACCAGATCCGTGAGGGCCTGCTGCTGCTCCTCGCGGGTCAGACCCGCCAGACGCTGCACCAGCGAGGGACCGCTCGCGGTGGTGTCCGCCGCGACGGCGGTGCGCCGGCGTGCGGCGGGGACCAGGCCTCGCAGCAGCGGCAGCGGTTCGGTGTTCTGCCGCCGCAGCGCGGCGGTGTCCAGACGGCTGGCGGCGAGGACGGCGTCGTCGACGTGCAGGGCGGCGTCGAACAGCGCCATGCCGTCGTCGTTGGACAGCGGGACCAGGCCCGAGCGCGCCATGCGCTTGAGGTCCACCTCGTCCAGGTGACCACTCAGATCGCTGCTCTGGCCCCACAGGCCCCAGCCCAGCGAGACGGCCGGCAGACCGAGGCCCCTGCGGTGTTCGGCGAGGGCGTCGAGGAAGGTGTTTCCGGCCGCGTAGTTGGCCTGACCGGCCGTCCCCAGAAGCCCGGCGATCGACGAGTAGAGCACGAACGCGTCGAGGCCCAGGTCGCGGGTCAGCTCGTGCAGGTACCACGCGGCGTCGAGCTTCGGGCGCAGCACCCGTGCCAGCTGGTCGGCCGGCATGGCCGCCAGAACGCCGTCGTCGGTGATGCCTGCGGTGTGGACGACGGCGGTCAGGGGGCGGTCCTCGGGCACGTTCTTGAGGGCCTGTGCGAGGGCGGTGCGGTCGGTGGTGTCGCAGGCGACGAGGTCGGCGTGGGCGCCGAGTTCGGTGAGTTCGGTCCGGAGTTCGGTGGCGCCGGGGGCGTCGGGGCCGCGGCGGCTGAGGAGGAGGAGGTGTCGGGCGCCGTGTCGGGTGACGAGGTGGCGGGCGAGGAGGGTGCCGAGGGTGCCGGTGGCTCCGGTGATCAGGACGGTTCCGCGGCTCCAGTCGACAGCGTCGCGCTCGGTCTCGGTCGCGGTGGTGCGGGCGAGCCGCGGGACGAGGAGCTGGCTGTCGCGGATGGCGGCCTGGGGCTCGTCGAGATGTGTGACCAGGGCGGGCAGGCTCTGGGCGAGTGGTGGGGTGTCGGTGTCGAGGAGGAGGAAGCGTCCGGGGTTCTCGGTGGCGGCGGAGCGGAGGAGGCCCCAGGCGCCGGCGTGGGTGAGGTCGGTGAGGTCGTGGGAGTGGACGGCGACGGCGTGGTGGGTGACCACGATCAGACGGGAGTCGGTGAACCGGTCGTCGGCGAGCCAGTCCTGTGCGAGTCGGAGGGTGTTCTGGAGCGCGGTGTGTGCGTGGGAGGGGAGTTCGTCGTCGGCGCCGGAGGTGGCCGTGAGGGGGACGAGGACGGTGCGCGGTGTCGTCTGGCCGTCGTCGATGGCCTGTGCCAGTGCGGTCAGGTCCGCGAACACGGGTGCCGTGGCGCCCAGGGCGTCCGCCGCCTCCGCAGTCCCCAGCACAGCCCACGTACCCGTGCCGTCCGCGGAGCCGTCCCCCGGAGCGGGGACCCACTCCACCCGGAACAACGCGTCGCGTACCACGTCGTCCGCCTGCCGCACGGCCACCTTGGTGAGGGGTCGGAGGTCGAGGCGTTCGATGGTGGCGACGGGTTGTCCGGTGGGGTCGGTGATGTCGAGGCGTGCGGTGTGGTCG
>NZ_JBVHGJ010000034.1:0-3331 GCF_055561875.1 Streptomyces sp. NPDC022552
CGCCCACCTCCACACCCACGGAACCCCCCTCACCTGGCCCACCCACACCCACCACCCCCACCCCACCCCCCTCCCCACCTACGCCTTCCAACACCGCCGCTACTGGCTGAACGCCCACACCCGTCCTCAGCCGGCCGACGCCGACCGGAACGCCCACGCTCTGCTGAGCACGCCCATCCGGATCGCGGGCACGGACGCCACGCTCCACACCGCTCATCTCACCACCCACACGCATCCGCACCTGATCAGCCACACGTCTGGAGGTACACCCCACCTGCCGACGTCGACGCTCGTTGAGCTCGCCCTGCACGCCGGAGCCGGCGAGCCCGCAGCGCGGTCCACGCTCGAGCGGCTCACCGTCCGAGCTCCGCTCGCTCTGCCCGCTCGCACCACCCTTCAGCTGCAGACCCGTACGACTCCCACGGACGACCCACAGCGACGGACCGTCACGGTCTTCGCATCGCGGGCGAACGATGTGGACGGTGCGTGGATCGCGGTCGCCGAGGGACTGGTGCGCGTCGACGGGCCGGGCGAAGCACCGGCGGGTCCGCCGTCCGGGCCGGGCGAGGAGATACGGGTGCGGCTGTCGGACGAGGCGCGCGACGAGGCCGGCAGGTACGGGCTGCACCCGTCGCTGCTGGAGGCCGTCGTCCTCGGCCGGCGGGACGGCGCGCCCGAGGGCAGCAGTCTCGTACCCGTCGAATGGAGCGGAGTGCGGGTGCACGCCGCGGGTGCCGCCGCCGTACGAGCCGTGGTGACGCAGCAGGCGGAGAGCACCGTGTCGATCCGCATCACGGACGAGGACGGAAAGCCGGTCGCGGATGTCGACTCGCTCGTCTACCGGGTGATCGCCGATGAGGAGTTCGCGTTCGCGCAGGACGCGGAGCCCTGCGTCGGGGTCGTGGATCCGTCGCGGCGTGCCGCACACGTCGGCGCGGGCGGGTTCGGGGACCCGGGCGCGGGAGGCGGCCGGGAGTCGATGGCTCAGCGCCTTGCCGGGCTGCCCGACGCGGAGGCGCAGGAGGAGATGCTGACCGAGGTGTGCGCGGCGGTCGCGGCCGTGCTCGGTCACGCGGATGCGACCGCCGTCGATCCCGAAGCGAGCTTCCACGAGCTCGGGTTCGACTCGCTGACCGCGGTCGAGCTGCGGAACCGGCTGAGTGCGCTGACCGGTTCGACGCTGTCCGCCACGGTGGTCTTCGACCACCCGACGCCGACGGCTCTCGCCGTCGAGCTGCTGGCACGCCTGGTACGACCGGCCGGCCGGGGGCCGGGTCGTCTCGGGGGCGCGTCGGCGCCGGCCGAACGGGACCGGACGGACGCGGACCTCGACGCCGCGACGCGCGATGTGGCGCAGGAGATCGCCACGGCGTCCGAGGAGGAGATCTTCGACTTCATCGACAAGCAGCTCGGCCGCACGTCCGACTGACCGGCTCACGGGCGGCGGCGCCTGCCCTCGGTCCACACACAGCAACGGGAGATACGGAAAGCCCATGCCTAACGAGGAAAAGCTGGTCGAGTACCTGAAGTGGGTCACGGCCGATCTGCACAAGACGCGCGAGCGGCTCGCCGAAGTCGAGGCCGCGTCGAACGAGCCGATCGCGATCGTGGGCATGGCCTGCCGGTATCCCGGCGGGGTGACCTCGCCGGACGACCTGTGGCGGTTGGTCGCGGACGGCGTGGATGCGATCGGGGAGTTCCCCGAGGACCGCGGCTGGGACCTGGAGAACCTGTACGACCCGGAGCCGGGCAAGCCCGGCAAGTCCTACACGCGGCACGGCGGGTTCCTCGACAGGGCCACCGAGTTCGATGCCGAGTTCTTCGGGATCTCCCCGCGCGAGGCGCAGTCGATGGACCCGCAGCACCGTGTGCTGCTGGAGACCTCGTGGGAGGTGTTCGAGCAGGCCGGTATCGATCCGACGACGCTGAAGGGCAGCCGGACCGGTGTCTTCGTCGGCATCGCGGAGGAGAGCTACCTCGGGCTGGCCTCGCCCGAGGAGTTCCAGGGCTATCTGATGACCGGCAAGCTCGGCAGCGTCGCCTCGGGCCGTATCTCGTACTCGTACGGGTTCGAGGGGCCGGCCGTCAGTCTCGACACCGCCTGCTCGTCGTCGCTGGTCGCGCTGCACCAGGCCGTGCAGTCGGTGCGGTCGGGCGAGGTGTCGCTGGCCCTTGCGGGAGGTGTCACGGTCAACGGGGATCCCGGCGGGTTCGTGGAGTTCTCTCGGCAGCGCGGTCTGGCGGCGGACGGCCGCTGCAAGTCCTTCGGCGCCGGCGCGGACGGTACGGGCTGGTCGGAGGGTGTCGGCCTGCTGCTCGTCGAGCGCCTCTCCGACGCACGACGCAACGGACACCGCGTCCTCGCCGTCCTGCGAGGATCGGCCATCAACCAGGACGGCGCCTCCAACGGCCTGACCGCACCCAGCGGCCCCGCCCAGGAACGCGTCATCCACCAGGCCCTCACCAACGCCGGCCTCACCACCGACGACATCGACGCCGTCGAAGCACACGGCACCGGCACCCGCCTCGGCGACCCCATCGAAGCCCAGGCCCTCCTCGCCACCTACGGACAAGGACGTACCGCTCCGCGTCCCCTCTACCTCGGCTCGCTGAAGTCGAACATCGGGCACAGCGTGGCGGCCGCGGGCGTCGGCGGTGTCATCAAGATGGTGCAGGCCATGCGTCACGGCGTGCTGCCGCGCACCCTGCACGCCGAGGAACCCACGCCCATCGTCGACTGGGAATCCGGAGCGGTCGAGCTGCTCACCGAACAGCGGCCCTGGCCGGTCGAGGGTGATCGGCCGCGGCGGGCCGGAGTCTCCTCCTTCGGCATCAGCGGGACCAACGCCCACGTCATCATCGAGCAGGCCCCGGAGACCGAGCCGGTGGCCGAGCGGGAGAGCGAACCGACCGGCGAGCAGGAGTCGGGGACGAAGCGGGGGCGGACGGCCGCTTCACTGCCGGTGGTACCGCTCCTGCTCTCCGCCAAGTCCGGTGCGGCGCTGGCGGGTCAGGCCGAGCGGCTTGCCGACCACATCGAGCGGAACCCGGACGTCGCCCTCGGCGACATCGCCCATGCGCTGGCCACCAGCCGCGCCCGCTTCGACGAGCGTGCCGTGGTCTTCGGCGACGAGGACGAGCGCGGAGCGGTCCTGGATCGGCTGCGGGCCCTGGGCGAAGGCCGGGAGATGTCCGGGGTGACGCGAGGCAGCGTCACGCCGCGCACCAGGACGGCGTTCGTGTTCTCGGGTCAGGGTTCGCAATGGGCCGGCATGGGACGCGAGCTCTACGACACCTTCCCCGTCTTCGCCGAAACCCTCGACACCGTCTG
>NZ_JBVHGJ010000035.1:0-3100 GCF_055561875.1 Streptomyces sp. NPDC022552
CCGGGAGTGCTGGACGATCGTGCGGGCTCGCGTCTGGTGCGGGTGCTGGCCGGGTCGGAGGACCAGGTCGCCGTCCGCGCATCCGGCACCTTCGCGCGACGTGTGGCCCGTGTCGAGCCGCATTCTGATGCTCCTGGGAAGTTCGCTTCCGCCGGAGCGGTTCTCGTCACCGGTGGGACCGGGGCCCTCGGCGCGGCTGTCGCCCGTCGCCTAGCCCGGCGTGGGGTCACCGAGCTGGTGCTGACCAGCAGGCGGGGCATGGAGGCCCCGGGGGCCGCCGAACTGGTTGCCGAGCTGGGCGCGCTCGGGGCGACGACGGCCGTCGTCGCCTGCGACGTCGCAGACCGCGAGGCACTCGCCGCGCTGCTCGCGGAGCATCCGGTCACCGGCGTGTTCCACACGGCTGGTGTCGTGGACACCGTGCCGTTGGTGGGTGTCGGTCCGGAGCAGTTCGCGGAGGTGCTGCGGGCGAAGACTCTGGGTGCCCGGCACCTGGACGAACTGGTGCCCGAGGCTGACATGTTCGTGCTGTTCTCGTCGATCGCCGGCGTGTGGGGCAGTGGCGGGCAGTCCGCGTACGCGGCGGCCAACGCCTACCTCGACGGCCTGGCCGAGCAGCGCCGCGCCCGCGGTCTGACCGCCACCTCGGTGGCCTGGGGCCCGTGGGCCGAAGCCGGCATGCTCGTCGAGGAGAACGCCGAGGACTACCTGCGCCGCCGCGGCCTGACGCCGCTGCCGCCCGAGCTCGGGGTGACCATCCTGGAGGACGCGGTCGCCCGCGACCTCGGCTGTCTCGTCGCCGCCGACGCCGACTGGACGCGCTTCGCACCGGCCTTCGGCTCGGGCCGCGCCACCCACCTCTTCGACGACGTTCCCGAGGCCGTGGCTCCGTCCACCTCCGCACCCGTGGCGGAGGCGGACTCCGAGTCCACGCCCCTCATCTCCGCGCTCGCCGGAAAGGGGACCGCCGAGCGCCGCGCCGTGCTGCTGGACACCGTCAGAAGCGGTGCCGCCGCGGTCCTGGGCCATGCGAGTGCGGACAGCATCCCCGTCGAGCTGCCCTTCTCCGACCTGGGCTTCGACTCGCTAACCGCCGTCGACCTCCGCGACCGGCTGATGGCCGCGACCGGCCTCTCGCTCTCCGCGACACTCGTCTTCGACCACCCCACCGCCCAGGCCCTGGCCGGCCACCTCGCCGAGCTGCTGCCTTCCTCCGCGCCCGGCGACACATCGGCGGCGATCGCCCCCCGCGTCGCAGCCGACCCGGACGAGCCGATCGCGATCGTCTCCATGGCGTGCCGCTTCCCCGGCGGAGTCCGGTCGCCCGAGGACCTTTGGGACCTGGTCGCCTCGGGAGCCGAGGGCATCTCCACCTTCCCCGCCGACCGAGGCTGGGACCTCACCGCACTCCGCGAGACGGGAGCCTTCGCGGCCGAGGGCGGCTTCGTGCACGACGCCACCGAGTTCGACGCGGGGCTGTTCGGCATCTCGCCGCGTGAGGCGATCGCGATGGATCCGCAGCAGCGACTGCTGCTCGAGACGGCCTGGGAGACGCTGGAGCGGGCGGGCATGAACCCGCGCACGCTCCAGGGGACGTCGACCGGTGTGTTCGTCGGAGCCTCGACGTCCGGTTACGGCACCGGCGGGCGCACCGAGGGCGCGGACGGCCACCTGATGACCGGCATGGCCGGGAGCGTGCTCTCCGGCCGGGTCGCGTACTCGTTCGGGCTCGAGGGTCCGGCGGTGACGGTGGACACGGCGTGTTCGTCGTCGTTGGTGGCGCTGCACCTGGCGGCGCAGTCGCTGCGTACCGGCGAGTGCTCCATGGCGCTGGCCGGCGGCGTCACCGTGATCGTCGGTCCCGACATCTTCGCCGAGTTCGACCGCCAGGACGGTCTGGCCGGGGACGGCCGGTGCAAGGCGTTCGCGGCTGGTGCGGACGGCACGGGCTGGGGTGAGGGTGTGGGTCTGCTGCTGTTGGAGCGGCTGTCGGACGCGCGTCGTAACGGGCATGAGGTGCTCGGTGTGGTGCGGGGTTCGGCGGTGAATCAGGATGGTGCGTCGAACGGTCTGACGGCGCCGAACGGTCCCGCGCAGCAGCGGGTGGTGCGGGCTGCGCTGGCCGCGGCCGGGTTGGAGACGTCCGAGGTCGACGCGGTGGAAGCGCACGGTACCGGCACCCGGTTGGGTGACCCGATCGAGGCGCAGGCCCTGCTCGCGACGTACGGGCAGGACCGGGATGAGCCCCTGTATCTGGGGTCGGTGAAGTCGAACATCGGTCACACGCAGGCGGCCTCTGGTGTCGCAGGTGTCATCAAGATGGTGGAGGCGCTGCGCCACGGTGTGCTGCCCCGGACGCTGCACGTGGACGAGCCGACGCCGCATGTGGACTGGTCGGCCGGCGCCGTGGAACTGCTGGCGGAGGCGCGGGACTGGCCGGAGGCGGGTCGTCCGCGTCGGGCGGGTGTGTCGTCGTTCGGTGTGAGTGGTACGAACGCGCACGTCATCCTGGAGCAGGCCGCTGAGGCGCCTGAGGTGGCTCCCGTGCGGGTGGGGGCTGTGGGGCCGTGGGTGTTGTCTGCGCGGTCGCAGGGTGCGCTGGTGGCCCAGGCCGAGCGGTTGGGGTCGTTCCTGGCCGAGCGTCCTGAGGTGGGTTCGTCGGCTGTGGCGCACACCCTGGCGACGGCGCGTGCGGCGCTGGAGCACCGGGCGGTCGTGCTCGGTGACGACCGCGACGAGCTGCTGACCGGACTGCGCGCACTGGCCGAGGACAAGGCCGTGCCGTCCGTGGTCCGCGACGAGGCCGTGCACGGCGGGCTGGCGCTGCTGTTCACCGGCCAGGGTGCGCAGCGCGTCGGTATGGGGCGTGAGCTGTACGACGCCTTCCCGGTGTTCGCGGACGCGTTCGACGCAGTCTGTGCACGCGTGGACCTCGAACGACCGCTGCGTGACGTCGTGTTCGAGGATGGCGAGGCGCTGGACCGGACCGTCGATGCGCAGCCTGCGCTGTTCGCGGTCGAGGTGGCGTTGTTCCGGCTGGTGGAGTCCTGGGGTGTGACCCCGGACGTGCTGGTCGGCCATTCGATCGGTGAGCTTGCCG
>NZ_JBVHGJ010000036.1:0-2851 GCF_055561875.1 Streptomyces sp. NPDC022552
CCGACCGCACCGCCCTCGCACAGGCCCTCAAGAACGTGCCCGAGGACCGCCCCCTGACCGCCGTCGTCCACACCGCAGGCATCACCGACGACGGCATCCTGCACGCGATCACTCCCGAGCGCCTGGAGGCCGTGCTGCGGCCGAAGGTCGACGCCGCATGGCACCTGCACGAGCTCACCCGTGACCTCGGCCTCGACGCGTTCGTGCTCTACTCCTCCCTCGCCGGGCTTCTGGGGACGGCCGGTCAGGCCAACTACGCGGCCGGAAACACCTTCCTCGACGCCCTCGCCGAACACCGGCGGAGTCAGGGCCTCCCGGCCGTCTCGCTGGGCTGGGGCCTGTGGGAGTCGACGAGCGCCGGCAGCAGCCATCTGGAGGAGGTCGACCTCAAGCGCATGGCGCGCTCGGGTCTGATGCCGCTGTCCGACGACGACGGCATGGCGCTGTTCGACGCCGCCCTGCACATCGACGACGCCGTCCTCGCCGCCACGCGCCTCGACACCGCCGCGCTGCGGCGGCAGAACACCGAACCGCTGCCGCTGCTGCGAGGCCTGGCCCCCGCCGCACGCCGGCGCACGGCGGCGAGCGCCGGAAACCACGGCGCGTCACCGCTGGCCGAGCGTCTGGCGGGCATGACCGCGAGCCAGCGCGAGCGTGCGCTCATCGATCTCGTACGTGGGCATGTCGCCGATGTGCTCGGGTTCACGGACCTCGAAGGCATCGACCCCGAGCGGGCGTTCAAGCTGTTGGGCTTCGACTCGCTGACCGCCGTGGAACTGCGCAACCGGCTCAACGGCGCCACCGGGCTTCGGCTGCCGGCAACTCTGATCTTCGACCACCCGACCCCTGCCGCCCTGGCCGCCCATCTGTCGGCCGAGGTCTCGCAGTCACCGCAGGCGGCGCGGCCGGCGGCCGTCGCCAGGCGGGCCGTCGCCGCGGAACAGGCAGGCACGGAGCCGATCGCGATCGTGGGCATGGCCTGCCGCTTCCCCGGCGGGGTGACCTCGCCGGACGACCTGTGGCAGCTGGTCGCGGACGGCGTGGACGCGGTCGGGGAGTTCCCCGAGGACCGGGGCTGGGACCTGGAGAACCTGTACGACCCCGACCCCGAGCAGATCGGCAAGACGTACACCCGCAACGGCGGATTCCTTCAGGACGCCGACCACTTCGACCCCGCCTTCTTCGGCATGTCACCGCGCGAGGCGCTGGCCACCGACCCCCAGCAGCGGCTGCTCCTGGAGACGGCCTGGGAGGCGATGGAGGACGCGGGCCTCGACCCCACCGCGTACCGGGGCAGCCAGACCGGCGTGTTCACCGGTGTCATGCACCACGACTACGCGAGCCGGGTCCGCGACATCCCCGAGGACCTGGAGGGCTTCCTGCTGAGCGGCAACTCGGGCAGCGTCGCCTCCGGCCGCATCGCCTACAGCTTCGGCTTCGAGGGACCGGCGGTCAGCGTGGACACGGCCTGCTCGTCCTCGCTGGTCGCGCTGCACCAGGCCGCCACGGCCCTGCGTGCGGGTGACTGCGATCTGGCGCTGGCCGGCGGTGTGGCGGTGATGGCGACGCCGATGGGCTTCGTCGAGTTCTCGAGGCAGCGCGGCCTGGCGCCGGACGGCCGGTGCAAGGCGTTCGCCGGGTCGGCGGACGGTACGGGCTGGTCGGAGGGTGTCGGCCTGCTGCTCGTCGAGCGCCTCTCCGACGCACGACGCAACGGACACCGCGTCCTCGCCGTCCTGCGAGGATCGGCCATCAATCAGGACGGCGCCTCCAACGGCCTGACCGCACCCAGCGGTCCGGCGCAGGAGCGCGTCATCCACCAGGCCCTCACCAACGCGGGCCTCACCACCGACGACATCGACGCCGTCGAAGCACACGGCACCGGCACCCGCCTCGGCGACCCCATCGAAGCCCAGGCCCTCCTCGCCACCTACGGACAAGGACGGGAGGCGGACCGGCCGCTGTGGCTGGGGTCGTTGAAGTCGAACATCGGGCACACCCAGGCCGCCGCCGGTGTGGGCGGTGTCATCAAGATGGTGCAGGCCATGCGCCACGGCGTGCTGCCGCGCACCCTGCACGTCGACGAACCCACGCCCATCGTCGACTGGGAATCCGGAGCGGTCGAGCTGCTCACCGAACAGCGGCCCTGGCCGGTCGAGGGTGATCGGCCGCGGCGGGCCGGAGTCTCCTCCTTCGGCATCAGCGGGACCAACGCCCACGTCATCATCGAGCAGGCCCCGGAGAGCGAGCCGGCCGCTGTCCCGGTCGTGGAGCCGTCGGATGCCCCGCTGCCGGTCGCGCCGTTGCTGCTGTCCGGCAGGTCGGAGCAGGCGCTGGCGGGTCAGGCCGGGCGGCTTCTCGACCACATCGAGCGGAACCCCGAGATCGACCTCGCCGAGGTCGCGCACGCACTCGCCACCAGCCGGGCTCAGTTGGAGCGCAGGGCGGTGGTCCTGGGCACCGGACGTGAGGACCTGGTCTCGGGTCTGCGGTCCCTCGCCGAAGGGCAGGAGTCGGCGTCGGTGGTCACGGGTGCGGTGTCGCGTACGCGGGGCGAGACCGCCTTCGTGTTCTCGGGTCAGGGTTCGCAATGGGCCGGCATGGGACGCGAGCTCTACGACACCTTCCCCGTCTTCGCCGAAACCCTCGACACCGTCTGCACCCACTTCGACCAGACCCGCACCCCCGACACCCCCGCCCTACGCGACATCATCTTCGCCCACCCCGACACCCCCGAAGCAGCCCTCCTCCACCAAACCCGCCACGCCCAACCCGCCCTCTTCACCCTCCAAACCGCCCTCTACCACCTCATCACCTCCTACGGACTCACCCCCGACCACCTCATCGGCCA
>NZ_JBVHGJ010000037.1:0-1375 GCF_055561875.1 Streptomyces sp. NPDC022552
CTAAGGGTTGTCCCGTAAATGATCTACGGCATGCCAGTTGGCCAGTGCTGCCTTCCGTCACCCGGCGAGGGTGAGGTTGTGCATCCGGGCGATGCCGAGCATGGCGTGGTGGACGCCGTCGCCTTTGAGGCGGCAGTCGCGGAGGATCTTCCAGGTCTTCATGCGGGCGAAGACGTGCTCGACGCGCGCCCGGACCTGCTTGTGGGACTTGTTGTGTTCCTCTTTCCAGTCCGTCAGTTCGGTCTGGCCGCGCTCTCGGCGATGTGGGATGACGAGTCCGGTGCCCGGGTAGCCACCGTCGGCGATGGTCAGGGTCCTGCCGACGGCGGCCTTGGCGCCGGACTCCTCCCACGCCTTGCAGTCGTTGCGGTTGCCGGCGAGCGGCCGGCCAACCACGACGACGCGCCGGGTGTCGGCATCGATGACGACCTGGTGGTTGGTGGAGTAGCGATAGTTCTTCGACCGTTCGGCGATGGTGTGGTCGCGGGTGGGGACCAGGGTGCCGTCCACGATGAGCACGGTGTCCTTGGCGAACCGCTTGCGGGGTCGGAGCGCGAGAATCGGCCCGAGGTGGTCGATGATGCGGTCCGCCGCCGACTTCGAGACCCCGAACAGCGGCGCGAGCTGCCGCATCGTCAGGTTC
This sequence comes from Streptomyces sp. NPDC022552, assembly GCF_055561875.1. Taxonomy (NCBI): domain Bacteria; kingdom Bacillati; phylum Actinomycetota; class Actinomycetes; order Kitasatosporales; family Streptomycetaceae; genus Streptomyces; species Streptomyces sp. NPDC022552. The sequence goes on from NZ_JBVHGJ010000037.1 coordinate 644, forward strand.
GTGCGCCAATACGCCGCGACCAGCAGTGCCCGATCCCCCAGTGGAAGACTCCACGGCCGGCCCCTGCGGACCGCGTCCGCACCCCCGTGCCGCAGAACCGTCACCAGCTTGCCGAACTGCCGCGGGCTCAGCCCGGTGAACGGGGCTATCCAGGACGGCTCCGACGCCGTGATCACACCAGCCACGGCGAGATCGTCTCATCTTGATCACACTGCGAGGCCGCCTGCCTCTGGCTGGAAACATCTCAGTCGCCCGGAGGGATTCGGCATGAGAACCTCACACCCGTGGCTACGGAAACCGAGGTCGGAGAGCTGTTGCACCAGCGCGGCTGGCGGACGGCGTTCACCGTCGCTGAAAGGGTGAACGCGTGGGCCGCCCTGGTGAGCGCTGTCGAGCGCGGCTACGGCGACTACATCCATGAGTACGCCAACGACCTCTACTGCCGAAACTGGCTGCACGAGGCGTGGCTCCTGTTGGACGACCACATCGTCCAGCTCTGGACCCCGCAGATCAAAGCTCTGGACGACCGGTACAAGGCCGCGACCGTCGAAGACGACGGCATAGCACTCGACCAGTTCCACAGGATCCCCGGCCCCGACCTGTGGTGGTGGCGGCGACACCCCCGCATCCTCACCGGAGACCTCGGGCGTTCGCTTCGCTCAGCCGGCGCTATCGGCACCGACCTGGACACAGCCTGACCCTCAGCCTCACGGTATTACGGGACAACTCTTA
>NZ_JBVHGJ010000038.1:0-1016 GCF_055561875.1 Streptomyces sp. NPDC022552
GAGGGGGCGTGGCGGGTGGGGGTGTCGGTGCGGGGTGCGGTGGAGAACGTGGCTTTGGTGGCGGCGCCGGATGTGGTGGAGCCGTTGGGTGTGGGTGAGGTGCGGGTTGCGGTGCGTGCGGCGGGGGTGAATTTCCGTGATGTGCTGAATGTGCTGGGGATGTATCCGGGTGAGGTGGCGGTGGGTGGTGAGGCCGCTGGTGTGGTGGTGGAGGTGGGGCCGGGGGTTTCCCGGTGTGTGGTGGGGGACCGGGTGTTGGGGTTCTTCGGTGGGGCGATGGGTCCGTTGGCGGTGACTGATGAGCGGTTGGTCGCTCGGGTGCCGGCGGGTTGGTCGTTCGTGGAGGCGGCGGCGGTGCCGATCGCTTTTGCGACGGCGTATTACGCGTTGGTTGATCTGGCGGGGCTGTGTGCTGGTGAGCGGGTGTTGGTGCATGCGGTTGCTGGTGGTGTGGGGATGGCGGCGGTGCAGGTGGCTCGTCATCTGGGGGCGGAGGTGTTCGGGACGGCTTCGCCTGGTAAGTGGGCGGTGACGGGTCTGGGGGCGGATCGTCTGGCGTCGTCGCGGGATGTGTCGTTCGAGGGGGTGTTTCGGGAGCGGACCGGTGGGCGTGGGGTCGATGTGGTCCTGAACGCGTTGGCTGGTGAGTTCGTGGATGCGTCGGCTCGGTTGTTGGTGCCGGGTGGGCGGTTTGTGGAGATGGGCAAGGCGGATGTGCGTGATCCGGGGTCCATGGGGGAGTGCGTCTATCGGGCGTTCGATCTGGGTGAGGCGGGGCCGGAGCGGATCGGGGAGATCCTGGTCGAGGTTCTGAGGTTGTTCGCCGAGGGTGTGTTCGTGTTGCCGCCGGTGCGGGTGTTCGATGTGCGGCGGGCTGCGGATGCGTTCCGTTTTGTGAGTCAGGCGCGTCATGTGGGCAAGGTCGTGTTGTCGGTGCCGCGGGAGTGGGATGCGGAGGGCACGGTCCTTGTCACGGGTGGCACGGGCGCACTGGGCGCACTCACCGCCCGCCACCT